>CAZZEX010000129.1:0-12234 GCA_964653285.1 uncultured Anaerolineales bacterium
AACGTCTGGTGTGCTGGCTGCGGCATCGGCATTGTCCTGGGGGCCATCATCCGGGCAGTGGACGGGCTGCAACTGGACAAGAACGACGTGGCGATGATCTCCGGCATCGGCTGCACGGGGCGGATGCCGGTCTACGTGGACTTCAACACGATGCACACCACCCACGGCCGGGCGCTGGCCTTCGCCACCGGGCTGAAGATGGTGCGACCGGAGATGAAGGTCATCGTGGTGATGGGCGACGGCGACGCGCTGGCTATCGGCGGCAACCACTTCATCCACGCTGCCCGGCGAAACATCGGGCTGACCGCCATCGTGGTCAACAACTTCACCTACGGGATGACTGGTGGCCAGTACTCGCCCACCACACCCATCGGCGCACTGGCGGCGACCGCTCCCTACGGCCACATCGAGCAGCCCTTCCCCATCGCTGAGTTGGCGGTGGCGGCCGGGGCGGCCTTCGTCGCTCGCAGCACCGTTTACCACGTGCAGGAGTTGGAAAAATACATCGCCCAGGCGATCACCAAGGAAGGATTTGCGGTGGTCGAGGCGGTGAGTTACTGCCACACGACGCTGGGCCGGATCAACCACTGGGGCACCGCGCCCGATATGATGCGCCGCCTTAAGGAACAGATCATACCGCTCAAGCGGGCCAAGGAGATGAGTGAAGAGGAAAAGCGCGATGTCATCGTACGCGGTGTGTTCGTGAACCGAGACATCCCGGAGTACACACGGCTCTACGATCAGATTATTGAGCGAGCACAGGAGTACCCCTCCCCCAACCCCTCCCCTACGAGGAGAGGGGAGGAGGCGACCTGATGGCGAGGCAATACGGGGTGCGATTGGCCGGTACAGGCGGGCAGGGTGCTATCCTGGCCGGCATCCTGCTGGCCGAAGCGGCTATTCGGGACGGCAAAAACGTCACCCAGATCCAGTCGTATGGGCCGGAGGCGCGAGGCGGGGCCAGCCGGTCGGAGGTGATGATCTCCGATGGGGAGATTTACTATCCTAAGGTGATCCAGGCCGACATCACGCTTTGTATGAGCCAGGAGGCATGTGATCGGTATGGCAATCAGATTCGCAGAGAGGGATTGCTGATTCTGGATGCCGATCACGTCACCCGTGCGCCGACGACGCGGGCAGTGCGTGTGCCGATGACTACTTTGGCGCGAGACGTGACGGGGCAGGAGATCGTCGCTAACGTAGTTGGCCTGGGACTGCTGGCGGGGCTAACTGGGGTTGTGTCACGGGAGTCGCTGGAGGCGGCGGTGCGGGATCGTGCCCCACGAGGGACGGCGGACGTCAACTTGAAAGCGCTGGCTGCGGGCTTTGAAGCGGCTGGGCGTGTTCGGGAGGGCGAAGCGCACGACTGATTCACGAGGCGGAGGCTGATGGCGGTAGAGAACGATCAGGAGGTTCTAATCCTTCGTCTGTTGGGTGAGCCACGGCTCCTCTATGAAGGAGCCTCCCTCACCAGGCTTTTGGCCCGGAAAGAGCAGGCTCTCCTCATTTATTTGGCCTGTCAGCCCGGGCAGCGGTTCTCCCGCGAGCACCTGGCCACCCTCCTATGGGGTGAAGTGCCCCAATCCCAGGCTCGCTATAACCTCCGTCGCGCGCTATGGCACCTCCGCCGCGTCCTTGACCAAGTCGGCCTTCCTCTCGAAGCCTGTATGACCGTTGAGGGCTCCTGGGTCTACGTCCCACCCACCGCCCGCTGCTGGGTGGATATCCGCGATTTCGAACAAGTCCTCCAGGCGTGCTTCCAGGACCCGCAATCCCGTTTTTCCCCCGCCTCCGAAGGCGTCCGCCGGATCCGTAGGGCCCTTGACCTCTACCAGGGGGACTTTCTGGCCGGATTCTTCGTTTCCCACGCCCCCAACTTCGAGGAGTGGCTCACCCTTGAACGGGAACGACTCTTTCTGCTCCTCCTCCGCGCCCTGACCAGTCTCATCCAGGGCTTCATTGCCCGGGGTGAGCGAGACGAGGCCATAGCCGCCTGTCAACGTCTCCTCGTCCTTGACCCTCTCCAAGAGGACGCCCACCGTCTTCTCATGCGCCTCTACTGGGAGACCGGACAGCGGGCCCAGGCCCTCCGCCAGTACCGCACCTATCGGGGTCTCCTCCAGCGCGAACTGGGCATTGAGCCCCTGGAAGAGACCCAGGACCTATACCAACAGATCCTCCAGCATGAGGCTTCTCCTACATCCACCTTTTCGTCTCTTGTTCTCACTTCCCGTCTCACTCCTCCCTCCCCGCCACCCGAATCTCTTCCCCGTCCCCGTCTCTTCTCTCTTCTTGACCGAGGCCTCACCGTCCGCCTCACCCTGCTCTCTGCCCCTCCTGGCTACGGAAAGACGACCCTGCTGGCCCAGTGGCTGGCCGCCCGCTCGCAGAGTGGCGCTTTCCCCCTCGTAGGGGGGGGAGCGCTATTCGCGTGGTACAAAGTGAGTGAGGCAGACAACGTGCCGCTCACCTTCGTAGAAGGCCTGGTTGCCTCCGTGGCTCAGTCGCACCCGGCCGTGGGGCGGGCCCTGCAGGAAGAGGTCCACGACCTCATCTCCTTGCAGGGGGACCCCCGGCAGGCGTTGGGCCTCCTGGTGAGCACGCTGGCATCGCTGGACCCTGCACCGTTCGTCGTTGTCCTCGACGACCTGGAGGCTCTGACTGATTTGGATAGCCAGAAAATACTCCAATATCTGGTGGAGCATTTTCCTGCTAACGGGCATCTCTACTTGCTGACGCGGGTGGATCCTCCTCTCCCGCTGCCCCGCTTGCGTGTTCGAGGTCAGTTGCTGGAACTCCGTGCCGCCGAACTCCGATTCACCGACGAGGAGACGACCGCATTTCTGAAGCAAGCGCAGGGGCTGAGTCTCAGCCCGGCCGAGGTCGCCGAGTTGACCACCCGCGCTGAGGGATGGGTAGCACCTCTGTGGCTGGCCGCCAACGCTCTCAGCCGTTTCGCCGCCAGCCTGGACGACGTCTGGGAAGGAGTCTTCGCCTACCTGCGCGATGAGGTACTGGCCCCCCAGCCGCCCGAGGTGCGCACCTTTCTCCTGCGCAGCGCCGTCCTGGACCGGCTGAGCCCTGGCCTATGTCAGGCTGTCCTGGGTGTGCCCCAAAATGTAGACAATGTGAGCAGCCCGGCTGAGTGGCTGGCCAAGTTGGAGCGGCGCAACCTATTCCTCCGGCGCGTCGCGTCTCATGCAGCCTCCTCCCTCGTAGGGGGGGTTGGGGAGGGTACGCCTCCCCCCCTCGTAGGGGGGGCTGGGGGGGGTACAGAGCCGCAATACGCCTACCACCCCCTCTTTCTGGCCTTTCTGCGAGCGGAACTCCCCTATCACCTCTCCAACACCGAGGTGGAGGCCCTGCACCGGCGAGCGGCGAAGGCCTGGGAGCAGCAGGGTGACCTGGAGCAAGCCCTTTCTCACTGCCTGCAGACAGGCGATGAACCAGGAATAGCCAGCCTGCTCGAACAGATCGCCCCTACCTACTTGCAACAGGGCCGCCTGGAGCCGCTGGCCCGCTGGCTGGATCAATTGGAGCCGGCTGTGCGGGACCGGCATCCGCGTCTCACGCTGAACGCCGGCCAGCTCCGCCAGGCGGAAGGACGAGTGGAGGAGGCCCACCTGCTCTACCTCCGGGCAGCGGCGGACTTTGAGGCTCAGCAGGACAGCGCCGCTCAAGGCGACAGCCTGCTCGCCCTGGCCGAACTGGAACTCCTGCGCGGCCATTACGCCGAGGGGATCGAGTCCGGGCGGCGGGCGATGACCTACTGGGACGAGGCGGACTCACGCTGTCACACGGCTGCCCTCTGTGCCATCGGGCAACTGCAGGCTTGCCAGGGAGACCTATCTGACGCTGAAGCCTCGCTAAAGCAGGCCGAGCGGTTGATCCTCGGTCGCGGCCATCACCTGCTCGCCTTCCAGGTATTGCGCACTCAGGCCTGGGTTGCCTATCTCCGGGGGGGCTACCATCGGGCGATGGGCCTGAATCGCCTGGCCGAGCAGGAAGCCGGGCACGATGTTCCCGCAGAGATCGTGGCGGCCTTCCGCAACCCCGTGCCGGCCATTCTGCGAGAGTGGGGGGAGAGCAAGATCGCCTGGGAGGCAGCGCACCGGCGGCTGGAGGCAGCCCGCCAGATCCAGTACCGGCTGGCCCTCTCCCACGCCTACACCGATCTGGGCAACATTCATCTGGATCGGGAGCAATTCGCCGAGGCGGAAAGGGCCTTCCGTCAGGCGATAGCCGAGGCCGAAGCGGCTGGCGAGGATGGACTTCATCGGCTATATGGAGAGGTCCTTATGGTGTACGCCCACTTCCTTCAGGGCCACGCGATACAAGCCGCCGAGGTAGCCGAGGCCGCGCTGCACCGTTGTCAGGCCCGCTCCGCTTTGCCCCTGGAGTTAGCCCTTGCCCAGACGGCGGTCGCCCTGGCCCATATCAGTGGCCTCAGTTCCTTGGGAAGTTTTCGTCAGTTAGTTGAGGTGTACCGGACCTTCGACCGGCTGGGTGTCCGCTACGGTGTGTTTGTATCGGCCGCTCTGATCAGTCTGGCCTGTTTATGGGCGGACCGCCAGCGGCAGGCGCGCCGTTACCTGGCCGAGGCCCTGGCGCTGGCCGCTGCCGAAGGCTATGTCCAGACCATCGTCACTTCCCGCCAGGCCCTGTTGCCTCTGATGCTCTTCGCGCTGCGCGAGGGGGTGGAGCCCCGCTTCGTCAGCCAGGCGCTGGCCCGGATGGGGCCAGAACCACTGGCGGGCGTCGTGGAGATGGCCCAGGCCGCCGAACCCGTCGTCCGAGGGCGGGCAGCCGCCGCGCTGGGGGTGATCGGTGCTCAGGAGGAAATCCGAGAAGCCGCCCTCGCAGCGCTGGAGCAGCTGGCCCGCGACCCTGACCCCGAGGTGCGCGCTGTGGCGGGCCAGGCCCGTCACAGCCTGCGTTCGTTTAATTAGCAGTTAGCGGATAGCCGTTAGCCAGAAAGTTTCTCAACAGACCACCAGGGATTTTCTATCCCTGGTGGTTTTGCTTTGTATGCCGGGCGCTGGTAAATTGGCAGTTGGTCCCTCTCACCAACCCACCAATCTACCAACAATTTACCCCTCCTAATGACATCCTCTCTTCACAATCCCTAATTCGCAATTCGCAATTCGCAACTCGCTTTTTTGACACGCTGTTTGACACGCTCTGCGAAACGGTGTGTGAAACAGCCTGCTGCTAAGATAAAGGGCGAAAGTTTGGACTGCGATGTGTGGCTTAGCGCTGTGCTGCGTTGGGAAGGAAATAGAAAGTGGACATGAGAAGCTACGGTTTACGTTCGATCGCCGCTGTAGGCCTCACCGTGTTGTTGCTCATTGGCCCCCTGACTCAGGTTGATCAGGCTCTGGCCGCACAGGCCGCTGCACCCTCGTCGAACCAGGCGTTAGTCCTGTTGGCACCCGGCGCTGACGTGGCTGACGCAAACTACGTTAATTCGGTCACCGAGGCCATCAAACTGGCTGGCGGTCACGTAACTCACATCTTCCCGCCGGCCGCGCTCATCGCCGAGGTACCGGTGGGAGCGCTACTGCCGGCAGGCGTCTCCGCCGTCTACCGGCAGGTAGTAGACGAGGTGACCTTAGCCACGTTGACTGGCGAGGCTCGCCGCGCTGCCCAGGTGTGGAATGCCCTCCTGGCCCCCGAAGCCCCCGCCGCTACGGCGCAGAGCCTGGACACTCTCGAGGCCGAGTTGGTGGGTGACGCACTGGTACCCCCGCCTCCCCAAGGAATGCAGGCTCTCGCCAGCGACCCGACCCCCGGTTACACCGAGACCAGCGAATACTTCATCGGGCGCGTGGCTGTGGGGATCGTTCTGCCCGAAAGCGATGGCAGTGTAGACCCATCTACCGAAGATTGGACCGAAGACGAGCGGGCGCTGGTGCTGAGCGAGATCACCGCTGCGCTTGACTGGTGGGCCGACCTCGAGCCCAACGCTCACCTCACCTTCGTCTACGACGACGGGACCGCCGCCCCCACCACCACTGGCTATGAACCTATCAGCCGCCGCTACAACGACCAGTCCCTCTGGATCGCCGAAGTGATGGAGAAAAAGGGCTACACCGGCTATTCCTATTTCGACCAGGTGCGCCGCTACAACAACGACCTGCGCGACACTTATGACACCGATTGGGCCTTTACCATCTTCGTGGTGGACAGTTCCAACGACAGCGACAACCGCTTCTCCAACGGCTACTTTGCATACGCTTATCTGGGTGGACCTTTCACCGTGATGACTTACGGCAACAACGGCTATGGCCCCCACAATATGGATGCCGTCATCGCTCACGAAACCGGCCACATCTTCCTCGCCCTCGATCAGTACTACTCCGCCCACCAACTCTGCACGCGCCGAGCGGGCTATCTGGGCGTGGAGAATCAAAACAGCCAATACGGCGGCTGCGCGTCGGACGTGCCCAGCATTATGCGCGGCCAGACCTGGCCCTACCGCAATGGGGACGTTGACGAATACGCACGCGGGCAGATCGGCTGGCGCGACTCCGACGGCGACGGCATCCTCGATCCAGTTGACACCACGCTGAGCGTGATCAGCGCCGATTACGTGACTGGTGCCGAACGGCCTAACGTACTAACCTTCACCGGCAGCGTGCAGGACGCTTCCTACCCCTCGCCCCTCCGCCGTAGTGTCATCATCAACACGATAGACCGGGTGCAATATCGGGTGGCAGGCGGCGAGTGGGTGAATGCCGAACCCGCCGACGGTGCTTTCGACACTTACGCCGAAGATTTCACCTTCACCACGTCCCCCTTACCCACCGGCGACCTACCCGTTGACCTGCGTGTACTCGACTCCGCCGGCAACGAGATAACCCGGACCCTGGCGACCGTTTCGGTGGTGGACCCGGTGGACGCGATTCTCGACACGACGCTGATCCGGCTGAGTCAGCAGGCATCGGACGAAGAACCGACCCAGGTCACCTACACTGGCCAGGGGACCTCGGCTGTCAGTTACATCGCTGGTATCTACTATCGCATTGACAACAATCCCTGGCAGCCCCTCGCCGCCGATGACGGCGCTTTTGACGAGTCCCAGGAGGACTTCACCCTCATCATAGACCTGACAGCCCCGAGTCCCGGCACCCACCAGGTACAGGTCCACTCGATGGACGGCGAAGGAAACACCGAAACCTCCTCCGCCAGCGACCTCATCCTAGTTCAGCCGCGAACGCAGTACATTTTCTTGCCCCTTATGCTGGCCAGTCGGTAGTCACCGGCCAAACAATGCCGAACGGCCCTGCCGCTCTAGGAGTGGCAGGGCCGTCGTACGCTTGTCGATGGTGGACGACACTATGGCACGAGCGACACCTCAACTTTCACGACCTCGTCAATAGAGTGTGGCAGATAGAACGGTTCGCTTTGGGCAAACAGTTCTCCTCCTTGACCCTGGTAGATCATCCAACGGAACGGCCCCCTACCGAGGTCGGCCTTGGCGACCCACCACGTCTTCTTGCCCTGACACACATTTTCGTCCTTATCGTAACTGAACTCATCGAACGTGCCCTGCCACCCTTCTTCGAGGTTCTGCCAGTTCTCCAGGCCATCTTGCTGCTGGACGACGGTCCATAACTCTTGCCAATGGCCGACGCTCCGAATACCCTCTTGGGTGGTTTGGAAGCGCAACTCGATGAAGCCTCCGGCAGGCGGCCGGGACAACGGGGTTGGGCGTAGGATGGGTGCAGATTGGGGCGTGGGCCGGGGCGGTAGGGCGGACGGCGCGGCTTGCGTCACCGCCGGCAGCGCGACCGCCAACAGGGCGCAGGCGATACTGGCGATGAGGACAGGGCAGACGCTCGGTCTGTGCTTTCTTGTAATCATTTTCATGCTCTCCGCTTTTGAGGTGCCAGGCACTTGCAGAGTGCCTGGCACCTGAGATGTCCTATGGCCTGGGCGGCAGGTTGCGGGATGACGCGGGCGGATGGTCACCCGTGACCGGCAGTCCCGCCTCCGCTGGCACCTCGCCTATGGCATTAGTGGGATGCACCGGGCCGCTGATGTTGTTGTAGGGTCCGCCGGTAATCTCGTGGTTCTCCAGCACCGCGCCGTAGGTGGTGTTGGTGTTGGCCGAATCAACCTGGGCGTAGACCGGCGTGCCTGCGGGGAACGACCCGGAGAATTTGCTGTAGTCCGGCCAGTAGTGGGCGTCGCCGATGGTCAGGGTGATCACGTCGCCCGGCGCCAGGGGCAGCGCGTCCGCGGTGACACCCCAGACCAACCCTTCGTCGCAAAGGTCATTCCAAATCTGATTGACGCCGGTGGGGATGGGGTCAGGGTTGATGTACAGGTCTACCCAGAACTCATCGGCGGGCAGCACCGCTGTATCGCCCTGGTTCTTGATGACCACCTGCACGCTGTTGCTGGTGGCGATGATGTTCTCCACTACCAGGTCGGGGGCGGGGGGAACGGAGTTGTTCAGGATGATGGGCAGGTAGATTTTGCTGCCCGGCGGGGCGGGTGCAGGCCCAGCGATGGTCACGGTGGCGGTGTCGTCAGCGGTGGCGGGGTTACCATCGTCGTCAGTGCCCTCAGCAGTGACGGTGTCCGTCTCGCTGTCTCCGGCGTTGCCGGAGACGGTAGCGGTGAAGGAGCACTCGTAGTAGTCACCGGAGGGGATATCTTGTGGCACATGGCAGGTGCCCAGGCTGTCCAGGTCGCCGTGGATGGAGTCGGTCAGGGTGATGATGGTGACGCTGTCAACGGCGCTGATGTTGGTGATGCGGACGGTAAAGGTGACGGTGCCGCCGGGCTCGGCCACCTCGGTCGGGTCGGCGGTCTTGGTCAGCACGATGGAAGACGTTACGTCAGTGATGGTCAGGTTGACCTGGGCGTCAGAGGGAGCATAGGCCATGCCGTCGCTGCCGTTCCATCCAAAGCTGTCCGCGCCGCTGTGGCTAGCATTGGGCTCATAGGTCAGGTTACCCAGGTCGCCAGCGGCAATTTCCTGACCCACCGAAACGGGGTTGCCGTCCAGATTCAGCGTGCCGTGGCTCGGCAGTGAGGTCGCCTTGATCTTGGTCAAACTGTCGCCGTCCACATCGGTGAATGAGTCGGTGAAGTCGGACTGGACAAAGGTGATGGTGGCATTCTCGTTGCCCGTCTTGCTGACATCCGACACCGTCGGCGCATCGTTGACCGGGGTGACGGTCACCGTCACCATGGCCGTGTCGGTCAGGCCGCCGGTGTCGCTGATGGTGTAGGTGAAGGTGTCAGTGCCATTGAAGTTGAGGGTAGGGGTGTAGATGACCGCCGTGGTGCCACTGGTGGTGGCGCCGCCATTGACTGGCGTGCCCACGGCGACCACGGACAGCGCGTCGCCGTTGGGGTCGCTATCGTTGGCCAGCACATTGATGGTCACTGGCGTGTCTTCGGGCGTGGTAGCCGTGTCGTCGTCAACTGCAGTTGGCGAGGTGTTGGCCACTAACACGTACTCACCATTTCCGGCAGCGGCAAGTACCTGCATCTTGTATATGCCTGTTGCGGCGGCCGTATAAGCCAATTGCGCGTTGCGGCCATCGGCGGCGCTGTTGTCGTCGGTGGCTACCAGTGTGTCCGTCGGGTCATATAGCTCGATGGCCGGATCCAGGTCATTGACAAACTCGAACGGCCCACCGGCCGGGGTGAGGGTAGAGATGTGAAGCTCTTTTCCTTCGGCGACTGGGAAACTATAGAAATCGTGGAGGAGATTCAAGGGGTGATTCTCGATTGAGACTTGCAGTTGGTACGTGGCCCCTGCGGGAACCGGGTCTCCGGCAGGATAGCGACCGACTCGGATCGCATAAGCGCCAGTCGCCGTAAAAGTGTACTCAAGATAGGAGTCCTGACCATTCACGCTGCCACCTGCCCCGTAGTCTTCTGGGGGTCTGGCATCATCATTTGATGCCAGAAGGGTGCCATCACTATTGTACAGGTGCAGGTATGAGTCCACATGACCACCCATATGGCTGCCGAAGTCGATGTCGAAAACGCCCAGAGTGTTTGCAATGGGGATCGTGAACGAGTAATAGTCAAACGTCCCATCTCCGGTGCCGTCGATTGTGACGTGTGGGACTGTGGTAGAGTAGACAATGTTAGGATCAGCGGCAAGTGACCAGGTGACGGCATCAATATTCTGAGCCGTGCCGAGTGTGTCGTTGGGCTCGACCTCTTCGATAACCGATGAAGAACTATAGGCAGTGCTGCCCAAGGCCACGTAGGTAGCGCTGATGTCCTGGGTGGATGACAGGCTGTCATTGGGCTCCGCATCAAACGCCGCGTTGCGGGTGAGCACCAGGGAATAGTCGCCCGAAGAGCCGCTGACCCGCACATAGTACGTGCCTGTGGCCGGCGTTTCGAAGTCGGCGACCACCCGATCCACATTGGTCACACCCATGGCCCCCGTCGCCAAGACGGTGCCAGAGGCATTCTGAAGCTCCAGGTCGGCGTTGGAGTCGTCCAGGCCCTTCAAGACCAGCGTGGCCCTCTCACCAGCGTCGAGGCTAAAGCGGTAGAAATCCGAGAGATCCAGGGGATGATTCTCGAGTGAAACCTGCAACTGGTACGTGGCCCCTGCGGGAACCGGTCTTACTATGTTTCCGGAGCTCCAGCGACCGACTTCGATGGCATAAGTGCCAGGCGCCGGGAAAGTGTACTCAATGTAAGAATCCCGGGTATGCACGCTGCCACCTGCCCCAGAGCTTGTTGGACTATCATCATTTGACGCCAGAAGGTTGTTACCACTGTCATACAGGCGTATCCATGTGTCGACATTCCCAGACGAGGCTCCCGGTATATGACCGAAGTCGATGTCGAAAATGCCCAGAACGTCTGCGATGGGGACTGTGAATGAGTAGACGTCAAACGTGTCATCTCCGGTGCCATCGATTGTGACGTGTGGAATCGTGGTAGCGTAGGCAATGTTAGGATCAGCGGCAAGGGACCAGGGGGCCTCATCAATACTCTGGGCCGTACCGAGCGTGTCGTTGGGCTCGACCTCCTCGATAACTGTTGGTAGAGACCCCAGCACCGCGCCGCGCTCGGCGTCGCCGGTCAGGGTGAGAAAGCTGGCATCAACGTCCTGGGCCGTGGCCCGTGTGTCATTGGCCGGGCCGTCGTGGGTCTCGTTTTCCACGGCTGCGTTGAGGATGGCCCGGACGTCAAAATCGCCCGTGGTGCCCATCCCGCTGATCGTGATCGTATAGGTGCCGGCGGTGGTGACCGGAATCGTCTGCAACACCGCGTCCTGGCCCTCGGCGCTGGCCCAAGCGCTGCCGATCGTTGCGCTGGACGGATCCAAGAGATCTATCCTCGGCCTCAGGCCAGCAGCGGGGTCTGCCACCACCGTGATTGTCTGATCGGCGTCCACGTCCAGGGTGAAATCTTGAGTGCTGCTGGGCGTCGCAATCGTGCCGTTGAATGGCTCATCGTAGACCAGGCCACCCGGAGGGGGCTGAGGAGCTGCCGCGAGTGCGCTGCTTGCCATCAGCAGGCTAACGAGCAGGGCCATGGTCAGACATAAGTAGTACCGTGCGTTCCATTTCATTGCTTACCTCCATTATGCTTGGGTAAAGTGCCAAGGCTGTTAACGGGCCATCGCCCGCATTGAACGATCACATCTATCTGCAGTTCCTTAAATATTGTATCGCGATGCTGTGCTCAATGGGTGAACATTCGGCTACGAATTTCCTAAAAACTGCGCGTAACGTCCGGCGAGCCGGCGAATAAGAATCCGCCCGCAGCGACGTAATCGCGCCTCTGGGCTGGTTTGACGTGTGTTCTCATTGCTCGCCTGGCAGCCCGGTCCAGCCTGAGGGCGAACTGGCCGCAGGGACGGACGGCACGAGCGACACTTCAACTTTCACGACCTCGTCAACAGAGTGTGGCAGATAGAACGGTTCGCTTTGGGCAAACAGTTCTCCTCCTTGACCTTGGTAGATCACCCAACGGAACGGCCCCCTACCGAGGTCGGCCTTGGCAACCCACCACGTTTTCTTGCCCTGACACACATCTTCGTCCTTATCGTAACTGAACTCATCGAACGTGCCCTGCCACCCTTCTTCGAGGTTCTGCCAGTTCTCCAGGCCATCTTGCTGCTGGACGACGGTCCATAACTCTTGCCAATGGCCGACGCTCCGAATACCCTCTTGGGTGGTTTGGAAGCGCAACTCGATGAAGCCTCCGGCAGGCGGCCGGGACAACGGGGTTGGGCGT
>CAZZEX010000130.1:0-12097 GCA_964653285.1 uncultured Anaerolineales bacterium
GCCCGTCCATCCGACTGCACCTACTGTGCCGTGTGTGAGACCTCGTGCCCCCAGGATGCCATCATCTGTAGCTATGAGATTGTCTGGGGGGCGGATACTACAGTGGATTGAGAAAGAAACGGATTAAATCATGTGTAGGGGCGAACCCTTGTGGTCGCCCTCAAAGGAAAATCAAAAAGATGAATGCAGAACACAACTTACAGGAGCAAGTAGCAAAGACCCTGACGGCCATCAGACCGAGCCTCCAGGCAGATGGCGGGGACGTGGAGTTGGTCAACGTGAGCGACGAAGGCATCGTCTCGGTGCGACTCACCGGGGCTTGCAGAGGTTGCCCTATGTCTACGATGACGCTAAAGATGGGGATCGAGCGTGCTCTGCGCGCCCAGGTTCCCGAGATCAAGAGTGTAGAGGCCATCTGAGCGTGTGGCAATACGACAGATTGTAAAAATTGACGAGGAACTGTGTAACGGCTGCGGCGCTTGCGTGACGCCGTGCGCCGAGGGTGCCATCGTCCTGGTGGACGGCAAAGCGAAGGTGATAGATGAGACGCTCTGCGACGGGGCCGGGTTCTGTCTTCCGGTCTGCCCCACCGGGGCGTTGAGCATTGAGACGCGGGAGTCTCCCGCCTTCGACGAGGAAAAGGCAGAGGCCCTGGCGCACGAACGCGGCCTGGCCTACATCGCCCAGCGGTGTTTCCGCTGCGAAGTGGGCGAGGACGAGGCTCACCTGGTGCCCGTCCGGCACCAGGGGCAGAGTTTGTGGGTCTGCACCCGCTGTCTGCCAGCACTCATTCACGGATAGGGGGATACCAATAGACGAGTTGCTCCAGCAGACCGAGGGCACAGGCATCAACGTCTACACTCACGGTGAGATGTTGCCCGCCAATGCCTACCCCGCGTTCAAAAAGTACCCTCACTTTGGCCGAGTTCTGGATCCAGATGCAGGGGAAGTTCATCTACATTCGCTACTTTGCCATCCGCGACGAGAAGGGGGAATACCAGGGCACGCTGGAGGTGACCCAGGACGTCAGTCACATCCGCACACTGGAAGGCGAACGGCGGTTAATGGACGAAGGGAAGTGAGCAGGATGCGTATCTTAGCGATCATCACCGGCGAATATGGCCAACGGCACGTAGACAACATCCGCGCCCACGGCCCACCTGACTGGCAGGTCGAGGTGTGGCGGGCTCCGGCGGTCCTGCCGCCCGTCGTGGACTACCCGGAGGACTACCTGCCGTCGAGCCTGCCTCCGGCCGACCTGCTCCTGGCCTTCGGCGAACACAAGGGCGTGGCGGAGTTGGTACCGGAGGTGGCGCGAATGATCGGCGCAAAGGGTGTCATCGCGCCGGTGGACCGGGAAGAGTGGCTGCCCCGGGGCCTGGCCCGGCAACTGCGCGGCTGGCTGGCCGAGATGGGCGTGGCTTGCGTCACCCCCAAGCCGCTCTGCTCACTGACTGAGACCCACTACAACGTCCGTCGCCATCGGGCGGAATACGACGACCCGCTCATCACCGAGTTCGCCCGCCACTTCGGCCAGCCCGACCTACGCATCACCGTGGGCCCTGCGACACGGGCCATCACCGAAGTGGAGGTGATACGGGATGCCTTTTGCGGCTGCGCCCGTCACGTGGCCCAGGGGTTGGTGGGGGTCTCCGCCGACGACGCCGAGCAGGAGGCCGGGCTGCTCCACCATCACTACCCCTGCCTGGCCAGTATGGGCGTAGACCCTGACTTCAACGACACGCTGATGCACGTCTCCGGGAACATCCTCAAGGAGCGAGTCGGCGAGCAGGTGAAACCCTTCAAACAGGTGCGGTACACCGTCCCTGGTCAGCGGAGTGAGGAGTGAGTGGAGGTTCTATGTGACCTATCGGGTTCACGCCTTTCA
The DNA here is from genome assembly GCA_964653285.1 of uncultured Anaerolineales bacterium. GTDB lineage: Bacteria > Chloroflexota > Anaerolineae > B4-G1 > B4-G1 > CAZZEX01. The sequence goes on from CAZZEX010000130.1 coordinate 1,889, forward strand.
CGCCGATGGCGGTGACGATGGTCATCTCCGCGCTCCAGCGGCCCAGTCCTCGGAAGCGCGTCAACCGCTCAACGATCTCCTCGTAGCCACAACGCTTCAGCGATTCAGAATAGGACACGGATAGTCACAGATCAGACGGATTCTCACTGATTTTTCTGTGTTTATCCGTGCAATCCGTGTTGATCTGTGTACCATTCATCTGCCTGTGTTGTCAAACGGGCAGGGATGGACGAGGAGCGGGGCTCGAAGCATCTCCTGACCTCGTCGTCCAGGGTGGTAGTGGCGCAGCAGTAGACACAGCCGTGCCCGCAGCCGACGTAGGGGGTTAGGGCATAGTCTACCGCCTCGATGCCGCATTTGGTGAGGATGGACTTGCACTCTATCTCCCTGACGATCAAGATGTCCTCACTTTGCCGCGCTGCCGGGGCAGGTGTAGCGGCGCTTGCAATGGGCGCATCCTCTGGGCCGCAGGGCGGCGAACTGCACGCCGTTTAGGACGACGAAGATGACCATCCAGCCCAACAGCGCCCAGGAGAAGCCGCGCAGGAGCATCACCCCGATGGCGCCCACGATGGGGATGAGCGGCAGGATCATGTAGACGACCGTCAGTTTCATCCCCGTCTCCGGGTTGCCCGCGTCCTTCTTGCATAAGAGGGCAATGTACTTGCCCCACCCCAGATGGCACCACCTGTCATAATAGTAGCAGGTGGAACAGTTGTGCACCTTCAGCAGCCAGCCAACGGTAATCAGGATGAACAGCGCGTAGCCCAGCGAAGCCACTGGCACCCCTGCGACCTGCAGCGGCCACATCACGGCGAAGCCGATGGCCCAGGGGATGAACATGAACAGGTTCTCCAGCAGGATCCACCACCAGGGGAAACGCTCCCATCCTTCCTCGTACAGTTTTTGCTCAGTCATTTGTCACTCCTTCCTCCGCGGGGTCATCATACAGCGACCGTTCCCCGCCTGTTTGCAATGTCCACACACAAGCCTGGGGCGGATCACAAAGCCGGCGACCGTCAGGCCGATCAGAACCAGGAACAGGAGCAGCTGGTAGACCGAAAATCCCACTATCAGCGAACCGATGCCGCCCAATCGGATCAAATCACTCCTGCCAGAGTCCGAACAGGTTGCCGTCGGGATCCGTGAAATATGCCTTGAAGGCAGGACCCTGGGGAGTCTTGGGAAGGACAATCTCTCCTCCCAGGTCTACCACCTTCTGTAGAACTACCTCGATATCCTCCACGACAACGTAGACCACTACGCCAAGATCGTCATTATCTGGCCTTAGCCACATCGCTCCTCTTCGGAGGTTCTCTACACGTGGTTCATCACCCGTATCGAAGATCCAGTAGTCAGACCCATCTGCGGTCTCCCTGCGAACCACTTTCCAGCCAAACAAGTCTTCATAGAACTTTGCCGCTTTTTCCGTGTCTCTTGTCCTTATTTCGACCCAGTCAAAGGTATTTGCCATCTTGATACCTCCCAATGAGAATACAGCTTAGGTGGATGCATACTGCGCTGCGATGGCGCGGGCCCGTTCACCTACCAGACAACGCAGTTCCTCCGGCTCCAGCACGACGGCGTGGGGGCCATACCCCAACGCCGTCCAGGCCGCCCACTCCAGGTCCGGCACGGCAAAGGTGACGACCACCGAGCCGTCCCGCTGTTCCTCCACCGTCTCCCAGGAGACGCGGTTGTCCAGTGCCGTGAGCGCCGCCTCCGGCGCGAAACGCATGCGGACCTGCAACTGTGGCTGCGCCTGTGACTGTGCCGCCAGGTATTCGTGGATGTCGAAATCAGCCGGCACCTCGAATGTCCGGTCGAGCAGTGTCAGTTCGACGATGCGATCCACGCGGAACGTGCGCATATCCCCGCGCAGGTGGCAGTGGCCGATGACGTACCACCAGCCCCAGCGGTGGATCAGCGCGTAAGGGTCGAGGTCGCGCCGCAGGGGTTCCGGCTGGCCCCGCCCCCGGTAGACCAGCGTGACTCGTCGTCGCTCGCGGGTCGCGCGGCGCAGTTTCTCCAGTAGTGGTACCAGTGACGTGTGGTCGGCGCGGTGGAGCCCAGTCGCCAGCAGCGTCCGGCGCGCCCAGGCGACCTCGTGCCGCTGTTCGTCGGGGAGGAGATTATCCAGTTTGGCCAGTGCTCCCTGCGCAGCGTTGCGGTACAATTGGCCCCACATCTCCCCCACCAGGCTGGTTCCCAGGTAGACGGCGACCGCCTCCTCGGGAGTGAAGACCAGCGGGGGCATCCTGTAGCCGCGCACCAGGGAGAAGCCGCCGTGGGGACCGCGCTCGGAGTAGACCGGGATGCCCATCTCGTCCAGCATGGCGATGTAGCGGTGGACTGTGCGCACCGAGACGCTCAGTTGTTCCGCCAGTCTGGCCGCCTTCTGATTGGGCCGCCTTTGCAGGAGCATAATCAGCGTGATGAGTCGAGTAGCGGTGTTCGGCATAGCACTCTCCCTCGACCGTCCAATGGACAGCCTACGACAGTATTCTACACCAGGTTGATGACAATCTCCGGCATAATTGTAGCGCAGTTTGGCAGAAGGGGGAAGTGGCGTCAGTGCGACCGTCACACATTGGGGACAGACGCCTGAATACGGTGACTTGACGTTAGAAAAGAATCAGGGTATCATAAGAATATATGCTGCTACATCCCGACCTTGAATCTGCGTGAAGGAGGTGTCGTATGTCACTCCCCATGCCTAAGCGCAGCCAACTCGCCGTTGGTGTTGTCGTCGCCCTCGCTTTCGTAATCGTGGGAGGCCTTGCGTGGGGGTTTGGCCAACAATTGGCGCTCGCACGACAGATGCGAGCGGAAGAGAAACGGCTGGAGCAGACGGTGGCGGCTGAACAGGCCCGTCACGACGACCTGGTTGCACAGTTGAAGTACGTCCAATCTGACGAGTACGTAGAACACTGGGCGCGGGGAAAGCGAAAGATGGCGAGGCCAGGAGAAGTGGCTGTCGTAGTGCCCACGGACTTGGGTGAGGAGCCGGCTGGCGAGGCGCAGCCTATGCCTGCCCCCGAACCCGAGGCTCAGCCATTCTGGGTTGAGTTGTGGGAGTTAGTGTTCGCGCCGTCAGGCCAATAGAAAATAGAACGTTATCCTTGACACCCCCCCAGTTTGGAGTATAATACGCTCGCGTTGCGGGGTAGAGCAGAGGCAGCTCGTCGGGCTCATAACCCGGAGGTCCCAGGTTCGAATCCTGGCCCCGCTACCTAGACGGTACTCTAGACCGCAGGGCTACCCTAATCAGGGTAGCCCTGCGGTCTTCGGTTCCTGGAACCTCGCAAAAGGAGGTTTTCAGATGAACCGCAGACCGTCGGGCTTGCAGCTTTCGAAAGCGCTGGTCGGCTTCCTCCAGTACAAGGCCGCAGAGGGACTCAGCCCCAACACACTCTGTAACTACGAAGATCACCTCACAGTTTGGCTGGACTACGCTGGAGACATTGAGACCAGCCAGGTGACATCACAGGACCTGCGCGCCTACCTCGCCTGGCTGCGCACCGACTACAAACCCCGCCGCCTGACAGGAGGTGACCAGCCACTCGCCCCCAAGACTGTTCGCAATGTCTGGGTAACCCTGTCCTCTTTCTTTACATGGGCAAGCATGGAATCGGAGCATACAGTCTCCCTCTCACCTGCGGAACGCGTGCCGCCTGGGCCAGGCTCGCAGAAAGCAAGTTGGAGAGGTATCGCTGCACGGAGCGCAGCGGCAGGTTGGTCAGCCCGGCCACCTGGGACGCGGTGGACCAGGGGTGATCCCGCAACAGATATAACACGCGTAACTCGAAGTCATTCACTGACGATGCTTCCTCTCTGTCTTTGCCTATCTCGGCATGCCGGGACAGAACTCCTCAGCTCCCCGAGTCCACAATTGACGACCAGCCCCGCCTGTGATAGAATAAAAAGCAGGAGAAGGTGGCACCATGACCGTCACAGAGATTCTGAAATCTATGCAATTCGTCATTGACCGTGAGGGCAAGCCCACGGCAGCGTTGCTAGACATGGACGCATGGAACGCCTTTGTCTCAATGCTCGAAGACATGGAGGACGTCGAACTGATTCGAGAAAGGATGAAAAACTGGCGTAGCAAGGAAGGCTGGACCCGCTGGGAGGACTTCGAAGCCGAGCTAGAGGCCGATGCGCTATCAACTCTGGATTGAGGACGAGGCCAAGGCCGAGATCAGGCGATTGCCCGGCCATATGCGCCAGCGAATTCACCAGGCTGTGCAGGGTCTTAGCGACGAACCCCGTCCCCACTACAGCCGCAAGCTGAGGACACCGGAACGAATAAAGCACAAGTCAAAACCCTCTTGGTTCTGGCTTGTCCAGGTTAGGGCCACATATGGCGTATCCTGCGCCGCCAGTTAATGGCCATATCCGTGACAAATGACCCACCAGCGGCCCACTGTAACTCTTTGGCCCCGGGCACGACCAGCGCGGTCAGGAAATCCCGCGCCCACAGCAGCGAATGCGCACGCAGCAGCGTCTCCGCCAGATGAAGGCTGTCAATGCGGAAGGCACGGGCGTAGGTCTTCACCTTTCGCTTGCCCCCTGCCAGTAGAGCGATGCTGGCCGCTGATGGGGCATATAGCCTCCCCCTCACCTGCGGAACGCGTGCCACCTGAGCCAGGCCCGTGGAAAGCAGGTTGGATAAGTATCGCTGCCCAGAGCGCAGCGGCAGGTTGGTCAGCCCGGCTACCTGGGACGTGGTGGACCAGGGATGGTCTCGCAACAAGTGCAGAGTGTGCAGCTCCGACTCATTCACCGGTCGTGCCCCCTTCGCAGAGTGGATGACCGCAATCGCCCGGCTGAATGTCAGCAGGGTAGCGCTCCTGCTCTGCTCGACCCACCACAGTCAGATCCACCAGCGTGTCTGAGACGAGACGTTGACAGTGACGTGGACTTGTTGTATCATAGTAGCGGCCTCATAGAGAGGCGATATTTCACCATCAAAGCGATCAGGCGATGATGGGTGCATAAGGCCGCCGATGAAAACAACGAACTATTTCACCACCAGCGTCATGGCTCGCCGCCCCTACCTCAAAGAGGAGTGGATTCAACACGTTCTCAACCATCCTGTCCACACAGAAGTGCAAGCCAATGGGCGCATTCGCCGTTGGGCATTCGTTCCAGAACTTGGCAAGTACCTCCGGGTTGTCACCGAACCAGACGGGGAAACGGTACATAATGCCTTTCCAGACCGCGGCTTTAGACCTTGAAACGCGGGAGATAGAACCATGATCTTCGAATACTACCCTGATACAGATATGCTCTACATCAAACTTGCCACTGGGGTGAGCACGGAATCCGAAGATGTCGCGCCCGGCATCGTGCTCGATTTCGACGAACACAACCGAGTCATCGGCATTGAGATCGAGGATGCCAGCACATTCATTGATCTGTCGCGACTGGATTTGTCGGCCCTACCCGTTGCCAACCTGACCCTCAGCAAGACGGTACCGGTCGGGGCGTAACCCAGAGACGAGGGACTGAAACGCTCAGCCATCGGCATCATCCCCTGTGTCGAGGACTCGAAACCCCCCTGATCCTCGCTTCCTGCCCCTTTCTTCCCTCCGACTCCCACCAGCGCGAGCCGACATGCCCCGCCCGATGCTCCCCGCTTTCGGCCCGTAGTCCTGGGTCGAGCGGGTCGCCATCATGCGGGCCAGTCCCCCCAACTGCTGCTCGGTGACGAAATCGCTCTCCTCCCGGGCCTGCAGCCAGGTGTTGATCTCTTCCTCGCGTTGCCGGGCTTCCGCACCGTCGCTCAACTCCGCAGCCAGCCGGGCGATGCCCTGAGCCTGTCGAAGGGAGGCCTGCTCCTGGGCACCTGCTGCCAGGCGACTGTACCCGCTCACCTGCTCCAGCACCCGGGCCGCAACACTCGGATCCGGAGCAAGAGGCGGATTGCCTCTCATCAAGTACACCGGCAGCCGTCTCCCGTCAGGACCGGTGGTCTTGACGTAGGCCTTGAAAACGTACGGCTCCAGGTTCACCAGGCTGGCGGGCGGGACGCCGTCCAGTTCTCCCGACACGTACTTTGCATCGTATCTTTTCAATAAATCGGGGTAGGGGCAGGCCTTGTACCTGCCCAAGAGGGCGACCACGAGGGTTCGCCCCTACATGTTGAGATGATACTTCGCATCCTCGTAGTTGACCTGGAAGGACATCAGCGGGAGAATGAACAATGAACAAATGAAAAATGAACAAATGAACAAATATGGATTGGAACTCGTCTACGATTACCAGGCACGCCAAGGAAGGAAAGTACCACCGGCTCCACCACCAGCGCACGTTCTGTCCTTCGACGTGGCTCAGGACGGGCCCGTCCGGTGTGTCCAGGGGCAGGTTGGACAGTAGAAAGGGCCTGCCCTGAGCAGGGCCGAAGGGTTCCCGCCGGTCACGGGGGGCCAGGAGCAGCGGGGGCACGTCCAGGATCGTGTACTGCCGCTCCGGCACGCCCATCGCCACTCGCCGGACGTTGATCAGCGCCAACGTCCTGGTGGCGTAGCGCCAGACCGCTTCCATTCGCGGCCCCCAATACTTGGACCACAGGGCCTCGCCCAGGCCGATCAGGTCGCGCGGATCGCAAGACTGCGATCCGCCACCACATTTGTCCACGTCCAGCCCCAGCGTCATGTCGAGCAGGTTCAGGCCCACGCAGCGCTGCCGGTCAGCGAAGTCGACGTAGTAGGTCTCGTGCACCCGGTCGGGAGGCACCAGGCCGCGCAGGTGGCGCACCATGTCCCTTGAGGGTAGCCGCTTTTTGCCTTCGGTGGAAGGAGACGATTCCCTGCAAAGCAAGGGGCGCTCTCCCGCCGTCGAACTGTAAAGCACCATCGCGGGGCTGAGCGAAGGCGGGAGGGCGGCCCGCCGTGTACGTGGTAACCACCTTTCGCCGTAAGACAAGCCCGCGGCCCCGCGCTTTTTGCGGGGCGGCGGGCGGCGTTCGTTTGTGCAAGCGCCACCATTGGGATATAATGCAAGCGTATCCGACAAGCGAATAATGACGGGAGAGACGACTATGCTACCGACTATCACGAATGTGGTTGCCCTCAGCGATGAGGTAAAGAGCGGCCAGGTGTACGGTGTCGTCCAATTGTACAAAGTGATGGGCGCCAGACCGGCGTTGGAGAAGAACCCCCGCGACGTGTTCGCCCGCACCTATCTCACCGAGGCGCTCAAGACCGCGCTGGACCAGATACGCCACAAATTCACAGGCCAGGACCGGCGGGGAAGCCTCGTTTTCACAGGGGGCTACGGCTCCGGCAAGTCACATCAATTGCTGGCGCTGTATCACACACTGACGCATCCTGACCTGGCGACTCAATGGTTGACTCGTCACGGATACAATGAGCCACTGCCCGCACTCGACGACCTGGTCGTGATTGTGCTCCACACGGCGCGGGTGGACTATGACAACTTGTGGGAGCCGATCTTGCAGCAATTGGACGCCCAGGACGTTTTGAGCCAGATCAAGCGCTACCCCACCATCCCCCAGATTCGCCAGGCTCTCGGCAGCCGGCCGGTCGTGGTTTTCATTGACGAAATTGAGAACTGGTACGAGACGATCCTCCCCCAACGGGTGGGCGCAGCGGAGACGTCGCGGGCCGCCAATCGCACTTTTCTCCAGCACTTGCTGGAGGTAGCCAGTGAGCCAGACGTGCCGCTGATGGTATTATTCTCGCTGATACGCGAGAATCCCGACATTGTGGACGTGATTGATCGCACCGGGCCCATCTCCATCAACCTGAGCACGGCGGCCGACCGCGAGGACATCCTGCTCTACCGGCTGTTCGAAGGTATTGACAGGCAACAGGCAGACGAGATAGCAGACCGCTTCATGGAACTGTACCGCGAGCGCCAGGTCACTGTGCCGATGAGCGATTATGACGCCTATCGCGCCCGTATGCGGAGTGTGTACCCCCTGCACCCCGAGTTGCTGCGGGTGCTGTTCGAGCGCTATAGCACCGCCTCCAACTATGCCAATACCCGGGGCATCCTCTACCTGCTCGCCACCATCCTGCGCGAACGGGCGGACAAGACGGTGCTCTTGTTGACGTCCGACGTGGATGCGGCCCGCTTTGACGATCAACTCACCGTCCTGGACCGGTCTCTGGTCGAGGCCACCGCCCGTGACATTGGGCGCGTGGGCCACATCGAGTATGGGCGTGAGGTGCTGTCCACGGTGCTGCTCTATTCCATCAACCGCGAGCAACAGATCGGCGCGGACGAGACCGAGATTGTCCTGGGGATAGCCACGCCGGAGATCAACCCCAACGACGTGCTCCTAGGGTTGAACCGGCTGCTGGGCCGGGCCTGGCACTTGCACAAATTGAACGGGCGGTATGCCGTGCGCGTCGAGGAGAACGTCTTTGCCGTGGTGCAGAACCGCGCCCGCGACGTCTCCGAGGAGGCAGCCATCCAGCGCATCGCCCGCGTGATGGTCAAGGAGGTGCTGGGAGGCAATGCCTACGCTCACGAGATTGATGACATCCCCGACGACCGCCACCTGAAGGTCGTCGTTTCGCTGCACGCCCTGGACACCGACCAGGACGTGTACGCCATCTACCACGGCCGCCGCTACCAGAACCGCATCGTGGTGCTCGCGCCGCTCACCGGAGACCTGCACAAAGACCAAAGCCTGATTGACAAAGCCAGGCGGGTCATCGGCGGTGAGGAAATCAAGAAGGACGTGAGCGAGGAGCGGGCGGCAAAGGTGCAGGCCATCATTGACGAGGAACTGAAGGAACTTGAGGAGCGCATCAAGGCCCACTTTGGCTTCTGGCACAAAGTGTCAGTCAAGGTCTGCGAGGGGCCGGACGGACAGCGTGTGGAGAAAGAGGCGGTGCGCAAAATCCAGGTCGAGGCCGGCACGACCAGCCTGCTGGAGCGGGCCATCAGCGACATTGCCCGGATCAAGGAAAAGATACTGGACGAGTTGCACGCCCGGGGGCCAAGAGGGCTGCGGGCCGATCTGCTCTATGGCGACTTTTACACCATCCGCCGCTATCCGACAGTGTCCGATGGAGCGCAGGTCACGGCGGCCCTGAAGGAACTCTGCAAGGCAGAGCAACTCTACATTGAGGGCCACAAGGGGCGGAACTTTTTCGGCGAGACACCTTATGGCCTGGATGAGCAGTCGAGGGCTATGCTGTACCACGCCGATTTCGCCCAGGTCGAGCGGGGGCCGGCCGGCGAGGCGGAAAAGGTGAGCATCGTCTACGGAGAGGGCAAGGCGGCGCGTCGAGTGACGTCCAGAGAGCCGGCCCTGGAGAGGGCCATCGAGGGGATCGAACCTACGCCGGCCAGGATCGTGGAACAAAAGCGCCTGGAGGAAGGCGGCCGGCACCCGCGCACCGTGGCCGGCAAGTTCGAGGCCACCATGCGCGAGTCGGACGTCGTCCGGCAGGTACAGGTAGAGATCAGCAATGACTTTCAGGTCGGCGGCAAGTCGGACAAACTGGAGCGGGTCGTGAGAGCACTGGACCTGGCGCCCGAGGGGCTAAAGTTGAAACTGACGCTGGAGTGGGAAGGGCCGTTGGATAAAACGACGTTCCTGCAGCAATTACTGCGCCTGCCGAGCACGCCTGGCGGCAGTCTGTACGTCATCGCCGAGGTGGATCGTGTCTACGAGTAACCTGAACGCGGCGCGCATCGCGGAACTGGTCAAGAGCGACGCCCCGGTGGCGACGCTGTTTCACTGGCTGGTGGAACTGTGGGACGGGGCCGGTGTGGACGATGCGTTACTCAACGATTACTACGACGAGCGAGAAAAGTCCACCCGCCGCCTCACCTGGACGCTGGATCAGGTCTACGGCGAGTTCCTGACCGGCGTGCTCCTGCCCCAGGTGGACAGCCGCCAGGTGGCCGAACTGCTGGCCCAGCCTCGCCACGCGCTGGTGCTGATGGACAGCCTGAGCCTGCGCGAGGCCAGCCTCTTGAAGCAGCGGCTACCGGCGCACGGCTACGAGGTATTGGCGCTCGACTACGCTTTCAGCGAGATTCCGTCCGAAACGGAAGCGTTTTGTCAGCGCCATTGGGGGGTGAACGCGCCGTCGGCGGTGAACGACCCTCGTTTCGTCTACATACGGGCCGACGCGCCGCCGCTGGACGAGTTGCGCCGCGAACGGCTCGTCGTCTGGGGCACGTACCCCGACTGGTTCTGGCGGCACGCCCACAGCGGCA
>CAZZEX010000131.1:0-12009 GCA_964653285.1 uncultured Anaerolineales bacterium
CGCTGAGCCTGGAATGGTCGCTGGAGGTGTTTCCCCTGGCGCGGGAGGCCGGGCTGTACAACACCTTCGTCACCAACGGCTATCAGACCATCGCCGCGTTGACGTTGCTGGTCGAGGCCGGGCTCGACGGGATGAACGTGGACGTGAAAGGTGACGCGGAGGCAGTGCGGCGCTACTGCCAGGCCGATGTCGAGATCGTGTGGCGCAACTGCCGCCGGGCGCGGGAACTGAACGTGTGGGTCGAACTGACCACACTGGTCATCCCCGGCGTAAACGACGACGAATGCCTGGAGGGAATCGCCCGCCGCATCGTGGCCGAATTAGGGCCGGAGACACCCTGGCACCTCACCCGCTACTACCCGGCCTACCGCTTCACCACCCCGTCCACTCCTGTGGCGACGCTGGAACGGGCACGGGAGATCGGCCGGCAGGCAGGTCTGCGCTACGTCTACCTGGGCAACGTCCCCGGACACCCCGGTGAGCACACCCTTTGTCCGAATTGTGGTACAATACTGGTCAGGCGGGGGCTCCTGCGGCTGCTGCAGGACGACGTCACGCCCGACGGTCGCTGCCCCTGCTGTGGGCAGGAGATCGCTGGCGTAGGGTGGGCCTGGACAAGGCGCGGACGAATGACTGCCGAATGATCACGGCCAGGCCCTCGCAAGAGTGGCCAAACGCAATGAGGTAGAATGAAGTAAAATGCTGAGAGGGTGGCAAAGCGACCTGAAGGCCGACCCAATCCCCTGGCTGTTGGAACGGGAGAATCCATCGGCGCGCTATCTCACGTTGCGCCACCTGCTCAATAGCGACGAGCCGGATTCCCAGGTCACGGAGGCGCGGGCGGCTATCCAGGCCTGGCCCCCCGTGCGCGAAATCCTGGCGCTGATGGACCCGGTGGATTTCTGGGGGCGGGCCGACAGACCGTTCTATGGCGGCGCGGTGGGCACGCATGCCACGCTCAACCTCCTCGCCGAGTTAGGCATGTCCCGCACCCCGCAACTCGAGGCCGCCTGCGAGAACCTCTTCGAGCACGGCCAGCACGAAAGTGGCGGCTTCGCCTACGACGGCACCCCAGGCCGCACCCTGCTCTGCTACACCGGCAACGGTATCCGCACGCTAGTCCACTTCGGCTACCAGGGCGACCCACGCCTGGAGCATGCGTTCGAATACCTGGTCACGCGCAGTACCGCGCCTGGTGGCCTGACGTGCCCCTACGCTGGCGGGGAGGAGTGTCAGTGGGGCATCGCCAAGGCACTGGCGGCCTTCGCCGAACTGCCCGCCGCCGACCGCACGCTCGACCAGACACGCGCGGTGGAGGCCCTGGCCGATGCCGTGCTCGACCACGAGTTCGACTTCGAAGGCCGTGACGCCCGCTGGCTCAACCTCGGCTTTCCCCTTGACTACCAGTCCGATCTGGTCGAACTGTGCGACGTCCTGGTGCGTCTCGACTACGGCCTCGACCCGCGTTTGAGGCACCTGCTGGACGTGGTGCTGGCAGCCCAGACCGCCGATGGGCGCTGGATCAAACGGTACGGCACCCGTGCGCTCCAGGTAGAAAAACGGGGGCAGCCCAGCAAGTGGATCACCATCCACGCACTCCGAGCGCTCAAGTACACACAACGAGCCATCGTGCAAGCCGAGCAGGCTAAATTGCGCAGCAGGGAAAGCTGGTTCAGCAGGACAGGCTGATCAGCACACCGCTTGCCAGCCCATGTGACTTCCCCCCTCGCAGGGGGGACTGAGGGGGGTCAGCCAGACTCGATCATCGCCTTGAGATTGGCCAGGCTACGCTGGACGGCGCGGCGGGTAGAGGCACGTCGTCCCAGTACGTCGGCAACGCGAGCGAGGAACCCGCGCGGCTGGTAGTCCCAGACCAAGGTAAAGCGGGTGCCACCGCTCACCTGGCTAAACTCCCAACTCTCACTGCCAGCGCCAAACGGGCCGCTGGGCGCGGCGTCAAGTACCCGCAGCGTCGAACTGTGGGGGAATTGAAATTCGGCGTATTCGGCGTCCCAGCTAAAGAGGAACCTGCCCGAATGGCCGGCATCAATGCGCAGCAATGTCCCCCGACGGACCGGCGGGGTCGTGAGCAACTCTACACACACCACCCGCTCGTCCCAGTCGGGCCGACGGGCAACGTCGTGACAGAAACGAAAGACGACGGCTGGCGCTGCCACGATTTCGATACGCTCTTCAATACGGGCCATGCTCATCTCCTGAGCCTCACTAAAAGTGCCACGCGCATTGTAGCACCAGAGGTCTCACTTATGTTTCTACGCTGCCGTCACGGGTGTGTTCTTCGTCCAACATGGCGATCAGCCGCTCACAGGCTGTGAACACCTGGCCTGCAGCGGCAACCCGCTCCTCTGCATCTGCCCGGCCGAACAATTGGGACGCTGGCGTAAGTTCGGCCTCGTACCCGTACATCGCCGGCCCCCGTTCCTTCGCCAGTTTGCTGGAGAGTGCTACAAAGGTCGGGATCTGGGCAGCAAACCAGGCGGGTACATGGTCAGCTATGTACTCCAGCGCCTCACCCACGTCGTGTTTCTTGGGATACTCCACTCCTAATCTCCGCAGCATGGCCTTAAGACTGAGTTCCACACACTCCTGCCCTCGCCGCACAGCCATCGGGGGGTCATCATCTGCCAGTGCGTTTTGCGCCTCCTTAAGGCAGCGCCTGGCTCTCTTGATGTAGTCGAGAGCCATCAGACGAGTGTTCACAGTTCCACCACCTCGCCCAATCGCAGGTCTGGTTTGAGGATCCAGAACCAACTCCCATCCCGGGCGTATACCTTTTGCGCGCCGTGCTCCTCCAGCCGCTCTCTTAGTTTCTCCATCTCCCTGGCGAACACCCCGGTGTCATAGAGCACCCGTGCATCGGTCACCAGGTCGAGCAGCAGCGGTGGGTGGGCTTTGAACTCCTCCTCGGTCAGCAAGTGTTCCTGCAGGGAAGGAGAAAAGCCTGTTGACTCCTTGAAACGGGCATAGGGCCTGCTGGTCGCCAGTCGCTTCTCCAGCGCGAAAAGCAACTCCACCCGCCCACTGACAGAGTGACGTCCGACCTCGTCATCGGCCACGACAATCAATAGATCCACGTCGCTTTCTGGAAACGCGGCCTCTCCCCGGGCGAAGGAGCCGAAGACGACAAAGGCGCACAGCCGCTCAGCGAAGAACTCTTGCAAGAGCATGAGGTAATGCTCCAGAATAGACCAAGCCAGGTCACTGGCTTCGGTGAGGAAGGAGTCAGAGGATGACATAATATCACACGTCCAGGTTGCGCACCTCTGTAGCGTGGGTCTGGATGAAGCGACGGCGGGGGGGGACGCTCTTACCCATCAACATGTCGAAGGTGCGATCGGCCGCTGCGGCATCCTCGATGGTCACCTGCAAGAGAGTGCGGTTCTCAGGGTTCATCGTCGTCTCCCAGAGTTGTTCCGGGTTCATCTCGCCCAGGCCCTTGTAGCGTTGGAGGGTGATCTTCCGACCCTCCAGTTCCTCGAAAATCGCGTCCTTTTCTGCTTCAGTATAGACGTAGCGCACTTTCTTGCCAGCGCCGACACGGTAAAGCGGCGGCTGGGCGATGAACAGGTGCCCCTCCTCAACAAGCGGCTGCATGTAGCGGAAGAAGAAGGTCAGAAGCAGCGTGCGGATGTGGGACCCATCCACGTCAGCGTCGGTCATGATCACGACGCGGCTGTAGCGCAGGTTGTCCAGGTCGAACTGATCGCCGATGCCGCATCCCAGGGCCGATATAAGCGCCTGCACCTCCTTGTTGCTCAGGATCTTGTTTAACCGTGCCCGCTCGGTGTTGAGGATCTTGCCCCGCAGCGGGAGGATGGCCTGGAAGTGGCGGTCGCGGCCCTGCTTGGCACTGCCACCGGCGCTATCCCCCTCCACGATGAACACCTCCGTCCTATTGGGATCGCGTTCGGAGCAATCGGCCAATTTGCCGGGCAAGGTCAGGCTCTCCAGCGCACTCTTGCGAATCACCAGGTCACGCGCCTTGCGCGCCGCCGCCCGCGCACGGGAAGAGGTGAGACATTTCTTGACAATACTACGCGCCGCCCGTGAATCCCGCTCCAGAAACTCCCCCAGAGCCGTGGTCACCACCGACTCCACCAGCCCCTTGATCTCAGCGTTCATCAACTTCACTTTGGTCTGGCTCTCGAACTGTGGGTCGGGGTGTTTGACGCTGACGATAGCGGTCAGCCCCTCGCGCACATCGTCACCGGAGAAGTTGGGGTCCTTCTCCTTGAGCAAACCCGCCTTGCGGGCGTAGTCGTTGATCGTGCGGGTCAGCCCGGAGCGCAGCCCGGTCAGATGCGTGCCGCCATCTATGGTGTGGATGGTGTTGGCGAAGGCATATACCGATTCGGCGTAGGCGTCGGTATACTGCAACGCCACCTCGATGCCAACACCGTTTACCTGCTGTGCGGCATGCACCACGGCGTGGAGCACCTCCCGGTTGCGATTGAGATAACGCACGAACGACTCGATGCCGCCCTCGAAGTAGAACGTCATCTGGTGGGGGAAAGGTTGTGCCCGCTCATCCACCAGCCGGATGGTGACGCCCCGGGTGACGAAGGCCATCTCCCGCATGCGCTGAGCCAGCGTCTCGAAACGAAAACCTACGTCCTTGAAGATGGTGGAATCGAAGCAGAACGTGACCTGGGTGCCCTGTCCTTTGGCCTTGCCGATTTCCTCGACCGGCGTGACCGGCTTGCCCTGCTCGTACCGCTGGCGGTGCCGCCGCCCGTCGCGGGGGTCATCCACCACAACCTCCATCCACTCGGAAAGGGCGTTGACCGCCGACACACCCACCCCATGCAGGCCGCCGGAGACCTTGTAGCCGCTGCCGCCGAACTTAGCCCCGGCGTGGAGAGTAGTTAGAACTAACTGCAGTGCGGAAATCTTCTTCTCAGGGTGCGGAGCGGTGGGGATGCCCCGCCCGTTGTCCGTCACCGTCACACTCGAGTCGGGGTGAATGGTGATCTCGATCCGGTCACAAGCGCCGGCCAGGGCTTCGTCTACTGCGTTATCCACCACCTCATATACCAGATGGTGCAATGCCCGGGCATCGGTGCCACCGACGTACATCCCAGGCCGGCGACGAACTGCCTCCAGCCCTTCCAGCACCTGGACGTCCGCTGCACCATACTGCTCAACCCCACTAATCGCTTGCTCCTTTGCCATTTTCTACTCCACGTAAGAACACGAATTTCAAGACGTCAACAGATTAACCCGCCATCCTCTGCTTCCTGCTTCCCGCTTCCTGCTTCCTGCTTCCTGCCAGCCGCTCCTGGTAGAACACGAAGGTAGCCGCCGTCAATCCCGTGGCGATGCAACCGTTGCCCAGGATACCAATCAATAGCAGCCACGAGTCGCCGGACGGGAGCGACCAGACGTAGCCTAATCCTTCGTAGATTACCACCACGAGCACGAGCAGCCCCGTCACAGAGGGGAACTGCGTATGTATCAGCACAATGCTCTCCCAGGTGGCCCGCAACAGCCCGCGTCCGCCCAGCACCACGCCGGGGATGACGAACAACAAATGTAGGGCTACGTAACTTCCCAATCCAATGCTAAATAACCAGACCAAGAGACCCAGTGGCTGCGCAATCGCCCAGGCTGTCCCGACCAACACCATCCAGAGGGGGACAAGCATCATCCCGGTCATCAGCAGGCCAGCGGCAAACAGGAACACACGGATGAGTTTACCCACCCCACTACTCACCTCAGCGACCTGCTCTGGCCCTTCGACTTCGCTCAGGGCAGGCCCTGCGACTTCGCTCAGGGCAGGCCCTGCGGCTTTGCTCAGGGCAGACCCTGCGGCTTTGCTCGACTCTTGCCCGCCGGGAGAACACATAACACGGACCCGATGAGCCAGACTGTTCAAATACAGGAACCCCAACGCCAGGCCAAGGGAAACCAGCAACGCCCCCCAGGCCATCAGCGCGAACACGCTCGTGACCAAAAGCACGCGGGGCTCGCCCAGTGGCGATACCATTTCTGACACGTGCCGGGCCAGCAGGCTGGGCACGTTGAGTAGCGGCAGCACGCTGATGAGAGAAAGCAGGTTGAACCGCTCGCCGAACAGCTCCAACAATTGCACCGCCTGCGCAACCTGACGGGCCGTCGTCGGATCGGGTATGGGTTGCGCCATCAGGAGAGCATCGAACCTCCGAAACAGTGGGGCTACGGAAAGCTGTGGCCCCAGCCACAAGAGCAAGTCCAGCAGCACTGGTAGCACGATCAGCCACACATTCCGACTGAGCACGTCGAATCCGGCTGTCAGACAGCCAATCACCCCCAGCGGGCCAGCCGACTTCTCTCTCGTCGTCGCGTCCATCGTGATGCTATTTTACCACAGGTTGGGGGGACTGGGAAACCCGACGGTCACCCACCGGGAGGCAGGGTCTGGTAGATGAGGATTCCTGCGGGGAATCTACCGCACCGCCTTCAGGATTCTTCCCACCAACTGGCTGCCGAGGATGGCCAGCCCGTCGGTGGGCATGTAGTGGGCAGCGGTATCCTCGAAGAGCACCCGCGCCTGCGAGGGAAACTCCTCGTCCCCTTCCCAGTACACGATGGCTAAGTGCACCCGCGGCAATACGGTAAAGACGTAGCCAGCGTCGCCTATCGCCAGCGGCTCGCCGCCCAGTGCCTCGGCGGCGTGACGAAAGGCTTCGATGCCGCCCGGCAGTTCGCGCACCAACCGGCCGCCGGTGTAGCCCTGGAACGCCTGGACGTAAAACATCCCGCCGGGGAGTTCCCGGAAGCCAACCCAACGGCTCGAAGGGGTCGTGCCGTCGGCCATGGCCAGGCAGGTGAGGATGAGGCTCTGGGTGAAGGAAGAGGGCTCCGCGCCGGTATCGGCCCGCCGGACGGTAAAGTCGTCGCCGGAGATAACGTACTCCTGCCAGAAGAAGATGAGGCGGAAGTCACCATTCTCGTCCCGCTCACAGCCGCTGCGCAGCACCAGTTTGCCCGGCTTGAGACGGCGTAGCGTCATCCGCGCCTCTTTGACCACGGGTATCAGTCGGTCATGCCACCGCTGAACAACTTCGCTGTTATTAGTATGGTCTCGCATAATCCTCCTCGGTGAAAGAGAAACGTTGACAAAACCACTGCTGCGGTTATAATAATCAGTGTGAAGAATGAGTGCTCATGGCTCTGGCGCGACGTGGATCGAAATGGCGTCGAGTGTTGTATCGCCGAGGATCAATGGCAACGCCACGTCGCGAAACGGCCAGAGATTGCTGATGCATTGGATTTGACCATCAAGGCAATGGTGACGCCGACGAAGGAGGAGCCTGATTGCCATCGTGCGGATGAGCCCAGGCGTCGCTTCCGTCTGCTGGCTGTTCAAGGCAAGGGACGATGGAGCCAACACTGGCTGAGAGTGAGTGTGAAGTTGGTCCGGCAGCCGGATGGCCGGTGGATTAAGTTCTATCAGAGTTGCTGATACGAAAGACAGGGATGAGGCCGACAATGGAAATTCGAGTGCTGGATTACGATCCCGAAGCCGATGAACTGGACTTGCTCATCGGGGTGGAACGTCCTGTGCCTGCCGAATCGGTGCCCGTTGGTGAGGGAGTGTATATCCGCGTGGACCCGGAGGCGGGGCATGTGGTAGGCGCGATGATTCGGGGCTACCGTCAGTTTGTCATCCGTGTCAACGCAGGCCTCCCCATCTCTCGACAAGAGGCACGAGCAGCAGAGTTTGAACAGGTATTGAAAGCCATCGTAGAGTGGCAGCAAGATCTGAATCGGTTAACCCAGGAATTATGTCGCCGCCTTCACAAGACAACCGCTCAAGCCGCCCTTTGGCAGATCCTGCTATTGGCTGTGGAGACTGCCTCCGCCTGAGTTTTGACTACTTACCCCGGTCCTGGTTCCTTACAGGCTCACCTGCCTCACCAGCCCCAGGAACTCCTCCCACTCCTCGCGGAAGAAGTGCACAGTGACGGTGCCCAGATCCAGGTGGTAGGTCGTCTCGCCGTCAGGCTCCTCAGCCCGCCACAGACTGAAGTTCTCGCTCTCGGCCAGGATTTCGATGGTCGGCTCTTCCACGACACCTCCAATCACAAGCGTTCAGCCCAGACTTCAAAAATCCAGTCTTGAATGCAATCAGGAGCGACGTAGCCGCCTGAGAACGGTAGCCAGTTCTGGCGGTAGCGAGGCTTCGAACTCCACCTCGTCGCCCGTAGCAGGATGAGTGAAGCGTAGCCGGGCAGCGTGGAGGAAGTGGCGGGCCCGGAGCAGTCGCCGGTGGCGGTGACCATAAACCGCGTCCCCCACAACCGGGTAACCCAGCCATGCCAGATGCACGCGCACCTGGTGCGTGCGACCGGTGTAAGGATACACCTCCAGCAGCGTGTGGTCGGCGAAGTACTCAATGGCCCGGTACATGGTACGCGCCTGCCGCCCACTCCGCACCACGGCCATCTTCTTACGCTGCCGCTTGTCGCGCCCCACAGGCGCTTCGATGACCCCCTCCCGAGGCCGCACCTGGCCCTCAACCAACGCCAGATACGTCTTGGCGACCTGCCGATGCTTGAACTGCCGTTGGAGCGCGGCGCGGGTAGACTCATCCTTGGCGATGAGAATCAGGCCAGAGGTGTCTTTGTCCAGCCGGTGGACTATCCCGGCCCGATCCGGCCCGCCGACCTCGGCGACCTGGGGACAATAGGCCAGCACTGCGTTGACCAGGGTGCCCCTGGTATATCCGAGGGCCGGGTGCACGACCAGCCCCGCTGGCTTGTTCACCACCAGCAAGACATCATCCTCGTAGATGACGTCGAGCGGGATATTCTCAGGGATGACCTGCTCGGGCATCTCGGCGGGGATGCGCACGACGACCTCGTCGCCCACCTGCACGCGGTAACTGGGCTTACTGGGCCGCCCGTTGACTGTAACCGCGCCAGTCTTGATCAGGCACTGGGCTGCCGCCCGGCTGAGATCCTGCACGTGAACCGGAATGACCTTGTCTAATCTCTCACCGCCATACTCTACGGTGAACAAGACAACGGATTCTGAGACGATCTGCTCATCAGCCATCCGCAGCCGCCCGCTGCCTGTCCCGTTCGCGCCGCTCTCCCCACATCATCAGCAGCGCCAGCAGCGCCACGCCAACGACGATGGAACTGTCTGCCAGATTGAAAACCGGCCAGTTGTGCAAAGGCCAGAAGTTAAGGTCAATAAAGTCCACCACAAACCCCTGGCGCAGCCGGTCCACCAGATTGCCGATGGCCCCGCCCAGTTGAAAGCCCAGTGCCACCCGCATCAGCCACTGTCCATCCGGTAGATGCTGGTAGTAGACGATGATCACCACGATGACGACTGCAGCGACGACGGTGAAAAAATCACTCCACCCAGGAAACAGCCCAAAGACCGCTCCCGTGTTCGTCACGTGAGTGATACGCAAGATAGGGGCCAGCCAGGGTACAATGGCCCAAGACTGGCCCTCCCCCAGCCACGCCGTCACGAGGTACTTGCTAAATTGGTCAACCAGCACGACCAATGCTGCCGTGGCCAGCAGGACCAGGGCATCTCGCCTTTGTCGCTTCAACGAGAGACCGTCCGCATACCACTGTGTTCCTGACGCGACTGACAGTCCAGGCAATACTCCGCCTGGGGTAGCACCTCCAGGCGCGCACGGTCAATCCTGGCACCGCAGGCCTCGCAGAGACCATAGGTCCCATCTTCAAGCTTGGCCAACGCCCGCTCCACCTCCTCCAACGTGGCTTCGATCTTACGCTGGAGTGCTACTCCCACAGCCTGCTCAAAGGCATCAGTCGCATCGTCGGCTATATGATTGCCGTAGCCGATGCTTTCGTACTCAGCAGCCTCGAGCCGCTCCAACTGCTCTCGCAGTTTCACTCGCTCTTCTAGCAGTTCCCGCCTCGCCCTTTCGTACGAAAAAGGCATATGCATTCCTCCAGTCTGGCCCCACCCTCTCACGCGGGCTCTATTCTACCCTACTCAGCCCGAATTGGCAAGAGCGCACCGGCCTGGAAGAGCCGGTGCTAGGCTACTTTTCGACTCAGCACCGCCTGTTCACGGCGGTGTCCGTCGCCTTGCGGACGCCCAGTCTGAGCGAATGACCACCTACTCGATCCTCACCCACGGTGGCCCCTTCATCCGGCGGTCCAGCCCGCAGTTCCACGCTCAGGGTCTCTGCTGCGATGAAGTCCCGCCACGCCTCAATCGCCTCGGTCAGTTCCCCCCCGGCCTGGTAGATAGTGACGACGCGGTCGTCCAGGTTGAAGCCCGCCTTCTTGCGCAGGTTCTGCACCCGGCGGACCACCTCCCGAGCCAGCCCCTCGGCGACCAACTCGGGGGTAAGGACAGTATCCACGGCAACAGTCACGTCTTGCTCGGAGGCCACCGCCAGCCCCTCCCGGGGCTCCTCCCGCACCAGCACTTCCTGGGGGGCCAGTTCCACCTCCTTCCCCTCGACCCCTTCGGCCTCGCTCAGGGCAAGCTCCAGCCGCAGGGGGAGCCTCGCCCGCAGCCGCCGCAGCGCCGCCAGCGGATCCTGAGCCGCGAGCGCGGCCCGCACCGCCGGGAACCGCTTCCCGAAGCGGGGGCCAAGCACCTTGTTGTCCGGGAGGAGACGATAGGTCACCAGTTCCTCCATCGCCTCCACGAACTTCACCCGCTTGACGTTCAGTTCGTCCCGCACCAGGGCCAGCAGTTCCTCGTCCAGTTCGTCGGCGCCCGACTCCAGGTGTACCAGCGCGCAGGCCAGGGGCTGGCGCAGTTTGATGCTCCGGCTGTTGCGGGCGGAGTGGCCCAGCGCGACCACCTGCCGGGCCAGCGCCATCCGCGCCAGGAGGTCTTCATCCACCGCCGCAGGGTCCGCCTGGGGCCAACCGGTATGGTGGACGCTCTCCAGGGCATCCAGATCAACCGAACGCACCAGGTTCTGGTACATCGCCTCAGTGACGAAGGGCATGAAGGGCGCAAGCAACCGGCAGAGCGTCGTCAGAACCTGGTAGAGGGTGGCGTAGGCCGCGCTCTTGTCCGTGTCTTGCTCACTTTTCCAGAACCGCCGCCGGCTGCGGCGTACGTACCAGTTGGTCAGATCGTCCAAGAAAGGCTCTACCGCCAGCGTCGCCCCGTAGGCGTCATAGTTATCGAGGCGGTCGGTCACGTGCGCCACGACCTGGTTCAGTCGCGCCAGGATCCATCGGTCCAACAGGCTGGCAGATCGGTAGATTGGTAGATTGGTAGACTGGTGACCTGCTTCCTCACTTACCAATTTACCAGTTTCCCAATTCACCAGTTTACCAGGCTCCCAGCGATCAATGTTCGCGTAGGTCACGAAGAACGAATACACGTTCCACAGCGGGATCAGGAACTGCCTGCGCACCTCGTCCGCCCTGCCATGGCCGAAGAGCAGGTTGTTCTCCGGCTTCTGGCGGCAGTAGAGCCAGCGCATCACATCCACCCCCATCCGATCGGCAGCCTCGTTGAACTCGATGGCGTTCCCCCACGACTTGTGCATCTCCCGGCCATCCTCGCCCACGAGCAGTGCATAGCTGAAGCAAGTCTTGAAAGGCGGAGAGTTCTCCAGCACCGTCGCCATCGCCAGGAGGCTGTAGAACCAGTTGCGGAACTGGCCGGGGAAGGATTCGCTGATCCAGTCGGCCGGATACCACGCTCGCCAGTAGTCTGGGTTTGTCCGGTACTGAAGGGTGCTGAAACTGACTATCCCTGCATCTAGCCAGGGGTTGCCCACCTCGGGGATGCGGCTCATCTCCGCGCCGCACTTCGGGCAGGCGATGCGCACTGCGTCCACCCAGGGCCGGTGAGGAGTGTGTCCCTCAAACTCCTGCCAGCCGACTACCGCCTGTGCTTCAAGTTCGCGCTCGTCGCCGATGACCTCGACGTGGCCGCACCTCTCGCACTCCCAGATGGGCAACGCCAGTCCCCAGTACCGCTTCTTACTGATCATCCAGTCGTGCATGTTGCGCAGCCAGTCCAACTCGCGATCCAGCCCGA
>CAZZEX010000132.1:0-11577 GCA_964653285.1 uncultured Anaerolineales bacterium
CCCCACCCCCGACCCCTCCCCCAACCTTAGGGGAGGGGGGGCCGCTCCCCCTCTCCCAGCAGTTTTGGGAGAGGGCGCGGAGAAAGGAGATAGGAAAGTGAGAACCCGTCGTATCCGCACATCGGCAGCGGTACAACAGCGAGCCAAGGAATTGCGGCAGCGAATGACACCAGCCGAAAAGGCTCTGTGGCAGCGACTGCGAGCCAAGCAACTCAATGGCCTGAAGTTTCGGCGACAGCATCCCCTGGGGCCGTTCATTGCTGACTTCTGTTGTGCAGCGCATCGGCTGGTTGTCGAAATTGACGGCGGCATCCACGGAGCACAGGCGGAGCGTGACCAGGCGCGCACAGAGCAATTTGAAACGTATGGCTATCGCGTGATCCGGTTCAGCAATGAGCAAGTGGAACAGGATATCGAAACAGTACTGGTGGAGATCACGGCGGCCTGTGGGTAGACACTCTTCTCCCCCTCTCCCAGCAGTTTTGGGAGAGGGGGCCGGGGGGTGAGGGCCAGGAGGTAGGGCTTTGGCCTTTATTCTGAGCGGCCTCGACACCGAATCCTACGACCGGGAATACGGCGACGTCGAACTCGTGCGCCGCATCCTGGGCTACTTCCGCCCGCAACTGCGGGCCATGCTCGTCGTCGCTCTGATGATCACGTTGGGCTCGCTGCTTGACACCGGCGTGCCGGTACTCATCTCGCGGGGCCTGGACCGGCTGCTGGTGAACCCGACCACACACCTGCTGATCTTGCTGGTAGGTGGTATCCTGGGGCTGCGATTGTTCTCGTGGCTGTTCAACTTTGTCCGCCAGACCTTCTCCGCCCGCGCCATCGGCGACGTGGTGCTGCAACTGCGTGAGGACGTCTTCAGCGC
Organism: uncultured Anaerolineales bacterium; assembly: GCA_964653285.1. Taxonomy (GTDB): domain Bacteria; phylum Chloroflexota; class Anaerolineae; order B4-G1; family B4-G1; genus CAZZEX01. The sequence goes on from CAZZEX010000132.1 coordinate 875, forward strand.
CGTCGTCCGGCGTGACCTCTCCTTCTTCGACGAACACCCCACCGGCAAGATCGTCAGCCGCGTCACCTCCGACACACGGGATTTCGCCACCGTCGTGGACCTGACGATGAACCTGTTGAGCCACGTGCTGGTCGTGCTCATCATGGCGGTCGTCCTGCTCACCATCCAGCCGGGGTTGACGCTCCTGATGCTGGCGATGAGTCCCCTCGTCGTCGTGCTGGCGCTGAGTTTCCGGCGCTTCGCCCGCCGGGTCACGCAGAAAGCCCGCCGCATCCTGGCCCAGATCAACGCCAACATCCAGGAATCGGTCAGCGGCATCGCGGTCGCCAAGTCCTTCCGCCAGGAAACGACGATGTACGACGAGTTCGCCGCGCTGAACCGGCAGACCTACAAGGTCAACCTGGTGCGCGGGCTGACGTTCGTATCCATCTTCCCCGTCCTGGGGGGCACCTTCGGCATTGCGCTGGCGGTCGTCCTCTACTTTGGCGGGCGCAACGCATTGCGAGGGGCTATCTCGCCGGGCGAGTGGTTTCTCTTCATCCAGGCGATGGGAACTTTTTGGTTCCCGATGATCAACATCGCCTCCTTCTGGAGCCAGTTCCAGGACGGCCTCTCAGCCGCCGAGCGAGTCTTTGCGCTGATGGACGCCAGGTCCAGGGTTGTTCAGACAGCGAGCCGGCCGGTGCCGGAGTTGAAGGGCCGGGTTGGGTTCAGCCACGTGACCTTCTCCTACACTGGCGACGAGGTGGTGCTGCCCGACCTCTCGCTGACCGTCGAGCCGGGGCAAACGATCGCGCTGGTGGGCCACACCGGTGCGGGCAAGACCAGCGTGGCGCGGCTTCTGGTACGCTTCTACGAGTTCCAGTCCGGGCAGATCCTGGTGGATGGGCAGGACATTCGCACCTTCGACCTGGCCCAGTATCGGCGACAGTTGGGGATCGTGCCCCAGGTGCCCTTTCTCTTCTCCGGCACGGTGGGCGACAACGTCCGCTACGGTAAGCCCGGGGCCAACGACGCCGAGGTCGAGGAGGCGGCCCGCCAGGTGGGCGGCGGTGACTGGCTGGAGGACCTGCCCGACGGCCTGCAGACCGATGTGGGGGAGCGGGGGGCGCGGCTTTCGATGGGTCAGCGGCAACTGGTCGCGCTGGCGCGGGTGCTCCTGCAGGACCCTGCTATCTTCATCCTCGACGAGGCCACCGCCAGCGTGGACCCTTTCACCGAGGCGCAGATCCAGGAGGGACTGGAGACAGTGATGCGGGGCCGCACCTCCATCGTCATCGCCCACCGCCTTTCCACCGTCCGGCACGCCGACCGCATCATCGTCATTCGGGATGGGCGCATCATTGAGGAGGGAGACCACGAGGGGCTGCTGGCGCAGGGTGGGCACTACGCTGAGTTGTACAACACCTATTTCCGGCACCAGGCGTTGGAGTACATTGAGCGGGAATCACTGAGGCACTGAACAGGAGTGAAGACACTGAGGGGTGATCAGTGCAGTCAGTGACCTCAGTGCTTCAGTGGTTCTACGGCTTTGGAATCACTGAGGCACTGCATCAGTGCCGTCAATGTTTTTCAGTGGCCCAGTGATTCAAACCTCCGCCACGCGCGCCGCCGTCTCCGGCTCCAGTGGCACGGTGACCTGCAAGGACGCCAACCAGTCGGCCCGCTTGACCAGGCCGTAGCCTTGACGTCCTGCCTCCAACTGTGATACAATGTAGGTAACTACCCAGACCCCCTGCCGAACCCGAGATCGGACGCAGATTCACGCAGATTTTCGCAGATAAAATTAAAGATCAGCGTGGATCAGCGTTAATCTGCGTCCTAAAGGATACGTTCCAACCGTTCTGCCTGGGGACGGCTGTAGTTACCAATGTGGCAGAGATGGAGCAACGGTGACACAAGACAGGGCAGGAGGCACGACATGGCGAAGATTACGCACGTGGTCAAGCGAACAGGTGCTATCGTACCCTTCAATGAGGAACGCATCACCAACGCCATCTATCGGGCAGCGGTGGCGGTGGGCGGGCGCGACCGCTCCATCGCGGAGGGGTTGGCCGACCAGGTCGTGGCTATGCTGGAGGAGACCACGCCGCCCGGTCACACTCCCACCATCGAGGAAATCCAAGACATCGTCGAGAAGGTGCTGATTGAAAGTGGCCACGCCAAAACGGCCAAGACCTACATTCTCTATCGCGACGAGCGTGCCCGCCAGCGACAGGAGCGGGCCAAGCGCTCGGCCCGTCCCTCCGAGAATATCCCCTGGCACAAGACCTGGGAAGTTCTGGACTGGGCTGTTGACCACGATCTCCACACCGTCGAACGGTTGAACGCGCGCATCGCCGGCGGAGAGTTCCCTGAGATCGTGCGGGAGACCGACCGGGCCTATAACGAGGACATCACCACCGCGTCGGAGATCATCAAGGAGCGCCGTGATCGCGTGAAGATCGTCATCGTTGCCGGGCCCTCCTCCTCCGGCAAGACGACCACAACCACCAAACTCAGCCACCTGCTGAAGAAGATGGGCCTCAGCCTGATCCCGCTCACCGTGGACAATTACTTCTTCGACCTGGAACTCCACCCCAAAGATGAGTTCGGCGATTACGACTTCGAGACGCCACAGGCCCTCGACCTGGAACTCATCAACGAGCATCTGGTGCGTCTGATCGCCGGGGAGGAGGTACGGATTCCGTTCTACGACTTCAAGACTGGCGAGCGACACGACGATCACACCCCCATGTGGATCGGGCCGAACGACGTCATCCTCATTGACAGCCTGCATGGTCTGTACGCTGACATGACCCGCTCCATTGACGACGAACGGAAGTTCAAACTGTACATCGAGCCGTTGCTGCAGATGAAAGGGCCGGATGGAAAGTTCGTGCGCTGGACGGACCTGCGGTTGATGCGCCGTATGGTACGCGATGCCACTCACCGCGCCTACGATCCCCAGCAGACATTGGAACACTGGCACTACGTCCGCAGTAGCGAACTTCGCCACATTATCCCCTACGTCAACACGACCGACTACATCGTCAACAGCGGCCTGCCGTATGAACTCCCCATCATGCAGGCCAGGCTGTTCGGCTACTTCGAGAGGTGGGTGAAACAGTACAGAGACGACCCGCTGCGTGAGGATGCCTTCACGCGCGCCGAGCGCGTGTATCATCTCCTGAAGTCCGTCACCCCGGTCGAGGACGATTCGGCCATCCCGCCCGATTCGCTCCTGCGGGAGTTCATCGGCGGCAGTTGCTACGAGTACTAACTGAAGGCGTTCCACATTGTCTACCTATGTCGAGTAACCTGACGCTGGTTCTCATCATCGGGGCGATTCTCCTTAGCTTCGTGCTGGACGTCCTGATCATCTACAGTTGGCGAAGGGCCAACCAACGCCGCGCAGCACAGAAGCTCCCTCCACTGGCGGCGCGAGACCTGTGGTCCGCCCCCGAATCGTGGCTAGGTCGCCTCTACCCCGTCCTTCTGACCGGGCTGGAAATCAGCGTGTTGGTCTGCTTGAGTATCATCTACTCGTATCCCCTTCTTGACCTGAGCCCCGACCTCGCGCTGCCCGGCGAGACCGAGGTATTGACCGGCATCGCTATGCCTGTCGTAGAGGCGGTTCATCAGGGCACAGAATTTCCCCTTTGGAATCCCTACGTCCAACACGGCAAGTCGCTGATCACTGATCCCTTCCTGTTCGTTTTCAATCCCTTCGTCTCGTTCCCGATGTTCCTCCTCGGCGTGAACAACGGCGCCAAGGTCGCCGCAGTGACAGCGTTTGCACTGGCTGGTATCGGAATGTGGGCCTTGATGAAGGTGCTGGGCACGCGAGGCCCCGCCCGCTTGTGGTGCGGAGCAACCTATATGTTGGCAGGGGGGATGCCAGCGCATCTGTGGGCTGGCCACTTCCAACTGGCCGTCGGCCTGGCCTGGGTGCCGTGGTGCTTTGCCGGTATCCTCTATGCGCTGGAGAGACGCACGCGCTGGGGCATCGCTTTGGCGGCAATCTCTCCAGCGATGCTGTTTCTGACCGGCAACCTATACATCCCATTGTACGTGCTGATGGGGCTGGTCATCCTCCTCGTCACCTGCGTCTTTCACCAGCGGGACTTCCACGCTCTATGGGAGCAGACGCAGGTTTTCGTCCTTGCCGGTACATTCGCCCTGGGACTCATCGCCGTACAACTCCTGCCAGAGTGGGCGGCCCGTTCGTACATCCACAAAGGCGTAGATCCCGGTCTCAGCGGGTCACAGACAGTTTCCCACCTGCTCACAAACTACCTGATCAGCGAGCCGGAATACTACCGCCAGACCAGTCTGGAGAACCTGCCCTATGTGCAAGAGTATTACAATTATGTGGGCGTGATGCCTTTCGTACTTTTGGCCTTTCTTATCCCGGCAGCGCGCCGCCGCCAGTGCGTCGTCCTGACCTTTGCCACCTATTTCGTATTCATGCTGGCCTGGGGAGCCGCCAGATTCTCGTTCCTCCGCCACGTTTTCTCCGCCATCCCGTTCCTGTATCAATTTCGGTTCCCGGCCCGGGCCCTGCGGATCGGCGCTTTTGCGCTTGTCCTACTGGCCGGCCTGGGGCTGGAAGATGTCTGGTTGCGTTGCCGGGCGCTCTCACTGCGGCTGGCTTGCCCCTACCTGGAGCGAGCTGGTCGCATGCTCCTGGCCATGGGTGTACTTGTGCTCGTCGGCCACTCTGTCTTGCACCTCTACCAGACCAACCGCGCGCTCCTGAGGCTATCCCCACTCCGGCCCGAGATAGATGAGGCCCTGACGTGGTTGGCATCCTATGACCCCTCAGAGTACGCTGTTGCCAACGATGTTGACACCCGACGGCAAGCTGGCTCGTATGCCCACTACAGACATCATCTCCGGTCGCTCAACGTAACCCTGGGATGGACGGTGGCCACTGTCGTTGACGGCCTGGCTCCTGGCTCAGTCCACGCAGCGCCAAAATACGTCATCGTTCCTGCCGGGACGCCTGTCGAGGCCCGGGGCGACAGCCCGCCCCAACTGGTGAGGGAAATCCAGCACCTGGAAATCTGGCACATTCCCGAGGCCTTGCCGTTCGCGTTCACTGTCCCCTACCACCGGATACAGGAGAGGCACGCTCCCCTGGGAACGACCACGGAGGTCACCGAGCAGAGGACGAGCCGTCCCACCCCCAATGAGATTGAAGTCCTCGTCACCAGTGCGGGGCCTGGCGACCTACTCATCGTGCTGGAGTCCTGGTTCCCAGGCTGGCGTGTGTCGGTGGATCGTCAGCCGTGGCGTTTGCTAAAGGTGGACCGCTTCTTGGGCGTCTACCTGACCTCCGGAGATCACAACGTGACCTTCCGTTACGACCCGCTGGCCTTCAGGGCTGGCCTGATGATCTCAGTGGGGACCGTGTGCGCGCTGGTGGCCTACGCTCTTTCCGTAGACAAGTGGCTCCTGCGCCGTTCCAATAGACTATCTGCCCGATATTCAATCGGCGGCGAAGGGGTGGTGCAATAGGTAGCATGGCTGACTACTACACCTTCCGCAAGTTCACCGTCGAGGCTCATGGCCACGAGGTCGCCATCGTCGGCAAACCGGGCGTCTGGTCGTGGGACCGGCTCAATCCGGGCACGGCGGCGCTGCTGGAGGTGGCCGGAATCGAGCCAGGGGACGGTGTGCTCGACCTGGGCTGCGGGACGGGCATCATTGGCGCGGTCGCGAGCACTCTGGCCCCACGGGGCCACGTTACGCTGGTGGATTGCAACGTGGCCGCGGTGGCCTGCGCCGAGCGAACGCTGGCCGCCAACGGCGTCGCCAACGCTGAGGTGCGGTTGGCCGACGGCGTAGCCGGGCTGCCCCCCGCCTCGTTCGACCTGGTGCTGAGCCACCTCCCGCGCGGCCGGGCCGTGCAGGAGGAACTGATCCGTGGCGTGGCCTGGGTGCTCCGGCCGGGCGGTCGCTTCTACTTCGTCGCCAGCAAGCGGGCCGGGATTAAGGGAGCCATTGCCTATACTCGCGAACTGTTCGGACAATGCGGCGTGGTGCGGCAGAAGAAGGGCTACCACGTCGCTTTTACTGTCAAAACGGCGGTCGGACCGACGGCCAGACCGGATGGGCTGCAACTATCCCCGCCCGCAGACGGCTACGCCACCCGCACTATCACTCTGGACGGCGTCGAGACGACGCTGGTCAGCAAGGCGGGAGTCTTCGCCTGGGACCGGCTGGACGATGGCACAGCGGCGCTGGTGGGCGCGATGGAGATTGGTGCCCGTGACCACGTGCTCGACCTGGGGTGTGGAACGGGGTTGGCCGGGCTGGCGGCTGCCCGCCGTGCCGTTCATCCCCCCTCTCCTTGTAGGGGAGGGGCCGGGGGAGGGGTTGGCCAGGTCGTGCTCGTGGACGCCGATGTGCGCGCCGTCGAATCGGCCCGCCTCACGCTGGAGGCAAACGGGATCGCCAACGCTGAGGTGCTGCTCTCCGACTGCGGTTCCGCCGTCCTTTCGGCAGGCTCAAGGCGGCGCTTCGATCGCCGCTTCGACGCGGTCATCACCAACCCGCCCTTCCACCAGGGCGTGGGCGTGGACTACGAGGTGGCCTGCCAGTTCGTGCGCGATGCGGCGCGGGTGCTTCGTCGTGGCGGACGGCTCTTTCTCGTCGCCAACCGCTTTCTGCGCTACAACAACATCATTCACGAGACCTTCGGCAACGTCGCTATCGTCTACGCCGACAGTCGCTACCACGTCCTGACCGCGGTGGCGCAGAAATCCAGTTCGGGGTAGAATATGGGGCGGGAGGTAGAGAATACCGATGTGGGCAGGACAAGAGCAGAAGCGGGCTGATGCCTGCGACGTAGTCGTCGTCGGGGCGGGGCTGGGGGGTGCGGCAGTGGCTGCGCGCCTGGCCCGCGAGGGGTTCGACACGGCAGTCCTGGAGGCCCAGAGCGTGGCAGGGGGTGCGACCGGGCGCAGCGCCGGCATGGTGCTCACCGGCCTGGCCGGCCACTACAACTGGGCCATCTCCGCTTATGGCCGCCAGAAAGCGCGGGAGGTTTGGGCGCTCACCATCGAGGGGCGAGAGCGGCTGGTCGAGGCCGCTGAGCGGCTGGGGGTGCCGGTCGAGCACACCGGCAGCCTCGCGCTGGCCGTCGAGGATGTCGAGGCAGATGCACTGGAGGAATCGGCCGCGTTGCTACAAAAGGACGGCTTCGATGTCCAGTTCGGTCCCAGCGATCCCCTGGACCGTGGTTTCCACGCCGCCCTGCGCTATCCTGACGACGTGATGGTGGACGCCGCCGCGTTGACCCGCGCGCTGCTGACCACGAGCGACGTGACCGTCCACGCAGGCACCGAGGTCTACAGCGTGGAGCCGGAGAAAAACGGCGTGCGCGTCTGGGCACAGGGCCGCACCGTGCTCTGCAGCGGAGTTGTGCTGGCGATCAACGGTTACGCCCCGCTGTTTGATTTCTACTTCACCGACAAAGTCGCTCCCACCCGCAGCCTCATTTTTGCCACTGAGCCACTGGACGCGGTGGTGCTGGAACAGTCCCTCTGCGCCGATTACGGGTACGAGTACTGCCGCCAATTACCCGACCGCCGGCTTTTGCTGGGCGGCTGGCGACATCCACGCTCCCATCTCCGGCCCTTTCCCCTCGTGGGGGGAAGGAAGACACAGGAGGTCAAACTGGACGATGTGGTGCAGAACGGGCTGGTCCGCTTCGCGTCGTGCTACTTCCCCGAGATAGATACGAGCAGCGTCAGCCGCTGGTCAGGAGTGATGGGATTTACCCCCGACGGTCTGCCGCTGGTAGGCCGGCTGCCCGACCTGCCGCAGGTGTACTTCGCGGTGGGGTTCGGAGGCCGGGGGCTGGCCTGGGCCTTCGTCGTCGCTGAGCGGCTGGTGGAGTTGATGCTTCACGACACCAACCCAGGGGTGCTCTCGGCGGCGCGGCTAACTTGAAGCCTGTAACTCCAAGAATTTCAGGTCTCAGGTTACCGCCTCGGCGATGGCGGCGGTGTGCGCCGGGGTCGAACCACAGCAGGACCCTACGACCCGTGCCCCCAGCGCGACGAATCTGCGGGCATACTCCGCCATATCCTCCGGCGTGGCATCGTACACCACCTCCTGCCCCACCAGGCGTGGCACGCCAGCATTCGGCTTGGCGATAAGTGGGGTCTGGGGCGCGGCCTCGTGCATCTTCGCTACGGCTCCCTCAGTCATCTCCAGCGTCGTCCCGCAGTTGGCTCCGAGGGCATCCACCCCAAGAGCCAGCAACGTCTCCGTCGCCTGCTCCGGGCGCACCCCCATGTTCGTCCGTCCGTGGCTGTCGAAGGAGAGGGTGGCGAAGATGGGGATGCCGTACCCGGCCTGCTGTGCTGCCTCAGCGGCAGCCCGCACCTCGTCCAGGTCGGACATGGTCTCGATGTAGAGCACGTCCACCCCGGCCTCAGCCAACGCTGCGGCCTGCTCGGCGAAGACCTCCACTGCTTGCTCGTAGGTGAGCTGGCCCAGCGGAGCCAGGAACTCCCCCATTGGGCCGATGTCGCCGGCCACGTAAACCTTGTCACCGACGGCCTCGCGGGCGATCTCGACCGCTCGCCGGTTGACCTCGGCCACGCGCTCCGCCAGCCCGACTTGCTCCAGCCGCGTCCGCGTCCCGCCAAAGCTGCAGGTCAGGATCAGGTCGGCCCCGGCCTCGACGTAGGCGCGGTGCACATCGCGCACCGCGTCGGGGTTCTCCAGTAGCCAGCCCTCGGGGGGCATGCCGAGGGGTAACCCCGCCGCCTGCAACATCGTGCCCATCGCGCCATCAGCGACGATGACGCTGTCACTCTTCAGCCTCGAAAGGATGTCCTCCATCACTACTCCCCAACAGTTGCTTCACCACCCCCACCGCCTCGTTTGCATTCTCGGCGTAAGCGTCCGCGCCGATGGTCTGCGCCCATTCGGGGCCGGCCGACGCGCCGCCGATGATGACCTTGACCTGCTCGCGCAGGCCGGCTTCCTTCAGTGCCTCGATGACCGCCTCCTGGTTGCGCATCGTCGTCGTCAGCAGCGCGGAGAGGCCGACGACGTTCGCGCCTGTCTCCTGAACTTGCTCGACGAACTGGCTGGCGGGCACGTCTACCCCCAGGTCGTGCACCTGGAAGCCCGCCGCGCTGAGCATCGTCGCCACCAGGCTCTTGCCGATTTCGTGGATGTCCCCCTCGACGGTGCCGATGACGACGGTGCCGGGCACCTGGCGCTGCTCCTGCCGCGCCATTAGCGCTGGCTCGCACATCTTCATCGCGGCCTTCATCGCCTCGGCGGCCATCACCAAGTCGGGGATGAAATACTCGCCACGCTCGTACCGGTCGCCGACGACCTGCATTCCGGGGTTCAGCGCTCCCTCGATAACAATCAGCGGCACCACACCCGCCTCCAGCGCCTGCGCTGCCAGTTCCCGCGCCTGGTCGGGCTCGCCCACGATGACGGCTTGTTGCAGTTGTCTCAGGATTTCACTCATCCTGGCTCCTTGCTGTTGAATTTTAACTCTTGATGGATTCATCACCGCCCATACGAGATGTCGGGCGGTCAGCAACAGCGGGTGGGCATTGCCCGGGCTCTGGCCAACAGCCCCCAACTGATCCTGGCCGACGAGCCTACGGGCGAGTTGGACAGCGTGACGGCTCGGGAGACCCCCGTTCTCTTCCGGCGCATCGTGAGTGAGCAGGCTACATCTCCCTTGCTTTTGTCCCCTCCGTCTCCGGCTTTCTTGCCTCGTACTCTCCCTCGATCACCACGGGCGGTCCACCCTCCTCCTCCACCACGTGCCACTCTTTGATGCGTGCCCCCAGCGCCAGCAGGTGCTCGCGCACCACGTCCGGCGGGGCTAACTCGATGAAGAGTTTTACCCCGATCAGCAGCACGGCGACGTCGTCCAGTTGGCCCAGGCCCGGCACTACAGCAGCGGGGATGAAGTCCACGGGAGAAATTACATACGCCAGCGCCGCCGATGGAACTAACTTCGTCCACAGTGGCACACGCCGGTCCCACAACAGCCGCCAGGCCAGGCGTGCCTGGCGTGCCATATCCTGAAGCCACGCCAGCAGTGCGCCGGTGTCGTCTGGCTGGATGGGCATTGGGCGTCGATCTTCTTTCATCGTTTTGCTCCTTAGCATAAACACTACACGTCCAATTATAACCCCTTCATCTGAATACGCAACTTGTGCGAGTTAAGTTGTACACCAGCAATTCTCATTTTGAGATCCAAACGTAGGGGCAACCCTCGTGGTTGCCCAAATATCTGTTTTCACACCCAGGGCAGGCACAAGGCCCTGCCCCTACGCCCCATAATGAGAATTGCTGGTTGTACACACCGCGAAATCCTGGAGACCCATGCTCAAAGTCCCCGTCCCGGGGACGTCCCATGCAGCGGGTCACAGTTTCGACATAGTAGTGAATTATGTGCTTACGTCATCACTGCTCTTGCCGGATTGCCAAATCCGGCGGCAAGGTCTGGATTTGGCAATCCAGACCGAGCAAAAGGGGATCATCCCAACTCTTTCCCCGCCCAAGCACATAATTTGAGACTATCTGACAGTTTCTAACAGGGTATCCTTGCCCACGACGCCCCCGGGGACGGGGACTGCGAGCCCGGGAATCAGTTTGCACGGCTAGACTGAGCAGCAGCAATTCCCGTTTTGGCTTCTGATTTGAAATCTGCGAGCATTTCCGTATAC
>CAZZEX010000133.1:0-11438 GCA_964653285.1 uncultured Anaerolineales bacterium
TGCAGGTCGTAGTCCTCGATGAAGGCGATGCGTCCCCCCATTGCCGGGTCCCTGGCGATGTTGTACACCTGCTGGATTAGCCGCTTGCCTCCATCGTCGGCCGGGTGGGCCTTGCCGGCAAAGATGAACTGCACGGGCCGATACCGGTCGTGCAGCAGCCGCTTCAGCCGCTCCAGATCGTGGAACACGAGCGTGGCCCGCTTGTAGGTGGCAAAGCGTCGCGCGAAGCCGATGATGAGCGCGTCGGGGTCCAGGAATGGCCCGGCGCACAGTACCTGCTCTGGATTCATCAGCCCCTCAATGCGCCACCGCCGCGCTCGCTCACGGATCAGGCTCATCAACTTGCGCTTCAGGTGCAGGTGGGCAGCCCACAGTTCCTCTTCGGGCACGTCGAGGATGCGCTCCCATAGCGCGGGGTCGTCGTGCCACTCGATCCAATCTGGTCTCAGGTACTTACGATAAATCTTGTTTACCGCCTCACCGATCCAGGCCGGCACGTGGATGCCGTTGGTGATGTGCGAAATGGGCACCTGTTCCACTGGCTTGTCGGGCCAAAGCGACTGAAACATACGCCGCGATACCTCGCCGTGCAGTTTGCTTACACCGTTGCGGTACCCGCACATGCGCAGTGCCAGCGCGGTCATGTTGAAGCCCTGCTGCCATATCCCCCCCTCTCCCCCCCCTGGAGGGGGGGGCTGGAGGGGGCTGCCCAGTTCCAGGAACTGCTCCCGGCTCAGTCCCAGGCGAGGCCAGTAGGCGTGAAAGTACTTCTCGACCAGGTGGAAGGGGAAAACGTCGTGACCCGCCGGCACCGGCGTATGTGTGGTGAAGACGGTCGTCGCCTGTACCGCCTGGCGGGCCTGGTCGAATGACTGCCCGGCCTCGACCAGTGTGCGCGCGCGCTCCAGCACTAGGAAGGCGGAGTGCCCCTCGTTGAGGTGAAAGACGAGCGGCTCAATCCCCAGTGCCCGCAGTACGCGCAGGCCACCGATGCCCTGCACGATCTCCTGCCGGATGCGCATCTCCTGGTCGCCGCCATACAGCCGGGCGGTTAGTTCCCGGTCCCAGGGGGCGTTCAGATCGTTGTCGGCATCCATCAGGTAGAGGCGTGTGCGCCCGGCCTGAACGTGCCAGACCTGCACGTGTACGGTGCGGTCGCCTACTTCAACCGGGACAAAGACCCCCCCCTCACCCCCCCCAGGAGGGAGGGACTCCCTCCCCTCTCCCCCCCCCGGAGGGGGGGGCTGGGGGGGGGTAGCCTCACGAATAGCGACCTCCTCCGGTTTGAAGCGCGGGTAGATCGCTTCCTGCCACCCATCGGCGGTGATGCGCTGGCGGAAGTAACCCATCTCGTAGAGGAAGCCCACCGCGACGAAGGGCAGCCCGATGTCACTGGCCTCTTTGCAGTGGTCGCCCGCCAGCACTCCCAGACCGCCAGCGTAGGTGGGCAGCGATTGGTGCAACCCAAACTCGGCCGAGAAGTAGGCGACGGGGCGGGCCGTCAGGTCAGGATGATGGGCCGGAAACCAGAGATGCCCGTTGCTCAGGTCGGCGTCAAGCGCCATCAGCACAGCGTCATACTGGCGGAGGAAGGTCGGGTCGGCTGCCAGTTCCTCCAGCCGCTCTGGCGACACCTCCAGCAGCATTTTCACCGGATTGTGGCCAGTGCTGCGCCACAGCGGATAGTCCAGCGTCTTGAACAGATCGCGGGCCTGGCGGTGCCAACTCCACCAGAAGTTGTACGCCAGTTCCTCCAGGCGCGCGATGCGCGGAGGAATCTTAACTGCTAGCGGAGGTATTTCACTTTGCACGATTTCTCCTCCCCAGGTAGGATGGAATGGGCCGCAGATGCCCGCAGATTTTCGCAGATAGGAGCAGAAAAATCAGCATCAAGGGGCTCTGAGCAATACGATGGCTAGCACAACGATGGCAACGATGATGAACTCCACCAGGACTGACAGGCTCAGGCGCTGCAGCAGGTACTGATGAGCCACGTTGACAGCGATGTAGAATATGAGCAACAGAAACAACCCGCCAGCCCAGGCGCTGATTTGCCAGTAGTTAAGTGCCCAGGTGCTCTCGCCGACGACGAGGCCCACGATGCTGGCAAACAGAAGCACGCGCCGAAACCGCACGTCCGCCGCGCTCAGCAAGTCCAGTGCCAGCAGCGTGGTCGCGAGCAGTGTCAGAGTGGCGGTCACCAGGCTACGAGTGCGGGTGTGGTAGATGATGGCAAAAAGGGTGAAGGCCAGCAGGTAGGCCAATACGTTGAGGGCGAGGCGGGCCAGGGGATAGCCAGGGGTATCGGGGCAGACAGCGTTGTATTCGGTGGAGATGACCAGACTCATGCTGAGACCGACCAGCATTAGTTCTCCCATCAATACGGGCCACGTAGAGGCGCGTGCCAGCAGGTAAGCGGAGAGTCCAGCCACCACCCCAGGCAGAATCCAGGAGATGTAAATGGGCCGTTTGGGGTGTTCCTCCAGGTATGGATGATCGTGCAGGATAAGATTGGTGCCGGTGCAGACCAGGCCGACCATCAGCGTGATTAGCAGCCAGGTACCGGTAATGTGGATCTCCAGAGGTGACCCCAGAGGCTGCAGTTTCCACACCTGCTCCGGCAGTTCGATGAAGCGAAAGAGCACACTGCCCAGCAGGAGTACAGCCATCAGCACACTCAGGCGATTTCGGTCCAGGGGCTTCGCGGTTTCTTGCATCGGAGGTACATTGTACCGTTGAGGGCTTGATTTGTCAACCCCATCGGGTGTGATATAATCTTGCTTTATGGGCTCTACAAGGAGGTGTATGTAGTGAGACGTCCTTTTCTCTTCCTCGTACTGCTTTCATCGCTGTTGATTGGCTGCAGCGCGCCACCTTCCAGGGCTCGCATCGTCTACGGTTTGACGCTGGCTCCTTCGGGGATTGACCCTCACGTCAACGTCTCGTCGGAATTGGGCATTCCCCTTACCTCGGTGTACGATACTCTGGTCTATCGAGACCCTGGGGCTGGAAAATTCGTCCCCGGTCTGGCCGAACGGTGGGTGGTCTCCGACGATGGGCTGGTCTACACCTTCTATCTGCGCCAGGGCGTCACCTTCCACGACGGTACCCCCTTCAACGCCGAGGCGGTGCGCTTCAACCTGGCGCGCATCACCAGCCCCGACCTGGCTTCCCAGAAGGCCCGCTTCATGCTCGGCCCTTACGAGCGGACGGAAGTGGTGGACGAGTATACGGTCCGCATCCATCTCAGCGAGCCCTTCGTGCCGCTCCTCGACGCGCTCAGTCAGGTCTATCTGGGGATGGTCTCCCCCGCTGCCGTCGAGCAGTGGGGGGACGAGTATCAGTTACACCAGGTAGGCACCGGGCCATTCCTCTTCGCCGAGTACGTGCCGGGGGATCACCTGTTGCTTCGGCGGAACCCCGACTATGCCTGGGGACCGCCCATCTATCAACACGAGACGGCCCAACCGGAGGAGATCGAGTTCCGCTTCTTCACCGACCTGGCTACCCGCTCGCCTGTGCTGGAGACGGGGGAGGCGGACGTGATGGGGGAGATCCCCCCGCAGGATGTTGCCCGGCTGGAGGCCAGCCCCGACTTCCGCATCGAAGCGGTGCCCATTCCCGGCATCTCGCTGATGGTCTTCATGAACACCACCCGCCCGCCGCTGGACGACATCCAGGTGCGGCAGGCGCTCCTCTACGGAACCGACCGGCAGGCTATCATCTCCACTGTCTTCCGAGACACTTCCCCGGTGGCCTACGGGCCGCTGGCGGCGGTCACTTTCGGCTATGAGCCTGCGGTGCGGGAAACCTACCCCTATGACCCTGTGCAGGCGGCGGCACTGCTGGATGAGGCCGGTTGGTCGGACACCGATGGCGACGGCACCCGTGACCAAGACGGAGAATCGCTGACTCTCGACCTTTACTTGATGGGGTGGGGCTATGTGCCGGAGGTAGGACAGTTGCTCGCGGCCCAGTGGTCGGCACTGGGAGTTGGTGTGAATAGCCAGGTGGTGAGTTATCCGGAGGCGCTGCAGGTAGCAGGTGAGGGTCGGCATCATCTGATTCCCTTCAACCTCTCTGGCAGCGACCCTGACATCCTGCGCAAGTTCTTCCACTCCCAGGCTGGCTTCAACTGGGCACAGGTGAGCGACTCGGAACTGGACGCCTGGCTGGAGACGGCAGCCCGCACGTCCGACCGGGCGGAACGGGCTGCGCTCTACAGTCAAGTCCAACTCCGGGTGATGGATCAGGCGCTGGTGATTCCCATCCGCGACTACGTTAACCTGAACGGAGTCAGCAACCGGGTGCAGGGACTGCGCTTCGACACGCAGGGCTGGTTCCCCTGGTTGATTGACGTGACGGTGGATGCCCAGTGAGAAAAAACCAGGTTTTTCGGAAAAACATGGTTTCTGGGATTATGCGATGATAGTCGAGTATGTGGGACGAAGGCTGCTCCAGTCAGCCTTCGTCCTTTGGTTGGCGGCGACGCTGGCCTTCATGGCCATGCAGTTGACGCCGGGCGACCCCGCCCAGGCGTTACTGGCCGCTTCCGGCGCCACCTCCGAGGAAGTCGCTGCACGACGCGCCCAATTGGGATTGGACGATTCCCTGCTGGTGCAGTACGCCCGCTACCTGCTGGACCTGGTGCGGGGCGATTTGGGACAGTCCTGGCTTCACGGCCGGCCGGTGGGCCAGATGGTCCTGGAGCAACTCCCCCCGACGGCGGAACTGGCCGTAGCGGCGACAGCGGTGGGAGTATTGCTGGGGCTGACGCTGGGGGTGCTGGCTGCTCTCCGCCGGTTCACCTGGCTGGATACAGTTGCCACGACAGTGGCGGTGCTGGGCCTCTCCACGCCCACCTACTGGTCGGGTATCCTGACGATCCTCCTGTTTTCGCTTCAACTGGGCTGGCTACCCGCGACGGGGGAGGGAGACCTGCGACATCTGGTGTTGCCGGCGCTGGTGTTGGGCTTCGCCCTCTCCGGTTCCATCGCCCGGCTGGTGCGGGCCCGCGTGGTGGAGGTGATGGGAGAGCCGTTCGTGCTGGCAGCACGGGCGCGAGGGCTTCCGTCATGGCGGGTGATGTTCGTCCACGTACTCCGCTCCGCGCTGGCTCCCGCTCTCACCGTCGTCGCTCTCCAATTCGGCTTTTTGCTGGGCGGAGCCGTGGTGACGGAATCGGTCTTTGCCCGCCGGGGACTGGGGAAACTGGCGGTGGAGGCGATTGTCTGGCGCGACCTGCCGGTGGTGCGAGGGGTCGTCGTGTTCGGCGCCCTGGCCTACGTCCTGGTCAGTCTGGCAGCGGACCTGGCGCAGGCCTGGCTGGACCCTCGGCTGCGTCTCTCCTATGGGGAGGATTGAGGGGGGGGACGTGATCGAGTGGACCGCTCCGGCTCGACGTTCCCTCCTGCGACAGCCGGTCGCGCTGGCCGCGTTTGTCTGGCTGGCGTTGGCCGGACTAGGGGCCGGCTGCGTCCCATTTCTGGCTCCCGCCGGCCCCCTGGCGGCCGATACGGCCCACGGGCTCCTACCGCCGGGGCTGGGCCGTCCGCTGGGGACCGACCTGTTGGGCCGGGACGTGCTGGCGCGGCTCCTGTGGGGCGGCCGCTGGACCCTGGGGATGGGCCTGGTAGCCCTGATAGTGGCTGTGGGCCTGGGCCTCCCAACGGGGCTGGTGGCAGGTACCTTCGGTGGCTGGATCGACCCGGTGTTGATGCGGCCGGTGGACGCGCTACTGGCCTTCCCCGGCTTTCTCCTGGCGATGGCGGTAGTGGCACTGCTGGGGCCGGGTATGGGCTCGGTGGCAGTGGCGGTGGGGCTGGCGGCAGCACCGGCCTATGCCCGGGTGGCGCGTAGCGCTGTCCTGGAGGTGCGCGCACAGCCTTACGTGGAGGCGGCCCGGGCCGTGGGATGCAGCGAGTGGCGTATCATGGTGCGCCACGTCCTGCCCAACGCTGCCGCACCGCTCGTGGCCTTCGCTGCTACGCAACTGGGGTGGGTACTGCTTAACGGGGCGGCTCTCAGCTTCCTGGGCCTGGGCGCGCCGCCGGGCACCCCCGAGTGGGGCACGATGCTGGCCGAGGGCCGGGGCTACTTGCGGGATGGACCGTGGGCCAGCACTTTCCCCGGCCTGGCGCTGACGCTGACGGTGTTGGCGGCCAACCTGGTGGGAGATGGATTACAGGAAGCATTGCGGCCCCGGTAGGCTGGAGGCCGGAGGTTCGAGATTGCAGATTGCAGCCGTCAGGTGAGGAGCGAGTGTCATGCTTGATCATTTGCTTATCAGTCACTGGTCATTTGCTAATTGGTCATTGGCCCATTGGTCATTGCTCATTTCTCTGTTCCTGGCCTTGATTGACTGGCTGGCCGTCGCCCGGCACCGGAAGCGACTGGAGTACGTCTTCAAGCCCGCCACGTTGGTCGCCGTCCTGATCGGAGCCTGGCTTCTGACGCAGGATGCGCACGACGTCTGGCAGGCCCGCTTCTTCCTGCCCGGCCTGGCCTTCTCACTGGCGGGAGATGTCTTCCTGATGCTACCCGGCGAGCGCTTCTTTCTGCCTGGCCTGGTATCGTTTCTCCTGGCCCACCTCTGCTATATTGCCGGGCTGAATCCGACGCTGCCTCCCTGCCCCACTCTCGTGCTCCTCGTCATCGTGGCGGCCATCGGCGTGACGCTTTACCGCTCCATCGCGGCCGGGCTGCGCCGCCAGGGCCAGAGGGCGCTGCTTGTCCCCGTGGCGCTCTACAGCGTAGTGCTCAGCCTGATGCTCTTTTCGGCCTGGGCCACCCTGTTCCGCCCGGAGTGGACGTCACTGCGCCGCGGGCTGGTCATCGTCGGGGCCAGCCTGTTCTTCGGTTCCGACGCCATGCTTGCCTGGGACCGGTTCGTCGCGCCTTCCTCTCGGCTCCGGCTGTTGGTCATCGTCACCTATCACCTGGGCCAGGTGGCGCTGGCCGCTTCCATCGCGCTGTGGTGAAATCGAACGCCCAACAAGGCAGCCCATCGCTCTGCCCCGAAGAGGCGGGGCTGGATGTTGGCCTGAAGAGCCGGCGTTGGGTTTTGCGCTGCCTGTTCGCTGCGGCGCGAGGCCACGCTTGGAGTTTGGAGAATGGCGGCGGTACGTCATCATTGGTGCCACTGCATTCCCGGTACATGGCTATGTGCGGGCCACGCTGGACGTAGACGTCTTCATCGAGCCGACGGAGGAGAACGCCCGTCGTACCTGGGCCGCGCTGCGGGACTTCGGCTACGATGTGACCGATCTGACGATTGAGGATATGCTGACCAAGAAGATCCTCATCCGCCAGTACTGGGTGGAGACGGACGTACATCCTTTCGTCGCCGGGGTCACTTTCGATCAGGTGTGGGCCAACCGGGTGGAGGGTGA
Source organism: uncultured Anaerolineales bacterium (assembly GCA_964653285.1). GTDB lineage: Bacteria > Chloroflexota > Anaerolineae > B4-G1 > B4-G1 > CAZZEX01. The sequence goes on from CAZZEX010000133.1 coordinate 7,392, forward strand.
CAGGGTGAGTTTTGCGCCCTTGCCAAAAATCGCAATGTGTGCTATACTAACAAAGAGCCGGTCGGAGATGTACTCCGGTGGTACAACGTTGTAACCTGCTAAGTCTGACCGAGGGTTGAAGCCCTCCTGAAGGCAATGAAAGCCTGGCGGCCTGCTGCACGTTCCTCAAACGCAGGTGCCACCCCGACGCTTCTGGCCGTGGGTGCGTTTCTGGTTATCCCCTGTTGTCCCCATTCTTCGTTGTCTCCATTTTTCACATTTCACGTTTCACGTCTCACGTTTCACGCTTCACGTCTCACGTTTCACGCTTGGCCATTCCCCGTCTTTTCGAGGCCCTGACGATTCCCATACATAAAAGGAGGTGAAAGGTATGCCCGTAGAAGGTCCGTTCATTCTGGTCAACCCGGAGCGTTGCCTGGGCTGTCACACCTGCGAACTAGCCTGTGCCGCAGCGCACACCGAGGCAGGCAGTATCATCGGCGCTATCCTGGCCGGCGAGCGGTTACAGCCCCGCAACCACGTGATACAGGTGGATAGCGTCAAAATATCCACCCAGTGCCGCCAGTGCGAGGATGCCCCGTGCGTGAAGGTCTGTCCCACCGGGGCCACCTACCGCACCGAGACCTACACGGCGGTGGATCAGCGGCTGTGCATCGGGTGCCGGCTGTGCATGATGGTCTGCCCCTTCGGCGCGATACACGTAGCCACCACCACAATAGCCGGTCGAGACAAGAGGGCCGCCTTCAAGTGCGATCTGTGCGTAGATCGGCCCGAGGGCCCGGCCTGCGTGGAGGCCTGTCCCACCAAGGCGCTCAGCCTGCGCTATCCCCGCGAGGTCATCCAGCAGGCCGACCAGGCCACAGCCCGGCAATTCCTGGAAGCGTTGGAGAGCCAGCAGCAACTGGCAAGCAACCCGTAGGGGCGATCCCTTGTGGTCGCCCTCCAAGGAGATGATTCCCCATGACTGAAAAGTCTTACAGTGATAAGATTCTGAGCAGGAGCATTGATCCTGCTGCACTTGAGATGCTGGCCCGGGCTGAAGAACTGGGCCTCGAGACCGCCTGGGATCGTCTGGAAGCGATGCTGCCCCAGTGCGGCTTCGGCGAGCTGGGCGTCTGCTGTCGCAACTGTAACATGGGCCCTTGCCGCATCAGCCCCTTCGAGGAGGAGGGACCCAAGAAGGGCGTCTGTGGAGCCACGGCCGACATCATCGTCGCCCGCAACCTGATCCGCATGATCGCCGCCGGCGCAGCCGCCCACTCTGACCACGGGCGGGACATCGCCCACACGCTGCTCTTGACCGCCGAGGGCAAGGGCGGCGGCTACGAGATCAAGGACGAGGCCAAACTCAAAGCACTGGCGGCGGAGTATGGCATCGAGACCGAGGACCGGAGCAAGGAGGAGATCGCTCTGGACCTGGCCCGCGCCGTCTACGCCGAGTTCGGCAAGCAGGAAGGCCCCATCCAGTTCACCCGCCGCGCACCGGAGAAGCGCGTCGCTCTGTGGCAGAAACTGGGCGTTGACCCGCGCGGCATTGACCGCGAGATCGTGGAGATCATGCACCGCACCCACATCGGCGTGGACAACGACCCTGTCCACCTGATCCTGCAGGGGATCAGGGCCTCCATCTCCGACGGCTGGGGTGGTTCGATGGTCGCCACCGAACTCTGCGACGTCCTGTTCGGCACACCTACCCCGGTCCGCTCAGTGGCCAATCTGGGCGTGCTCAAGGCCGATGAGGTAAACATCGTCATGCACGGCCACGAGCCGACACTTTCAGAGATGATCGTCGCCGCCGCGCAGGACCCCGAAATGATCGCCCTGGCCGAGAAGTACGGGGCCGAGGGCATCAACGTGGTCGGCATGTGCTGCACCGGCAACGAAGTGCTTATGCGCCACGGCGTCCCCATCGCCGGCAACTTCCTGCAGCAAGAGTTGGCCGTCATCACCGGCGCGGTCGAGGCGATCATCGTGGACGTGCAGTGCATCATGCCCGCGCTGGGAGACCTGTGCGGTTGTTTCCATACCAAGTTCATCTCCACGTCTCCCAAGGCCAAATTCCCCGGCGCGACCCACATCGAGTTCCACGAGGAGCACGCCTCCGAGATCGCCACGGAGATCGTGCGCATAGCCGTGGAGAACTACCGCTTCCGCAGGCCTACCCAGGTACGCATCCCCGACGAGAGGATGGAATGCGTGGTTGGTTTCAGCGTGGAGGCCATTGTGGCTGCGCTGGGTGGCACGCTCGACCCGCTGCTGGACGCCATCAAGAGCGGCGCGATCAAGGGCCTCGCCGGCGTGGTCGGCTGTAACAACCCCAAGATCCAGCACGACTACGGCCACGTCAACCTGGTCAAGGAATTGATCAAGAACGACGTGCTGGTGGTTAACGGTGGCTGCAACGCCATCGCCTGCGCCAAGGCCGGGCTGATGCTGCCAGAGGCGGCGGAGTTGGCCGGCGAGGGGCTCAAGGGCGTCTGCAAGGCGCTGGGCATCCCGCCGGTGTTGCACATGGGTTCCTGCGTGGACAACAGCCGCATCCTGGTGGCCCTCGCAGCCGTCGCCAAGGCGCTGGATGTGGACATCCCCGATCTGCCGGCGGCCGGCGCGGCCCCGGAGTGGATGAGCGAGAAGGCGGTGAGCATCGGCACCTACTTCATCTCCTCAGGTGTCTTCACCGTCCTGGGCACTGTGCCCCCGATACTGGGCAGCCCGGTCGTGACCGAGTTGCTCACCCAGGGCGCGAACGACGTCATCGGCGCTGTCTTCGCCGTCGAACCCGATCCCTTCAAGGCCGCGCAACTGATGATTGACCACATCGAGGAGAAGCGAGCGGCGCTGGGGATTTAGTGAGCCGGCATCAGGTGCGACGCAGGTGCGACGCACTTCCAAAGGTACTGTTGGCTAACCCCTTCCGGTGGGGCAAGAATGCGGTTTTTCAGGTCATTTTGACTGTTCAGTGGGGAATTACTTCACTAAAAGGGCGTTCTTGTGGGGTCTCATCCCTAGAAAACCGAGTTCGCCAACAGTATCTTCCAAAGTGCGTCGCACCTACGCACCTACAAAATGGAGGTGACTATGCCACTCATTCCTCAGCCACCGCCCCTGCCGGGGGGCGCACTGTTGGCCCGGCTGCACGCCATCAACGCCCAGTTCGGTTATCTGTCCGAGGAGGCATTGCGACGTGCGGCCAGCGAACTGGGCGTGCCGCTGAGCCAGGTCTACAGCACCGCCTCCTTCTATTCCGCCTTCAGTTTCGAGCCGCGTGGCCGCCACACCATCCACGTCTGCCAGGGGACGGCCTGCTACATCCGGGGCGGCCGGCGCATACTGGAAAAACTGGAGCAACTGCTGGGCATTGAGGAGGATGGGACGACGGATGACCTGTGCTTCACCCTAAAGACAGTGTATTGCCTCGGCGCGTGCGGCCTCTCGCCGTCAATGCGGGTGGATAACGACACCTACGGCCGGCTCAAACCCGATCTGCTCCCCCATATCCTGGAGAAGTACCGGGGGCAGGGAGCAGGAGGCAAGAAGCAGGAAGCAAGAGGCAGGGGGCAGGAAGCATGAAGGTACGTACACGTTTCGACTTGGAGACGCTGCGCGCCGAGGGCCTTTCCACCCTCTATCCGACCAGGCCGAGAATCAGCGTGGGGATGGCGACCTGTGGCCGGGCGGCGGGGGCCGCCGCCGTGTACGCTGCGTTGCAGGACGAGGCGAACGCTCGCGGGTTGGCAGTTGATTCCGTCGCCACCGGCTGCATTGGCTACTGCCAGCAGGAGCCACTCGTGGACGTGGTGCTCCCCGGCCGTGGCCGCGTCCTCTACGCCCGCGTGACACCCGACCGCGCCCGTGATCTGATTGCAGCGCTGGCGGCCGGCGAACTGCCAGCCGAAGGCGCGCTGGCCGTTATCCCCCCCACCTCCGGTCCCTCCCCCAACTTTGGGGGAGACCGAGGGGGGGCTGAGTCCTTCCCCCCCAGAGTTGGGGGGGACCGAGGGGGGGCTGAGTCCTTCCCCCCCAGAGTTGGGGGGGATCGAGGGGGGG
>CAZZEX010000134.1:0-11097 GCA_964653285.1 uncultured Anaerolineales bacterium
CGATCCTGGCGGCCGATCTGCTTCTGGGGCGCGACGAGTACGCCATGCGCTACATCAAAGCCTACAAGGAACGGAAGAAGGGTGGCTCGTAGGGAGCAAGTCGCCCGTCGAGCACCTGTTCCCCGCTGAGTATGACGATCCTGCGCAGTGTTTCAACGAATGAAATCGGCATGCAACTGAGTGACCACTGCGTGCTGCACCCGCACAGGCCTGTCTCAATGGTCACCGGCCTGAGGCCAGGTTACGAATCGCCCCACGTAGGCTCGGTGCGTCGCTACTGTTGCCTGGCCGAGTACTGCTGGCAGTGGAGAGAGGATGGGACATGACGATTGACCTGGGCATTGATACGGGGGGTACCTATACCGATGCGGTGCTGGTGGACCAGGCCAGCGGCGCGGTGATGGCCGGGGCCAAGGCCCTGACTACCCATCACGACCTGTCCATCGGCATTGGAGAGGCCGTGGCAGCGGCGTTCGATGGGCAGGCTGCGTCCCCCGCCGACGTGAGACTGGTGGGCCTCTCGACCACGCTGGCAACCAACGCGATCGTCGAGGGACGAGGTAGCCCGGTCTGTCTGCTGCTCATCGGCTACGACCCGGATCTGATCCGACAGTACGGTTTCGAGCGCGACCTGGTGACGCAAGACGTGGTCTACCTGCGCGGTGGCCATGACGTGGAAGGAAACGAGGTCGAGCCCCTGGACGAAGCGGCGGCGCGGGAGGCAATCCTGGCCCGGCGCGACCAGGTGGAGGCGTTTGCGGTATCGGGCTACTTCGGCGTCCGTAACCCCGCTCACGAACTGCGCGTGCGAACGTTGGTCAAGGAGTTGACCGTTTCTGAGAATGGGCATCCCCTGCCCGTCACCTGTGGCCACGAACTGACCACCCGCCTCAACTCCGTACGCCGGGCGACGACGGCGGCCCTCAACGCCCGGCTCATCCCGTTGTTGCGAGAACTCATCGCCACCGTCCGCAGCACGCTGGGCGCATTAGGCGTCGCCGCCCCGTTGATGGTTGTTAAGGGAGATGGCTCGCTGGTGCGGGCCGAGTGGGCTATGCGGCGGCCCATTGAGACGATCCTGTCTGGGCCGGCGGCCAGTGTGGTGGGCGCCGGGCACCTGGCGGGCCGTCGCGATGTGTGGGTGGTGGATGTGGGCGGCACGACGACCGACATCGCCGTACTGCACGACGGGTGCCCCCGCCTGAACCCGGAAGGCGCGCAGGTCGGCAGGTGGCGGACGATGGTCGAGGCGGTGGATGCGCATACGGTGGGGTTAGGCGGTGACAGCCTCGTGTGCCTGGACGCCGAGGGCCGGCTGGTCATCGGTCCCCGGCGGGTGGTGCCGTTGTGCATGCTGGCGAGCGACTACCCCCAGGTCGTGGACGAACTGCGGGGGCAGGTGGGGGTGCGCCAGCGGGAGGGGCTGGCCGCCCAGTTCGTTCTGCCGCAGCGGTGGACGGCCCGTGGGCTCTCAGAAGCGGATCGAGCCTTGTTGCAGCATCTAGGCGCAGACCCCCAGGCGTTGACTGCGCTGGTAGATAAACTGCGCTACGGCTCGCTGGCGCTGCGGCGGATCGAGAGTCTGGAGGCTCGGCGATTGATCCTGCGGGCTGGTTTTACGCCCACCGACGCCCTGCACGTCCTGGGCCGCTTTGAGCGTTGGGATGTCGAAGCGTCGCGGATCGGTGCTGAACTCTTGGCGGCTCAGGCTGGCCTCTTGCCCCAGGCGTTTTGCGAGTCGGTGGTCTCTGACGTGTCGAACCGGGTGACCACGGCGCTGGTCAGCAAGGTGCTGAGCGACGAGGTCGCGCTGCCTGACTGGGAGCGAGAGCCTGCGGCGACGGCCCTGCTGGCCCGAGCCTTGGGAAACGTGCCTGCATCAGACCTGGATTGCCGGTTGACGTTGCGCCAGCCGGTGGTCGCCGTCGGTGCTCCTGTTGAAGCCTACTTGCCGCGCGTAGCCCAACAACTGTGTACCGAGTTGGTCATTCCTCCCCACGCTGAGGTAGCAAACGCCGTCGGCGCTGTGGCCGGTGGAGTGGTGTTGCAAAAGCGGGTGCTGATCCAGCCGTTGGGAGCGAACCAACACGTTCGCCTGCATTTGCCCGACGGGGTGCGCGACTTTTCCTCCCTGGAGGAGGGTGTGGCCTATGCCCAACAAGTCGTGTCGGCTCAGTTGAAGACGCTGGCCAGGCAAGCAGGGGCTAACCATGTCGAGGTGCGGATAGGCCGCGTAGACGTGAATGCGCCAGTAAAGGGGGAATGGGGACAGCATATTTACCTGGGAACTCGATTAACGTTCACGGCGGTGGGGCGGCCCAGGCCCGCACGGAGCGCCTAGATTAGAGCCTCTTTGAACTAAGACAAGTAACGCCTGGAATCATCAAAAACACAATTAAGGGAGTGTTAGAAAATGGCAGACATTCTGCAAAAAATGGCCTCGAGTTTGTACGATGGCGAGGCCGAAGTGGTCGCTGAATTGGTCCAGGAGGCGCTGGCCCAGGGTATGGCTCCGGGGGAGATCCTGGGCAACGGTCTGATCGCCGGTATGGACGAAGTGGGCAAGGACTTCAAAGCCGGTGATCTCTTTGTGCCCGAGGTGCTCATCGCGGCCCGGGCCATGCACGCCGGCATGGATGTCCTGCGCCCGCTGCTGGCCGATAGCGATTTGTCCAGCGTGGGCACGTATGTCACTGGCACGGTGAAAGGCGACCTGCACGACATCGGCAAGAACCTGGTCCAGATGATGATGGAAGGCGGTGGCTTCGAGACGATTGACCTGGGGTCGGACGTGGAACCAGCGGAATTCGTCGCCGCCGTGCGCGAGCATCAGCCCGAACTCTTGGGGTTGAGTGCCCTGCTGACGACGACGATGGTCAACATGAAAACCACCATCGAAGCGCTGGAAGAGGCCGGGCTGCGCGACAAGGTCAAGGTCATGGTCGGCGGCGCGCCGGTGACGGCGGCCTTTGCCGAGGAGATCGGGGCCGATGCCTACGCGCCCGATGCGGCCAGCGCTGTAGATGTCGCCCGGAACCTGACAAGATAGCAGACGGTAGATGAAACCCTCCCGCAGGTTCGAACCTGCGGGAGGGTGAACCTAGAAAACCGCTGCTCCGAGTCCCCGTCTCGGGGGTGTCCCATGCGGAGAATGACCACTCAGGGTGAGGTACTCTCGCTGTCGCCGCCTCGGGGACGAGGGCTGGGAGCCTAGAAACAACTGGCCTGCGACAGGCTGAGTGGCAACGAAGCCGGGTTTTTCCCGAAAAACCCAGTTTCTCTCCAGAGAGGAACAGAATGGCTAAGAAACGTCGTGGCCCAATCAAGGGCCTGGTGGGTGGTCAGTACAAGCCGCTGACCGACGATCATGTACAACGCATCCACGAGGCGGCGTTGAGCATCCTGGAGCGGACCGGCGTGCAGGTCGAGGAATCTGAGGCGCTGCGATTGTTCCAGGAGGCGGGAGCGATGGTGGACAGTGAAGGTCCGCGCGTGCGACTGCCTCGATCGCTGGTTGAAGATGCCGTGGACTGGGCGCCCTCGCGGGTGGTGCTCGCCGGGCGCGACCCCAGGTGGGACCTGGAGCTGGAGGGCACGCGGGTGTACATCGGCACAGGAGGCGCGGCGTTGAACGTCCTGGATCTGGAGACGGGGCAACCGCGCCCGGCGGTATTGCGCGACGTGGCCGAACTGGCCCGCCTGGTGGATGCCCTCGACAATGTACACTTCTACCTGGTGCCGGTGTACCCCACGGACGTGAGCAAGGACGTGGTGGATGTCAACACCTACTACGCCGGTCTGGCCAATACCACCAAGCACGTCCAGGCGGGTGTCTACACCGTGGAAGGCATCCGTGACACAGTGGAGATGTGCGAGCGCATCGCTGGCGGGGCGGAGGCGTTGCGCGAACGTCCCATCGTCTCCTTTATTACCTGCTGGCTGGTCAGCCCGCTCAAGCTCGCCACCGACGTCACCAGACTGCTCATCGAAACCTGCCGCCAGCGTATCCCGGTGGTGCTCTCGGCCGCGCCGATGGCCGGGTCCACCGCGCCAGTGACCCTGGCCGGAATGCTGGCCCAACTCACTGCCGAGCAGTTGTCTGGAGTCGTTCTGGCCCAGTTGGCCCAACGGAATGCGCCGCTGTTGATCGGTCCGATCCCGGCAACGGCGGATATGCGGACCGGGCGTTACCTGGCTGGATCAGCCGAGTTCGGACTGACGAATGCCGCCATGGCTCAGATGGCCCAGTTCTACCACCTGCCCATCTACAACTCGGCCGGCATGACCGATGCCAAGATTCCCGACGTTCAGGCCGGCTTTGAGAAGGCCATGAGCGTGGTGCTGGCGGCCCTGGCCGGGAGCAATTTCATCCACCACGCGGCGGGCATGTTGGAGAATATGAACATGGTCGCACCGGAGCAGTTTGTCATTGACAACGACATTCTGGGGATGACCATGCGCGTCCTGCGGGGCATTGAGGTGGACGACGAAACGCTGGCCCTGGACGTGATTGATGAGGTCGGCCCCGGCGGTCACTACCTGGTGTCTGAACATACGATCCGGCACATGCGCTCCGAGTTCTACTTTCCCTCGGCGGTGGTGGACCGGCAGGGCTGGGAGATGTGGCAGCAGGATGGAGGCCGGGATGCGGTAGAGCGGGCCAGGGAGATCGCCTGCGACATCCTGGCGAATCACCGGCCGGAGCCGCTGAGTCCGGCAGTGGAGAACTGGATTCGCGAGCGATTCGGGCTACGGATCTAAAATGCAGGCACGAAAAGCATAGCGCGGCAAAGCCGCGAGTCTGCGAGTCTGCAAGTCTGCAAGTCTGCAAGTCTGCAAGTTTGCAAGTAGCAGATCATGATTATTGCGGACAACGCAAATTCTGTAGGGCAATTCTATAGCGCGGTGAAGCCGCAACCAACGTAGAGCGGAATGGCATTCCGCCCTACAGAATTCTCGCAGATAGCGCAATTCTTGCGGGGTAATTCTATAGAGCGTGATGCGTGGGAGGTTGTCGCGTTTTGCGCCGTATGCGCCACGCCTATTTACAGGAGGTGATCCGTGACAGAGCAGATTCCTATAGCCACCTTGCATCCCACCATACGGATGCTGTCCGACGAGCAAGTTCAAGCGATTCACCACACCAGCCTGGACATTCTCTCCCGGACAGGCATCGTGATGAAGAACGAGACCGCCCGTAAACTGCTCCTCGACGCCGGATCGTGGGAGTCGGAAGGCCGGATCAAGGTCCCGCCGCACCTGGTGATGGATGCCATCGCCTCCGCCCCATCACGCATCCCTATGTACAATCGCCTGGGCGAGTTGACGATGCCCCTGGAGGCGGGCCAGGTCTTCTTCGGCCCTGGTTCCGACTGTATCTTCACCATTGACGTGGAGACAGGTGCGCGACGCAAGGCTACAGCAGAGGACATCCGGCGGATTGCGCATCTGTGCGATGGCCTCGACCAGATGGATTTCATCATGTCCATGGGCAACCCCTCGGATGTGCCTCCGTTGGACATCTACGTCCACGAGTTCGTCGGCATGATCCGGGGCTCGGTCAAACCTACCGTCTACACGGCTAACAACCGGGAGGATATGGAGGACATCTACCGCATCGCCTGTGCGGTGGCTGGAAGCGAGACCGAGTTGCGCGAGAAACCTTTCCTGATGCTTTATGCCGAGTCCATCTCGCCGCTCCTGTACCCGGATGAGTCAGTGGATAAGCTGCTCTTCTGCGCTGAAAAGGGCATGCCGGTCACCTACCCGCCTTCGCCGAACACTGGTGGCGGGGGGCCGATCACGCTGGCCGGGGCGTTGACGTTGGGCAACGCCGAGTGTCTGGTCGGGCTGGTACTCACCCAGTTGGTGCGACGGGGCACGCCCTTCCTGTATGGCATGAACACCGCCGCACTGGACATGAAATCAGCCATCGTCAGTTATGGTGCTCCCGAGTGGCCGACGGGCATGGCAGCCTGGTCCGATATCGCCCGCTACTATGGCCTGCCGATATGGGGCGCGGCTGGTGCCACCGACAGCAAGGTGGTGGACACGCAGGCCGGTATTGAGGCGACGGCCTCGATTATGACCGCTTTCCTGACCCGCTGCAATCTGGTTCACGACGTGGGGTACATCGAGTACGGCACTACCTCCTCGATGGAGATGTTGGTCATCGCCGACGAGATCATCCGCGATGTGCGTTTCGTCATGAGCGGTGTGGAAGTCAGCGACCGCACCCTGGCCCGTGAACCGATCCATCGCGCTCAGCCGGGCAGCGGCTTCCTGGCCGACGATCACACACTGGACAACTGGAAGTGGGCCCAGTGGCGGCCAGCGTTGATTGACCGGATGCGCTACCACCGCTGGGTGAAGAAGGGCAGCCAAGACATGACTACCCGAGCCAACGAGCGGGCACGCCAAATCCTGGAGGAACACGAGGTGCTGCCCTTGCCGCAGGGGGCGGAGGAAGTGATCGCTGAGGTAGTCAAGGCGCGGGAGCCCCGGTAGTGCTCACCAACTCTACTGGGCGACCGACTTACCAGCAGCAAAATTTCGAGGGTCTATGCGTTGCACCTCACTCACTTGATCAAAGTGAGCGTCGGTGCTGAGGATGTGTGAGAGGTTGTTCTCGATCATCACTGCTACGTGGATCAGATCGCGTGCTTTGAGAGTGGGGTAACGTTGGATCAGATTTCTGGCTCGATTGATGTCGGCCATAGTGACTGGCAATGCCGTGGGGATGATGGTCTCTAGTTTGATACTGACCTGTTGCGCTTTATCGGGCAGGCCGAGGGACAGATAGCGGTGCAGAATCTCCTGGTGAATCTCACTGCTGACTACGGCAGGCAGTTTTTCGCTCACGATGCGATCCAGGGAGACCTGGCAAGAACGACGATAGGGATGGTCGGCGCCAGCGGCGTACATCACGATGTTGACGTCAACAAAGAGGGGATCATTCATTTGCACTTTCACTTTGGCATCCCTCCCAGCGGGATTCGATCTGGCGCTCCATGACTTCCCAGTCGTCCACCGGCAATTCCTGGGAGAACAGCCATTTCAATGCCTCTTGCCTACGTCGCTGCTCAAGATCCTGGATCAACACGCGTTCCACCGTCTCACGGATGAGGACGCCGAGAGGCTTGTCGGTTTCCTGGGCATATCCTTGAAGCAACTCATATTGTTGTTCGGTCAACATCGTTTGTACCCGTTTGACGTACTTGGGCGCTGTATGAGCCATCGCACTATCTCCTTCTTGAGTGCCAGATGCGGTAGTATCTGTTGTTAGTGTATCATAACCTGTACTCTTTGTCAAGGACTGAAAGATGACGCGACCAGGACCGGTCGGCGGACAGTATCAGCCGCTGACGCAGAAACAGATAAACCAAATCCACCAGGCATCATTGGCCGTGCTGGAACAGACCGGCGTCCACGTGGAGAACGAGAAGGCGCTGGCTCTCTACCGTCAGGGTGGCGCGAAGGTCGAGGGCGATCGGGTGTACCTCTCCTCGTCAATGGTTGGGGAGGCATTGGATAAGGCCCCTTCAAAGGTGTTGCTGGCCGGGCGCGACCCCGAACAGGACGTGATACTGGAGGGGAAGCGGGTCTATGCGGGCACAGGCGGTTCGCCGACGATGGTGCTCGACCCCGGCGCGGACACAGTCCGGCCTGGCACCCTGCGGGATGTGGTGAACTTGGCCAGGCTGGCCGATGCACTGGAGCATTGCGATTTCATCGTTATCCCGCTGCACCCTACTGACGTCCCCGAAGAGGATGTGCCCGCCAACCGCTTCTATGCCTGCCTGGCCAACAGCACCAAGCATATCATGGGTGGTGTGGGGTCTGTAGAGGGAGCGCGGGCAGTCATCGAGATGGGGACGGTGATCGCCGGGGGGCTGGAAGCGCTGCAGGAGCGGCCTATCGTCTCGGCCATCACCTGTTGGATGGTCAGCCCGTTGCACCTGGACACCGGCGTGACCAACATCCTCATCGAGTGGTGCAAAAGCGGCCTGCCCGTGGTCCTCTCTTCAGCGCCGATGGCCGGGTCGACTTCACCAGTGACGCTGGCGGGGACGCTCGTACAACTCAACGCCGAGCAGTTGAGCGGCATCGTGCTCACCCAGTTGGTGCGACCCGGCACACCGGTACTGGCCGGGTACATCCCCGGCGTGGCTGACATGCGTACTGGCGGCTACCTGGGAGGCGCGGTCGAATTTGGAGTGATGCAGGCGGCCGCGGCTCAACTGGCTCATTTCTACCAGGTGCCGATCTACTGCTCCGGCGGGATGACCGACGCCAAGGTACCCGACGCTCAGGCTGGATACGAGAAGATGGCCACGTTTTTGCTGGCCGCGATGGGCGGCGGCAACTACATCCACCACGCCATCAGCATGATCACGAACATGAGCTCAGCCTCGCTGGAGCAGGCAGTCATAGACGACGAAATCGTAGGCATGGCGATGCGCGTGTTGCGTGGCATTGAGGTGACTGAGGCCTCAACGGCGGTGGATGCCATCCACCGTGTGGGGCCTGGCGGTCACTACCTGATGGACGCGCACACGGTGCAGTTCATGCGCTCCGAGTTTCTCTATCCCCCGCTCGCCGACCGTCAGAACCGGGCTGCGTGGGATGCAACGGGCAAGAGGGGCACACGCGCGCGGGCTATCGCGCGGGTGGAGAGTCTGCTGCAAAAGCACCAGCCGCCCGGGTTGCCGGCCGAAGTAGACGTGGCCATTCGGGCCAGGTTCAAGATTCTTCGCTACGCTCAGAGTGACGGGCTACGCTCAGAATGACGGGCTACGCTCAGAATGACGGCTAACCGTCAGGGCGGCTTCTGCGGTACTGCGAAATCACCGACTGCAGATACATCAATGCCCAAACCTGGTATATTACATTTGCAACCTGATGTATTATGTGGTATAATAATTATTAGTAGAAACCTCGTAAGACGTCCGCGATACGCATTTGTGAGCCTGACACGGAGTTGCGATGACGCCTCGTTCGAAACCAGGTGGTACCTCGAAGAACTTGATTGGCAAGGATCTTCGTCGTTCCATCAGCGTGGGACATCGCAAGCCGGGTGAGAGACTAGACCCGGAGGCACTGGCCAAAAGCTACGGTACCAGCGTCACGCCGGTGCGCGACGCGCTCCAGATGCTCAGCCAGGAAGGGTTAGTAACGATCAAGCCCCGCTCGGGTTACTTTGTCACCCGCGTCACCCTGAAGCAATTGCGCGACATGCTCGAACTGCGCGAGATTCTCGAAGTGGCCTCCATCGAACGAGCCGCGGTCCTGATCACTGAGGGGCAGCTTGAGCAACTCGGACACGTCCACGCTGGCTACACTGACGAAGACGATGAATCATACGACCGTTACATGGCCGAGAACCGACGTTTCCATTGCCTGATCGCTGAGGCGTCGGGCAACCACGAATTAGCGGAGACGTTGGGCCGTTTGCACGACCGGTTGATCCGTTTCATGGTTCTATGCCGCGCTGGCGAGACGCTGGAGCGCAGGCACGCGCTCGTCATCGAGGCACTGCGCACCCACGACGTTGCGACAGCCCGCCAGGCGATGCTCAATGAAGTCAACGAAACCCGCGATACTATTCTGGAATGTGTGATCCAGGAAGAAGGCACTTTCTGGCGTCTGGGCAATCGGGCTTCAAAGTAAGGCTGTTCCAGAAAAATAGTCATTCCAGTGTCATTCTGAGCGGAACGCAGTGAAGCGAAGAATCTCACGCCACAGCACTCAAATCGCCTGTCCAAGGCGAGATTCTTCGCTACGCTCAGAATGACAGGCTATGACCTGGGATACTTTAAATTCTGGAACGCCCTAGGCAGCTGCTGGAATCAATTAGGGGAGAACTTGTATGATCTGCTACGTAGACATTGAACACGAAAGGATACTTCAGGATCCGGAGAAAAGGCCCGACCTCCTTGTACGCCGTATGGAGGTTAAGCTGAGGCTGGAGGAGATCTCCGGCCAGGCATGTCTGCTGCAGCGCTATTCACGTGTCACCCGCCAACGGCTCAAGGAGTGGGGCATCCGGGCCCTGGTCATCAGCGGCTGCGGGGCGGACTGGTCGGAGTACAGCAAGGCGGACCTGGCTGAGATGTGCTGCATCATCCGGGCCGCCGACTTGCCGATCCTCGGCTTCTGCGGCGGCCATCAACTTATCGCCCTGGCTTATGGAGCCCCCCTCGGCCCCATGCGACGGCTGGAGGACGGAGAGGAAGACGTTTATCCGGATCTCGGTCCGGGCTATCTCAAGGAATGGGACTATACGCCAGTGCGCGTTCTCAAGGCGGACCCTATCTTTGAGGGGCTGGGAGAGGAGCCAGTGTTTCTCGAAGCACACTACTGGGAGGTGAAAGAAGTGCCGCCGGGCTTTGAACTGCTGGCATCCACCGACGTGTGCCGGATTCAGGCTATCAGACACGCTGGCAAGTTGGTCTATGGGACTCAGTTCCACCCTGAGTATTGCTGCTTCTCGGAGGAAGAGGGAAAAGAGTGCGACGACGGCCATAAACTGCTGGCTAATTTCTTCAGGATGGCTGGCATTCTGAGGTGACCTGTGGATCCGCGAAAGGGGGTGATGTCTGGAGAACCTTTGACCTCGGTGTTTATCGAATGGGCAAACTCAGAATCAGAAAGGAGAGTAAGAGATGGAAACGAAAAAGGTGAATAGGTGGATCCCTGAACTGCAAGAGCAACTGCGCCAGGGCAAGATGAGCCGGCGGGAGTTCTTACGCTATGCGACCCTGCTGGGTCTATCCCTGACGGCGGCGCAGGGCCTGCTCGTTGGCTGTGCGCCCAAGCCTACGGAAGCGCCAGCGACATCAACGCCAAAGCCAGCCGCGCCAACAGCAACGCCAAAGCCCACCGAAGTGCCGCCCACCCCAGTGCCAGAGCCGGTCGGCCCCACGCGCGGCGGCACGCTGCGTATACGTGGAATCGTGGGACGCATTGATCATCCCGCCCGCTACTCCTGGGTGGCCAATTCCAACACGACGCGCCACGTGGCCGAATACCTGACGCTGACCGACGAGAACAACATCACCCACCCCTACCTGTTGGAGAAGTGGGAGGCCAGCGACG
>CAZZEX010000135.1:0-11087 GCA_964653285.1 uncultured Anaerolineales bacterium
ACCGAGCTCTGAGTAGGTCCAGGTATGTGTCGTCTGGGTGCCTCATGGGGTCCTCTTTTTTAGGTAACATTATCCCGTGAGGCAATTCGACCGCTTGACCCCAAGGACGCACCTGGTATAATTCCAGGGCTGGGACAACACCGATGACGAGCCTGACACGCAGAGAATTCCTCAAACTGAGCGGAGCTGCGCTGGCAGGAGTTGCCTTCCTGCCGCTGCCTCCCCGGGACCAGGCCGCACGCGAAGGTGTGCGGCTGGGACGGGTCGCCGAATGGTGGGTCCGGGTGCGCACGGAACCGGACCTCCGCGCGCCCATCGTGCGCTATCACCGGCGCGACGACGTCATCGCCTACTTCGAGGAGGTTGAAGCCGCGGGTCGCAACCCGCACAACTCCATCTGGTTCCGCGTCATCGGCGGCTACATCTACTCCTCATCCGTCCAGCCGGTCGAGGTGCACCTCAACACGCCGCTGCAGCACCTCCCTCCAGAGGGGATATGGGGAGAGATTAGTGTCCCCTACACCGACGCCCGCCGAGCCCCGTCGCCCGACGTCTACCGCAGTTACCGCCTGCGCTACAGTTCAGCCTACCGCATCGTCGAAACGGTGTGGGGCACAGACCACCGGTTGTGGTACCGGCTGCGCGACAATCTGGCTCCTGGGCGGCGTCAGTACGTCCCAGCCGAACACGTGCGCCCCATCTACCCCGAGGACCTGAAGCCGATCTCCTCCCACGTCCGCGATAAGCGCATCGAAATCTCGCTCGCCGATCAACTACTCGCGGCCTTTGAGGACGACGAACCGGTGTTCACCACCCACATCTCCGGCGGCACCGGGGGCAACCACGCCACGCCGCGGGGACGTCATCACGTCGTATTCAAAGCCGCCTCGCGCCATATGACGGGTGAGGACTTTGACCTGCCCGGTGTCCCCTTCGATTCCTACTTCTGGGGCGGCGTCGCCATCCACGGCACCTACTGGCACAATGACTACGGCCGCCCTCGCAGCCACGGCTGCGTTAACGTGCCCTCCGAGGCCGCCAAGTGGCTCTTCCGCTGGACCAGGCCCGTCGTACCCTACGAGAAGGACGGACTGCGCGTGCGGGAAGGGGGCACCCCCGTGATCGTTTACTGAGCAATGCACGAGGACCTTCGACGGCGGCTGCGCGAACTGGGGGTGGTGAGAGGCGTGCGCGAACTGGCGACGACCCCCCTCAATTCCCCCTCCAGGGGGGAAGCCCCCACCCATCGCCGCGTCGCCATCGAGGACCTGATGCCCGGCCGCTTCCACACGACCTCCCACGGGCAGTGCTTCGTTGCGGAGACGACCTACCCGCCCGACTACCTTCACGGTGATCTGCCGCTCTCTTCCTTCCTGAACCTGCCCCCTGAGACCGTCGCGCAGATCGCGCAAGATGGTGCGCTGGTCAACGTGGACCTGCGGCGGGTCTGCTTCCTCGACACGGAGACGACCGGGCTCTCCGGCGGCACAGGCACGATACCCTTCGTCGTCGGGCTGGGCTTCTTCGCCGAGGAGGGCTTCCACGTGCACCAGTACTTCCTGCGCGACCCCGGCGACGAGCCCGCGATGGTCGAGGCGCTGGCAGAGCACCTGCCGGAGTTCGAGGCCCTGGCCTCGTTCAATGGCCGCGTCTTCGACGTGCCGATCCTCGAAAACCGCTTCATCCTGGCGCGCATCCCACCACCGACGGTAGGAGTGCCCCACCTCGACCTGCTGCATCCTGCGCGGCGGCTGTGGCACTATCATCTGCCTTCGTGCACGCTGAGTGCGCTTGAGCGAGAGGTGCTGGGCGTGTGGCGCGAACAGGACGACGTGCCCGGCGGCGTTATCCCCTACCTTTACCGCGATTACCTGCGCACAGGCGACGCCCGCGAGATGAAGCGGGTGCTCTACCACAACGCGGTGGATGTCATCAGCCTGGTCACGCTGGCCGCACGGATCTGCCGTATCTTCGCCAACCCCTGGACCGAGGGGGAGGACGAAAGAAACGAAAGGCTGAGCGGCGCGGAATTCTACGGCCTGGGCCGCTGGTACGCAGCCGAAGGACGGCTTGCCGAGGCGGAGCAGGCCTACCGGGCGGCCCTGCGGTCCTTCGACAAGGCTCAGGGCAGGCCCGGCGACGAAGTTCAGATAGAGGCCGTGGAAGAAAGAAACCGGGTTTTGCGGAAAAAACCCGGTTTCAACCTCGCTCCCGACCTGCGGGCAAAGGTGCTGCGCGACCTGGGATACCTCCTCAAGCGGGCCGGCCGCCGGGCCCAGGCTTTCGCCTACTGGCAGCAATTGGCGCTGGAAGCGGCCCCGGACACAGTCGCCCACGTCGAACTGGCCAAGTACTTCGAGTGGCACGTGGAGGACCTCTCACTGGCTTCCGGGTGGACGCGGGCAGCACTGGCACAGGTCGAGAACTGGCCCCCAGGGCCGCGCCACGACAGCGTGCTGGCTGAGTTGCGCCATCGGTTAGCACGATTAGAACGGAAGACGAACTTGACGCACGATGCTATACACAGTATCATCTGAAAAGAAATACGAGATGCCATCACGACGGGAGAAACTGCGGGCGAAGATAGAACAAAACCACAGAAGGATTTAGAGTATCTTCTCAAAAAGCTGGGGCGGAAGTAGGTCGGATTTGCTATCCGACCCTATGGCGGTTAGCAAAACCGCCCTACGCTGCCCCTGCCCCAAGATATTGAGAAGATACGATTTAGAGTGCTACATGAGCCTGCCTTATCGGGTAGAGATATACCCTGAACCAGACGGGAGTGGTTACACCGCCGAGGCTCCGGATCTGCCGGGCTGCCTGACCTGCGCCGACACGCTGGCTGAACTGTGGGAAATGATCGAGGATGCCAAACGAGGCTGGCTTGAGGTGGCACTGGAGCGAGGGCTGAGCATCCCGGAGCCACCTCCCGTCTCCGATGAAGTGTACAGCGATAAGTTCCTGGTGCGCATGCCCAAGACACTGCACCGGCGTCTGGTGGAGCGAGCGCGACGAGAGAGAGCGAGTCTCAACCAGTTCGTCAACGTCACGTTGGCCGAGGCAGTGGGGCGAAGCACGTAGTCGGACGTCTCAATGCCCGAACTCCCCGACCTCGAAATCATCCGCGCAGTACTGGCCCCCCGGCTGACCGGGCAGACCATCACCGGCGTCGAAGTCGTCCGCCCGCTGGTGGTGCGCGACCTCACTGGCCAGGGATTCGCCGAGACGCTCACCGGCCAAACCTTCGCTGGCGTGCGGCGGCGCGGCAAGGTACTGCTCTTCCCCTCGCAGTCCGGGCTGACACTGGCGATCAACTGCAAACTGGCCGGTCGCCTCCAGTACGTCCTCCCCGCCGAGCGCCGCCTGTCCAAGACTCACGTCATCTTGTGTCTCTCCGACGGCCACGAATTACGCTACAGCGATCGCAGGACGATGGGCCAGGTCTACCTCACCGCCAGCATCAAGGCCATCCCCGGCTGGGCCGAGATGGGACCGGAGCCCTTCGATCTGACACTGGAGGGCTTTCAGGAGCGTTTGAGACCGTATCGGGGGGAGATCAAGGGTGTTCTCACTCGTGGCAGGGCGGTAGCTGGCATCGGCAATGCCTACGCCGACGAAATCTGCTTCGCCGCCCGGGTGCACCCTACCGTAAGCGGACGTCGCTCACCGACGAGGAAATCGCCCGGCTGTACGAGGCGATGCAGTCCGTGCTCCGCGACGCAATCGCCATGCTGCGGGAGCGCGTCGGGACAGAGATCCATCGCGAGGTGCGTGACTTCCTGGCCGTGCACGGCAAGGGAGGCGAACCCTGCCCGGTCTGCGGCGGCACCATCTCCGAGATCAAGGCCCGTGGCCGGGTAACCAACTTCTGCCGCACCTGCCAGCCAGGCGGGCTGATACGGTTCTGAGCGTCGCCCGGCCGTTGTGTACCTGTAGGCCAGGCAGCGAGCCCCCGTGCACCATCTGTCAAGATGGTGGACGGGGGCTGTATTACAATGGATGTCACAGATGCCACAATGGAAATATGCAAAACGTCTGACAGCCTGGACGCCGCGCCGAATCTGTGTTAAAATGTAACCTCATACATATGTTCTATCGTCGGAGACCCGGCATGCGTCGCTATCTGTTCATCGCTCTGTTCATCGCCACGGGATTGCTCATCCTGCCAGCTCTGAAGGCGGAGCCCGCTGAGGCTGCTGGCCTGTACGATCCAGGAGAGCCCCAGGCGCGCACCGTCCACGCTCGCTACGTCTGCGTGCCCAGCCTCATCTGGCGCAGCCCGGAACTGTGCCCTACCTACGGGCCCGGCACCACTGCCTATCGCATCGCCTCTATCCGTCTGCCCAACCCACTGCCCAAACTGCCCGTGCTTGAACTCCCCTACGACGAAGACGACGACCTCGTTCCTCACCCCTACGCCCACGTCAAGACCATGCCGCTGAACGTGTACCGCCATCCGATGGAGGCCGCGATGGGCTTGCCACCCGTGCGGACGATGCTCTCCGGCGACTGGTGGGTCAGCGTAGACAACCTGGTCGAGTACGAGGGACAACAGTGGTACCAGATCAACGAGGAAGAATTTATCCCCGCCGACACGCTGGCGTTCGCCAGCCCGTCCCATTTCCAGGGTGCCTACCTCACCGAGCAGCCGCAGCACCCCTTCGCCTGGGTCAACCGCTGGATGCAGCCCTCGGTTGTGCCCCAGGGCGCGCTCAACGAGGCCGTCGCAGGACTCAACCGTTACCAACTGGTCACCATCTTCGCCGAGGAACGGCGGGGCGACGAAATCTGGTACCTCGTCGGCCCTGACCAATGGATAGAGCAGGAGAACGTGTCCCGGGTGGACGTGTACCCGCAGCCGCCGGAGGTCGGCCTGGGCGAGAAGTGGATCGAGGTGGACCTGTTCGAGCAGACGATTGCCGCTTATGAAGGGGAGCGCATGGTCTACGCTACGCTCATCTCTGGCGGCAGGACTGCCACCTCCACTCCGCCCGGCATGTACCGCATTTACTCCAAGGCACGGGAGGGCAAGATGAGCAACCCCGACGTGGAGGACGGGAGCCCGACCTGGTACTTCATTGAGGACGTGCCCTGGACAATGTACTTCCACGAGGGGTATTCCATTCACGCCGCCTTCTGGCACGACGCCTTCGGCTTCCGGCGTAGCCACGGCTGCATCAACCTGGCCCCCCGCGACGCGCTGTGGCTCTTTAACTGGGCCGATCCGTTCATCCCTGAGGACGTGGACCTGCTCTACGTAGGCGCAGGTACGCCGAGCACCTGGGTCTGGGTGCACTTCACGTCGCCCTTTGAGTGAGGTTCGCCATTCGCCAAATGAAACTGACCACGCCATCACGCCGTGCACTGTGGCTCGCCTTTCTCGCCAGCCTGGGCCTGGTCGCAGCCCTGTTCGCCGCCTGCAGCAGCGAGACAACCCCCGACGTCACCTGCACGCCGACCCGCACCCCGCGCCCCATCCCCACCCCCACGCTGACCCCTGCGCCCACCCCCACCCCGGCCTGGCCGGTGACCGTCTTCGTCCCCCAGGGATTGCCCGTACCCGTCGCCGATGTGCTGAACTCCGCCCTGGCCGAGCGTCCCGATCTCTTCGCCCCGGCCTACCCCGCCGAAGCCGCCGATGTGCAGGTAACGCTCAACGCTTCGGCTGCGCTCAGGACAAACCTCGCCCCCGACGCAACCCCGCTCGCCGAGTGGACCTACGCAGTCGTGGCCCCCTTCCCCACCCTGACCGACGAGGTGACGTGGGCCGACGTCGCCAGCAGTTGGAGCGGTACCCCGATTGGCCCCTTCACTGGCCGGCCCCTACTGATGAGCGCCGACACCGCCGTGACGCTGGCCGCCATAATGGGCCATCCGGCCCCTGGCGCGGTCGAGATCGTCCCGGCGGAGGAGATCGTGCAACGCGCCTGGGACACCCGCCCGGCCTGGGCCATCGTCCCCTTCGACCAACTGGAGCCGCGCTGGAAGGTGCTGCGCGTGGATGGCGTCTCCGTGCTCGACAAGAACCTGGACACAGCCACCTACCCGCTGGTCGTGCGCGTCGGTGTGACCGGCCTGGAGCGCGGCATCGTCAAACTCCAGGAACTGCTGGGCGTCCCCTTCACCAACCGGGACCCGGCCAGGATGACGGTGGTATTGATGACCGGCGTGACCGCCCTCGCCCGGGCCACCGGTATGAGGATGGACCAGAATGGCGTGACCTACCCTGCCCAGGACATCCGCGACTGGCTGCTCGAGACCGACATCACCCACGTCAGCAATGAGGTCTCCTTCGCTGAGAACTGCCCACCCCCGTCCGACTACTACACCATGGTCTTCTGCTCCGACCCCAGTTTCATCGAGCTGCTGGAGTACATAGACGTGGACGTAGTCGAACTGACGGGCAACCACCTGCTCGACTGGGGACTGGAGGCGATGAAACTGTCGCTGAGGATGTATGACGAACGCTCCATCCCCTACTTCGGCGGCGGGTGGAACCTGGCGCAGGCACAGACTCCGCTGACGCTCACCCACGGCGTGCACACCTTCGGCTTCGTGGGCTGCAACCCGGCCGGGCCGGCCTCCGACTGGGCGACCGAAGATCTTCCCGGCGCGGCCCCCTGCGACTACGACCTGCTCTACGCCCAGATCCGCCAAATGCGCGAGCAATCCATCATCCCCATCGCCACCCTCCAGTACTGGGAGTTCGACCAGTACGAGCCCACGCCGCAGCAGCGGGCCGAGTTCCGCGCGTTGGCCGAGGCGGGCGCGGTCATCGTCAGTGGCAGCCAGGCTCACCAGCCCCAGGGCTTCGACTTCCACGCCGGGGCGTTCATCCACTATGGCCTGGGCAACCTGTTCTTCGACCAGATGTGGTCGCTGGAGACGCGGCAGGAGTTTATAGACCGGCACGTCTTTTACGACGGGCACCACATCAGCACCGAACTATTGACGGCGATACTGGAGGATTACGCCCGCCCCCGCCCGATGACGCCGGAGGAGCGGGAGGAACTACTGCGGGCCGCGTTCGCGGCCAGCGGGTGGTGAACCCGCCCCGGCCTGAAGAGCCGGGGCTGGATTGCCTTTCCCCGAAACCAGGTTTTTTTCCGCAAAACCTGGTTTCTTTCTTCCACTCGCGATCTGCCGAAACTGCAATAATCGGCCAAATGGTGTATAATGGGAGCAGATCGCGTCGGGTGATCTGCCTTTGCCGTTGAAGCGCCGGAGGGTATAATTCAAAGAGAGCCACCACAAGCCCACCCCGAAGAAAGGAGTAAGAGATGCCTGCTGAGGACTTCTGGCAACCCGTTTATAACGCTTTCGACCCCTGGAAACGGTTGTGGGGTGAGAAACTGGACACCTTCTTCGTCGAGCGAGAACACAGCCCGCTCAGGCCCCTGACGGCTCAGTTTCGGCCTGGTCGCGACGTGCAGAAGACACTGCTGGTCGGCCACCGGGGCAGCGGCAAAAGTTCCGAACTGCTCAAACTGGTCAGGAATATCGGTGAAGACTTTTCCACCGTCTGGTTTGACGCAAATCTCAACCTGAACATCTTCACCGCCAACCAGGTAGAACTCCTCTTCCTGATAGGGGTCGCTGTCTACCGGGTCGCCGAACAGGAGGATCTCCACCCCAAGAAGCAGAACCTGGACCTGTTGATTGATTGCCTCCAGACATTGGTCCGTGAGCAGACCCAGCAGACCGATTTCGTCCTGGATGCAGGGCGGTTGATGACCAACGTCATCTGTTTCGGGCTCCCTGCCATCATCGGAGCCACGGCTGGGCCTGCTGCCGGTGCGGGGGTGGCCGCCTTGACCGCCCTGGCCCGCGAACTGGCCCAAGAAGCCTTCTCCCTGGGACTGCGAAAGGAGGAGGTCGCCCACCTGGAGGTAGAACCCCGCATCTGGGACATCGCTCGCGCGGTCAACCTGATCATCGCCGACGTGGAGCAAAAGGCTGGCAAGCCGGTACTGATGGTGGTGGACGGCCTGGACCGGCTGGAGCCGGACCCCGCCCGGGACATCTTCGTCAACAGCCAGGTTCTCTCGCTGCCGAATTGCCGGGTCATCTACGTCACCCCTATCGCTCTCTACTACTCCCCCGACTTCGCCCAGACCCGGCAGCAGTTTGCGATGGCCGAGTTCCCTAACGTGAAGTTGCATGAGCGGAATACCCCAGGCACCCTTTACAAAGCAGGAATGAAGACAATGCGAGAGGTAGCCCGCCGCCGCCTGCGGGCGTTGGGTTACGAGCCTGAGATGGTCATCACCCGGAATTCTCTGAACCTCCTGGCAGTGATGAGCGGCGGGGTAATGCGGGAGATGGTCAGCCTGATGCGAGAGGCCATCGTCCAGGCCGAGGTCGCAGGGGAAACCCGGATCACCTTGCGGGCCGCCCGCGCCGCCGTCTACAAACTCCGTCGCCAGTACGCTGCTGGACTGCGGTGGGAAAACTATCAGCAGTTAAAAGCCTTCTGGGATACAGGCACCCTGCCCCAAGGCGAGATCGGTAATACATTCCTGCGCAACAATTACATCCTTATTCAGGCCAACGACACTGTCTGGCCCGAAGTCCATCCCAATGTCAGACCGCTTCTGGAACGGATAAGCCTACGACCACCGACTTGCTCGCAGGACTCGCCAGCAGGCAACAGCGGTGATCGTGAAAGGCGACGGCGCACCTGGAACCTTGAACCACTGAGGCACTGAATCCACTGACCACACTGAAAGAGGCCCATCGTTCAGTGGTCTCAGTGCGGTCAGCGCTTCAGTGATTCACACAATGGGGCATATCAAGATAGGCGCAGACGCACAAGAGGATACCAGATGATGTCCAGAAGTCAGGACAAAGGTGAAGCGTTCGAGTTGCGCGTCAAGGCGTTGCTAGAGAGGCACGGCTTCCAGGTTGAGCGGGACGTGCTGATCGCCGGCAACCAGACCGACCTGGCGGCCCGCCGCAGCGTTGGCCCGGTTCCCGAGGTCTACGTCGTAGAGTGCAAAGCCCGCGCCGACTCGGTGGGCGCGAACGACGTGAATGTCTTCATCGGTGAAGTGGAGGCCGCCCGACGGGAAGATCCACGGAGACGTGGCATCTTTGTGAGTGAGAGCGGCTTCACTCGATATGCCAAAAGTTCCGCCGCTGCTGCCGGCATCACCTGCCTCACCATCACCGAACTGGAAAAGGGCCTGCCACTCGAAGTGGACCTCGAAGCGGCCCGCGCCCGCTACGACCAGCACGTGGTAGATCGCTACGGCCGCCTCACCCTCTACAGCCTCAAGGCGGACGCCCCCCTCTCCGTCGAACTGGAGAAGGTGTACGTGACGCTGACGGCGGTGGAGCAGGTGCGCCGCTCCGAACGGGCGCGCGAACGGGCAGAACGGACAGAGGAGGAACCAGAAGGACCGGAAGCGCAGGAGGGACGGGGGCAGGAGGAGAAGCCAGCGGAACGAGCAGAACGAGAGATCACCGTCGAGCGAGAACTCTCGGTGCCGGAAGCGCTGGGCGAAGCGACCCGGCTGGTCGTCGTCGGCGCGCCGGGCTGCGGCAAGACGACGCTCCTGCAGTGGATCGCCCTCACCTTCGCCCGCGACTTAGCCCCGGATCGGTTGGGGCTGGCCGAGCGCCGCGTCCCTATATTCGTCCCCCTGCGCGCCTTTGGCAAGCACATCGAGAGCCACACTGACCGCTTTGCGCCCACCCCCGCCTGCCTGCTGGACTTCCTGGAGGAACACTTCGCTGGCTGGCAGTTGAACCTGCCGCCGGGCTTCTTCGCCCGGCTGGCGGAGGAGGGACGGGCCGCCTTCCTCCTGGACGGGCTGGACGAGGTGGCCGATCCCGGGCGGCGGGCGCTCGTGGCTGAGGCAGTGCGGGCGCTCGTGGCCCGCTACGGCGGGAACCGGTACGCCGTCACCTCCCGCCCGGCTGGCTACACAGGGTTGGCCCGCTTCGGGGCCGGCTTCCAGCGCTGCGACGTGCGCCCCTTCTCCGACCAGGACGTGGAGGACTTCGTCACCAACTGGTACCTGGCGGTGGAGACGGCGGTGGAGGACAACCGCGCCACGCGCCAGATGGCCAGCGACAACAGCGCCGACCTGCTGCAGCGCATCCGCGAGAACGACCGCATCCGGCGGCTGGTGGACACGCCGCTCCTGCTGACGGTGGTGGCGCTGGTGCACCAGAACCGCACCGCGCTCCCCCAGCGGCGGGCGGAATTGTACGACGAGTGCACCCAGATGCTGCTGGGCTTCTGGGACGAGCAGAAGGGAGGGGAAGCGGCGCGGGAACTGGCCCAACTGGGGGAACTGGAGCGGCACGAGAAGCGGGCCATCCTGGAGCCGGTGGCGCTGCGGCTCCACGAGCGGCGGGAGGCCCAGGAGGTGGAGGGGGCAGAACTGCGGAGATGGCTGCGGGAGGAGTTTCCAGTGCTGGGGGACGCCCAGTCGGACCGGAGGGCCGAACTCTTCCTGCGGGTGATCCAGGAGCGAGCCGGGCTGCTGGTGGAGAGCGAGCCGGACACCTACCGCTTCTCCCACCTCACCTTCCAAGAGTACCTGGCGGCGCGGGCGGTGGCCGACCGGGAGGACTATATTGAATACACGCTGGCGCGGCGGCACGACCCCTGGTGGCGGGAGGTAATCCTGCTGGAGGTGGGCCACCTGAGCACACCCCGCAGCCGGCGGGCGCGGAAACTGACCACCGCGCTGGTGGAAGCGATATGGAAGGCGAGTGAACAAGTTGGCAAGTTGGCAAGTCTGCAAGTTGGCGAGCAGGATGAACTGGAGCAGAAGATAGAGCGACTGGTGCGACACGACCTGCTCCTGGCCGGGCAGTGCCTGGCCGACCTGGGCCCCATCGGGGTGGAGGAAGCGGTGCGGGACGGGATTGTGGCGGAGTTGGGGGAGGTACTGCGCACCACCCCCTACAGCAAACTGCGCGAGGAAGCGGCGCGGGTGCTGGCGGGGCTGGGGGGGAGCGGCAGCGCGGCGCAGGCGGCAGCGGAACTGACCTATGCACTCGCCGATGACGACCCGGATGTCCGCCAGGCGGCGGCCTCCAGCCTGGGCCAACTCGGCCCGGCCAGCCCGCAG
>CAZZEX010000136.1:0-11028 GCA_964653285.1 uncultured Anaerolineales bacterium
CACCACCTGTAGTCTACCCCATCGGCTGGCTCCTTACAAGTATAACTAATAGGGGAACCGCGTATTTGATACGGTCGGCCTCGTGCAAGAACCCGAACCATCAGAGGCCATAGAGAACGAACGTCGCTTGTTCTACGTGGCCGTTACTCGTGCCAGGAAAGGGGTTTACATAGGAACGTCATCACCCCCAACCAAAGGTAGCCAAAGCCGTTCCTCCTCTAATCTCCCTTCGCGGTTTCTTGACGAGATTCAACTTGAGCCTACTGTTGAGGTGATGAGTGCGTTGCAATGCCTCGCTTCCGGTGTTAGCGGTGCCAAGAATGACCTAATCGCCAGCGTTACCCGTTTCGGCGGATTCCGACGGATTATGAAGAGCCTCATTACTGGGTATCTGTCGGGCATAGGTGACAAGTCACTTATCGGCGAAGTAGCAGGGATAGTGGCCACAAGTCCAGAATCCCCCTCCTTTGCCTATCGTTTTGCTTATGCTCCGCCCAAGATAGCCGGACGCGTGAAACATCCATCGCCCGAGCCATTACATCAAGCGTGGAATGACGTGTCGTTCTGATGTGCTCAATACCAATCCTTCAATGGGATATGACACGAAACGTCCAGCCGGCACACTACCGTCCCGAATGAGGAAAAGATTACGCGACAAGCAAACTGAATCACAGCGTCAATCGTTTAGGAGGCACGAATGTCTCAATCAAGCGAAAGTCAAGTTTCTGTTGCCTTGAACAAAGAGACTTGGGTAGCGATACAGTCCCTCATCCGCTCTGGTTGTCACGAACGGGGGGACAACTGGGTAAAGTGGGGGGAACAGACAGCTAAATGCATTCAAACAGCCCTTGATGCTGAAAACCCAAGCTAGCTGAGGATCAGATCGACGATGGGATTAGGGAACTGGATGAATATGAGTATGAAGAATGGCTTGAATGGCTTGAAGATAAAAGAAAGCTAGAATTATTCGGTAGTGTTCCTCAACAGTTGAGATAAATAGTGAAAGGGCCAACTGGACGCCCCACGGAGCATCCGAAACGCCGTTCAAACTGGCTCAGAATACTCTTGTCCTCCACGCTACAAGAAACGTGAGTCCTGAGCGCGTGGAAGGCGGCTGAGCGTCACAACACCGGTTTAAGTCGTCCGGGTGGTGCACGGCGGTCGGAGGAGCTCCGCGAGGCTGCGCGGGAATTGGGCAAGAATCTGAATGTGTTGAGTGCGGCGAGGTAGGACAGGTAAGCACTGCCTTCCGCTCAGGGCACAGCGCGCGGACCGGGTCTGGCTACACCATCCGCCGCGGCCGGTACTGGATCGCCTCGGCCAGGTGGGCCGTCTCAATGCGCTCACCCCCCGCCAGGTCCGCGATCGTGCGCGCCAGTTTCAGGATGCGGTGGAAGGCACGGGCGCTCATCTGAAGTTGCTGCATCGCCGCGCGTACCAGCCCCCGGCCTGTCTCGTCCAGGCGGCAGATCTCCCGCACCTCGGTTGGCCCCATGTCCGCGTTGCACGAGAGATACGTGCCCGCGAATCGCTCCCGCTGCACCTTCCGCGCCCGCTCCACCCGCGCCCGGATCGCCTCCGACCGCT
Source organism: uncultured Anaerolineales bacterium (assembly GCA_964653285.1). Taxonomy (GTDB): domain Bacteria; phylum Chloroflexota; class Anaerolineae; order B4-G1; family B4-G1; genus CAZZEX01. Next base: position 1,588 of record CAZZEX010000136.1, read on the forward strand.
CCCCCAGCCGCTCATCGGTCAGTTTGTCGTAGTCCACCCGTGGCACTTCGACGTGGATGTCAATGCGGTCCAGCAGCGGCCCGGAGATGCGCTTCTGGTAGCGGCTGATCGTCGTCAGGCTGCAGGTGCACTCGTGCGTCGGGTCGCCGTAGTAGCCGCAGGGGCAGGGGTTCATCGCGGCCATAAAGATGAAGTTGGCCGGGAAGGTCAGCGTGCCGGTGGCACGCGAGATCACCACCTTGCGATCCTCAATCGGCTGCCGCAGTCCCTCCAGCGTGCGCGTGCCGAACTCGGGCAGTTCGTCCAGGAAGAGCACCCCCCGGTGGGCCAGGCTGATCTCGCCGGGGCGGGGAAAATGACCGCCGCCGACCAGCCCGGCGTGACTGATGGTGTGGTGGGGGGCGCGGAAGGGGCGGTGCTGGATGAGAGGCGTATCGGAGGGCAACAGCCCCGCTATGCTGTAGATCTTCGTCACCTCCAGCGCCTCCTCGACGGTCATCGTGGGCAGGATGGAAGGCGTCGAGCGGGCCAGCAGCGTCTTCCCGGCCCCCGGCGGGCCAGTCATCAGTACGTTGTGACCGCCAGCGGCCGCCACCTCCAGCGCCCGCTTGACGTGCTCCTGCCCCTTGATTTCCGCAAAGTCCGCTGCATACGGCGGGAGGGGGAGCGAGGCCGGGTCCAGGTCGGGCTCGTAGGGCGGAATCTTGCTCAGTCCCTGCAGATGAGCCGCCAGTTGGCCCAGGTGTTCGACCGGGATGACTTCCAGTCCATCAATCAGGGCCGCCTCGGGGGCATCGGCGGCGGGGACGAAGGCGCGGCTGACACCCTGCTGGTGGGCCACCGCCGCGATGGGCAGGACGCCATTGACGTGGCGCACGGAGCCATCGAGGGAGAGTTCGCCGACGAAGAGCGCGTCCTCGACGGCCTGGGGCCACGCCTGCTCCGAGGCGATGAGTACACCCACGGCGATGGGCAGGTCGTAGGATGGCCCGGCCTTGCGGATGTCGGCCGGGGCCAGGTTGACGGTGATGCGCTTGCCGGGAAAGACCAGCCCTGAGTTCTTGACTGCGGCCCGTACCCGTTCGCTCGATTCTTTGACCGCGGCGTCGGGCAGGCCGACGATGATGAGCGACGGCATCCCGCGGGAGGTGTCCACCTCCACGTCAACGATGACCCCCTCCAGGCCCACCAGGGCGCAACTGGTCACTTTGGCAAGCATCTACGGCTCCGATGGTGTGATGTTTATAGTGTAGCACAGAGAGCGGGTAGAGGCAAGCGGTAGAAGACCCGCCAGTGGAATGACTGAGGGGCCCCCGGCGCCGGGAGCCCCTTCGGATGGTGGCACATTCTGCTGTCTGAGTCTAGTTCGCCTTGCGGGCGCGCCGCCGCCGGACGATGGCACGCACGAGGAAGAACAGCCCGACGAGGGGCACGGCGACCACGACCAGTACCGGGATGATGAGGACGAGGATGACGATGGCCGCGTCCACCAGGAATTGCAGCACGCGGATGAGGGATTGGAACGCGTCGCGCAGCGTGCCCTCTGGATGCCAGCCACCGATCTGGATAGGCTGCGCCAGTTCGTCGGGGGTGATGTCGAGGCTGACCGTCGCCAGCGCCGCCGACTGCTCCAGGTACTGTATCCGCCCTTTGACCTGTTCGATATCGGCCTGGATCTCCCGCAATTGCTCGTAGACGGCGAGGGCCGCCTCGGTGTCTTCGGCCTCTTCCAGGAACTCCAGCAACCGCGCCTCGGTCGCCTCCAGGTAACGCAGGCGGGACTGGAGATCCACGTACTCCTCCGTCACGTCCTGGCCGGAGATGTGCTCGCTCCGCACCTCGGTTGCCATGTCGCGGATGCGCGCCAGTGCGATGTCGAGGCTTTCGGCGGGGATGCGGAGCGTGACGGAAGCCTGCAGCCCTTCCTGGTACTGGTACACGTTCGACTCAACGACGTAGCCCCCCAGTTCGTCCACCAGACTGTTAATCTCGTCCAGGGCCGCTTCAGTTTCCGGCACCACCAGGCTGAGCGAGGCGTTGCGGATGATGAGGCGCTCAATGCTGGCGTAATCGGCCGCTCCGGAGCCTGGTACAGCGGGAGCATGCCCCTCTTCTGGTACAGCGGGAGCATGCCCCTCTTCATCGCCTACGGCCTCACTGACTACGATCTCGGGCTGAGCGGGAGCCTCGTATGTCATTGGCGTAGGTGCCGCAGCCCTGCTGCAACCCACCACAGCCAGCGTTAGGATAGAGGCGATGACACCATACAGGATCTTCTTACTCATTGTTGTTCCCCCTTCCTTCGATCATTGCCCTCTGGACGCCTATGGCGAGCAAAAGGTTCCCACCAGCGTCACTCGGCAGGTGGGGGGCCGGCGAACGCACCGTTGGAGGACTAACCTCCTGTCAACGCCCCATCTCCAACCGCTTGATGAGACGACGGGGAAGGTCCCGGGCCCGCATGCGCTCCTGGGTGATCTCCACCGGGTAGACGACACGATGAAACTCCCAGGTCATGTTCTCCACATCGAGAATCGCGTAACTGGCCCGCGGGTCGCCGTCGCGGGGCTGCCCCACGCTGCCCGGGTTGATGATCATACGGCGCGGGCCGAGCTCCAGGGGGCCAGAGAGAGGAGGGATCAGTGTTTCACAGCGTCCTTGCTGTTCGTCCAACTCGAAGATGATGGGGACGTGGGTATGGCCCACCAGGCACATAGAGGTGGAGAAATGCGCAAAATTAGTGTAGGCCAGATTGGCGTCAAGTACGTACTCCCACACCGGTTCACGGGGACTGGCGTGGGCCAAGTAGAAGCCGCTTTGCTCCGTGTGGGTGGGGAGTCCGCTCAGGTACTCGCGCACGGCCGGCGTGAGCTCCGACTGCGTCCATGCGTTGGCGGTACGAGCATCGGTGTTGAAACTGCTGAGCTCCAGTATCCCCAGCGCAGCCCAGTCGTGATTGCCTGCCAGGCTGACGTGAGGGAAATCCTGAAGCCGTTCGACGCATTCATTGGGGTTGGGCCCGTATCCCACTAAGTCGCCCAGACACCAGATCTCGTCGAAGGCTGGTGCATCGACCAGCACCGCCTCCAGAGCTGCCAGGTTAGCGTGAATGTCAGATATGATCAAGTAGTGCACAGTGTCGTCATCCTGTATAGTATTACCCGGCAACATTTGCGTTGTCCGCGAGAATCATGATCTGCTACTTGCAGACTTGCAAACTTGCGGCTTTGCCGCGCTATAGAATTAGTAATATTATATACCTTTTCTCTGCTTTGCGCTAGCCGCTTGTCGAGCCCAGGTAACCGTTGTATAATCGCTCTCGAGTTGACCAGGCCTTAGCAGGAGCCGTTGCCGATGGCCCCAATTCTCGATGAGCACACGTTGGAATTTGTGAGTCGCAGCCCCGATCAAACGCAGCGCCTGGGTGCGCGCTTGGGTGGACTGCTGCGAGGTGGGGACGTGATCTGCCTGGAGGGGCCGCTGGGCTCGGGCAAGACCTGTCTGGCGCAGGGTATGGGACGGGGTTGGGGGGTGGGCCAGACGCTCATCAGTCCCACCTTTGTCCTGGTTCGCGAGTACACGCGCCCTGGGGATACTGTGAGGCTTTACCACGTAGATCTCTACCGCATCTCCGGCGTGGACGAGGCGTTGGGCCTGGGGATAGATGAATTCCTGGGAGATGCGCGCGTGGTTTGCGTTATCGAATGGGCGGAGCGAGCGCGACCCCTGATGCCGTCGGAGTATCTATGGATCAGGCTGGATTTTGCTGGCCGTGCTGACCAGACTCGGCGGGCACTTCATTTCATGGCGCAAGGGGAGCACCATACGGCGCTGCTGCGGGAATTTCGTCGGGTAGCCTTCGGAGCATAGGCGAGATGTTGATCGCGATTGATACTGCCACCGGCTATGCCAGCCTGGCACTGCACGATGGATTCCAGGTGCGGGTGGAGCACACGTGGGAATCGCCACGCAGACACACCGTTGAGTTGTTGCCCCGTCTGGTGGCCGCGTTGGAGCAATTGGGTCTTGGGATTGGGCACCTCAGCGGGGTGGCGGTGACGCGGGGGCCAGGCTCCTTCACTGGATTACGAGTAGGTATGGCTGTGGCAAAGGGGCTGGCATTGGCGCAGGGGCTGTCATTGGTCGGCGTGCCGACGCTTGACGTGGTTGCGGCGGCCCAAGGACGGGACCACCGGCCGTTGTGCGCGGTGTTGCAGGCCGGGCGAGAGCGCATCTGTGTCGCCACCTACCGGTGGCGGGATGAGGAGTGGCGCGTGCGCGAAGCCCCTCGCCTCACAACCTGGCCGGCTTTGGTGGGAGAGATAACTTCCCCAACCCTGTTCTGCGGCGAGATTGACCTGGTGGGAGCCAATGCCCTCGCCCCTCTCGGCGAACTGGCTGTGCTCTTGCCGGCGGCGGCTAGGCTGCGGCGGGCCGGTTTTCTGGCGGAGTTGGCCTGGCGGCGGTTGAACCGGGGCGAAACTGACGATCCGGCCACGCTGACCCCCATTTATCTTCGGCATCCCACGTGATGAACCAACCCCTACCCTATACCATCCGTCCGATGGAGCCGGGCGACGTCCCGACGGTGGTCGCCATTGAACGGCTTTCCTTCCTCACGCCCTGGCTAGCGTCGTCTTTCTTGTATGAACTGAGTCATAGCACGCGATCCTTCTACTCCGTCTTGCTGAGGCCAGCGGTGGGCACTGCTGCGTCCTCCGGGCAAAGATGGCGCCGCTGGCTGCGCGGCGTGGCGGGCCGGCCGGACAAAAGTCGGGTGGTCGGGTACGTGGGCTTCAGGCTCCAAAGCGCCGAGGCGCACATCAGCACTATTGCCGTACATCCCGACTGGCGTGGGCATGGATTAGGCGAGCTCTTGCTGTTGACGGCGATGGAGCAGGCGCTGGAACTGGGGGACAGTGTAGTGACGTTGGAGGTACGCCCTTCCAATCGGGCGGCCCAGCATCTGTATCGCAAGTACGGCTTTCGATTTAAGGGCGTCCACCCACGTTATTATCGGGATGGCGAGGATGCCTGGCTGATGGAGGTAGAGGTGAACCGGGACGCTTACCAGGCGCGACTAACCAGGCTGCGCCAGGTGCTGGAGGCGCGCCTTCGTCGCCAGCAGACGGGCATTGGACAAAACAATGGGGATACGCTATAATCCTGTGCTGGATAGATGCAGGCCAAGGCAGCCATTGAGTTCGTAACGATTTCTTCAACATTCAGAATAATGTAAGGAGGGAGAGCGTGTCAGAGTTGGAGGCGCTGGCGGCAGAGGTTGCCAGGTGTACACGGTGTCTCTTGCATCGGGGGCGTACCAAAGCGGTGCCTGGTGAGGGATCGGGGGATGCTGAGATTATGTTCATCGGTGAGGCGCCGGGCTTCCACGAAGATCAGCAGGGACGCCCGTTTGTGGGAGCGGCAGGCCGGTTCCTCGAGGAGTTGCTGGAGATTATCGGCCTGAAGCGCGAAGAGGTTTTCATCGCCAATGTCATCAAGTGCCGTCCACCGGGCAATCGCGACCCGTTGCCCGAGGAGATCGAAGCCTGCAAGCCGTTCCTCGATCGGCAGATTGAACTCATCCAGCCCAAGTTGGTGGTGACGCTAGGCCGGTTTTCTATGGTGCGGGCTTTTCCAAAGGCACGTATCTCCCGCATTCACGGCCAGCCGCGCAAGATCGGCGGCGTGATCTACTATCCGATGTATCACCCGGCGGCGGCGTTGCACCAGCCCAGTCTGCGCCGCACTGTGGAGGAGGACATGCGCCGCATCCCTGAGTTGCTCCAGCAGGCAGCGCAGATCGCCGAGTCCCCACTCCCTCCAGAAGCAGAACAGTTGAGGCTATTTTGAGATTACAGATTGCAGATTATGGATTGCAGGTTGTGACTTACGAGAGGCTGGCAGGCAGTAGGTGATCGAATTTATCTCCATCGTCGTGCTCACGTTTGCGCTGGCTTTGATCGTGCTGGGAGCCATCACGATGTGGCTGGAGCGGGGGCGGGGGCGGCTCCAGGGAATCGCGTTAACCCTGGTCGGGCTGCTCGTCGGCACCGCGTATGCCTTCCTCGGGAGCCGCTTCTCGCTGAAGTTCTTCGACCGTCTGATCGTGCAAGTGGATTTGCCGGCCTTGATGGCTACGGCCTTCACCTACACGGCGGGCGTGTTGAGCGGCACAGCGCTGGCCGTGGGGCTTTTCCTGTGGGCCACGGGCCGCTTTCGGCATCGCGTTGAGCGGACGGTGATCGCCTTTGTCGCGGTCGGCGTGCTGGTGGCGCTGGTGGCGACCTTCCTTGCTGTCGCTCTCAGCACGCCTTAGCAGCGCTAGCAGTCTGTCGGAGTGATCGGATCACAGGCACCCATCACGCCACGTATGGGGCATTCTTGACCACGCCCCATATATGGCGGTCTGGGTCCTCGAAAACTGTTTTCTCCGACAGCCTGCTAGAACGTCGTTATTTACCATAGCAGGCGCAGCACTACCCTGGCAAGGATGACCGCCCCCACCGGTAGGCAGCGCTCGTCAATGTCGAATCGCTGGCTGCGGGCCTTGCGTTAGTTCGGCGGCGGCCTCTCGGCGGGAGATTCACCTTTAATGCATCAGCAGGTGATGATAGGCCGAGATGGCGGACTTGGCCCCCTCGCCGATGTGCACCAGCGCTTGCTCCGAAACGTGGGTTACGTCGCCAGCAGCGAATACCCCCGGCCAACTGGTGGCGCAGTATACGTCCACGATGATGTGCCCGCGGCTGTCGCAGTTCACCCACTCCCGCACCAGGTCGGAGTTGGGGGTGCGCGGCAACTTGACGAACACGCCCTTGACCGGTATCTCGCGCTTCTCGCCCTCTGGCATTGTGACCACAATGCTCTCAACGAAACGCTCGCCGCACACCTCCCTCACCGCTATGCCTTCTGCGATCTCGACGTTCTGCATCTGGCGGAGACTGTGCACCAGGGGGGTATCCGGCAGTGGTTCCGGAGCCAGCAGGTAAACCTGGTGCGCCTTGCGGGCCAGGTCGGCAGCGGCCCATTGAGCGCGCTGTCCCTTTCCTACTACGGCTGCGTCCTTGCCCAGAAACAGGCTGGAGTGAGTGGTCGCCGAGTAGCTCAGGCCGTAGCCGGTCAGCCGGGTCTCACCCGGCACATTGAGACGCTGTGGCTGAGCGCCCGTCGCTATAATCAGGGTCTGCCCTTCAAAGCGGTCGCCCCGATCGGTGTCCACGACGAAGGTCTGTTCTCCGGGCATCACCTTGGTCACGCTGTCGAAACGGCGCACGAAGTCCAGGTAGTCGAGTTGGCGGCGGAAAGCGTCCAGTAGCGTCTCGCCGGTGATGGTCTCCCGTTCCTCCATCTCCTCCAGTTGCATGGCGTAGGTGGTCTGACCGCCCCATCGTTCCGCGATGATCAGTGTCTCCAGCCGCTGGTTGATGGCCGTCGCTGCGGCGGTGATGCCTGCCGGCCCGCCGCCGATGATGATTAAGTCGTACATTGTCTGCCCTCCTTTACGCCCACTCCACCGGCACGGGCGGGATGAGCTCCTTCTCCATCAGGAAGCGGGTCATATCCTGCGCCTGACGGATGGTCGCCTTTGCCTTGCTGAGCAGTTCTTCGTGGGAGATGCTCAGACGGGCCAAACCCTGCTCCTGCGCTTTCACGCCCACGGCCGCCGCTTCGCGGGGGAAGACCTCCCAGTTGTCCATCGTCGGTAGGATGTGATCCTCGTCGAGCCCCCGCTCCTCCGCGCAGCGAGCCAGTTCTTCGGCGGCGGCGATAGCCATCTCGTCGGTGATGGTCGTGGCCCGCACGTCTAGCACGCCCCGGAAGATGCCGGGAAAGCCCAGCGAGTTGTTGGTCTGGTTGGGGAAATCGCTGCGGCCCGTGCCCACGATGCGTGCCCCGGCCTCCTTCGCCTCCCAGGGCCAGATCTCGGGGATGGGATTAGCGCAAGGGAAGATGATCGCATCCTCGGCCATCCCCTGCACCCACTCCGGCCGGATCGTGCCCGGGCCGGGCCTGCTGAACGCGACGCAGAGGTCGGCACCGCGCATCGCCTCGGCCGGCCCCCCGTGCTGTCCCTCGGCGTTAGAGTGCTGACAGATGCGCCATTTGTCCACGAACTCGATCTTGCGCCGCGCGATGTCCTCCCGCTCGGGGTGCAGGATGCCTTTGCTATCGCAGGCGACCACGTTGCCGAATTGGATACCGTGGGCCAGCAGCAGGCGCAGCGTGGCGATGTTGGCCGCGCCGACGCCGATCAGCGCGACCTTGATGTCCTCTATTCGCTTGCCTACCACCTTCAGCGCGTTGATCACTCCCGCCAGCATGACCGTGGCCGTCCCTTGCTGGTCGTCGTGCCAGACCGGGATATTGACCTGGGGGTCAGTGCGCAGCATGTCGAGCACGCGGAAGCACTTGGGCTGCGAGATGTCCTCCAGGTTGATCCCGCCGAAGGAGGGCTGGATCAGTTTGACGGCCTGGATGATCGCGTAAGGGTCCCTGGTGTCCAGGCAGATGGGGACCGCGTCCACGCCGCCCAGGTACTTGAAAAGCAGCGCCTTCCCCTCCATCACTGGCAGCCCGGCCAGGGGACCAATGTCGCCCAGGCCCAGTACCCGTGTGCCGTCGGAGACGACGGCGACGGTGTTGCCCTTGTTGGTGTGCTCGTAGACCAATTCCTCGTCCTCGTGGATGGCGCGGCAGGGGGCCGCCACGCCGGGCGTGTACCAGATGGCGAAGTCGCTAAAGTCGCGGACGACGCACTTGGGCGCGATCTGCACCTTGCCCCGAAAGAAGGGGTGCAGGCGCATCGCGTCTTCCGCTGGCTTCCTGGCCTTGGCCAACAGTTCCTCTTTAGTAAGTTTAGTAGACATTTAACCTCCTGTGTTGCAAACTTGCACACTTGCACACTTGCACGCTTGCAGACTTGCAGACTTGCAGACTTGCAGACTTGCTACTTCCCCGGACACTGCCTTGCGACGGCCGGGTCAATGTTCTTGTCACCATACGCCTTGTCAAAGTGAGCGCTGAAATCGCTCGCCAGCCTCCTGGCCCGGGCATCGTAGGCTTCCTTGTCCGCCCACGTGTTCCGGGGGAACAGTACGTCGGAGGGCACGCCGGGGCACCGCCTGGGGACGAGGATGTGGAACGTGGCGTCCTCGACGTACTCCACGTCCTCCAGTTGCCCGGTGAGGGCGGCGTTCACGATCTCCCGCGTCAGGTTGATGTCCATCCGTGCTCCCACGCCGTAGGGCCCGCCGCTCCAGCCGGTGTTGACCAGGTAGACCCGGGTGGCGTGCTTCTGCATGCGCTTGCCCAGCATGCGGGCGTACACGTCGGGGTTGCGGGGCATAAAGGGTTCGCCGAAGAAGCGGGAGAAGGTGGACACAGGGTCCACGATGCCCGTCTCTGTGCCAGCCAGTTTGCTCGTGTACCCCATCAGGA
>CAZZEX010000137.1:0-10728 GCA_964653285.1 uncultured Anaerolineales bacterium
TGTGTTTCATTTCGGTTGGACGTCCGGCTTCAGCCGGAAAATCCCCGCTGAAGCGAGGCGTCCGCTCCTTTCCCCCAACTCGCTTGAAACACACCCATATGATTTGCCACAGCCAGGTTTACGTACTATAATCCTGATCGGGCACAAGACAATACATGTGTTAAGGAGGAAAAGGCAATGCAATACGAAGTTCGCGGCACGTTGCTGCAATCGGTTGACATCCACCTGAGCAGGGGAGAATCCGTCTACACCGAGTCGGGCGGGATGGCCTGGATGCGCGGCGACATCGAGATGAAGACTAGCACCAAAGGCGGGTTGATGGCCGGCCTGGGCCGGAAACTGGCGGGCGAATCACTCTTTATGACCACTTATGCCTGCCGCAGCGGTGAGGGGTTGGTGGTATTTACACCTGAGGCGCCGGGTAAGGTGCTCGACTTTCAACTTGAGCCTGGCCAAAGCCTCATCTGCCAGAAAGACGCCTTCATGTGCGCCGAATCCTCGGTGAAACTGGAAATGCACTTCCGCAAGAAGTTAGGCGCTGGTCTCTTCGGCGGTGAGGGCTTCATCTTGCAGAAGATCACCGGGCCGGGTACCGTCTTTCTGGAGATTCCCGGCGAGGTGCGGGAGTATACGCTGGCGGCCGGCGAGATGATGCGAGTGGACCCCGGGCACATCGCTTTGTTCGAGCCGACGGTCAAGTACGACATAACCAGAGTGAAGGGCATGACGAATATCCTGTTTTCTGGTGAGGGGCTTTTCCTGGCGCAGTTGGCTGGGCCGGGCCATATCTGGCTGCAGAGTCTGCCGCTTTCGAACCTGGCGGGGAAATTGGCCAAATACATGCCGGCGAAGGGCTAAACCTCTCGTGGGGCGGGTTTTCCAATCTGCTGTTCAGACGGGCTGAAAATCTGCCCCACAAATGGCCGCAGGCACACGCGGAACGCTGCTTCCCGTGTGGCCTGCGGTTGTTTGTGCCTCGTGGTCGAGGCTATCCCCGACCGGTCGGCTACTCCTGGCAGTCTCCGTTCATAGTTCGTAGGGCGGACGTATGACGGATGCCCAAAACAGCCCTTGACAATTCTGCCAATGCCTAGTATAATTAGGTATAGATAACCTGAGCCAGGAGGTGAACGATGTCAGAGATAAAACGACATGAAACCTGGGGCGAAGCCGCGCTGGCCGGGCTGCCCCACTTACTCTTTGCCGTCGCTATGGAACTGCCCAGCCTCGCCCGCGAGTGGCTTTCGGCGCGTATCCACTGGCGCATTCCGGCTTTGACCTTCTTTGCGCTGGTTGCCGTGGTCTTGATCTTCGGTTGGCGACGGCGCTGGCCGCGCTGGGCCGCCAGTTGGATCGGGTACGGGTTGGTGATGGCGCTGCTGACGCTGCTGTACTCCACCAGGTTTGCTGATGCGATCCTGTTGGCCTGGATACCGCTGGTTGTCGTGACCTGCCTCTGGCTGACTGGGCGCAACCGATCGAGCGGGCTGCTGGCAGCGCTGCCGGTGGTGCCGATGCTGTGGTCGTTCTTCGCTCTCGATGAGGCCTATCCTCTCGTCGAAGCCCCGCTTTTCATCGGGGCCGGGTTGCTCACAGCGCTGGCTGCGGCCGCCACCGTGCGCCTGGGGCGCGAACGGATGGGCGTATGGCTGGCACTGGCAGCCAACCTGCTGGTCGGCCTCTCCGTCACCTACGCCGGCATTTACTACAGCCGTATGCCAGCGCTGCTGGTCTTCCTGCCCCCAGAGCCAATGGCATTGGCTGTGAGTGCCTCCTTCGCCTTCCACCTGCTCGTGAGTTCGATGCTGGTCATAGGGCCGCTATGGGGGTGGACGTTGTGGGAGCGAGGACGGCGATTGATCGCACGCGGTGTGTAGGGGGGAAGTCATGCAAACAGAGAGCCAACGTCAGGCACTCGTCGTGGCGCTGCCGCCACTGGTCTTCGGCCTGGGAATCACGGCTATGTTCCTGGTTATCGTGCCGCTTGACCGGCTGGTTATCGGTGGGGCCTCACCCCCCATCCACGTAACCGGCCTGTCCTTGCGATTCGCCATCGGCCTGGCTGTGGGGCTGATCATGGTGACTGTACTGGCCGTCGGTGGCCTCGTCGCCGCCGTGCGCCGCCTGCCCGGCTGGGGCTACACCTGGGTGGGGGCTGATCTGATGGGACTGCTGCTTGTGCTGATGGTGATCGGCGACGATCGGGAGTTCCTCATCTCCCCCGCTGCGGACATTGCTTTGCTGGCACTCTTCCTGCTGGCGGGCCTGGCGGCGTTGACCGCCGCAGCGCTGCGCGGGTGGCAACAGGCCGGCCTGGTGAGCATAGGGCTGGCGACAACGGTGGGGCTCTCGCTGTGCTTCTTCGTCACGGCAGGCCCCTTCAACCGCTTCGACCTGGCCCTGCTGGCCGGTCCGCTGGGGCTGCTCGTGGCTGCGCTCACCTACGCCTACGCCTGTGGCGCGGACTCGACCCGTATCGCTGTCCTGGTCAGCATGGGGCTCCTCAACGCCGCGCTGCTCTGGATGGCCGAGCAGCAGGTATGGCAGCCCTGGTACCTCTCCCACGGAGAACCTGGTCACTTTTGGCCCTGGCTGGCGGTCTTGACGGCGTTACTGCTGATAGGTCCGATGCTCAGCCTGGTCGGGCGTCCCTTACACCGTGTGCTCCGACGGGCGTAGACTCAGCGATGTAAAGCCGGCCGGCCAGCGGGTTTGACGGGAGCGCAGGAATAGGGTAGACTTGCAGCCAGTAACGGCTTGCAAGGAGTGCTCCTATGTCCCGAAAGAAATGGCTCATCGTGGCGGCCATGGCGCTGGCCGACGTGATCGTTCTGGGGGCCATGGCGGTTGTGGTTATCGGCTCTCTGACACATCTGCCACCAGCCCCCGCTCCTATCTCAACTCCAGTGGTATCGCTCCAGCCCACCGCCACGTCCCCACCCACCTGGACGCCCACCCTCAGTTCTGCTCTCCAGCCTACCCGTACTCCCAGGCCCACCAGCACGCCTGCCGAGACGTCCACTCCCTGGCCGACTCTCACCCCCACGCTGCCGCCCACACCTGCTCCCGCGCCGCTGGAGAATCCCACCTTTGAGGATGTTCTGGAGAATTTCATCCCCGGCTGGCAGACGGGAGTCTTCGTCAACTGGGCTCCGGGCGATGAGTTCGACCCCGCCACCTCCTACGCCGCCCCGCGCTTCCACCAGGCCGACGACTCGCGCCAGTGGATCAATGGGCCGACGCTCCAGATTGACACCGTTCCCTGGGTTAAACTGCGGGCCTGGGTGTTTCAGACGGTGGAGGTGGGGCCGGGCAACCGGGTGCGATTCCAGGTGCGCGCGATGGGGTTTGTTGAGGATACGACGGGAGGCTACATCTTGAGGGCGGGGGTGGACCCGGATGGCGGGGAGGGGTGCGAAGAAGCGCGGTGGGGAGCCGAGCAGATCGTCAATCAGGAGGACGGAGTGATTGTGCTCACGTCACCGGAGGTGGTTGTAGGCCAGGCGGGCCAGGTGACGGTTTGCATGTTCGCGGAGACACAGTTCGCGCAGGTCTACCATGCCGCCTTTTTCGACGATGCAGCACTGACCGCGTTGCCGCCTGCGCGTCCCTGAGTAACCAGGTGACACAGGTTGGGGAGGCCTGCGGGCTTTTTCGCCGGGGGCTTCGGTCTATCTCGTTCTAGCTGAGGAAATCGCGCAGTTTGCGTCTGTGGCCCGGGTGGCGTAACTTTCGAAGCGCCTTTGATTCGATCTGCCGTACACGTTCGCGTGTTACGCCGAGGGCTTGCCCGACCTCTTCCAGCGTGTGGCTTTCCCCGTCCTTCAGCCCGAAGCGCATTTCCAGCACTGCGCGCTCCCGCTTGCTGAGTGAATTAAGGATGGAGTGTAGCTGTTCCTTGAGCAGTTGGTTGGAGGTCGCGTCGGCCGGCCCTAGAATGGTCTCGTCTTCGATGAAGTCGCCCAGCATTCCGGTATCTTCCGACCCCACCGGCACGTCCAGCGACATCGGCTCCTGCGAAATGCGTATGATACCTCGCGCTTTGGTCGCGGCACGATGTAGCCGGCGCTCCAACGAGGGTGGCAGTGGGCCTCCTGCGGCCTGTGCGTGGAGGATAGCTGCTTTCTCTCTCGAATCCAGCAGGTCCGACTCCAGTGCCAGTTCCTCCATTGTAGGCTCTCGTCCCAGTTCTTGCACCATCTGCCGCTGAAGGCGGAGCAGTCGGTTGATCGTATCCACCATGTGCACGGGGATGCGGATGGTACGGGCCTGGTCTGCGATGGCGCGGCTGATCGCCTGTCGAATCCACCATGTGGCGTAAGTCGAAAACTTGAATCCTTTGGTATGATCAAATTTCTGGGCCGCTCGCAGCAGCCCGATGTTTCCCTCCTGGATCAGGTCGAGGAATGAGATACCACGCCCCATGTAGTGCTTGGCGACGTTGACTACCAGGCGCAGATTGGCCCGTGTCAGGAGTTGTCTGGCATTTGCCGCGTGTTCCTCCAGGCCAGCCCACGTTATTGCGATTTCCTCCTCGTCCGATATCCCGCGCTTGATCTTGCGCATCGGTATGAGCTTCTGCCGCTTGTGCCACTCCGTGCGGATCAGGTACAGTGTGGACTCAGGCAGCAGGTAGAGCAGGAGCAAGACATCGAAGAGATCCCTGGTGAGCGCTGTCCAGGTCCTATCCTCTAATTCTGACCAGCCTGCCTGTTCCAGGAAGTTATAGAGGTGCGAGGGGATTTCCGGCATCAGTGTGTGGCGGATTGCTCTGGCTTCATCTGCCAACGCCGCCAGATCAGGCGAGGGCATGTTCAGTCGCCTGCAATTCTTGCGCACAGCCGACCACGCCTCACGAAGCGAATCCAGCAGGACAGTCAGAGTCTCCTGTTCTGTTAGTGTTCGTCCGATCTGCTCGTTCAAGCGGGCTTGTAGGTCTTTGAGATAGACGGCTGCCTCTTGCTGAGTAGAGAGCCATATCTCCTGATGCGGTTCCAGGAGCGGTACCCGCCCAATCTCGCGCAGGTATATCCGCACTGGGTCCTCGATTGCTTCGAGCGCGACTTCGTGTGTCGTGTCCGTCAGTTCTTCTTCCTTGATTTCTTCCAACTCGACAAGAGAGGGTTCATCTACTTCATCCAGAGTAGCGGTGTCCTCCTGATGGTTTGAGGGTTCCTCACCCGTCTTTAACAGGATCGAGTCGGCATCGTGTAGCACTGGTGGGAGGCGTTCCAGCACATCGGGAATATCTCTTATCTCTCGTCTTGCTGGCTCGTTTGCTGTGCCAGTTGGTGTAGATTTAGGTTCCTTTTCCCCGCTCATTGGCACTCGGGCCTCACAAGTTAAGGGTGCGATTGAAGTGTGCCCCTACCGCCACTCACTCAACCCCACCGCCGTGCTAGCGCCTGTTGTGTCCGCAGCAGTGTCTCCTTGTATGCTCGTAGGGCTCCGACGTATCGTTCCGCCCGTATATCCCCTGCTTCTTGAGCCTCGAGGGTCAGGATATTCAGTTCCTGCCCCACGCGCCTGAGATTGCGTTCCCGCAGTCGCAGCAGTGTCCGTATGACGTCGCGCACCAGTTGCTCGCCAGCAAGTTCGGCTGTGTTGGATGTGAGCATTTCCTCCAGCCGCGCATGTAGGTCAGTGGGCAATTGTGTGCGCAGTGCTTCGATGGCGGCGGGATGCTCGGTCGCCAGGAATGCTTCCCACGCTTCGAAGATCGCTCGACAGGCCACGTCCTGGAAATCCTGCCCTCGAAGGGGTTCCAATTGACTCTCCCTGAGCGCATCGTTGATCTGCGGGAGGAGGCCGGGCCGCTGCAGGAGCGCTGACAGGCAGTGGCTCTCCAGGTCGGCCTCCACGATTTCCTGTGGCGACTGGCCTTGGGTGTGGGCTGCGCCGCGCTGACGTCGCGTAGTCCGGTGTTCGGCACCGTGCAGACGGGACTGCACGGCGCGTGCATCCACCCGCAATGCTCTGGCGATCTTCTGAGCGTAATCCTCCCGCTCAACCGGGTTCGCTACGGCCCGCAGGACCGGTAACAACGTATCCACCACGCGAGCCTTGGCCTTGGTGTCGTCCAGGTCAAGTCCCTCCAGCAGAATCTGGAGGTAAAAGTCCACCACGGGCACCGCTCCTTCGACCAACGTGGCCCAGCGCTGCGGCTCTTCACGGATCAGGTCGTCTGGGTCCTGCCCGCGGGGGAGCCGGAGGACGCGGATCTCTGCTCCCAGCCGGGCCTCGTATCCTACCAGTCCTCGCGGGTCAAAGATTGGTTCCCACCTCTGTTCTAGCACCTCACGGGCCACCTCGACGCCGCGCAGCGTCGCCTGAACGCCTGCCGCGTCTGGGTCCAGCGCGAGTACCAGTCGCCGGGTGTAGCGCTGGAGTTGTCGCAGTTGCGATTCCGTGAGCGCAGTCCCCATCTGGGCCACCACGTTGGCGAACCCGGCCTGGTGGGCCTGCATCACGTCCATGTAGCCTTCGACGATGACGACCCGATCCTCTCGGCGTATGGCTTGCTGTGCCAGGTCGAGCCCAAAGAGCGTGCGGCCTTTGTCGAAGAGCAGCGTCTGGGGGGAGTTGATGTACTTGGGGACTCCCTCTGGGTCGAGCGTCCTCGCCCCGAAGCCGGTCACGCGCCCCTGCGCATCGCGAATGGTGATCATCAGCCGGTCGCGGAAGCGGTCGTAGGTGCTGCTGCCGTCCTCCCGCTGCACCAGCAGCCCGACCTTGACAAGTTCCTCGACCGTGTACCCGCGCTCGGTCAGGTAGGCCCGCGCCCTCTCCCAACCCGGAAGGCCGTAGCCCACCATGAAACGCCTGACTGTGTCATCGTCCAGACCGCGCCGGGCGACGTAGGCCCGTGCCGCTTCGGCCTCCGGGGCATGGTGCAGGAGATGGTGATAGTACTGAGCCGCCGCAGTTAGAAGTCCACGCAGCCGGTCGGCCTCTTCCTCCGCTTGCACCTGCGCCGGGGTGCGAGGCCGCAGTTCGACGCCCGCCCGCCGCGCCAGTTCCTCCAATGCGGTGCGGAAGTCCCAGCCCTCCCGTTTCATCACGAAGGTGAAGACGTCGCCCCCCTCACCGCAGGCCCCGAAGCAGTGCCAGTGTTGGCTGTCGGGGAAGACGACGAAGGAGGGGGTCTTTTCGGAGTGGAAAGGACACAGGGCTTTATAGTTCCGCCCCGCTTTCTGTAGCGGAATATAGGAGGAGATGACCTCGACGATATCCAGCCTGTCTTTGACTTCGTCAATAACGCTCATTGCTCAGCACCACAGGTATTGTACTCATCTCTGACATTCAGGCAAGTGGGCGTACAGCCGTTAGCAGTCAGTAGTCAGCCATTGGCGGCTTCCACTAATGGCTGTTGTTCACGTGCGTTTGGTATAAACAACGTGTGGCGGGCAGCCTGCGCCACCTGCCACACGGGGTCCAGCACAGGGATGGATCGCTGTGCTAAAAGGGCAAAGCCCCTTCGGGGCTGGATTTTAGTCTGCAGGGCTTCGTTCTTTTAGCATAAACGTTCACGTCCGGGGCGATTGTCTCGTGATTGCCGCCTAGTCCGGCCGCATAATGTGCTTTGGGTTCGGCGATGCGACGATGGGGAGGCTCGCTTTCGGCTAACCTTCGGCTGATGCATGGCGGAGCGTCGCCTGGGCGGCCGCCAGCCGCGCCACCGGCACGCGGAAGGGGGAGCAACTCACGTAGTCCAGGCCGACACGGTGACAGAAGTCTATTGAGGCCGGGTCGCCGCCGTGCTCGCCGCAGATGCCGATCTCCAGATCGGGTTTGGCCTCCCGGCCTTCCTTTACGCAGAGTTCTACCAGCCGTCCCACGCCGACCTCATCCAGCGTCTGGAAGGGGTTGACCTCCAAAATCTTGAACAGAACCGGCCGGCCTTCCGTGTCCACCTCACCCGTATCGAACCCGTCCACGTACTTGATCAGGAATTTGCCCTCGGCATCGTCACGGCTGTAGCCGAAGGTCATCTGGGTCAGGTCGTTGGTGCCGAAGGAGAAAAAGTCGGCGTACTGAGCGATCTCGCCAGCGGTCAACGCTGCACGCGGGATCTCGATCATCGTGCCGAACATATACTCGACCTCGATGCCTTCCTCTTTCATCACCTGCTTGGCGACCGTTTCCAGTTTCTCCCGCTCCAGTCTCAGTTCGTTGACGTGGCCGACCAGCGGGATCATCACCTCCGGTACCACTTTGATGCCCCGCCTGGCGCAGCGGCAGGCGGCCTGGAAGTAGGCGCGGGTCTGCATCTCCGTCAGTCCCCGATACATGATCCCGGCCCGGCAGCCGCGCAGCCCCATCATGGGGTTCACCTCCCACATGGAGTTGACCACCTGGAGCATCTTTTCCTTCTTAGGTAGTTCGGGCGAACCGGGGTCGGTGCAGCGCAGGCGGGTGACCTCCTCGATCAACTCTTCGCGTGCGGGCAGGAACTCGTGCATGGGCGGGTCAATCAACCGCATGATGACCGGCAGGCCGTCCATGGCCTCGAAGACGCCCTCAAAGTCCTGCTCCTGGAACGGGAGCATCTCGTCCAGGGCAGCATGGCGCTCCTCGTCGGTTTCCGCCATAATCATGTGTACCACGGCGTCGCGGGCGCGGGGGTCGAAGAACATGTGCTCGGTGCGGCAGAGGCCGATGCCCTCGGCCCCGAACTGGCGCGCCCGTCGGGCATCCCTGGGGAGGTCGGCGTTGGTGCGCACCCCCAGCGTGCGAACCTCATCGGCCCAACTGAGCAACTCGATCAAGTCCTGCTGTTCCTCGTACTCGACCTCGAGCGTGTTGAGTGCGCCCCAGAAGACCTCGCCGGTGCCGCCATCAATCGAGATGACGTCTCCCTCCTCGACGACGCGGCCGGTAGCCTTGACGGTGAACTGATTTCGCTCGACATCCACACTGATGTCCTCGCAGCCGGCGACGCAGGGGAGGTTGTTCCCCCGCGCCACGACCGCCGCGTGAGAAGTCATCCCGCCGTGCTGGGTCAGCACCCCCTTGGAGACGAGCATGCCCGGCACGTCATCGGGGGAGGTCTCCGGGCGCACCAGGATGATGGCCTGGCCCTGCCCGGCCAATTCGATGGCTCGGTCAGCGTCGAAGATGACGATGCCCGTGCCAGCACCGGGGGAGGCATCAAGGCCCTCCGCCAGCAGGTCGCCCCGCTTCTCGGCGCTCAATTTCGCCTGGGGGTCGAAGAAGGGATGCAGGAGTTGGTCCACCTCCTCCGGCTTGACGCGCATCACTGCTTCCTCTCTGGTGAGCAGCCCTTCACGTGCCATGTCCATCGCGGCCTTGACCGCTGCGGCGGCCGTGCGCTTGCCTGTGCGGGTCTGGAGCATCCACAGTTTGCCCCGCTCGACGGTGAACTCTACGTCCTGCACATCGCGGTAATGGTGCTCAAGTTGCTGGGTCACCCTGACAAACTGCTCGTAGATGTCCGGCATCACCTCCTGCAGTTGCGCGATTTTGAGCGGGGTGCGGATGCCCGCGACGACGTCCTCACCCTGGGCATTCTCCAGGTACTCGCCGTAGAGTCGTCTTTCGCCGGTGGCCGGGTCGCGGGTGAAGGCGACACCGGTACCACTGCGCTCGCCCAGGTTGCCGAAGACCATCGTGCAGACGTTGACGGCGGTGCCCCAGTCGTGGGGGATCTTGTTGAACTCGCGGTAAGCGATGGCCCGTGCGCCGTTCCAGGAGGCGAACACTGCCTTGATGGCAAGTTCCAACTGCTTATAGGGGTCGGTGGGGAAGTCCTGGCCGAAGTGCTCGCGATAGAGCGCCTTATATTGCCCGACCAGTCCCTTCATTCCCTCCAGACTGACCTCGGGGTCGGTCTTTACGCCCTCTTTCTTCTTTAACTCGCCCAAGAGTTTCTCGAAATGTTCCCGGTCCAGGCCCATCACGATGTCGGAGAACATGGTGATGAAGCGGCGGTAAGCGTCGTAGGAGAACCACTCGTTGTCCGTGAGTTGCGCCAGGCTGGCCCGGGTTTCATCGTTTAGCCCCAAGTTGAGGACGGTGTCCATCATCCCCGGCATGGAGACCCGCGCGCCGGAGCGGACAGAGACGAGGAGCGGATTTTCCGGGTCGCCGAATCGCCTGCCAGTCCGTCGTTCGATCTCCTTGAGCGCCTTCAACGTCTGTTCCCACATTCCGGGCGGGAACTCGCCGGTCTTCATGTATTCGACACAGGCTTCAGTCGTAATGGTGAAACTGGGGGGCACGGGGAGCCCGGCCCCGGTCATATCAGCCAGCCCAGCCCCCTTGCCGCCGAAGATGTTCTTCATCTCACTCAGGTCGGGCTTGTGGCCCAGCGTCTCGGTCAGTTCCTCTCCGGCCGAACGAGACAGATAAACCCATTTTCTAGTCACAGTGTCATTTCCTCCTATAGAATTTGTTGTGAAGTCTCAGACAACCATTTCAGGCTCTACGCGGATTAGTGGGGTGCTCAAAGCGGGTGTGTCACCCACGTCCCGCATCCGGGGGGCGACACTTGCCTCGCGGCCACAAACGGGGGTGGCATGTCCCCTCTGAGCACATCTATCCCATTTCTGCGTAGACCTCCATTTCACGGACTATAACACTCCAACAGCCATTTCAATTGGTTGGTAATTATACCTACCTCGTAGAGTAAAGTCAAACCTGCTTAAGTGTGACCGCGTTGCCTCACGAATAAAGGTTACCGAAACGTATTCGTTGCCTCACGAGAGA
>CAZZEX010000138.1:0-10697 GCA_964653285.1 uncultured Anaerolineales bacterium
TGCCGATCTCCTGGTTGGCCGCCTGCACCGAGACCAGGATCGTCTCCGGCGTGATCGCCTCGCGCAGTTGGTCGAGATCCAAGCGCCCGTACTCGTCCACGTCGAGATATGTCACCTGGAAGCCCTGCTTCTCCAACGCCCTGGCGCTGTGGAGGACGGGGAAATCCTCGATTCTGGAGACGATGATGTGTTGGCCCTTCTTCTCCCCCAGAGCCATCGCCACCCCTTTGAGGGCCAGATTGCTGGACTCGGTGCTCCCGGAGGTGAAGATGAACTCCTCCGGCGTGGCTCCCAGACCGACGGCGACCCGCGCTCGGGCGTCGTCCAGCGCGTCCCGGGCGTCTATGCCCAGGGAATAGCCGAACTGCGAAGTGGCGACGGTGTAGACGTCGAAGAAGTAAGGCTTCATCGCCTCCAGGACTCGCTCGTCCAGACGGGTAGCCGCTGCGTTATCGAGATAAATAACGTCTTCAAACATAGAGCCTCCTCTCACTTACTCCTCACTCCGCCGACCGGGGGCGATGTACCGCACCCGTCTGAAGGATTTCACCTGCTCGCCGACCTGTCCCCCAGACAATCTCGAGTACAGGTGATCGCGCCCTGGGGGCACGAGGTCTCACACACGGCACAGTAGGTGCAGTCGGATGGACGGGCGATGAACGGCCCTTCCGGCCCCATCTCAGCCGCGCCCGTGGGGCACTGTTCGACGCAAGTGCCACACTGATTGCACAGTGACAAGTTGATCTCGGGTAACGCCCGGTACTGCATAAAATGAACCGCCTTTCTGCCATCAGTGTAGCAGAAAGGCGGTCGTCTGTCTACGACAAAAGTCACATCATGCTCTGAATAACACGGGCAGTGCAAAAGCAAACGTACTTCCCTCGCCCTCCACACTCTCGGCCCACAAGCGCCCGCCGTGCGCTTCGACCAGACTGCGGGCGATGGTCAGGCCCAACCCGCTGCCGCCTGTGGCTCGCCGTCGGGCGCGGTCTCCTCGCCAGAATCGCTCGAATAGGTGAGGCATGTCTTCGGTCGGCACGCCAGGCCCGTCGTCGGCCACAGCCACGATCACCTCTCGCCCTTGAGTCTCTGCGTGCACGGTGACGTGTCCCTCCTCAGGCACGTACCGGAGCGCATTGTTCAACAGATTGCCCATCACTTGCGCCAGCCGGTCTCTGTCCGCCCCGACGAGAGGGAGAGAAGAAGGCATCTCTAGCGCCAGACCTACCCCTCGCTCCTGGGCCCGAACCCGATGTGTCTCTATCATCTCTCGCAGGAAGGGTCCCAGGTCGAGCGGGGATGTATGGAGGCGGAGTTGCCCGGCGTCGGCCAGGGCCAGCAAACGCAGATCCTCCACCAGGCGGGAGAGGGTATGCGTCTGGGCCAGCGCCGCTTGTAGGTTCTCCCTGTCGGTGGGATAGACCCCATCCAGCATGGCTTCCAACGCCCCCTGGATGACGGTGAGCGGGGTGCGTAGTTCGTGAGCCACGTCGGCGGTCTGGTTGCGGCGGGCTTTTTCGGCGCGGGCCAGGTCGGCCGCCATAAGGTTAAAGGCAGCCGACAGTTGCCCGATCTCGTCGTGCGAGCGGACGGAGACGCGGGTATCCAAGTCACCAGCAGCAATGGTCCGGCTGGCATCGGTGAGTTGCTGCAGCGGGCGGGTGATAGAGCGCACGAGCAGCGCACCCAGTACCAGTGCGACGACCAGCGCCGCCCCGCCGGAGACTATTAGCGTGACTCTCATTTGCTCCAGGAATGATTGTTGTTCCACGGTCAACCATTCGCTGCCGGGCGTCAGCAGTGTGCCGACCCGTTCGCCATCCACGAGGATGGGCAGACCGGCTTCCAGTTCGCCGGTACTGGCCATCTCACCCGCGCCGGTCCCGGTCTGGTCGGCAACGAAACGGCCGGTGGCGTCGGCCAAGCGCAACGGAGGGCCGGTGCCTGCGCCACGCTCGTGGCCATAACCGCGCCAGAACAGCGTTTCGATGTCGTCCCAACTGCCGTGGGCCGCATAGTAGTTGGCCAGGTTGGCAGCAGTTTCTTCCCAGTGGTTTCCGTCGTCACCGCTGCTGCGAGCGTAGCGTCGGAATTCGACCGCGGTGGTGCGCCCGGCCAGCAGCAATGCTCCGCTGATGCCAACTAGGATGACTATAGCGAAGGCAGCCATCAGTCTCCAGAACAGACTACTCTGCATTGGCTTTCTCGTCGAATTTGTACCCCACGCCGCGCACGGTGATGATGTGGCGCGGATGGGCCGGGTCGGGCTCAATCTTGCGGCGCAGGTTCTTGACGTGAGCGTCAATCGTGCGCTCGAACACGTACACCTCGTCGCCTAGTACCCGGTCGAGCAATTCGGCCCGTGTAAAGACGCGCCCTGGCGTGGTCATCAGCACTTGCAGCAGGTTGAATTCGGCGGGGGTTAGGTGCGCCTCTCGCCCGCCTGTGACGACGGTGTGCGCCTCGTGGTCGAGCACGATGTCGCCGCCGCGCAGAACCGCCGACGGGGTCAACTGGCCTTGCGCCCGGCGGAGTACGGCCCGCACGCGGGCGACGAGGGCGCGCGGGCTGAAGGGTTTGGTGACGTAATCGTCGGCTCCCAATTCCAGCCCCACCACTTGGTCGGTCTCCTCGACGCGGGCGGTGAGCATGATGACCGGCGTGTCGCGCTCGCGGCGGTAGCGGCGGATAAAATCCCACCCGTCCATCCCCGGCATCAGCAGGTCGAGGATGACTAGGTCGGGCTTTTCGTGGCGGGCGACGAAGAGCGCCTGCTGGCCGTCGCTGGCGGTCACGACGCGGTAGCCCGCGTCCTCCAGGTAGGCCCGCACGAAACGTACAATTTCGGGTTCGTCGTCTACGACGAGGATGGTTTGGGCCATCGGTGTCTTCTCCGCGTAGTATACTGTAATGTCAAAAGAAAGGGAAGCGAGGCGGCGCATTGCGCCGCCTCTACTCTAGAATCCTGTTCTACCCCAAGTTCCAGTCGCCGGTCATTTTAGTTGCCTGGCGGCCTCTGATTCTTGAGCCGTCCCTGCCCCGACCACATCGGGCGTCCGGTCTCGTCCCGCAGGACAATCGTTTCGCCGGTAGCGAGGTTCTCGACGGTTCCGGCTTTGAACTCGCCATCCTCGTAAAAGCCGAGCACCGTTATCTCATCTCCCACTTCCAGCCTAAAGCCTTCCCGGTACGCGGACTGTCCCATACCGACCAGCACCTGCCCCTCGGCGGTCTGGATGGTGATCTCGCCATCTACGATGATCACTTCCCCGGTCAGGGTTTTCCACTCGATGGTTCGCACTGTCTCGTTGCGGCCCTGGCCTGCGCCAGAGTTCCGCCCGCTTCCATCGAAAGCACCCGCGCCGCCAAAAGCATCCTGACCCTGACCCTGAGCCTCGTTGCCTCCATTCCTCCGGCCCTGACCTTGCTGCCCCTGACCATAAGCGGCGCCGCTGTCCGCCGTTCCTTCGCTGCTCTGCCATATCTCGCTGCGACCTCGACCTTGCCCCTGACCGCCGATTGGGCCTTGTCCCTCGGCTTCAGTGGGATTCAGCAAGATGTACCCTGTCCCTGCCAGCAATGCTACAACCAACAATCCAACTATACCGTACTTGAACACTTTGTTCGTCATTTTTGTACCTCCTGTTTGTTTGATTTTGACGAAATCTCTTGTTGTTCCAACGCTTCACGCGCTCACTTCGCATGCCTGCCTCTTGGCCCGACGCGACAGGGAAGGCAGCGTCTTCCCGGTCACGCAGACAATCCACTTCCAGTGGAACACCAGGTGCACGACCACGCCAACGATCATCACCAGGCTGGCCCAGGTGTGCAGATCGCTCCACGTCCCACGGCTCAGGCCCAGCAGCGCCGTCGCAAATCCCGGATTGCGCCCGCCCTGGTAGCCACCGTCGCCCATCAGCAAGAAAGCCACACCGGTCGCGCCGGAGAGCAGAAACGCCAGGCCAATTACCGCGTCCAACAGATAGTTCAACTTTACCTTGTTCATCTCAATACCTCCTGGGTTTGATTTGCCCGCAGTATACCCGGCCTGCGTGAAGGATTGATGAAGGAATGACGCAGAAACTGTGTGGTTTGGCAGCAATGTTACATCTTTTGAACTATATCCCTCCAGTGGTACAACTTTTGGGGGGAACCTCACGTTGCGCTATTTCGATCGCTGTGCGAGCTGCTGTCACGCCATAATCTGATCCATCTACTGCAACGATCACCCTTCGCCACCCAAGAACTTGCTCGACCGGCTTCAGAAATACAAACCACTGGTCTTGGCTTTTATGTATGACTTGCGCGTGCCATTCGATAACAACCTGGCTGAACGCGATGTCAGGATGATAAAGATCAAGCAGAAGGTATCAGGTGCTTTCCGTACACCCACCGGTGCCGAGATCTTCTGTGCTATTCGCAGCTACATCTCGACCGTCCGTAAACATGGCCTGAACGTGATAGACGCCATTCACGATGCTTTGACTGGCACCCCTTTCATCCCTTGCACCCTGGAGGGGTAGCCTGAGTAGTAACACCACCTGTTCATTGACCACCAGTGCCGGGGTGACCATGATGGGATACTTTATGATCTCGTCGTAGCCGGTCACGTGTTGGTTGGTTGCTTCCAGGAAAGGATCCTCATCCGCCAGCACTTCCAGCGCCGTCACTGCATGCCGCTCGACCCGCTTGCACTTTGGACAGCCGGCGCCCAAAACCTTGACGTTCAGCATCTATACCTCCGTGAGTCAGGTCGTTGGAGGCGCCTTCACGCCCCCCTTTTCGCAATCTATGCACAAGTCGGTGAGCCGGTTGGTCCAGTACACCAGCCCGCAGCCCGGACAGGTTACTTTCCGCAGGCTGCTCTTCTTTCGTGGGCGCGGCCGCAGTTCCGGCGGCAGCGCCGCAAAATCGTCCGGCACGCAAGTGCACTGCACCGGCCGATCTTTTGCATCCTTTGGCTCCTTCATGCAGCCTGTCCTCCCATTGGGACGGCACTCTGCCACCTCTCCCCCCTGCATTCCCCCTGGCAACGAGGGCACGAGCAAGTCGGCAGGCGGGCCGCTTCCCCTGCTGGCCCTATGACCTTTTCCAGCAGCCACTCCACCCGCCGGTCGGTCAGCCGGTAGCAAACGTTGGTCTCGTCCTTGCAGTCGGTAACTGCCCCTGCCTCCCGCAACACCTGTAACTGCTGAGAGATGTAGGTCTGGGGCCGGCCCATCACCGCCTGAAGGTGGCACACGTAGGCATCCTCCCGCCGCAGTTCGTCCAGAATGTGCAGCCGTGCTGGATGGGAGAGCAGGTGAAATAGCCGGGCAGGCTCACGATACACGGACTGGTTCATCGCTATCTACATCACCGTCACACCGTCGCTTCGATGATGATCTCTGGCTCAATGATGAGATCGGATTTGAGCGAGGGGGCGATTAGGCTGTACTTACGGGCCATCTGCAGAGCACGGTGTACCTTGCTGCCGTCGTCGTTGCGCACTGTAATGCGCGGGCGCAACACGACGTGGGTAAACACCTCGGTCTTGTCCAGGTGGATACAGGTGTTGAGCGCCCCCGCAAAAGCGTCCTCAGGGGTCAACCAGCCTTCTTTGCCATGCGCGTCCGGTGGCGCGCCGAACTCCATCTCCGGGCCGTTGCCACAGGTCAACCAACCCTTGCGTTTACCGGTCTTACGCACCCAGGTCTTGTAACTCTCTGCCATGCGTCGTCCTCCTCAATATCAGGTGTTCTGCCGATTCACGATAACTCTATGGCAACTTTCTCTTCCATCAGCTTCAGGTACTGCTCGGGGGTTAGCAACATTTCCCGGTCCTCCTCCCAGGCAGAGAGACGGATGCGCACGATCCAGCCAGCCCCATAAGGGGCCTCATTGACCAACTCGGGGTTCTGTTCGAGCGCCGGGTTGAAGGTCACCACCGTGCCGCTGACGGGGATAGTCAAGTCAATTGTTGCCTTGAAACTCTCCAGTGTGCAGAACGTGTCGTCCTGTTCAAATTCGGTCTCGTTCTCCGGTAGCACGTAGACGACGTCGCCCACCTTGGTCTGCAGAAAGTCGGTCACACCCACGACCGCTTCGTCGCCTACGACACGCACCCACGTGTCGTAGGCAGCGTACCAGAGACCCTTGGGCACGCGCAGGCGGAACTTTTGAAACTGTAGTTCAAAGAACTCTCGTACTTCCACTTGTAGCCTCCTTGACAAATGATGGAGCCCAAACTGCCAGGTCAGGCTGGCGCGTACTTTTTGCGCAATTGGCGGATAGTTGCCTTGACTTCACGCCGGGCGGGAAAGGTGATGGCGTCCGCAGGGCAGGCGTGGATACACGATTGGCAATAGACCTGGCAGTGCCAGGGGTTTTCCACGTAGACCTTGTGCTCTTCTTTGTTGTAGATGTAGACGACGTCGTGGCAGAACTGGATGCATTCCTGGCACCCCACGCACTCGTCAGGGTCAATGATCGGGAACCAGGGGATCAGGTGCCGGGGGATGCCGAGGTACAGTTGGTACCGTTCTTCCAGTTCTGGCAGGACATCTTTGGGCTTTTCAGTCATACTCGTTGCTCCTTACTCGCCCACAACCTGCTCGACCGCCTCGGCCACTTTTGCCATTGCGTCGGCGGTAGACAGATTACGCAGGTCGAGCGAGACAATGGCTTCCTCAAAGCGCACGCCGACCTCGTCCAGTGCGTCCTTGTACATCTTACGCTGCATGCGCGGGTCACAGCCGCCGACGATGTACTTGACGCCAGGTTTGGCATAGTCGCGCCAGAAGGCATCGCCGTCGTCCACGCACAGTTGCGGGTGGACGATGGCATACTCCACGTCCAGTTCGTTGCGGACGTAGTTGATCAGGTCCCACAGATCCAGTTTCTCGAAACCCGGGCACTGACCGGTACAAATACACATCACAAAACGGGGCCGTTGTTCTTCAGACATCGTATTCCTCCTAAAATATTTGGATTTAGAACACCCACAAGAGGGTGTATTTCACTTCATCACACCACTATATGCAACAGACCGCATATAGCTTACACACAACGGCCATTTTTGTTAAGGTGTTGAGAGCCATAATTTGCTTCCTAAAGGCCTTGCGTCGCTCGAATCCACTCCGCGATCTCTTCCTTGCGCGGCAGGCGCCCCGACGACTTGACCTCTTCGTTGATCACCAGCGCTGGCGTGCTGACGATATCGTAAGCCATAATCTCGCTCATCTCTTTGACCTTGGCGAACGTCGCTTCGACGCCCAACTCGCTGGCTGCCTCACGGGCCAGCCTTTCCAGGCGCTCACATTTGGCACATCCACCACCCAGAATCTTGATCTCCACGGACAACCTCCTGTTATCAAAGTTTAGCATTGCGGTAGGCCATCACGCAACAAGTTTCACGTTTCACGTCTTCACGCTTCACGTCTCAGCGTATGAACCAGCCAAAGATCAGCCCCGACAGGGTACTGAAAATTGTCACCAATACCACGTACATCGCCGTCTTTTTTTTGCCAATCACCGAATTGGTGATGAGAATGGATTGCAGACTCAACTCCGGGTCGGCCAGCAGGTAGGCCAGCAATGGCCCCCGGTGCATCCCCAGCGAGAGGAACGTCTGCGCGATGGGCACCTCGACCAAGGTGGGAAAATACATAAAGACGCCAAACAACACGCCGACCAGATTGGCCCACACAGTATTTCTCCCGGCGATAGCCTCGATCCAGGTCGCGGGGATGACCGCTCGTGCCATCCCGGCTAGGAAAACACCCACCAGTAGCAGCGGGATGATCTGTTTGACGAAGCGCCACATCTCCCACAACCAGTCCTGAACGTCGTAGACGTCGAACTTTTTGGCCGCCATCCACCACACAGCAGCGATGAGCGCGATCTCTGCGATCAATTTGCCAGTAATGCCCACACTCAGGCTATCTCCTATCGCCACGACCTTGAAAGAAGCCACGATCAACGTCGCCGTGACCAGCCCCAGCGCCACGTAGGTCCAGGTGTTGAACCCCTCGTCCACTTTGTTCAGTCCCAGCCAGGCAGAGACGGCGATGAGAATCAACAAGCCGATCAGAAAGACGCCGTGGACGCTGACACCCTCAATGCCCAGGGAAGGATTGGGGGGCACGACGCTATCCAGCCAGTCCTGAAAACTCCCCGCCCACGATCCCGGAAGCGAGAACGCCACGTGACTGTTCGTCAGCAGGCCCACCTGCAGTGTACCGGCGATCAGCACGCCCAGGAGTAGTGCGAAGAAAACCCACGTGTGAACGGGCACCCTCGCCCCCTGCGCAAAGGCCCGACCGCTGTTAGTAACGTTATCGTGGGCCTCGTCGTCGGCGCGGAAGAACCAGGCTATCAGCAAGCCGATGCCGATGCCAAAGATGATCGAGAGCACGATCCGCGCCAGCGCGATGTCCATCCCAATCTGCACGCCGGTGAAAGAGATCGCCAGGATGTTGACCGCCGGCCCGACGAACAGGAAGGTGATCGCCGGCCCCAACCCCGCTCCCTTTTTGTAGATGCTGGCAAAGAGCGGCATAATCGTGCACGAGCAGACCGCCAGCACAAAGCCGCCCAGTGCCGACGCTGGGTAGGAAATCCACTTGGGCGCGTCCCGGCCCAGGTGCTTTGTGATCGCCTCCTTGGAGATCAATGCCGCCAGCGCCCCGGCGATGAAAAAGGCTGGCAACAGACACAGCAGCACGTGAGCGGCCAAGTAGGCTGCCAGGCTGCCCAGACCGGTTTGTAGCAACGTTACCAGGTATTGCAGAATGTTCAACTTGCACCTCCGTTGTCTTTATATGCGACACGTTGCATATTTGTAAACCTAAAAGAAAGCCGTAACACGTCTGCCACGGCCAGTTTTCGCCTATCTGAGCCAGGACTATTTACACGATACCTTTGGATTGTAGCAAGCACACCGGGGGCAAGGGCAATCTGGTGGGTGTGTTCTCTCGCCGGCCGGCCCTAGAACGATCTCCAGTAACTGTGCGATCTGTGGGTCATTCAACTGATAGTAGACCAACTGACCGTCTTTGCGATCTACGACCACCCCGGCCTCCCGCAGCACCCGCAACTGCTGAGAGACGTAGGCCTGAGGGCGCCCCAGCACCGCCTGCAGGTGGCAGACGCAAGCCTCGTCCCGCCGCAGTTCGTCCAGTATGCGCAGCCGGGCAGGGTGAGATAGAATTTGGAACAGTTGGGTCACTTGTTGGTGTGTGTCTTTCTTCATTTCATAATCTTTACTATATGCAGTGTAGCATATATGTTATCCGCTGCATATTGTACATTGGAAACCCGCTTTTGTCAAGATGCCCCATCTCCATCACTGCTTCACCTGCTACCAGAGATGTGGCGCACGCTGTTCACCCGACCAATCATCGTCCATCTGTTCCAGCCCGGCATCGCTCCACTTCAGCGCTGCGCCTCGGCCTCCAATCCCTCCCGGTCCAGGAGCATGATGCACTGTCGCTCCATCCGCACCAGCCCGGCGTCGGTGAAGGCCCGCAGCGTGCGCCCCACCATGTCCCGCACCGTGCCCAGGTGGGCAGCGATCTCCTCCTGCGTCCAGCGTTGGGTGACCGCGCCCGCTTCGGCCTGCTCCAGCAGGAAGCGGGCCAGCCGCCCTCGCACCGTACGCAGCGAGAGGTCCTCCACCAGGTTGGTCAGGTGATCCAGCCGGCCGGCGAAATCACGCAGGAGGGCCAGCGCCAGTTCGGGGCACTCGATCACCAGGCGATGGAAGTCCTCGCGGGTGATGACGTACAGGGTGACGGGCGTGAGGGGTTCGGCGGTGGCGTGATTGACGCCGTGGGGTTTGAAGGGAGGCACCGTGTTGAAGGCCTGGCCCGGCCC
This sequence comes from uncultured Anaerolineales bacterium, assembly GCA_964653285.1. Classification (GTDB taxonomy): domain Bacteria; phylum Chloroflexota; class Anaerolineae; order B4-G1; family B4-G1; genus CAZZEX01. Next base: position 9,856 of record CAZZEX010000138.1, read on the forward strand.
CAGTCGCACCAGCACCTGTTCGCGGCCACTGGGGGAGAGGCGATAGACGCGCACCTGCCCCTCCGCGACGAAGTAGGCCGCCTGGCAGGGGGCACCCTCGAAGATGACCGTCTTGCCCGGCGCGTAGGTGCGACGGATGGCTACGCTGGCGACACGGGTTAGCGCATCGTCGGAGAGGTCGGCGAAGAGGGAGATACGGCGCAAGGCCTGGGCAGTAGTCTCCATCGTAGTACCATTGTAGTCGAAAGCGCGGCGGCGTCAAGGCACGCTTGGCCGCAAGACAAGCCCGCAGTCCCGCGCCTTTCGCCTACCGGCGCCGGTCGTGGAGGGGGAAGCGGAGTGCCTGGCACCGTTCGCTCGTGCGAGAGCCGCTGTCGCTTATAATCTAGGCGGGCTACTATCCCAGCAGCGGGGGTGGGCACACCGGTTGCCAGCGGACTCGTCGTAATGCCGATACAATGCGACTTTTGTCGTAGACAGATACTCCCACTTGTGCTATACTGGTAGCAGTCAGGTAACGTAAGAGCCTTAATAATCGTCTCGGGAGGAAAAAATGGACAAGTGGGAATGTATTGTGTGCGGGTACATCTACGACCCGGAGGTGGGCGACACCGATAGCGGGATTGTCGCCGGCACGCCTTTCGAGGCACTGCCCGACGATTGGGTGTGTCCCGAGTGCGGCGCTGGCAAAGATATGTTCGAGAAAGTAGAGTGAAGTGCAGTGATGAAACCAAGAAAGATAAAGGATGGTATTTACTGGGTGGGGGCCGTTGACTGGGATCGCCGCCTGTTCGACGATCTCATCCCGCTCCCCGACGGCACCAGTTACAACGCTTACCTGA
>CAZZEX010000139.1:0-10574 GCA_964653285.1 uncultured Anaerolineales bacterium
AGTGGTTGACGAGGCCGACGTCCGGCGTCGAAACGAACCACTGGTAGTTGGCCGAGTTCCCCCCGGAGACGATTTCAAAGTTGATTCCGTACTTCCGTTGAACGTTGCCGGCAATCGAGGACAACTCCCGCATGTTGGCCTCGGTTGGCCTGACTCCCCCGAAACAGGCCAGGTTCGTTCCGACCCCTATCAGTTTGACGCCTCGCAGGCTAATCGTCTCTTTTACCACCGCCTCGACGTCGGAGGGCAGTATGCCTTCCCGTAAGTCACCCAATTCGGTCATCAGAATGACCCAATGGATCTTGCCGTGTTTGGCCGCGTGCTCGGCAAGAAGTCGGATAACGGAGATTTCGGTATTGAGGCTCACGTCGGCAAACTCGACCACTCGCTCGACCTCGCTGGGCATAGGGGAGCGTATGAGGATGAATTGCGCATCTATCCTGGCATTTCGCATCTTTTGGATGTTGGCAATGCGCGAATCGCCGAGGGAACGAATGCCGCTGTTGAGCAGAGCACTCGCAATTCTGGGGGATCCACAGACTCCTTTTGTGACAGCAGTGACGCGGATTCCCTTGGAGCCGTATAGCGCCGTCAGCCTCCGAGCGTTATGTATCAGCTTATCGAGTTCTACCTCTATCCGCGGTGCTGGCATCTCAATCTCGAGTCTTCAAACTGAGTCTCTTGATGGCTATCTGAATGATCTCATCCAGCAGATCCTTGCCGTCCTTTCCTTCCGCACGAGCCATAAAGCCAATATAGCTGTGGGGTTTTTCCTTGGGCGTGCACATCAGTCCTGCAAAAGTGTTCCCCTCCAACAAGAACGGCCCTTCTTCGGTCAATATCGTGTCAATTCGGCCAAAGTCCTTGAAACCCAACACACGGTAGGCCTGGAGGGCCAACTGCTGCATCGTATGGGTCTCTTCGGCAGTCAGCGGAGCGGGGCAAAAGAAAGAATCGTTATCTAACTCCTTCTTCTCAAAGGTTAGCGTGACATTCCCTTCACGACACACTATCTCCAGGGGAGGAAGGACTCTTGCGTCTCCGTTGCCCAGGACACCCAGGGTGATTTCTCTCCCTTGCAAGAACTTCTCTATGAGGACCGGTTGGCCGATGGTCTCGAGTCTTTCCACGACACCGCTGACCAGTTGAGCGTAGTCGCCGACGACGGACACCTCGTTGATCCCCGCGCTACCTCGGCCGGCTACCGGCTTGATGAAAAGCGGATACTCGAACGGGGGATTGTCCCTGAATATCGCGCAGTCTTTCTCCGTCTTGGCCACGTGGAAAGGCGACGTTGGCAGGCCCGCCCACTGCCAGAGTCTTTTCGCCAGCGATTTGTCGGCGGCGACGGCTATGGTGAATATATCGGATCCGACATAGGGTATCTCGAGTTCCTCCAGGACCGCAGCTTCTACCAGGCTGGAAACGTTGAAAACAAGGTCAACCTGTGAATCCTGTAGGTCTTTCGCAAAATCTGGTCCCCAACGGATGCGACGGACGCTATACCCGGCTTCAGTCAACGCTTGTTCGTGATGTTCCACCTCGGCGTCCGTCTCATCAACGACGCCATCAGCACCGACGAACTTTTCCTGAATCGCAAAGTTTCCCCGCTTCTTGTTCAATAAGCCTATTCTCAGTTTTGCCATTGTAGTCTACACCCTCCATTCAAGCCGCTTGCTCTTCTTGCGGCGCAGGTGGCTACGCTTCTGTTTCAGCCGCCGCAGCTTTCGCTTGCCGGTGATCTTGAAGCGCTTGGCCGTTGATTTGTGTGTCTTCATCTTAGGCACAGTGACACTCCTTATTCTATCGTTCAAGTCAAGTCAGCCTTTAATTGTTCTTCTTGAGCTGGTTACTCGTGTCTCCCGCCGCCAGGCAGGATTGCACCTTTGAGCGATTTCACCTGAACGAGTTGCCCACTGGTCACGTCGGCCTCATACAAATTGGCCCAGCGCAGGTCAGCATTGTTCAGGTTGGCATCGCGCAGGTTGGCCTCGACCAGGTTGCATCCCTTTAGGTTAGCCCCGGCCAGGTTGGCATCGCACAAGTTGGCCTCTCCCAGGTAGGCCAAGCTCAGATTGATATTGCGCAGGTCGGCTCCTTCCAGGTCGGCTCTGTGCAGTTTAACTCTGGAGAAGTCACGCCTTCCCGCTTTGTATTTCCTGATGATCTCTCGTCCTTTCATTCGCCTGCTCCTCATAATACAGTATCTGTAGTGGAGGTCGCCAGCCCGCAGCCCACTGCTGTCGTCCCATGTGAGCCGTCAGATGAGTCACAAAAGCAGAGCAGACTGCTGGTTTCACCCAACAACCTTCCAGATATTTGCGTCTTTCAACACCAAATTGCGGTTAACGCCCTGGCCTCCAGCTTCGCCCGGCTCCTCATTCGCGGCCATCGCCTCATCCTCGCGTCGTAAACGGCGATGCCGTGATCACAGAGATAAGCCAAGAGTTCCTCTAGCCGAGTCGTAAGAGAAGCAGCGTCATCCTCCGCTTCGGGGAAGGCTTCCAATATCTGGTCGTAGGTGAGGTATCCCCGCTCATTGGCCTCATCCAGTAGCCATTGGATCCCATGCGGTTGTTCTTGCAGTTCGAACTCCCCCATAGGGGTGAACTTTGCGTCCCAAATTCTCCTCCTCTTCAAATCTCCAAATCCTAAATCCGTCAATCTCAAATCCCTGTCAATGTCACATCGCAGCGGTCGGCGACAGACTCTCCCTCAACTTTGCCCTGACCTGGGCCTCGGCATCATCCAGATCAACGCCCTGCACGGCTGCGATTTCCCCAGCGAGTATCTTCATCCCCTCCTCGTACCTTTGTTTCCCTGTCGTGGTCAGGCTGCCCTCTCGTTGCTGCCGCCAGGTCATATCCCTGACCAACTCCGCGACCTGAAAGACATCCCCGGCGTGGAGCTTGTCATCTAGCAGTTCGTAACGTTCCTTGTGATTGGCCGGCAGTGTCCTGGGAGCGGCACGCAACACACGCCACACCCTGTCCAACTTGGACTGCGGGATCACGCGCCGCAGGCCCAGTGTCTCCGCAGCGCTGATCGGAACCATCAGACTGGTACCTGGCTGGCCCAGCAACTCAATCCTGTAGTACAGTTCGCTGTTTCCGCGCCATCGCCGCTCCTCGACACGTACCACGACACCTGCTCCACGAACGGGATGAATGATCGCGTCACCTGCCTTAAACATCGTCACTCCCTCCTCAAGTCTCTACCCAGGCCGCTGCTCGTGCCTGGGATTCCCCTTGCAAATCACGTATAACTTGCCCTTGCGCCACACGGCTCTCTACACACTCTATAGTTGCTCAAAGCGTTCTATGCTGAGGACCAAGACCCCCGCACCGCCGACTTCAGTTTCATACCAACTGCCCGGGGCTACGCATCCAACCCCAGCCGGTGCTGGCATAGGTTGAAGACACTGGCGCCTGTGACATTGCTCGCGCAACGGATCAATCACTTCTTCGACCTGGTGTTCAGCAACCATGATCAACAACGTGACGTTACCCTGACGCCAAGAAACGCCGGTGGATGCAAATCGCGTCACGCCAAACTTGCGCTCGCGCAATGTATCAAGTATGGGATCTGCGTCTCGTTCTTGGACTGCCACCATAATGAATTTCACGGATGGATGCCCCCTCTTCACGTGGTGGGCCAGTTCACCCAGGCTCAGCTTTACCTTGAGCGACCCTCAGATAGGCGTTGAGCACCCGCTGAAGTGATCAGGGCAGCACCAAAGCGCCGGAGAGACACTACCCGGCCTCCAGCACGACGACATCTACAGCCTTTGGCCCCTTTCGGCGCCTGCTCAACATCAAACTCCACGGTGTCTCCATCCCTCACCCAGTAGGCATCTGCCATAGAACGGAATTCGTTCATATGTGCACGAAGACGTCGTGGAGACCATCATCGCGCTGGATGAAGCCGTAGCGCCTCTGGCGGTCGGACCACTTGATGTGTCCTTTTACACGTTCAGTCGTCGCTCCATTTTTCAGTATGACGACGTCTACAGCCATTGGTCCCTCCAGTGCGTGCTCGATCCTGAATTCCACGGCGTCTCCTGGCGTCACACGAGAGGCATCGGCGGCGCTGCGGAAGTCGCTCAGAAACACCCAGATGTCCAGGTAACTATCATCGGGCCGGATGAGGCCACTGCGTCTCTGGTGACTGAAACGCTTGATGTGTCCCCTGACTCGTTCAGTCATCACTCGCGCCTATGTGAAAACCCTCTTGCGTTTGTAGCGGTACACAATTCGCCCCTGCGTCAGATCGTAGGGGGAACTACGCCCGCCAGAAAAGACGATGTCTCCTTCACGCCTGGTGCCGGAGCAGGTTGTGCAATTCCCCGTAGGCTTAGCGCGATGCGACGCCGCCAGCGGTTGATCTCCAACACGCGTACTTTGATCGGAGAGCCAGGCTCCAGTTCTGCGTAGGAGGCTTCCCCACCAGGCATCTCAGAAGTATGGACCAACCCCTCAACCCCCTCGCCGAGGTCTACGAACATGCCAAACTCTACGACCTTTGTAACAGTTCCCTCGACCACCTGACCCACACGCAGTCTGTCGGCCACGAGAGGCCAGGGATCGGGCAACACTCGCTTACGGCTCAGGCCAATGCGCTCCCGTTCCCGATCCACGCTCAGGACGTACACCTCCACCTCGTCGCCCACGCTCAGCACCTCGCTGGGGTGTGTCACGTGCCTCCAATCCAACTCCGAAATGTGAATCAGGCCGTCCAAACCGCCCAGGTCCACGAAAGCACCGAACTTAACCAGGTTGCATACGACGCCGGTGCGCACATCGCCTTCCATCAACTCCTCAAGCAGTTGCTGTCGCCTGCGGCGACTCGCGACACGTTCCGACAGCACCAGGCGTCGCCGTCGCTGATCCACCTCGATAACTGCTACTGACAGGGTTTGCCCCACCAACTCAGACTTCGCCTGGTGCAAACGCTCTCCCCGCAAGCCCCGCCGCACCGACTTCAAGTGCGAATTCGGCACGAAGCCACGCAGACGGCCAAACGGCACAATGACACCGCCACGGTTCATTTCCATCACTTCGGTCTCGCAGACCTCTCCGCTCTCCAGGCACTCCTGGGCCCGCAGCCAGTCCTGCTGGGCCAGACCCTGCTTCAGCGAGACAATCAGCTCGCCGTGGCGGCCTGAGGTAGTCAAGACGCAAACCGGGACACGGTCGCCAGCCTGCAGACCGGTGCGGTACCCATCGGCCAGCAATTCCAGGTCCCGGCGCGGGACAATGCCATCCCGCTTGGTTCCCAGGTCAACGATCACGTCGTTCTCACTGACAGAGAGAACGACTGCATGGCGAATCTGTCCACGTCTTGGGCGCGCATAGTCGTATTCACTCTCAAGCAGCGTTGAAAATCGTTGCTGCTGCAAATCAGTACACTGTTTATCCATACCTGCGATACCGTCTCTGTTTTCGCCGCTGGCGTTGCCGCTCCCGGCGTATGGCCTTGAGACGAGCACGTCGCCGCTTCTCGCTCTTGGAAACGAAGAAGCGTTTCTTTTTCACATCGCTCAGGATATGATTCCTGGTCACTTGCTTACGAAAGCGCCTGAGCAGACTCTCCTGTGATTCTCCAGGTTTTAGCACAACTCTCGTCAATACCGCTTCACCCCCCTCTCCATTTGTGATTGGATCTCCAACCCCAACACAGCCGATGGTCGTCCGCCACTGCTGAGTGCTGGCTGCTGACCGGCCTACTTGCGCTCACCGGCTCTCGCACAATGGATGCATACCCTGGTATCCGGCAAAACCGCCAGGCGGTCGGGGTGGATTGGATTTCCACACTGCTTGCAAATACCATACGCACCTTCGCTCATGTGTGATAACGTACTCTCGATGCTCGCAGCCTGTTGCTTGAACTGCCGCAACAGAGCCTGGTCAAGTTCCCAACGCGTGACTACAGGGGCTCCCTTGCCAAGCCCATAATCGGGCTTTCCTTCGAGGGTTTTCTCCAGTGCGGCAATCTGAGCCCGCAGTTCTCCCAGTTCGCGCCGCAGGGTCGCTGTTTTGTCCTCCACAATCCGCTCCTCCGTCAACAAAATAGACCTGGCTGGCCGCAACCCCCACCACCGGTCTTGGCACAAACCAGGTCTACAGTGAGCCCTGGATCCGAATTATGGAAAATCGCAGGTAGAATCAGGCGGAATCTAAGAATGATCCCCTGGACGCGCGTCTCAAACTGTCAGAGTAACGCCGTCGCCTTTTACGACCTCCATGGGTAGTGGCTGTTGAGATAACTGCCTCAGTGTGCTATCCAGCCAGGCCAACTCTGCGGTGGCCAGAACCAACCCATAGGCAAATGCCAGACGTTGCCCGGAGTCTATCGTCCCGTCCAGCGCCTCTGCAATCTGCTTCAGGGTAGCGTGATGAGCTGCAACCTGTGAGCGTCGTTGCTGCAGGTGAGAGATCAACCCGGTGGGCGAGAAGTTGTTGGCCAGGATCAAGCGCATCACGAAAGTCTTCAAGGAGGCACCCAGCGCGACCGGCTGGTCCATCCACTCTCGTAACGCTAACCTGCCGGCCTCCGTGATGGTGTAGATTTTCCGAGGCGGCTTACCCTGGCGGGGGACCACCTCCACAGTCACCAGGCCATCTTCCCGCAAAGCGCGCAAGGCAGGGTAGATGCTACCGAAGCTAGGGCTATCAATCAACCAACTCAGGCTCTTGAGAGAACGCTTGATGTCATAGCCGGACATTGGCTGCTGGGTCAGCAAGCCCAGGATCAGGTGACGAATACTCACGGCTCTAGCCATAGCACGTTCCGCTATATGTATATATCGTTATAACATTCTGCTATATTATAACACAGTTCGTGAAGACTGACAACCGAGTGTTCAACGACGGGAGCGACGACTGATCGTCGGAAAAGGTTGACCCCATCTCGTGGCTGGCGCCAACAAGCCCCAAAACTGCCACTTTTGGAGCAAATATCTGCGAAAATCACTCGAAACAAGCAGATTTCCCCCATTTTTTCAAGCCGTGGGAGGAACGGAATCGGAATTCCGACGAACAATCGTCGCACCCTTCAACGACAATTATAATTACCCATTGACGACAACTAGAAATGCCCACTAGGAAGATCGGTTGAGTCGCTGTAAACTGGCCTCAGAAACGGGTAGTGTCCCTGGACAACTGAGATAATTGCTGGCATACTATCGGCAAACTCATCATATCACTGGGGGTGAAAGATGAAGCCGATAGCATGCCTGATCATATTGTCGTTGATTTTCGCCTTTTGGTCAAACAGCTTCATAGGCTCTACGGCAAGCGAAACACCAGAGGGTGATGTAGCACTTGAACAACTTCAGAGAGACCAGTCGCCAGGGCCGAAGTGGTGGACGTGGGATATATGAGCAGAGTGGCTTTGCCCACCCCGCCGCAAGCCAAGAAGATGGCGTAGGCTATCCGTAAGCGTTCAGGCCCTGGCGAGATTCCGCCGATTGAGTAGCCGAAGGCATATCGAAATCAAGGAGTCTCACCTCCCACGGGCCAAACGTGGTTTCGATACGCCCCTTTCGGGGCTACTCAACCGACGTTTGGCCTACCCTCTGAACGCCTACCGTCAACCTTCTCCTAGACGACCTGGTGAATGCGGGCATTTCTGGTCTTAATCCTAATTCGCCATCAACCACCAGTTTCGCTGGCACGCCCAAAAGACTATCATCCTGCCCTGATATAACCGTTGGGCAGGTGGTATTTGCCAACGGTGTTCATGGGACGTGGAACAACGGTCCCACGGCCCGAAAGGTAGGGGACGAAAGCACAACACAGCCAGGCGGCTAAGCCTGACAGACACAAGGTGCAAAAGATGAGCTACGAACGAGGTTGGCAAGCCATCCACCTGGAGATGCCAAATCGCATTCCTCACACTGAATATCTCCGGCTCTTTAGGATTTCTTGGGGTGCTCTGAGCGGACGTGCCGTCCGCGTTCCATATTTGGGGGTAGAGCGTTGTCTCACCGCCAGATACGGGGATGACACATCCCCTTTGAGCATACCCACCCCGCGAAATCCCGGAGACCCATATCTCCACCATCGTCCGTTCATTATGAAGGTCACAGGATAAGATCCTGAGTACCCATCACAAGCCGATAGAGCCCGGCCCGCACTGGCCCAGGCTTTGGATTATGATTTCATCTGGTCCACCTACATCCGCGACTGGGGATTGCCCCAGGCGGACGTGGGACGGGCCCAGTTTTACGAGACGGAGACTCCCTGGCATTCCTATTACCCCTTCCAATCGGTGGAAGAGGTCCTGGCCTTCAATCCGCTGGAGGCGGCGGACCTGCCCAGTATGGAGGAACTGACCAGTTCTGTGCGGGATTACTATGAGAAGGGACAAGCCGCCGCTGGCGAGAATTTGAGGCCGGCCAGGCAGCCGCGGAAAAGCAGAGGGCTGTCCACGTATGGGACAGCCCTCTGTGCACCTCCATCGCCGAGAGACTTCAGCCCGTGGCCATGCGCAGTAACACCTCGGGCACCCACAACTTGCCCACTTCCATGAAAGCCAGGATGGTTGAGACGACGAAGACCAGCACGCCGGCTGCGATGAGCGCCTTGTCAGCGCGGCGATAGGTGAGGCGACGTACCCACGTGCGGGGACCAACCCCAAAGGCCCGCAGGTCCATCGCGTCAATGATGTCCTCGGCGCCGACGATGGCGTTGATGGTCACCGGCACCAGTAGCGGCGCCAGTTTGCGAATCTGAGCCACGATGCCGCCCGACAGTTTCTCCACTTCGTATCCTCTGGCGCGCTGGGAGTCTAGCGTGATGCTGAAATCGCGCCCCAGCGTGGGCACAAAGCGAAAGGCCAGGTCCATAGCGTAGGCAAACTTGTCGGGCAGGCCCAGTCCCCGGAACGTGACACCGTAGAGGCTGGGGTTCACCGTGTACGGGATGGTGATGGCCATGATCGTGATGGCGTACATGCGGACGAGTTGGCTGAGGGCGAAGATAGTCTTTTCGGCAGTGACGTCTATGGCGACCTGCCACCCGACGATAGGAAGGGTGAGCGGCCCCAGGCGACGGATGAGATGTTCTTCGTGATATGCATAATCCACGCCGCCTCTCCCGGTGAAGAACGTCAGGATGGTCATAAAGAGGATGATGACGCTGATGAGGATCCACGCCCGGCGTGTTTCGCGCCAGGTGAGCCTGGCGAGCGCGTACTGCAGCACGGCTATGCCCAGAAACAGGAGCATGATGTGCAGGTCCCAGAACTGGATGATAGAGAAGAGCATAGCCAGCATGAAGATAATCCGCGCGCGGGGGTCCAGGCGCTGGATGATCGTATTCCGTTCGCGATAGCGCCAGGCGATCAGCATGTCGTTTCCTTCAAGACGGAACCTTGCGAAGGTTCAAAACCTTCGCAAGGTTCACGGAACAAATCACCGACCGGTGCGGGCCTGAACGGCCTGGTAGGCGGCCAGCAGGATGGGTGTGAGGATCATCGAGTTGAGGATGTTGGGGCCGGCGGCTGGTGCAAACTCGCCGATGATGGCCGTGGCAAAACTGTAGCCGTTGACCCAGATGTCGGCGAGAGCGGCGAAGCCGATGCCGATGATGATACCCAGCGTCCCCCATAAGTTGACGGCCGCCAGGTCTACACTAGCACGCTCCAGCACGAAGCGGCCTGCTATCACCACGATACCCCCGATGATGAAGGCCCAGGCCCAGAAGGAGAAATCCTCGATTTCGCCTGTCCACGGCCCGGGCACCTGGGGGTTGAAGAAGATCAGGGCGGCCGCGATGATGATGAGCGCGGCCACCAGCCAGGTCAAGAAGTTAAGGCTGCGCTTCTTGTCGGCGAAGAGCAGCACCAGGCCGGGCACCATGCCCATCAGTCCGTTGGCTATGTCCCAGGCCGGGTACACGCCCCAGCCGGTGATGAAGTCGCCCAGGATGTTGCCTACTGCTCCGGTGAAGAAGCCGACCACCGGGCCAAAGGCAAAGCCAAAGAAAACGGGGATGCAGACGGCGGGACGCAGCGCCACCTGGCTGACGGACGGCATGGGGATCGTGTTGAAGATGTAGTTGAAGATGCCGTACAGCGCTGCGCCGATGGCCATATACACCACCTGTCGTGTGCCAACTTCCCAGGCGTCGCTTCGCGCCGTGGCGAGGTAGACGACGAAGACGCCGATCAGTCCGATGGCGGTGACACCGATCGGGGCTATGCCCTGAATTTTATCGCCGCTGGTCAACACGCTGGCCAGCGCCAGTAATACGACGAAGATGACCAGTACCACGAGCCAAATGACGGCCTTGTTCTTGGTAAGGTCCTCTGTAGTCATTTTTCCCTCCTTTAAGATGATTGACGTAGCGAATGCTTGCAACTCTCGATTCTACATAGGATGAAGTGTCAGTAGTTTATCTGTGTTCCTATACATCACCTCACTTTCTTCTGCTGTAGTGTCCAACGATCTCCGGTTCAGCCGCCGCGTGGATACGGGCCAGAGCTTCTGCCACAACTATGCTTGACATTGTTCTCGCAGCAATTCCCGTTTTGGGGTTGTTTACCAGCTCTCCGCACTGCGCATAAGCCCA
>CAZZEX010000140.1:0-10176 GCA_964653285.1 uncultured Anaerolineales bacterium
AGCCAGACCCGGTCGGGGTCGAAGCCCAGTTGTTCCAGCACCTGGTGGATGATGGCGACGCGGCGGCGGGCCTTGTAGTTGCCGGACTGGTAGTGGCAATCACCAGGGTGGCAGCCGCCGATGAGGACACCGTCAGCCCCCTCCAGCACCGCCTTGGCGACGTAGATGGGGTCCAGCTGCCCGCTGCACATCAAGCGGATGATGCGCACGTTGGGCGGATACTGGATGCGGGAGGTGCCCGCCAGGTCAGCGCCGATGTAGGTGCACCAGTTGCACAGGAAGGCGACGATACGCGGTTCGAACCCGGCCGTATGCTCATTACTCATTTACCCATTTACTCCTTACTCGACCAACGCCGCGTCCACCAGCGCCAGCGCCCGGACGGGCTCGAAAGCTGGCTGGCGGCTGGCGCCGTTGGGACAGACGGCCACGCAGGCGCCGCAGCCCTGACAGAGATAGTCAAGCACGCGAGCGAAGTGCTCCTCCTCGTCCAGCACCCGCGCTCCGTAGGGGCAGGTGGCCACGCAGAGGCCGCAGAAACTGCACAGGTCCGTCTCGACGGCAGCGATGTCGGGGCGGGGCTCCACCGGCCGGGCGACGACCAGCGCGGCCCGCAGCGCCGCCGCCCGCGCCTGGACGATGGTCTCGGTGATGAAACGTGGCCCGTAGGCCAATCCGCACAGGAAGATACCAGGCCGGGCCAGGTCGGTCGGGCGCAACTTGGGGTGTGCCTCGGCGAAGAAACCGTCCTCGTCCAGCACCACCCCCAGTATCCCAGCCAGCCGGCGGTTATCGCGGGGGACGATACCGGTGGAGAGAGCCAGCAGGTCAGCCTCCAGCGTGACCGCCTCGTCGTACAGTGTGTCGTGGACGGTGACGCGCAACCGGTTGCCGTCCGCCTCGACCACTGGCCTTTCGGGCGGCTCGTAGCGCAGAAAGCGCACCCCCAGCCGACGGGCCTGCTGGTAGTAGAGTTCCTGCATTCCCATCGTGCGGATGTCCCGGAAGAGAATGCTGACCTCAATGGTGGGATCGAGACCTTTGAGCGCCAGCGCATTCTTGAGAGCGTGGGCGCAACAGACGCGGGAGCAGTAGGGGCGAGCCTCGTTGCGAGATTCAACACACTGTATCATTATGATTGACCGACAGGGGGCAAGAGGCAGGAGGCAGAAGGTAGGAGGCAGGGATCCTGCATCTTGCATCTTGCTTCTTGCAATCATTTGCTCCAATTCCCGCTGCGTGACAACGCGGGGGTGCTGGCCGTAGAGGCACTCGGTCGTCGCAGCCTGTTCCGCGCCGGTGGCGACGATGAGCGCGCCGTACTGCTCTGAACAGACCTCATCGCTGATCCGTATCTCCGCTGCGAAGTCTCCCCGCACGCCGGACCAGCCCACCAATTCGGCCTCGGTCCAGACACGCACCCGTTCCACCCGCCGCACGCGTTCCACCGTCTCGGCCAGCAATGCCTGGGCGTCCAGCCCCTCCAGGGTGCGGTGGCTTTCCCGCAAGTTGCCGCCCAGTTGGGCCTCTTGCTCCACCAGGTCGCATTCCACTCCCAGGTCGGCCAGGGTGAGCGCGGCGGTCATCCCGGCCAGTCCCCCACCCAGAACGAGTACCCGCCGGGCGACGGTCTCCTGCGGGCGGGGGTGGAAGGCCCGGTAGGGGGTCTCCCGCAACCCGGCGACGGCCATCTCCACCTCCCCCCGGGCGACAGCGGTCACGGCGGCGGTGTTGCTCCGGTGAACCCATGCGGCTCCCTCGCGGATGTTGGCGCGGGCCAGCAGGCGGGCCGGCAGGTCCAGGCGGGCCGTCAACGCGTCGAACCGGTCGGCGTAGAGCCGGGGCGAGCAGCCAGCGACGACGATGCGGTTGATGCCGTGTTCCGCCACAGCGCGCTCAATGGCGGCCAGGCCCGACTCCTCGCAGGCAGCCTCCAGCCGCTCAATGTAGACCACGGCGCGCAGCCGCTCGCCCGCAGCGGTCAGCGCAGGAAAGTCCAGGAATCTCTCCAATGTGCCATGGCAGGTGCAGAGAAACAGGCCAATGCGTGGGGACTGGTCGGAGAGGCCCTCACCCCACCCTCGGCCCCTGCGGGGCCACCCCCTCCCCTCTCCCGAAGTCGGGAGAGGGGAGGGGGCCGGGGGGTGGGGTGAGGGCGACAACACCCCTGCCGCCAGCGCGGCCGCAGCCACGGCCTGGGTCACCGTCTCGGGCACGTCGGCGGGGGCCGAACCAGCCCCGGCAGCGAAGACCCCCGGGCGAGAGGTGGTGCCGGGACCGTCGTCGCCGGGGAGGATAAAGCCATGTTCATCCAGGGCGACGCCGGTGCAGGCGGCCAGTTCCTGCACACTGTCCGCCGGCCCCAGCCCGACCGCCAGCACCACCAGGTCGAACTCCTCCTCCCCGTCCGGTGTCAGCAGCCGCAGGTTCTTGCTGCCGGGCACCTCCTGCACCGCCGCGACCATCCCTCGCCGGTAGGTCACCCCCGGCAGAGCCGCCACCCGCTGGAAGTATCGCTCGTATCCCTTGCCTGCTGTCCGCACATCCATCGTGAAAACGGTCACCTCCGTCTCCGGCGCGACCTCCTTTGCGAGGCCGGCCTGCTTGGCGGTGATCATACAGCACGAGGTGGAGCAATAGGGACGGCCCAGTGCCTCGTTGCGGGAGCCGACGCAGTGGATGAAGGCGATGCGGCGGGGTGTCTGCCCGTCGGATGGGCGCAGGAGGCGACCACCGGTCGGGCCGGAGCGGTTGAGCATGCGCTCGAACTGAAGGTTGGTGACCACGTTGGGGTAGCGTCCCCAGCCGTACTCGACCGCACGGGTGGCATCGAAGGAGGCAAAGCCTGGCGCCAGCAGCACCGCGCCCACCTCGACCCGCTCTTCCATCGGGGCCGCCTCCAGGTCAATCGCCCCGTGGGGACAGACGTCCACGCAGGCCCCGCACCCCCCCCTTGCCCCCCCCTTATGGGGGGAGAAGTGAATGCAGGCTTCGGGGTCGAGCGCGTAGGCGAAGGGCACGGCGCGAGGGGGCGGGGGGTAAATGGCCTTCTCATCAGAACACAGATAGGCAGGATTTGCGGATTGGGGTCGCGTGGCCGGGCAGACGGCAGCGCACGCCCCGCAGTTGTCGCAGCGATCGGGGGTCACGTAGCACGGCCCATGGCACAGGGTGGCGACGAAGCGATGTCCTGAGCCGGCCGAAGGGCGGCCGGGCTTCCCCTCCAGCGCGGCCAGCAGAGTGCGCGGCAGAAGGGTGATGCGGGGATGGAGTTCGCTGGAGATGGTCGGGCAGTAGGAAGGCTGGCGCGGGAGCGCGATGCACAGGCCGCAGGAGTCGGTGATGAAGGTATGGTCGAGCAGGAGGAAGGCCCCGCCGATGTGAGAGGCGCTATCCGCCAGGTAGACCTGCGCGCCCCACTCGGCCAGGTGATGGGCGGCGGTCATCCCGGCCAGTCCCGCACCGACGACGAGAATCCGAGATTGGGTCATTGGCCTTTGGTCATTGATCACCGGTCATCGGCAGCACCGCTTCCATCATCGCCAACACCTGCCCCGTAGTCAAGTTGCGCACGCTGGTCGCCTTGTTCCGGCAGGCGACGGCGCAGGCTCCGCAGCCCTGGCAGAGGGCCGCGTTGACCGTCGCCAATTTCTTCCACGGGTGAAGCGCCCGGGCCTCGTAGGGGCAGGCTGGCACACATAGCCCACAGCCCACGCACAGCCGCTCATCCACGACGGCGATGGTTGGCTGCGCCACCATCTCGCGCTGGGCGAAGAGTTGCAACACCTTGGCCGCCGCACCCGAGGCCTGCGCGACTGTCTCTGGGATGTCCTTGGGAAACTGGGCCGCGCCAGCCAGGTAGATGCCCGCCGTGAGGCTCTCTACCGGGTGCAGTTTGGGGTGAGCCTCGGTGAAGAAACCGCTCTCGTCTATGGCGACGCGCATAAGACGGGCCAAGCCCTCGCTCCCGGCGCTGGGCACCGCCGCCATCGCCAGCACCACCAGGTCGGCCCCCACGCGCACCGACTTGCCGCTCAGCGTGTCGGCTCCCCACACCTCCAGTCGCTGATCCCGCTGAACGATCCTGGACACCTTACCGCGCAGGTAGATGACCCCGAATTCCTCCATCGCTCGCTGGACAAACTCGTCGTATCCCCGACCCTGGGAGCGGATGTCAATGTAACAGACGTATGCCTGGCCCTCCGGGACGGCACGGCGGTAGGCGGTAGCCTGCTTCGCAACGTACATGCAGCAGATCTTGGAGCAATAAGGCCGGTGGAGATTGGGATCGCGAGAGCCAGCGCACTGCACCCAGACGACCTCCCGAGGCACGCGACCATCCGACGGGCAGCGGATTTGCCCCTCCCTCAACATGGCTTCGAACTGGAGGCTATCCACCACATCGGGATACCGCCCGCCGCCGTACTCGGGCAGGTTCTCCTTCGCGTAGAGGTCGAAGCCAGTGGCGAGCACCACCGCCCCTACTTCTATGTGGTGAGTTTCATATTCCAAGGCTTGAATTTTCAGGTCGTGCAGATCTGAAACCTGAAACTTGGAACCTGAAACTTCCACCGCGAAGTTCCCCACGTATCCCCCAAATTCCGCCACCTCTGCGTTCGTGAGCACCTTAATCAGAGGATGGTGGGTGACAGTCTTGATGCGTTCCTTCAACACATCCCCGCTGTCATCGAAATTGAGGTAAAGGCGAGAGAGTTGCGCCATCCGCCCGCCCAGCCGGTCCGACCGCTCGACGAGCACCACCGGGTATCCGGCGTCGGCGATGTCCAGGGCGGCGGTCAGCCCGGCGATGCCACCGCCCACGACCAGCGCCCGCTTGACGATGGGCAGCGTGAGCGGCACCAGCGGCTCGTCGTAGCGCACCTTCTCCACGAGCGTGCACACCGTCTCAATGGCCTTACGGGTGGCCTCCTCCGGCGCGTTTTGGTGTGGCCAGGAGACTTGCTCCCGGATATTAGCGATATCCACCTGGTAGGGGTTCAGCCCGACGGCGGCGGCCGCTTTACGGAACGTGGCTTCGTGCATCGTTGGCGAGCAGGCGGCGACGACCACCCCGTCCAGGTTGTGCTCCGTGATGGCTTGCTGGATGAGCGCCTGGCCAGGGTCGGAGCACATGTACTTGTAGTCAGCGGCGCAGGCGACGCCAGGATAATCGCGCAACGTTTCGGCCACCCGCTGCACGTCCACCGTGCTGGCAATGTTAAGCCCGCAGTGACAGATGAAGACGCCGATACGAGCCATTACTTCCCCCCCCCGCCCCCCCCCGCAGGGGAGGGAAACTGCTGCTGGCGGGAGAAGAGTTTGAGCACCTGGGCCGCCGCGCCGCTGGCATGGGCGACCGTCTCCGGAATGTCCATCGGCCCGGTACAGGCGCCGGCCAGGAACACGCCGGGCCGTAGCGTCTCCACCGGGCGCATATTGGGATCGCGGGAGAGCAGCCAGCCATGTTCGTCCGTTGGCAGGCCCAGCATCTCGGCCAGGTGCCGCGTCGTGGGAGGGGGTAGGAGCGCTGGGGCCACCACCACCAGGTCGGCGGCGACCTGCACTTGTTGGCCACTGAGCGTGTCGGCTCCCCACACCATCACCTTGCCGTCCTGGCGGAAGACGCGGGAGACCTTGCCCCGCAGGTAGAGCACGTGCTCGTCCTCCATCGCTCTCTGGGTAAACTCGTCGTACCGCTTACCGGCAGCGCGGATGTCAATGTAAAAGACGTACGCCTGTCCGTCGTGTACCCGGTGGCGGTAGAGAATGGCCTGCTTGGCCGTATACATGCAACAAACCTTTGAGCAATAGGGCATATGCTTTTCAGGGTCACGGGAGCCAGCGCACTGGATGAGGACGACCTCGCGGGGGACTTTCCCGTCGGAGGGACGCCGCACCTGGCCAGTGGTCGGGCCGGAGGAGGAGAGCAGTCGCTCGAAGGCAAGTGCGTCAATCACGTCCGGCACGCGCCCCCCGCCGTACTCGGGCATATTCTCCAGCCCATAGAGGTCGTAGCCAGTGGCCAGAATGATGGCACCGACCCGCTCCTCGATGACCTCGTCTTCCTGGTCAAAGGTGATCGCACCCACCGGGCAGAAGCGCTCGCAGGCACGGCACTTGCCCCGCTGGAAGAAGATGCAATGCTCACGGTCAATCACCGGCTTGTTCGGCACCGCCTGTGGAGAAAGAGTGTAGATCGCTTTACGGGTGCCCATGCCGCGCTCGAAATCGGAGATCACCTTGCGGGGACATTTCTCCTGACAGAGGCCACAGCCAGTGCATTTCTCCCAGTCTACATAGGCGGCGTGGCGGCGGATGCGCACCCGGAAGTCACCGACCTCTCCCTCGACCGCCTCGACCTCGGAGTAGGTGTGTAGGTGGATGTGCTCGTGGTGGCCGACCTCGACGGTGCGGGGGGTGAGAATGCACTGGGCGCAATCGAGCGTGGGGAAGGTGTCCGAAAGTTGGTGCATTCGGCCGCCAATGGAGGGCAGTCGGTCAACGAGCACGACGTCATAGCCTGCGTTGGCGATGTCCAGAGCGGCCTGCATACCGGCGATGCCAGCGCCGACGATGATAGCGCGAGGGAAGGGAAACTGGTCCGCCACGGATTCAAGTATACCGCACTTTGGAGCAGTTGGCAATGGAATTCATCTTGATTGGCTCGTGACACCTCTCCTTCTCAGCCTTGGCAACCCTGTCGCATGGAATACAATCGGCGCAGGCACCAAGGCCTTCTCCATCCCCCTGGCCCAACAGGGATTTCTCGTATCATCTCAATATTTAGGGGCAAATAGTCCCCATCTGTCGCCGATGGTATGGATGCGCCAACTTGTTGGCGTTTTTGCCGACCGAGACCCGTTTCCGCAAGACCGAAACAAGTTTCGGCATCCACATTCCCCAGTTTATTGAGCAGATACGATTTCTCTTTATAGCGCAGTTGTGTTAGAATCCCGTCTCCGGCGGGATTTGACCGTCGGGGGCGAATGAAGGATTCATTCCAGGTTGCCGCGTCGGGTGAGCGGGGCCTGAGTTGTCGTGGTCAGGAAAGGCTTGAAGAACGTGGCTCATCTACTGAATGTCTTGATCACAAATTTCAGGGGGGAGTTAGCGGCTCTCAGTGCCGCTTTCTTGTGGGCATCAGCCACAGCAGCCTACGGTCGCATTGGGCGACATATTCCACCGCTAGAACTGAACCTGGTCAAAGGCATAATTGCCATTACCACGTTGCTCCTCACTCTCATCCTACGCGGCGATTTGCTAACTGCCATTGAGCCCTTGGCCTTGGGATTGCTGCTGCTCAGCGGTGTTGTCGGAATTGGTCTAGTTGCGCTTGGCGGGATCGGACTGTTGTTTGGCTTGAGGTGATGAAGAACCATCCTTCACACCGACGGTCTACTCTCCATCCCTCATCAATACCGGATAGAAACCGGCGTGCCAATCTCGGCCCAATTGTATAGCCGTTGCGCATCGCGGGTGCCCAGCACGATGCAGCCGTAAGAGATCGGCCGGCCCAGGTAGCCGGCCCAAAGGGTCTGGCCGTTGGACAAGATCGGCAGGGCGTGAATGCCATTCTCGGTCGAACCAGCCCAATAGATGCCGAGCCAATGGGGCATCTGGAGGCCCCAGGCCGCGGCGTAGGCGTTGGGGATTTTGCTCTGCACGTGAAACTCGCCAGTGCGGGTATTGCTGGGCGCAGCCCCGCTAGAGATCACGAAGGAGTAGACCAACTGATTCCCTTGGTAAGCATAGAGATGCTGCTCCGACAGGTTGATCATGATGCGCTTGCCACCGCCCGGCGGGGCCGGTGCTGCCCCCGATAGACGCAGTACCTGCCCGGCGTAGATGGCCGATGGGTTGGCAATGCCGTTCAAGCGGGCCAGCGCAACAGTCGTGGTGCCAAAGCGTTGGGCGATCCGGCTCAAAGTGTCACCACGACGCACGGCGTAGGTGCCACCCGTCGCCGGGGCCGGGGCTGGCGCAGGCACAGCCCTTCCTGCGCCAGGGATGACCAGCCGCTGGCCGGCGTAGATTATCCGAGCGCTAGCCAGGCCATTCGCTTGCATCAGCGCCCGGGTCGTGACCCCGTAGCGCAGCGCGATACCGCTCAATGTGTCGCCCCACTGCACGACGTAGGTGGAGCCAGTTGTCGTCGGAGGGGCTGCCTGCGCTGAGTCACCTGAACCACGAGGGATCACGAGCCGTTGACCGACGTAAATCGTGTGGTTGGGCAGGCCGTTGGCGGCCATGATGGCGTCCACCGTCGTGCCGTAGCGCAGAGCGATGCGAAAAAGGTTCTCGCCCGGCTGAACCACGTGGACGATTTGATTCTGTTGTGTTTCAAATGAGTTGGAGGAAAGGAGCGGACGCCCCGCTTCAGCGGGGATTTTCCGGCTGAAGCCGGACGTCCAACCGAAATGAAACATACCGATTTGATTCTGAGTCTGAGTCTGACCAGGGTTCAGTGAAACCGCGCCAACCGGCACGGCCCAAAACAACATCGCCGCGACCAAACTGGAGACGAGGCACAAACGCAGCCGCTGCATCTCTCCCCCCCTTTACCTAATCTTACGAGGCTCAATCCTCCCGCCGCCAGCGAGCGACGCCACCCCGCTCATTGTGCGCCACCCGGCCCTCGACTTCCAGCCACTGAAGGTGTCCGATGACTTCAGAGATGGCGAGGAAGTAGTTGACGGAGTCAAGGTCGGGGAAAAGCACGCTGGCGATTCCGTGTGCTGTGCAAGCGTCGTCTCCCATTACCTCCAGCATGTGATGGCTGCGCTCTTCGTGGAAGGCCAGACGCTCGCGGATGAGGGCGCGGTGGTCGGTGATGGGCGGGCCGTGACCAGGCAATGCCAGCGCGACGTCGAGTTCGGCCACGCGGCGCAGTTGCGCCATGTACTCTACCAGCCGGCGGGGCCGCTCGGTCTCGCCCGGTGCAGGCGGCTCGACGATCGGGTTGGAGGAGATGTCACGCAGGAGATGGTCGCTGGAAATGAGCAGACGACGCTGGGGCTGGTAGAGACAGATGAGATCACCCGCGTGACCAGGGGTATGGAGCACCTGCCAATCCTCGCCCCCCAGTTGGAGCACGTCACCGTCGGCCAGAGTGCCGTCGGGGACCACGGGCTCACCGTAGCGTTCTATGCCACGCCGCATCCCAGATAAGCCCACCAGCATCTTCACCGGGACACCCGCCCAGCGCATCACCTCCGCATAGAAGGCCAGTTGCCGCATATTGGCGTGTTTGCCCAGCCAGGGGAGACTCGCGGCATGGCTCAGCACCTCCGCGCCCGAAGCACGCACCAATTCCGCCGCCAGACCGCAGTGGTCGGCGTGGGCGTGCGTGATGATGATACGCCGCAAGTCGGCCACGCGGTAGCCACACCCGGCCAGGGCTTTCCCCAACGCCTCGCGAGCGGGATCATAGCACGGGCCGGCGTCCACCAGCGTCAGCGGTTCCCCCTCGGCCAGATAAACATTGACGGGCCCGACGGGAAAGGGGGTGGGTATAGAGAAGGTGTGCAGATAGGGTGGAACAGTGGACAGAGTCATTGGGTCAGGATACAGGATGCAAGATGCAGGATGCAGGATGCAAGATACTGGGCACTGATTGCAAATAGCAAACACCCACCAGCCAATAGCAGGTCAGGAAGCACTCTTGACGAGAAGGGTCCAGGTGCCCTTCTGCACCGTCTCATCCCGCTGATTGAGTACGGCCACGTCGAAGACGACGAAGCCACCGCCCAGACGATGCATCTCCTTCTTCCGCCGGGCTTCGAGCCGCACGCGGATCGTGTCGCCGATTTTGATGGGGCCGCGGAACTTCCACTCCAATGCGGTGAAAGCCTCAGCGGTGCCCTCGGCGAAGCCTAACCGCGAGGCCAAACCACTGGCGATGGAGAGCCCCAGGAGGCCGTGGGCGATGCGCTCGCCGAAGAGCGTCTCCCTGGCAAACTCGGCGTCGGTATGAAGTTGGTTATAGTCGCCCGAGAGGCCAGCGAAGAGCACCACGTCGGTCTCGGTGACAGTGCGGGCGGCGGTCTCGACCCTGTCGCCGATCTCAAACTCCTCGAAGTAGCGCCCTCGCGGGCGGGTTAACCCGGTCATGATAGCTCCTTAACAGCAATTCCCGTTTTGGGGTTGTTTACCAGCTCTCCGCACTGCGCATAAGCC
>CAZZEX010000141.1:0-9665 GCA_964653285.1 uncultured Anaerolineales bacterium
GGCGGTGATGGTGATCTGCTGCTCCTTGCCGGTGGCCTTGTCCTGGGCCGAGACGTTCAGGATGCCGTTGGCGTCAATGTCGAACGTTACCTCGACCTGCGGGATGGACCGGGGCGCAGGCGGAATGCCCTCCAGGTTGAACATCCCCAGGCTATTGTTATCGGCTGCCATGGGCCGCTCGCCCTGCAGGACGTGGATCGTCACGGCGGTTTGGCCGTCCTCGGCGGTGGAGAAGCGCTCACTCTTGCGCACCGGGATGGTGGTGTTGCGCTCGATGAGTGGCGTCATCACCCCACCCAGCGTCTCCACGCCCAGCGCCAGCGGCGTCACGTCGAGCAACAGCACGTCCTTGACCTCGCCGCCCAGGACGCCCGCCTGGATGGCCGCGCCGACGGACACCACCTCGTCGGGATTGACCCCTTTATGAGGCTCCTTGCCGCCGGTCAGTTCACGCACCAGGTTTTGAATCATCGGCATGCGCGTCGCGCCGCCCACCAGCACCACCTCGTCCAGGTCACTGGCAGTCAGTTTGGCGTCGTGCAAGGCCTGCTCGAAGGGGCCCCGGCACCGCTGCACCAGGTCCTCGGTCAGTTGCTCCAGTTTGGCCCGCGTCAACTTCACCTGCAGGTGTTTGGGTCCGGAAGCGTCGGCGGTGATGAAGGGCAGATTAATCTCCGTTTCCAGCACGGTGGAAAGTTCAATCTTGGCTTTCTCGGCTGCCTCCCTCAGCCGCTGCAACGCCTGGCGGTCCTCGCGCAGGTCAATTCCCTGGTCTTTCTTGAATTCGTCGGCGATGTAGTCTGCGACGCGCTGATCCCAGTCGTCGCCGCCCAGGAACGTGTCGCCGCTGGTGGCCTGCACCTCGACGACGCCCTCACCCACGTCCAGGATGGAGACGTCGAAGGTGCCGCCGCCCAGGTCGAAGACCAGAATCGTCTCGTCATTCTTCTTATCCATGCCGTAGGCCAGGCTGGAGGCAGTCGGCTCGTTGATGATGCGCAGGACTTCCAGGCCGGCGATCTGGCCAGCGTCTTTTGTGGCCTGGCGCTGGCTATCGTTGAAGTAGGCCGGGACGGTGATGACCGCTCGCGTGACCGGCTCGCCCAGGTAGGCCTCGGCGTCCTGCTTCAGTTTGCGCAGAATCATGGCTGAGATCTCTTGCGGTGTGTACTCTTTGCCAGTTTGGGGGATGTAGATCCGCGCATCGCTTGCTGGCCCAGGCACGATTTTGTAGGGCAGGACCTCGCGCGCCTTCTCGACCTCGGGATCGTCGTACCGGCGGCCCATCAGCCGCTTGACGGAGAAGATAGTATTATCCGGGTTGATGATCGCCTGCCGCCGGGCAGTCTGTCCCACCAGCCGCTCACCGCTCTTGGTGAATGCGACGACCGAGGGACACAGCCGGCCGCCCTCGGCGGTCGGGATCACGACGGGCTCGCCGCCCTCCATCACAGAGACCACCGAGTTGGTCGTACCCAGGTCAATTCCAATAATCTTACTCATCTGTTTCCTCCCGTATACTCGCTATTTCGTCAAACTAGAATTGTAGCCGTGAAACATGATGCGTGAAACGTGATGGTATTCCGGCACTTGAGGTATTTTCACGTCTCACGCTTTCGTGCTTCAGGGTGAGTATACCCCACTTGTATCAGAAGTAGATAAGAGTAAAATCAGCGTTTCGTTAGATTGTGCTTACAACGTGTGCATCCGCCCCGATCGGCGTGGCGACTGAGGCAGAATTACGTGCCCTCGCATGGCAGGTTTTGACTTCTATGTCAAGTTGCACTATACTGAACCTGCGCTGGGCGAAGAAGAGCACCTTGGCGGTAACCGTTGAACTACCACGAGACCTGCCTATCGTCAAGATGTGGGAGGAGACGGTTATGGGCAACAGAACATGGCTACCCGTGGCTTGCGCGTTCGTTCTGCTCTGCATTTTAGTGTGGCTGGATGAAATCTTGGATCTCCCTCACCTTCTACTGGGAGCGCCACGCACACCCCTGAACTGGCGTGAGGCGATCAGCGAAATGGTCCTGATCGCTACCGTCGGTCTCCTCGTGACATCAAGGCTTATCCGCGACGTCACCGAGCACCAGCGGGCAGAGGAGGCGCTGAAGCAACACCGGGACCACCTGGAAGAGATGGTGGAGGAGCGCACCCAAGCACTCCGCGATGCCCAGGAGCAGTTGGTCCGTCATGAGAAACTGGCGGTGCTGGGCCAACTGGCGGGCGGGGTGGGCCACGAACTGCGCAACCCCCTGGGGGCGATCAAGAACGCTGCCTACTTCCTCAACATGGCGCTGGAAGAGCCGGAGCCGGAGGTGCAGGAGACGCTGGAGATCCTGGAGAGGGAGGTGGGGACATCCGAGAGGATCATCTCGAGCCTGCTCGACTTCGCCCGTGCCAGGCCTCCCGCCCGGCGGCAGGTTAATATCAACGCCGTCCTCCGAGAGGCGCTGTCTCGTACCACCGTGCCGGAGAACGTCGAGGTGGTGAGCCAACTGGACGAATCGCTGCCGGCGATCCCAGCCGATCCCGATCAACTCGGTCAGGTCTTCGGAAACATCATCCTCAACGGTATCCAGGCGATGCCCGAGGGAGGCTGGTTGGTCGTCTCCAGTAGGGGCGAGCCTGGTGCTCGCCCAGAGTGGGTGGTCGTCTCTTTCGCCGACACGGGGGTGGGCATCCCGGAAGAGAACCTGGGGAGGCTCTTCGAGCCGCTGTTCACCACCAAGGCGAAGGGGATTGGGCTGGGGTTGGCGACTATCAAGACATTGGTAGAGGGACACGGAGGCAGCATCGAGGTGGAGAGTGAGGTGGGGAAGGGGAGCACGTTCACGGTGAGGTTGCCGCTGGGGGTTAGCAGTTAGGGGTTAGCGGTTAGCAGTTAGCCAGTATACGCATCACGTTTCACGCTTCACGCCAGCAGTTGAACGATGACTCAAAGGAGAAAGCACGTGATGATAGACAAACCTCGCATCCTGATCGTGGACGACAATGAAAGTCTGTGCAGGACGATGTCTTTGATCCTGGGGCGCAAGGGCTACGCGGTGACCACCGCCAGGGACGGGCCGGAAGCCGTCGTCAGGGTCAAAGAGAATCCTTTTGACATGATCTTCCTGGACATCAAGATGCTCCCTATGGACGGCGTGGAGACTTATAAGAGGATCAAGAAGATCAGGCCCGGGGCGCTGGTGATGATGATGACCGCCTACGCGCTGGAGGACCTGGTTCGAGAGGCGCTGCAAGAGGGAGCCTACGGGATTGTCTATAAGCCCCTGGACATCGAAAAGGTGCTCGCCGTCATCGAAAGGGCAAGGAAGGCCAAAGAGGGGGCGCTCATCCTGGTGGTTGACGACGACCCGGGGACCTGTATCACCTTCAGGAACATACTGGTCAAGAAGGGCTACGAGGTGAGCATCGCACATATTGGCGAGGAGGCCATCGCCCTGGCGCAGGAAAATGCCTATGACATCATCTTCGTTGACGTGAGGCTGCCGACCATCAATGGCCTGGAGACCTATTTAGCCATCAAAGAGGTCAACCCGGAAGCGGTGACCGTCATGATGACGGCCTACCGCCAGGAAGCGACCGACCTGGTGGAAGAGGCGCTGAGCAATTCTGCTTACACCTGCCTCTACAAGCCACTTGAGATGGAAGAGGTGCTCAGGTTGGTCAGGGAGATCTGGGAGAGGAAACGGGGGGCTAGAGGATAGGGGTGGGGAATAAGGAGAGAGTGTGTGGTAAAGCATGAACCTTGCATCCTGATCATTGACGACGATGAGGGCACCCGCAGGAGTCTGTCGCTCATATTCGAGAAGAAGGGATACGAGATAGAGACGGCCGGGACGGGGCGAGAGGCCCTGGAGAAGGCGCAAGAGAGATTCTTCAACCTGGCGCTCCTGGACATCAAGCTGCCCGATATGGAGGGGACAGGGCTACTAGCGCTCTTGAGGGAGATGCATCCCGACATGGTGGTGATCCTGGTCACTGGCTATGCTTCTCTGGAAACCGCAGTGCGGGCCCTGAACGAGGGGGCATCGGCCTACATCACCAAGCCCTTGAACATGCGTAAGTTGTTGGCTATAGTGGGGGAGGCGCTGGAAAAGCAGTGCCTGGTGCTGGAGAACAGGAGGCTATACCAGGAGGTTCAGCGAGAACTGGCCGAGCGCAAGCGCGCGGAGGAGACGCTGCGACAGCGCAACCGTGAATTGGAACTGCTCAACCGGGCCGGTCAAGCCCTCAGTTCCACCCTCGACCTGGACCAGGTGCTCATCACTGTCCTGGAAGAGGTGCGCCGTCTGCTGGGCGTGGTCGCCTCCTCTGTCTGGTTGATCGACCCACAGACGGAAGAACTGATCTGCCAGCATGCCACCGGACCCCAGAGTGAGAACGTGCGCGGCTGGCGATTGGCGCCAGGAGAGGGACTTGCCGGCTGGGTGGCGTGCAGCGGCGAGAGCCTGATCGTGCCGGATATAGGGGCCGACGAGCGCCACTTCAAGGGCGTAGATCAACAAACCGGGCTATCACTGCGCTCCATTCTCACCGTCCCGCTGTGGGCCAAACAGGGTGTGATCGGCGTGCTTCAGGTAGTGGATAGGGCCGTTGACCGCTTCAAGCCAATGGATCTGGGGTTGGTAGAACCGCTGGCTGCGACTGCGGCCATCGCTATCGAGAACGCGCGGCTGTACGAGGAGGCCGAGGGGCTGCGGGCGTTCAACGAGAATATCGTGCAGAGCATGGAGGAGGGTATCCTCCTTGAGGACGCGACAGGACACATCACCTTTACCAATCCCAAGGCCGTGGCTCTGTTGGGCTATACCCACGGGGAGTTGACGGGCCGGCACTGGACGACCATCGTGCCTCCAGAGCACGTGGCGGAGGTCGAGGAGGAGAGCGCCAAGCGGCCCCAGGGCATCTCCAGCCAGTACGAGACGGTTCTGTTGACCAAGGATGGCCAGCAGGTGCCCGTCATCGTCGGCACCCGGCCGCTGGTTGACGCAGGCCAGTTCACCAGTGTGCTCTCCGTCTTCACCGACATCACCGAGCGCAAGCATCTTGAGGAGCAGATGCGGCAGCAGTACCGGATGGCGGCCGTCGGGCAACTGGCCGGAGGCATCGCCCACGACTTCAACAACATCCTGACGGCCATCATACTCTACGCTCAGATGCTCCTGCACAAGCCCTACCTGCCCTCCGACCTGGCACCGGGCCTTGAAACCATCCTGGGCGAGTCGCGGCGGGCGGCCCAACTGGTGCAGCAGATCCTGGACTTTAGCCAGCGCTCGGTGATGGAGACCCAGACGGTTGATCTCGTCTCCTTCGTCCGGGAGGTCATTGACATCCTGCGGCGCACGTTTCCGGAGAACATCCGCCTTCTCGTGGAGATGGGGGCCGATACATACGTGGTGAATGCCGACCCTACCCGGATCCAACAAGTGTTGATGAACCTGGTGCTCAACGCGCGGGACGCCATGCCGGAGGGTGGGGAACTGCGCATTGGCTTGTCCGTGGTGGAGGTTAAGCCGGGCGAGGAGCCTCCGGTGGCGGAGATGGTTCCTGGTGAATGGATATGCCTGGCCGTCTCAGACACGGGGACGGGCATGCCGCCCGAAGTGCTGTCCCACCTGTTTGAGTCGTTCTTCACGACCAAGCCTGTGGGGCAGGGGACGGGGTTGGGGCTGGCGCAGGTGTACGGCATTGTGAAGCTGCACGGGGGGTACGTCGGGGCGGAGACGGAGGTGGGGCAGGGGATGACGTTCCGCATCTACCTCCCGGCCCACGGGGCAGGCAAGGCGGAGGATGTCCCGCAGGAAGAGACTCCCTCTCCGCTGGAGGGGCGAGGGGAGACCATCCTATTGGTAGGGGACGAGGAGAAGGTGCTGGAGGTGGGCCGGGACATCCTGGAGTCGCTGGGCTACCGAGTACTGACGGCGGCGGACGGGCGGGAGGCGCTGGAAGTGTACCGGTCGGCGGAGGGGATAGGCCTGGTGCTCACGGGCATGGTGATGCCGGAGATGGGTGGCAGGGAGTTGATGCGGGAACTGAGGAAGGCGGATCCTCATCTGAAGGCGCTGGCAATCACCGGCTATGCGCTGACGGAGGGCCTGGGGGGATTGAGGGAAGAGGGAATCCTGGACGTTGTCCCCAAGCCCTTCGAAGTGAACACCCTGGCGGAGGCCGTCCGCCGGGTACTGGATACAGGGTGAAAATGGCAAGGGTGTGTTTCATTTGGGTTGGACGTCCGGCTTCAGCCGGAAAATCCCCGCTGAAGCAGGGCGTCCGCTCCCTTCCTCCAACTCAAAGGAGCGTCCGATGGGTCTTAAGCACAGGAAAACCGTCGATCGGCGTAAGTTTCTCAAGGGATCGGTAACGCTGGGCATCACTGCCCTGACCCAGCGCCTTTTGGGAGGCGTGGCCACGTCAGTGCCGGCCGCCGATGCGCAGGTGACACCTGTTCCGCCGGGTATGGCTGGCGGAGCAGGTGCTGACGACCTCGATTACCACGTCTACCTTCCTTTCGTCTCCAGCCGGCAGTCTTCGGCCCATGGCCCCTCCAGGCTCGGCCTGCACACAGTAAACTCCAATAATGCAGTTAAGTTCGTGCAAGACGTGCACGACGCTGGCGCGCACGTGGCGCTGGTGAAGGCGGTCGACGAGTTCGGGTACCTGCGACAGGTGAAGCAAATCTCGCCCGAGACGGTCACCGTCGCTCGTTGGAATGGCAGGCCGGCGGTGGACCCCAGCGGCGACCCGGCGCAGAAGGCTGCTGACATGCTGTACGGCAGTGAAGGTCACATGGAGCGCTGGAAGTACGAGAAAGACGTCGTGGACTATTGGGAAATACTGAATGAGAACGACCCGTCCAGTATAGAGAGGCACGTCTGGCTGGCGCAGTTCTTCATCGCGGCCATGGACATCGCCGAGGCCAATGGCTACAAACTGGCGCTCTTTTCCTACAGTGTGGGCGTGCCCCAGTGGCGCGAATGGGAGGCCATCGTGGAGACGGGGGTATTTGCACGGGCGAAGGCGGGAGGCCACACCCTGGCACTGCACGAGTACAACTGGCCGGTGATGGATTACCGCTGGGGCGAGCCTACGGAGCACCTGCCACCTTATGAGGATCGAGGTGTCCTGACCGGGCGCTATCGCTACCTGTATCGCGATTTCCTCATCCCGCGCGACGAGGTCATCCCGTTGGCGATCACCGAGAGTGGGTTTGACCCGTCGATCATGCACACCGGTTGGGACGACTGGAAGCCGCGCTACGTGGAGAACATGATCTGGTACGATACCAAGTTGCGCGAGGATGACTACGTCATCGGCGCAACGATGTTTACCCTCGGCGGCATCGGCACCTGGATAGACTACGACTACGAAGAACTGCTGTGGCCCGGTAATCGCTACGGTTCCAACTTCCTCGATTACATCGTTTCGCTCAAGGATGCCTGACGTAAGGCCTGACACGACTCACTACTTACCCCCTCTTTTCAGGCGAGTCGTGTTACGCATTACTTGACGTACCGGTACACGTCCACCTGCGTGAAGTGCGCCTCGTCTACCCGTTGGGCATTGGTCTCCAGCCACGCCTGCACCAGCCCGCGCTGATCCCACGTCACCGTCTCGGTGGCGACCAGCCAGACCACGTCGTACCCCGTCGTCATCTCCCGCATGCGGTACGCGGCCTCCTGTTCGCTCATCAGGTGCGAGCCGTCCGAGGCACAGTGGTTGGTGTAGAGCCCCTCGGCCCAGGGGTATTCCTCCTCGGGGAAGTAGTAGTCGAAGGTATATCTGCCGTAGGGGATCTGAAAAACAATCAACTCATCGAGTATTGGGTGGCGGGCCACAACAAGTGGTAAGTAGCATTTGAAGGTATACTTTTCAATCGGCCCATCGGTGGCCTGGAGTACGGCTGGCTCATCGGACGTGCGATAGTCGGCTATATAGGCGGCGGCAGCGCGAAAGTCGGACTTTATTGGGACGGTAGCCTGCTGCCACAGATTGACGCCATCAAAGACGAGGATGATACTCGCCAGGAGCATCACCGCCCAACGGCTCCAGCCACCGCAGCGCCGGAGGGACGCCAGCCCCAGAGCGACCAGCAGGTAAAAGGCTG
This sequence comes from uncultured Anaerolineales bacterium, assembly GCA_964653285.1. GTDB lineage: Bacteria > Chloroflexota > Anaerolineae > B4-G1 > B4-G1 > CAZZEX01. The sequence continues at coordinate 8,117 of CAZZEX010000141.1, forward strand.
GCGCAGTCCAGACGAGGTAGCGATCGGTGAAGAGCGGCTGCCGCAGCGAGATGAGCCACACGATCGGCAGCGGTATTACGAGCCAGCATACCAGGGCGAGGCGGCCTCTCCCCCCCCTGCGAGAGGGGGAAAAAAGGAACAGGGGGCTCACCAGTCCCCACGCGGCCAGCGTGCCCATCAGTATCACACCCCAGGGCCGGCCCCAACTGAGGATACCAAGGCTCCAGCCATTGAGCAGAACCTCCGCCATCTCGTCCAGCGTATAGGGATAGAAGCCAGTCTCGCGGGCCTGGAGCACCAGCGGGGCCTGCCAGGCGACCAGTGGGAGATAAGGCAGGGTGAGACAGATCAGGCTGACGAGTGTGCCGGCCCACTGCCTGCGCGACCGGGGCCACCAGGCGAGGTAGAGAAGCACCTGCACAGGTATCAGCAGGGCGGCCAGGATGTGGGCGTAGAACGCCAGACTGGTGGCAATGACCTGCACCGCCCCCCACGAGAACGAAAACCGGCGCCAGCCCTCTTCTCCGACGGCGCGGCGCAGTCCGACTGTCTGCGCATAGACCGCCAACAGGGCCAGGGTTAGCACCAGCGTGTACATCTTCACCTCCTGCCCGTACCAGGTCAGGTAGGGGGAGGCGGTCACCAGCAGCGCGGCGAGGAAGCCCGCGAGTTGGTTGAACAGGCGACGACCCAGCGCGTAGATCAGCGGCACGCAGAGGGCGCCAAAGGCGAGCGAGAAAAAACGCATCGCGTACTCGCCAGTGCCGGCGAGCGCGATCCAGCCGCGCAACAGCAGGAAATAGAGCGGGCCATTCCAGCCGGGACGGGTGAAAGTGGCGAGCATCTCTGGCCAGGGTGCGGTGGCGAAGCGCAGCGCGTCCACCTCGTCCCGCCAGAGCGATTGGGCATCGAGGGACACGGCGCGCGTGGCGAAGGCGAGCAGCACCAACAGGCTGATGGCAGCGAGGCAGGGGGAACTTGAGCGTCTGGTCACGTGTCGTGGCGATGCCGGCGGAGGGTAAGGAGGACAACGCCCAGGGCCAGCGCGATGCCCAGTGCTACCCACACCAGGGCTGCCCCGCCGCCGGTCCAGGCAGGTGGAGGGGCGGCGGCGGTGTTTAAAGGGATCGGAGTGGGGAGCGGTGATGTCCATGGGGCCGAGGGAGTGGGTAGGGGTGAATGGTTGCCGTCGTAGGGCGGCGTGCCGCGCAGCCACAGCGCGGCGGTGGCGACGAGCACCACGGCCAGCGCCGACACCAACCACAGACGGGGACGATGCAGCCGAGCCATGATATAATTATAGCGCAACTTCCCTTGCCGCGCCAATCTGTGATTGGGGACGGGTGCATTTCAACCTGGGGGCGAACTTGTAGCAGCCGCAGCAGCCCCGGACGTGAACGTCCGGGCTGAAAGGGCAAAGCCCTGCGGGCTAAGCGCTCATAAAAGAATAACTTCCCGATTTCGTAGGGCAGGTTGGCCGCGACTTTGACAGAGGCGGTGGGACACCGATGGGCCATAGTCAGCACCGGGTCGTGTTAGGGAAAACGAA
>CAZZEX010000142.1:0-9609 GCA_964653285.1 uncultured Anaerolineales bacterium
AAAGTTATCCAGCAGGCTGAGCACCGGCACGCGCACCGCCTGGCCCAGGCCGCAGAAAGCGCTGGTCGCCATCACCTGCACCAGGTTTCGCAGTGTCTCCAGGTGCTCCGCTTTGCCCCGGCCGTGTGTCAGGTCGGTCAGGATGCGCAATGCCTGGGCGCAGCCCTCGCGGCAGGGGACGCACTTGCCGCAGGACTCGAACTGGAAAAAGGTGAGCAACGAGCGGCCCAGGTCCACGGCGCAGACGGAATCGTCGCAGATGAGCATAGCGCCGGAGCCCAGGCCCGCCCCTTCGCGGATTGAGCGGTAGTCGAGCGGCAGGTCGAACAGGTCGGGGCCGATGACCGTGCCCGCCGCGCCGCCGGTCTGCGCCAGTTTGACCGGCCGGCCGGCGCGCATGCCGCCAGCGTACTTCTCAATGATCTGCCGGACGGTCAGCCCCAGCGGGGCCTCGAAGGCACCGGGCCGGTTGACGTGGCCAGAGACGGTGTAGATTTTGGTGCCGGGGCTGCGTTCGGGGCCGTGCTCCTTGTACCAATCGGCTCCGTTCAGGACGATGAGCGGCACGTTGCTGAGGGTCTCCACGTTGTTCAGCGCCGTCGGCTGGCCCTCGTAGCCATTGACAGTGGGGTACGGCGGGCGAATGCGGGGGACACCGCGCCGTCCCTCCATGCTCTCCAACTGCGCCGTCTCCTCGCCGCAGATGTAGGCCCCCGCGCCCCGGTGGACGTGGATGTGGAAACTGAAGCCGTAGCCGCCGATGTCGTCGCCCAGGAAACCGTGCGCCGTCGCCTCCGCAATCGCCCGCTCCAGCCGCTCGGCTGCCTGGACGTACTCGCCACGGACGTAGATGTAGCCCTCGTGTGCGCCAATGGCGTAGCCAGCGATGGCCATGCCCTCCAGCAGCAGGTGAGGGTCGCCCTCGATTACGATGCGGTCCTTATAAGTGCCCGGCTCGCTCTCGTCGGCGTTGCAGACGACGTACTTAGGCTCTCGTGGATCGCTGACCACGAAGGACCACTTGCGGCCGGCGGGGAACCCGGCCCCGCCGCGTCCCTGGAGGCTGGAGGCGGAGACGACTTCGATGACCTGGGAGGGCGTCATCTCGTCCAGCGCTTTCTTGAGCCCGGCGTAAGCGCCCAGGGCGAGCGCGTCGTCGAGGCTGTCGGGGTCAATCCGGCCCACGCGGGCTAGAATGCGCCGCGTCTCGCCGGGCAGCGGCTGCGGGTGGACGTATGCGGCGGCCGGCGCCTCGCCCCGGCGGAAGGCGGCCAATATCTCCCCCAGCCGCTCCTCAGTCAGCGGGCCGTAGACGACGTCGTCAATCACCATTGCCGGTGCGCGGTCACACTGGCCGATGCAACTGGTCGTCTCCAGTGTGAAGAGACCGTCGGCGGTCGTCTGGCCCGGCTTGATGCCCAGTTCCCGGCGTAGTAAATCCAGCGCCGCTGGAGCGCCGGTCACGTGGCAGGATGGGCTTTGACAGACGTAGATGAGGTGTTGGCCGCGCTCCTTCAGCCGGAGCAGCGTGTAGAAACTGGCCACGCCGCCCACGTGCGATTCGGGCAGGCGCAGCGCCTCGCCAACCGTGACCAGCGCGGCGGGTGTGAGGTAGCCCCGGCTCTCGGTCACGTCCCGCAGCACCTCGACGAGAGCGCCGGGCTCCGTCCCCCGCCGTTCCAGCGCGGCCACGAGGTCGCCTCCCGTGTCCTTTGGATACTGTTTTCGCTTGCGCATACCTCCTCCTGTAAAGTTGAAGATGTTGAATGTTATCGGTCCTGATAGAGCCAGCCGGTGTCGCTGGAGGACCGTCCGATTGGAAATAGTATACCATTTTTCCTGTGAAGTCAACTTTTCGCTGAGTGGGATTGCCCGTCCTTGACGCCCATTCCCAATGGCGTATAATTTCAGCGCGCTGTCAGCCGCTGCTCCTACTCACCACTGTGCTCAGCCTGCCGTTGGGCTAACTTCTTCGTTGCATATTGCGCTCGAGCACTACCATCAACCGCCCGGTCTTGTTCATTGCACCAATGCAATAGCCCCTCGACATCTATCTCGACTTTCTCGGGATACATACCCGCCTTCTGCATCTCTCGCAACGATTTCTCCACGTTCCTCTCCCACTCTTCGTACGTCGCTCCCAGTTCATCACCATCCTCTGAAATCTCCCGCAGACGTTCCCACTGCTCCCGCTTGTACCAGGCAACCCCCATTACCACAGTTTCTTCTAACCGCTTCTCACGCCCCTCTGCAGTAAGTTCACCTGTCCATCTGTCTCGGTCTGCCCAATATGGACACTGAGGACAATTCTCACCCTCTGGATAATCAATACCCTCCTCGTGAGGACAGCCGATTATGCCATCAGTAATTATCACCGACCGAGCGTCGTGACTGTTGATGAACTCGACGATTTGTCGGTTAATCGAAGGGTCCACGCGGATGTCGATGTCTTCTGTGAACCATCTTTCCAAGAAAGCAACATCCCCATCCTCTTGGAGGATGATGCCAACCGCAACTTTTGAAGCAAACTTGTCATCCGGGCCATAGTATGCAATTGTGGCAATAGGGTAGCCACGAAATCCCCTCTGCGCTCTCCCTTGCAGAGTGGTTCTGGTACGTCTCACACGATGTCTGCGACGTTTGGTACTCATTTAGTTTCTCCTCGAGTTATGTTCGTCACGGCGGCTAACGTTGAGCGGAGTGCCGGGCGGCTTTGCAATGGCAACCTCGCTGGAAGACAATCTCCAACAATGAAACCAACCTCACATTGGGCGCGCGATAGCCCGGTCGGCTGCAGCGCATTGGTGCGACCCGTTCTCCTGAAACCGTCCTTCGGGACGGGGGATGGGCGGCGAAGGTCGCGAGTGCGCTCGGTGAGCAACGGACACCAAGCCACTCTGATCTTTGACAACTGTGTATCCGCGTCGGTGCGATGTTCTCATTAAGCTTACACCGAAACCTCAAAAACATCAACTCCGACCGCCCCTAATGCCGGGGCGTGAGCATCACCCTATGGCGTGCGACTGGTCATCAATCGTCAGAAGCGAGGGTGAAAAGGCGGTAAACCGCGAGCCAGACGCCGTGACCCCGCCGAGCAAGCGGCTATGGTCAACGCAAGTGAAGGTGCGATGAGGCGTCGTCAGGGAGAACCTGCCTACCCTTCGACATCGCTCAGGGTAAACACTGGCTAACAGGCAGGCCCAAAAGGGGAACGGTTCTTTGGCCTGGTTTGCCAATCGAAGCCAGGCGGCACTCGAAACGGAACTCGGCGTAAAGCACCGCTCGGTGAGTTGAGCGATGATGTGTGCAATCTGAAGCAAGTAGTAGAATACGTATCTTCTCAAAAAGCTGGGGCGGAAGTAGGTCGGATTTGCTATCCGACCCTATGGCGGTTAGCAAAACCGCCCTACGCTGCCCCTGCCCCAAGATATTGAGAAGATACAGGCAAAGGGTAGATCGTAAAGCTGGGGTGACGTGGATCGTGGACTGGGCGGAAGAGTTGTATGAAACCACCAAGGAAGTGACGGACAGTGCCTATGAAGGATTTGATGAGCGCCAGTTGTTCTTGCTCGTGTTGATCCAGCGCCGGAGCTGGGGCAGAGGGAGTGTGTGCGGGTAAAGCAGTGCTTTTTGCCATAGCCATCACCTGCAATAGAGTTAGGCTCTACTATACCCCAACTGGCAGATTTGTGCGAAAAAGCCACGGCGCAGATTTTAAGGTTCATGGCAACTCGAGGTTGGACTGCGTGGTTGAGCCTAGTATTCTCATCAAACAAGGCATCTAGGGCCATCCAGGCCAAGAAACAGCCCGGTACGGAGCGGGTCTTGTGCGAAAAACTGGGTGTTCTTCATTGCTGCGTCAAGCAGCGTGTCAAAACAGACGCCCAACACCCGAGTCAGTCGCCTTGAACCACGAAAGGCGCGAAAGGGCACGAAAAGCTCTCGTGACTTTCGCCTTGTTTCGCGGCCTTCGCGATCCAAAACAGACGCCAAAGCGCCCCGGCGGAAAGACACATAGTCCACCCACCGGGGCGCTCGCACGTCTCACAGAGGCACTGTGTCGATCGAGTCGGGGGTCTCCTGTTCGTCGTGGAGGAAACTCAACGTAACTTGTAGATCTCACGCCGGTGGCCCACTGCATAGACGGTGATCTGCCTGTGCTCCCGGTCTATCCCGTATATCACCCGGTAATCGCCCACCCTCAGCCGATACATTCCTTCCCATTGTGCAGTCAACGACTCGTGTCGCATCTCTTCGATGTGTTCAAGCAGCCACTGAATCTTGTCCAAGATGCGCTGCCTGATGCCCCTGTCCATCCCCTTCAGGTCTTTTGCGACGTCAGGATGGAACGCCGGTTCATACATCACTTGCACTCTCAAGTTGGCCAGTCAACTCTTCCATAGAAAGTAACCGTCCGCCCGAAGTGACGTAGGACACTGCCTGACGCAACCTTTCCTCGAAATCGGGGCTTAGCCCCAACCCGGCATCAGGGTCTCCGAGCACTTCTTGCAGTGTCTCCTTGAGCGCGCTTTGTATAAGCGTTCTCAATTGTAGAGCTGTCATCTCGGCCACGGGTATATCCCCCATTGCTTCCTCAGCAGTGGCCGCGTAGGAAGCACGGGGTTCTCGTACCTGTTTTTCACTCATGATCGCCGTTCCTCCAACGAACGCTTTGCCCACACCACCAGTCGCCACACAGTATAGTGGAAAACGCAGGGGTGTCAAGCGCTGGATTTCGCAACCCCAGGTGCCGGGGTGTGAGCACCATCCTACGGCAGGCGACTGGTCATCAAATGTCGGAAGCGAGGACGGAAAGGCGGTAAGCGGCGAGCCAGACGCGGCGACCCCGTTGAGCAGGCGGCTACGGTCAACGCAAGTGAAGGTGTGATGAGGCGTCGTCAAATCCGGCGTAAAGCACCGACCTAAGGTCGCGCAAAATGGATACACGGAATGGGGAAACCCGTCACGTGCTCTCTCAGGTAATGCTGGAGCAGGCGACCAGGCCGTATGCCCCGACGGGGAGCATGCCCCAAGAAGCCAAGGTCTGGCTGTAATGGCAAGAATATGCTGACGTGGGGCCGGGGTACGGGAAGGTAGAGGTACTCAAGGAGGCTGGGTCTTATGGCAGGCGTGAACTCACGGACTGAAGACTGGAAAACACTCCCCTGGAAGGACATCCAGCGGAACGTCTTCCGCCTCCAGAAGCGCATCTACCAAGCCGCACGCCGGAACGATGTCGCTTCACGACAGAGGACGTGATAGAGGTGCACCATCACGACGAGAACCACAACAACAACGCCTTCAACAACCTGCGCCTGGTGCACGGCCACTGTCACGACATCGTTCACGGCTCAAGGTGTCTATGACAGAGGCCCGTATCCTGAAGAGCCACGTGAGGGGAAACTCTCACGCGTGGTTCGGGAGTGGCGGCGGGGTGGGCGACCGCCCCGCCGACCATAATTTATGCGGCGTTGCCCGCCTCATTTCTTCTCAACGTACTCCACTCCTTCAATGCCCTCAAAGTCGGCATCTTGTGTCCACAACCTCGCTTCGTGCACTTGAGCCGTGGTCAGCATCACACTGTCTGCCATCGGCAACTTCAACTCCGCCGAAATCTTGGCCGCTCTCAATGCTAGCGTCGCGTCTAAATCTACCACCCTCCCTTGTTGCATCGTTGCAACTGCCTGAAACCCCTCGCTCTCTCCACGTTCTTGAAGCACCTTTTTGAATACCTCGTAGATGCTGATGGATGGCACTACCAATTCTGACACGCTCTCAATCGCCGGCGCAAAAAAGTCTGCGTTCGACCCATCGGCAAAGTATTCCAACCAGCCTGAAGAATCTACGACATTATTCATACGCGATCTGGCTCCCTCTCCACCGTTGTGTCAATGCCTCTGAGAAACCCCCGCATTTCCTGGACTGGACGCAAAAGGATCAATTCAACACAGTCTCCATATCGAATCATCTGAACCTTCTGGCCCGGCCGAATGTCAAGCGACCGACGAATGGCGCTTGGAATCACAACTTGATACTTGGGTGAAACTGTGACCGTTTCCATTTGACCTCCCATATCGATTAGAGCTTTGTAATACGCAACTCAATTCTACCATGTTTTCGTGCAACGAGCGACTGGTGGAAAACGCCGCATAACGGCTTGCGCATAAGCCGCCGCGCCGGATTTGCAAGAGTACCTCCGCCTCAAAGCCTACACTGACTGCAAACGCGCCGCTGTTTTCGAGCGCCGATAGGCGCGGTCGGTTTCACGCGCGGGTTAGCACGCCCTTTTTTCTCACCAGAGCAACCTTTGTGTGCGCCCCAAATAGGCTTGTGAAACCTCTACTGAGCCCCCGTCAGACCACGGTTAGATCGCCCTCTGCTCCTCAGAGGACGATTCGCTCACTTCGGATTTGCTTTCAATTCTCTCAATGAGTGCTTCAATCTCGCGAATTAGCGCAGGTAAATTGGGTTGGCTGAAACTCATCTCTGGTGCGGGGATGCGGTGATGCTTGATGTCTGGGGAAATGTGTTTGTGGTGGGGATGGGTGCTTTGTAAAGCGGGATCATCGGGGTGTGGCTGCGAATCGTACTAATACAGTTTCTCGTTGCCGCGCCAAACTTCGTAACCGTACCAGTCTATCACTACGGGCAAACGGTGGTACACGAGTCGCTCACGAACGATTAGCCGGATATCGTAATCGAAATGGAGTGCTCCGGCTACTCGTGCCAGCGCAGCCCCACGTCGGACAATCGTCACGGTGGAACGACGCACCGATGGGAATCGCTCACCGAGTGTATACAGAAACAGTTCGTAGTCTTCGGAAGTACGTAGTGGGTCGCTCACGAAGCTACCTGGACTAAACCCATCAGACTGGGTGTTTTAGGTTGTCGGCGCTGTACTTCGTTACGATACTCAGCCTGTCTGGCAAGCCAGGTACGATATACACTAGCCCATTCACCAAAATCTAGCACCCAACTGTCATCCTCTGGTTCCTCACCACTTACGTAGGCTGCATAGAAGATCTCCGAGCGAACACCATATTTGCGCTCGAAGGCCAACATATCTTCTTCGAGCGCGTGAATATCGGCCAAAATCTCTCGAAGCGTCATCGTTCACCTCCGTCCCAATTATAGCGCAGTTTCTCTGTTTGAAAAGCGTGGTTTTGCGTTAGGCGGGCTAACGGCACCCGCATAACCCGCCGGGCCGGGCCATGCAAAACCTACTCCGCTACAAGACCCGCTCCAAATGCAAAAGCACCGATACAATGCGGGCCGATAGGCCCGGTCGGGTTCATGCGATGTTAGCCAGCCATTGCTGACATCTGCCCATCTAGAGTGCTTGGGAGTCCTCGACCACTCTCTGACTCCAATCATGAGAAGGCTCGTGAAAAACGGGATCGAAGATACCTACTTCCAGAATATCGTCATCTACTTCAATCTTTCTCGTCTCACCTCCAATTGAGTATTCCATCCCCAATCTCAAGTGATAGATACCCTCCTTGACCACTCCAACAGTGATAAGAAAAGCCTCCATCTCACCCGATGAGAGACGAACATAGTCGAATCCTTCCGACACCTGAAAGCAATCATACCTCCCAACACACGGCTCGATCTCACAACCGAATTCCCGTACAGGCATCCCGCCACCCAAGCCATTCTCCCAGACACCGATTATTGCGGTGTCTACGAACTTGATTACGTCCAAGTAGAAACGTATGATTCGCATGTCAAACTGATTGGGGTTGGTCACGTCAAAGGTGAAGTGGAATCTATACAGCAGTGAATATGCTCGAACCCCATAGTACTTCTGGCCGGTGTTCTTATCAACGGCATCCATTATCTTGTTTGTCACACTGGAGATTTGACCCAAGATAGGTAGTTTATACTGGAGAACAGGCATACCTATCTCTCGCTTAGTGTTGTGCAGTTCTTCTATTGTCTCGTAGAGCATAGCTCTGTATCGTTTCACTTCTGTGATTGTCCAACCTTTACTCTGACTTGTTCGAGTATCGTATTCGTCATGATGCTCAAGGCAAAGAAAAGCCAAGTTATCGATGTTGTTGTTCTGATGGTTCCGATCAAGATGTGCTATTTGACCCCGCTTGCACGTCAAGTCTCCATGTAGGCCAAAACAGATAGAACACCTGCGACCGCTTTTCATAAGAACTTCAGCTTCAACTGTCAGTCCCCCCATAGAACAGACTCCTTACTTGAGACGATAGGATTGATGCACTCATCTTTGGGCTGGCTAACGAAAAAGCTGAGCCGCCGCGCCGGGCCATGCAACAATACCCTCACTACAAGACCACCAACGAATGCAAGAACGCCGCTGTTTTTGAGCGCCGATAGGCGCGGTCGGCTCCAGCGCGTGGTGCTGCCCCTTCTGATATCACCTTGCCCACTATGATCTCATAAGCCACTCCGCTAAGTGGCTCTTGATGCGTTGAAGTCGCCCTGGGGCTATTTGACCAATCGCTCCAACAAGAATCTCCCCCTCTACCACAGCAAGACGACCAACCCGAATCACACTGGACACCTTTAATCCACTCTCTGCGAAGTCAGGATCACTCCCTTGAATGACCTCATCAAACCCTGCAATACTATGCCGGAGCTGTGACGAGATCAGGCTTATCAGCCAGTCGTCGTATTCGCCTGGAAGCCTGCCAAGCAAGAGGGCAGGGCGAAGATTCCCCTCTTCCAGGTCTGTACGGGGAAACCGAAACAAGACAACCTGCCCTGCTTGTTTCATGAAAACACCACTTTCAGGTCAGCAGTGGTGTACGCCGGAACCTCTTCATCTTCCATCCCACGCATCGCAGAGGATAGAGACAAATCGGACCAAGGTTTTCTCTCCTGCCGAACCGCCTCGTGTTCCGCCTTCGCCAGAAGGTACTCTACGAAATTCAGCACTTCTGCCTGGAAAGGTACCGGTAGTCTTTCAACATGTTCTTGGATTCTTTCGCTAAGAGCCATTAGACAACCCTCCTACTCTGGATGATCAACTCTGGACACCTCTATTCTACCCCGAATTCGCAGGGACGTAAAATGGTATTGCAGACGGGCGGCTAACGTTCCGCATAACCCGCTTGGCGGGTGCGGCGTGAGAGCTTCTGCTAGATGGCTAACTACAATGCGCGTGGAGATGTTGTTTTGGCGCGAGATTAGCCAAGTCGGGTTCGTTATGGTCGGCGGGGCGGTCGCCCACTCCGCCGCCACTCCCGAACCCCGCGTGATAGTTTCCCATCACGGGGCTCTTCGTCACACGAGCCTTTGTCACAGGCACTCCATTGGGGGCGGTTACTCGCCCCCGGAGCTTGGCACATGCACAGTCAGGGTTGGACTTGCGTCCGGTCTTCATACGCCAGGACACCCTGTATCCATTAGCGCCCGCCTAAGACCCAGACTCTTTCTGCACCCGTGCCTTCTCGCGTACCGGCCCCACGCCAGCTTATCCCAGGCATTACCCTGGGCATTTACTTCTTGGGGCATCCCTCCCGTCAGGGCATCCGGCCTAGCCACCTGCTCCCGTTGCTGAGAGAGCCGTTGACGGGTTACCCCTATTAGTTATACTTGTAAGGAGCCAGCCGATGGGGTAGACTACAGGTGGTG
>CAZZEX010000143.1:0-9501 GCA_964653285.1 uncultured Anaerolineales bacterium
TGCGAGGGAAGGGGGAGAAGACTCCCCTCCCCGCTTCGGGGAGGGGCCGGGGGAGGGGTCTCGACCTAACCCCCCGGCCCCCTTCCCTGCGAGGGAAGGGGGAGAAGACTCCCCTCCCCGCTTCGGGGAGGGGCCGGGGGAGGGGTCTCGACCTAACCCCCCGGCCCCCTTCCCTGCGAGGGAAGGGGGAGAAGACTCCCCTCCCCGCTTCGGGGAGGGGCCGGGGGAGAGGTGCCAGAACGCCACCTGCACCGCCACCCCCGCCAGCAGTCCCAGCAGCCCCAGCCGCGTCCAGTGGTCCAGGTAGACGTTGTGCGGGTGCTCCAGATTGAACTCCTGCCAGGCGGAGGGGAGGACGTAGCGGGTACGGTAGGCGGCCGGGAAGTTGCCCGGCCCGACGCCGAACCAGGGATGCTCGCGTATTAGCGCCAGGCTGCTGCGCCATAGTTCCAGCCGGAAGAATGTGCTTCCCTGCTGCAGGTCGAACATTGAGGCGAAGCGTGGCAGGCGCAGGAGCGGGACTAACATCAGCGCACTAACCACGACGAGCGCCAGCATCGCCCAGCGGTAGGGGCGCGATGACCGCGCCCCTCCCCCGGCCCGCCAGCCCATCACCAACAGCGCCGCCGGCAGCCCCAGGAGCAATGCCCCTCGCGAGAAACTGAACACCAGCGCCAGTGTCACCGCCACCAGCGCCAGCGCGTAGAGCGCCCGGCGGTGACCTAACCCCCCAGCCCCCTTCCCTACCAGGGAAGGGGGAGTCCTCCCTCCCCGCTCTTCTTCCTTCCCTACCAGGGAAGGGGGAGTCCTCCCGCCCTGCCCTTCTCTCTTCCCCACCAGGGAAGGGGGAGTTCCCCCGCCCTGCTCTTCTCCCTTCCCCACCAGGGAAGGGGGAGTTCCCCCTCCCTGCCCTTCTCCCTTCCCCACCAGGGAAGGGGGAGTTCCCCCTCCCTGCCCTTCTCCCTTCCCCACCAGGGAAGGGGGAGTCCTCCCTCCCCGTCCTTCTCCCTCCCCCCGTGGGGGAGGGCCGGGGGAGGGGGCCCACAGTGCGACGGCCACCAACAGCGGCCATACCCGCCCCAGGTACAGCCCGACGTTGTTGGGCGAGTAGTAGACACTCTGCAGGCGCGGCAGCCCGCCTTCGGCGACGGCAACGTTGCGCCCCAGGGCGTACTGCACCAGCCCGATGAGCGCCACCCCGACGGCACCCAGCACCCAGCCGTCCACGATCCGCCACCTGGCCCGCCCGTCCAGATGGGCCTGTCGCAGCAGCACGTAGTAGAGCGCCGGGAGCAGGAAGACGGCCCGCAATTCAAAGAGCGCCGCCCATCGGTCAGCGGCGGCCAGGCTCGTCACCACCGCCGCCACCACCAGCAACACGACGGCCCAGTCGAGGGGGGTAAAGGGGATTCTCCTCCTCGCCATTCGCCATTTGCCATTCGCAATTCCTACCCCACACAACACCACCAGCACCTCCGGCAAACTGAGCGCCCGGTAGAGCATGCCCCCAGGGTGCAAATAGAACGGCGCTGTGAAGGCGACCAGCGCTAAGCCCAGGTCGGGCCGCAGCGCGAAGAGTGCGGCCAGCGCAGGCAGCGTGAGCAGGCTGAATAGGAGGCAGGAGGCAGGAGGCAGGAGGCAGGAAGTAGAAGAGAGGTCGCGTCCCCAACTGGTTCCGGCGGTGGCCCAGAGCAGGGCGGTCAGTCCCACGATTAGCGCCACCTGCGCCCACTCGGGCCAGCCGAGGAACATCTGCCCCAGCGCTGCCCACTTCACCCGCCGCGCGTCGCGCACCAGGAGCGTCGCCAGCACCAGTCCCGCCACGGCTAGCCCGGTCACCTTCCAGCCGTAGCCGTCGCGGGCTGGCTCCACCCCCACGCGCCAGTCCACCAGCGCCCATTGGCCCTGCCCGCCCTCGGCCACGACCGTGACGGTGTGCAGGCCGGGGGAGAGGCCGGTCGCCAGGGGGACGGTAGCGACGGCGGGATCGTCGTCGTAAAGCACGACGTAGGCGCGCCCCGCCTCGTCCCGGGGCAACCGGTTGGCTGGCGTGCCATCCACCGTGACGTAGAGAAAGGCACGGTACGGCCCCCGCCGCACCGTCAGCGCGACGGCCGTCCCATCGAAGCGGAAGGTGGCCCGACCGCCGCCGGAGCCTGCCGTGAGCACGGTCGAACGGCCGACATCGGCTCCCATCGGCCCCACGCGCCAGTCTCCTTCATAGGTCGCCCAGGGGTTGAGCGCCGGGTAGCCTCCGACCGGCCCACCGTCGGGGAGTGCGGCGGCCCACGCGGCCACCGCCTCGTAGACCGGGCGGGGTGCACCGTCGGGCCCCACCAGCGCGAAGCCCCAGCGCGGGTCGTCAGGGCCTGCCCCGAGCGTAGTCGAGGGGGCAGCGGCGGGCTGGAAGTGCTCCAGGATGAGCGCGCCAGCCCAGGGCCACTCGGCACGCGCCCGCTCCAGCGCTGCGACGGTGCGGGCCGCCTGGGTCGCTTCGTCGGTCTGGCCCCATAGGGAGGGCGCGCCCGTCCAGCCCGGCGGCAGCGCGTTCCACCCCCAGTGGCTGGCCCAGATTGCCTTGCCCGCGTCGCCGTGCTCGACCATCACCTCTCGCAGCAGGAGCAACCGCGAGAAGTTCAGCACCGCTTCGTCGGCGCGGCGGTCGTCGGGACCAGTGTCGAAGCCATAAGGCTTGCCAACCACGATGTCGAAGTAAGGAGCGGCCCCTGCCTGGTAGAGTTGTTCCAGGTAGCGCACGTCGCTCAGGTTCTGAGGGCCGGTTTCGACGGTGGGGGCCAGGCCAGCCAGGAGGATGTGGGCGTCAGGGCCTGCCGTGAGTGTAGACGAACGGTCGGCGGCGCGGATCGCGCGGGCAGTGCGGGCCAGCAGATCGGCGTAGGCGGGTGGGTTGACCGGGCCGCCGCCCCAGTGGTCCGCCAGGTTCGGTTCGTCCCAGACCTGGTAGTAGTCCACCTGCGCCCCGTAGCGGGCAGCGAAGGCGCGAGCGAAACTGGCGAAGCGGTCAGAGCCCGCCGTGAGCACAGTCGAATGGTCGGCGGGTGGGGTGGGGGGGCTATCGTCGAGGACGGCCACCAGCCGCAGTTGGGGGTGGCGGGCCAGCGCGGCCAGGATGCGGTCAGGGACGCTCCAGTCGTAGGGACGCGGTGACCGCGCCCCTACCTCTGGCTCGATCTGGCTCCAATAGAAGGATTGGCGCACCCAGACGAAGCCGCCCGCGGCGATGCGGGCCAGCGCGGCCTCCAGTTCCTCGTCGTCGTACTGCTCTAGCGCGACGTTGACGCCCAGGATGGGCACGTCGGCCTCGGCCACGGGCGTGGGGAAGCCTTCGGGCCGGCCCTGCGTGCGGGTCTGATGTGTCACGACGACGGCCGGCACGGCCACACCGACAGCGAGCAGCAGAGCCAGCCACAGGAGCAGGCGGAGCGTGCGAGGCGGCGAATCAGACATCCGGCGCTTCCCCGGGCTGGGAAGAGTGGGTCAATTGGCCGTCGTCGAGTTTGTAGACGGCAGTGGCGAAGTCGTAGATGACCGGGGCGTGGGTCGCCACGACCAGCGCGGTCCTCTCCAGCGCCACGATCTGGCGGAACAGGGAGAGGATTTCACGCCCGGTGCGGCTGTCCGGTTCGCCAGTCGGCTCGTCGGCCAGCAGGAGGCCCGGCCCGTTGGCCAGCGCGATGGCGATGGCGACGCGCTGCTGCTCGCCGCCCGAAAGTTCGTGGGGCCGATGATTCAGACGGTTGGCCATCCCCACCGCATCCAGCCGGTCGCGCAGGACGGCGACGTTGACCCCCTCGGCGTAGAGGATGAGCGCGCAGATGGTGGTGGTGACCACCAGCACGCCCAGTGCCACGGCCGCGTGGCTCCCCAGCGCCGTCCACGTGCGCCGCAGCGCTAGTTGGATTGTGGCAAAGAATTGATTTGATAAACGCCTCAATGTCGGTCCTCGTTGCGTGTTTGCACTTTCCGCAAGTTTGGTGGTTATACGACACCTGAGTGAATCTGTCAAGTATATCGGCCGGCAGCGCGCGGTTGACGCGGCGCCCTCTCGCATCGCCTGAAACATCCTCCTGCGCCCCGAAGTGCTGTGTGGCAGCGCCAGAACAGTCAGGCCGACCCATTGAGCCGGCTTGAC
The DNA here is from genome assembly GCA_964653285.1 of uncultured Anaerolineales bacterium. Taxonomy (GTDB): domain Bacteria; phylum Chloroflexota; class Anaerolineae; order B4-G1; family B4-G1; genus CAZZEX01. Next base: position 4,154 of record CAZZEX010000143.1, read on the forward strand.
GTCAGGGCTTACTCGCGGTAGAATCACACCCGGAGGAATCGGTCATCAGTCTTTGGTCATTTGTTCATTGGTCATCGGGACGGAGGTCTTTATGATCGTCGCAGTGATTGACGGCATGGGCGGGGGCATTGGAGCTCAGATTGTGACCCAACTGCGGCGAGAACTGTCGCTGGAGGTGGAGGTTCTCGCACTGGGCACCAATGCTATCGCCACCGATAAGATGATGAGAGCCCGCGCCAACCGAGGAGCCAGCGGTGAGAACGCGATTCGCGTGTGCGTCGGTCAGGCTGATTTCATCCTGGCCCCTATCGGCGTGGTCGTTCCCAACTCCTTGATGGGCGAGGTTACGCCGGCCATCGCCACGGTCGTGGCCAACGCGCGGGGGCGCAAACTCCTCCTGCCCATCAACCAGCCCCACTTCGAGATCGTGGGCATCGAGTGGAAACCGCTCACCAAACAGATCAGCGCCGCCATCGAAGTCATCCGGCAGGCGCTGGAGGCCGAGGAAGTTTGACCTGGTTTGACATTTTCTGGAGATCATGGTATGGTCATCGCCGCCGGCATGAAGTCGGCGCAAAATAGCGTATCATGAAGATCGCCATCGGCCGGCCTGAAGGCCTGGTATGGGCGGTCTTTTGTTTTCTCTGGAGGTGCAAGATGTGTGAAACCACCGTCTATCTCAGCGACGACGGCGAAGAGCGGAAGGTCATGGAGGATGTAGTGCTCGTGCAGCCCGAGGACGACGCTTACCTGCTGGTCAACATCCTGGGCGAGCAGAAACTGGTGCAGGGGTGCATCGTGAAAATAGACTTTCTGAAGCACACCCTCCATCTGGGCCAGTCGCAGGAGCCAGCCGCCGTCGAGAGCTAATCGGGCACATACTGCGTTCCTGAAGCCAACAGCACAATAGTTCGAAGGGCCATGAAGGCCGCCTCCGGCTTGAAGCCAGCCGGTCTTCGTGGCCCTTTCTGGTTTCACTGATGCAGGAACCATCTGACGAACCCGCCTTGTACGACCTGACGCGTCAACGGCTGCGGGAGGCCCTGGCCGGCCAGTTGCCGGGCGACGTTGACCTGGAAGGCACTCTCACGGCCTATGCTTACTGGGTGTGCACGACTGTCAGCAAGCAGGGCGCGGACTGGCAGGTGACGCTGCGTGACTATGCCGACGTCGCGCTTCGCCGTGCTGCCGATGAGAGCGAGGCCGAGCGACGTGAGATGGCTTTGCTGCGCCGTGAACTGACACGGGCGCGCGGGCCGGTGCTGGACGTGGGCGCGGGCTGGGGTTGGCTGGCTCCACTTTACGACGAATTGGGCTTGCAGGCGGTTTACGCCGAGCCAGCGACGCTGGGGACGCGACTGATGCGGCGCGATGGCCTCAGCCGCATCGTGCGCTCCGTGGGAGAGGCGCTGCCGTTTGCCGACGGCACGTTCCCCACCACCGTCATCGGCTGGGTGTTGCACCACGACTCGTCCGACCTCGACGCAGCCGGCATCGTCCGCCAGATGGCGCGCGTGATCGCCCCGGGCGGGATACTGCTCTCCGTCGAGCCGCTGGGGACGGAGTTCGACCAGGAGAAGTGGACGGGCCTGCTGACCAAGGCTGGCTTTGAGGTGAACGGCGTAGAGAGGTTTTTCGAGATGGAGACCTCACGCGGCGAGACTGAACACCACGCGCTGGTCGTCGGCACGCGCCGGATTCGTAGTGGCGACTTCAGTCGCTCGCTGAAAACGCGGGAGGAAATCAAAAATGTGTGAAGAATGTGGTTGTGGGTCTGACACGGGCCTCATCTGCCCTGAGTGTGGCGGAAGAATGGTGCTTATCAACGGTCAGGCAACCTGCCTGTCCTGCGGGGCAATCCCTTCGCCGGATGCAGACCCGCCAGAGCATGAGGAGCACCATCATCACCACCATGCCGGGCATACGCACGAGGAGGCAGAGGCTGAGCCTGAGGATCTGACCAAACTGCGCATCCTGCTCCCGCACTGGATCGAGCACAACGAGGAGCACGCGGCCAGTTTCCAGCGCTGGGTGGCGCGGGCGCGGGCGCTGGGACAGGAGGAGACGGCGCGGCGGATAGAGAAAGCAGTGGAGCAGATGGCGGCCTGCAACCAGGCGCTCACTGCCGCACTGGAGGCGCTGGAGAGATGAATTGAATCACCGCTTCGACTGCGCTCAGCACAGGCAGCAGTTCTTCGACCGGGCGGCCGCTAACTGGGACGCGCTGGAGGTGGAGGAGACCCACGTCCGGCTGCGTGAGATCGTGGCCGGATTGGACATCGCGCCGGGGGCGGCGGTGTTGGACGTGGGATGCGGCACCGGGGTGCTCCTGCCGTTGCTGCACGAGAGCATGAGCGGAGACGGCCACGTCGTAGCCCTCGACCTATCTGGAGAGATGCTCAAGCGAGCGTTGGGTAAGGGACAGCCAGCCGTCTACGTGCAGGGGGATGCCCAGAGCCTGCCTCTGCCGGAGGGGGTTTTCGACTGGGTCTTTTGCAGCGCCGTCTTCCCCCACTTCCCCGACAAACTCCGCGCCCTGGCCGAAATAAGCCGAGTGCTGCGAAAGGGAGGGCGGCTGGTCATCTGCCACACCGCCAGCCGCCAGGCGATCAACGAGTTCCACCGCTCCACAGGTGGCATCGTCGCCCACGACACCATCCCCGACGAGGGGGAGATGCTGTGCCTCCTGCGGGAGGCTGGGCTGGACAGGGTCGTATTGCGGGACGAGCCTGACCGCTACCTGGTGCTGGCCTGCCGGGATGGTCGGCTATGATCGAGATATCCGCTCACCGTGGAGGATGAGAGCGTCTTCGGAGTGGAAAGGCCCCATTCCCTTGTTCCCCACGCGGGGCCGCACCATTAGTTACACCGTTGCGACGTCGCTGAGGCTGAAAGAGGGCCGGGAAGGGGCGGCAATTTGTGGAGACTCGAAGGAGCAGACTGGAGACCCTCCAGCACATCCTGGCTGGGATGGGAAGCGTGCTGGTCGCCTACTCGGTGGTTAACATTGACAGCGGCTTCGGGGCCGGGTATCTGGCCGGCCTGATCAATCGCATGAGCGAGGGGGAAAGATGAAAATCGCCTATTTCGATTGTTTTTCCGGCATCAGTGGCAACATGGTGCTGGGTGCCCTTCTGGATGCCGGGCTGGGGCTGGGTGCGCTGAAGGAGGCGCTGGCCGGGCTGAAGATCTCCGGCTACGAGATCGAGGCCAGGAAGGTGCTGAAGAGGTATATCGCCGGCACGCTCGTGGATGTGAAAACTCAGGAGGAGGGAGTGGAGAGGCACCTCGGAGACATCCTGGACATCATTGAGGGAAGCGCCCTGCCGGAGGACGTGAAGGAGAGGGCTGGGGCCATCTTCATCCGGCTGGCCGAGGCGGAGGCGAGGGTGCACGAGGTGAACGTTGAGGAAATCCACTTCCACGAGGTGGGCGGCCTGGATGCCATCGTGGACATCGTCGGCTCGGTCGTGGGCCTGAAACTCATGGGCATCGAGGAGGTCTGTTCTTCCCCCTTGCACCTCGGCAGGGGCTTCGTGAAATGCGCCCATGGCCTCCTTCCCGTGCCCTCCCCAGCCACGATGGAATTGGTGCAGGGGGTGCCAACCTACGGCAGGGACATCGAGGCCGCGGTTGCTCCCTGAAGCGGGGCTGATGGAGGCCCAGGTGCGAGATGATCCCGACCGCTATCTGGTGCTGGCGCGTCGCAGGTGAGGCGTCTCCCGGACAGGCGCTCACAGAGCCAGATTCCCCGTCTTGACCCACTCCCACAGGTCCGCCAGCGTCCCCTGTCCGAGCAGAACCCCCCTCTTATCCCCCCTACGAGGGGGGAGGTCGACCCCCCTCTTATCCCCCCTATGAGGAGGGAAGGAAGGTGGCGCGTCATCTGGCCCTGTGATCCAGTAGACGGGGATGCCGACGGAGGCGGCCGGGGCGATGTCGCGTTCCCAATCATCGCCCACCATCAGGCACTCGCCGGGCTGCCGGCCCAACCGTGCCAGGATCTCGCGGTAGTAGGCCGGGTGGGCCTTGGTGGCGTGCATGATTTCATAAGATGTCACCAGTGTGTAGCCGAACTTGGTCACGGGCACGCCGGCCCACTCCAGCCGCTGTTCGATGGGTGAGCGGGGGAACAGCGGGTTGGTCGCGATGACCACCTGCAGGCCGCGCCCGAAGGCCCACTCGACCAGCGGACGGGCTTCCGGCAGCGGTCGTGTGAGGGCTCGCAATTTGGGGAATGCCTCGGCGTAGAACCGCTCGAAGATCGGCTCCAGTGCTGTCCGCTCGTACCCCACCGCCGGGTAAAAGACTGCCGCAAACGTCTCCTCGTTGGTAGGACCATTGCCGTCGTTGGTCTCCATCGTCTGCGTGGCGCGCATCAACTCGGAGATCAGACGCTCGGGCGGGATCAGGTGGGCCACGTAGCGGGTGAGCGCCTGGAAGTAGGCCAGGACGAAGGTCTCCATCGGGTTGACCAGTAGTGTATCGTCCAGGTCGAAGAGGATGGCTTTGAGCATCGTGTTACTCCTTGGAACCAAATCTCTGTAGGGCGGTTTTGCTAACCGCCATAGGTCGGATAAGCAAATCCGACCTACTATTTTACGGGCGCGTCGAGGATCGTCGCCGCCTGCGGGTGGCAGTGGCCGCAGCCGACGTAGGGATCGGCCACCTCGACCTGGTATGCGGTGCACACGGCGTAGACCTCGACGCGGCGCACGAGCCCCAGCCAGCGCCGCACCACCCGCGCCTCCAGCACCATGTTGGGACAGGCGTTGGCGCGCAGGATGTCAGGCACAGGGCAACGGGTGCACAGTTTGGGTTCCCAGGGCCCTGAGCGCGGGTTGCGCCCAATGAGGCGGCACTCCTGGGTGGAGCGGCCGCGATAGAAGTCTTCGTAATAGTAGGGACATTCGGTGCCGGCGGGAGTAAGCATGGTTCAGGTCCTAAAGTCTAGTAGTGTGGGGGCCCTCACCCATCCCCCGACCCCTTCCCTCTCCCAATCCTGGGAGAGGGAAAGGGAGTTCTCCCCCTTCTCCCAAGGTTGGGAGAAGGGGGCCGGGGGGATGAGGGCTCTCACTCTTCCGTCGCAGCCACCAGCGCCTCCAGGTCGCGTTCCAGCGCCTCCAGTTCTATGCCGTAGCAGGCCCAGTCCCCCCGTTGCAGACATTCCTGGGCCGCCTCGTAGTGTGCCTGGGCCGAGCGGGCCAGCGCGGCCACATCAGTCGGCAGCGGCTCGACCGGGGCCGTCACCGGTGCCTTGCTCAGCACCTGTGCCAACCCCGTCGCCAGGTCATCGGCCATCGCGACGCGGTTGCCGTGCGCCACCAGCACGCGCTTGAGTTCGGGCA
>CAZZEX010000144.1:0-9449 GCA_964653285.1 uncultured Anaerolineales bacterium
CCCTCTTGGGCAGGTACAAGACCTGCCCCTACCCCGGTTTATTGAAAAGATACCTCACGCCTTTAGAACAACGTGTTCTAGCGCAAGGCGCTCAAGGGCATCTGGCCTGGGTTCGGCACCTATGCCCGGTTTCATGCTTGCGCGGAACTCGGATGGGGCTGAATGCCTCATAGGAGGTTTAGCCAAATCCTGCTCATAAAATCGGTTGCTTGGAAAGATGTCTGAGGGGTATCGAATGTTTGGCAAAGTCGCGAGGGCAACGCAATGTGATGCGCCGACAGCCGACTCCAGCATTCCACCTATCCAGCATGGAATACCCGTTTTCTGACAGATGTCGTGAATAGCAAGCGCATTTGTGATGCCGCCTACTCTGCCTGGTTTGATATTGATCCAGCGACATGCCTTGATTTGAATCGCTTTGCGGGCCTTATCGGGAGATGTAATGCTCTCGTCCAAGCAAATTGGTGTATTGATGTTTGCCTACAATCTCCTTCAGCGAGACAACGGTCGTCCTTCAAAACGTAGTGACTGCGTTCCGACTCGCCGCGACAGCAAGGGCAGCAGTCAATCTCCGGCGTGCAGTGATGACTGGGCACGTATCCGTAATCACTGGCCGTATTCATCAAGCCACCTCCATACCGCACCGCACTTGCCGGTAGACTATGGAGAGTATACCACAAATGCCTTGCCCATGCCAATATTGCAGAGATAGTCTTCAAGTGAGTGAAGTGCGCCTCTCAGGACAGGCTCGCGACGAAGCATGGCCGATGAAGGCCAGCCACCGTCGGCTCCACCTTGGGAATACACACGCGCAGGCGCATCTCTCATCCTCCCCTCGGAGATGTGCCCATCTTACCACGAATTTCCCCAATCTTGAAACCACGCTCCTCTGGCACTTGACATCCACCGCAGAATGTGGTAAAATGTATGATGTCTGTTGTCCGACAAATCGCCAGGATGGCCTGATTCAAGGACACACGAATGGCAACACCCAGTGGGATTCCGCAGATCCAGGACGACTCCCCCCTCCCCCATCGCGTCGCTGATCAACTGTGCTCCATGATCATCAGCGGCGCCCTCAAACCCGGCAGCCGCCTCACCAACGAGCTCGAGCTGGCCAAGTCGCTGAATGTCAGCCGCAGCACGCTGCGGGCCGCCCTCGACCGCCTTGCCTCCCAGGGGTTGGTTGTGCGCAAGCGCGGTATCGGAACCTTCGTGGCCGACGAACCGCTGGTGACCAACAATCTGAGCATCAACTTTGGCGTGACCCAGGTTATAAAGTCGGTCGGAGCCAAACCAGGCACTGCTGAAGTGTACCTGAACGTAGAGAAAGCAGGCGAGCGGGTAGCCGAGCGCCTTGAACTGGAACTGGCCTCACCCGTGGTCGTCATTGAGCGCGTGCGCACTGCCGACGACCGGCCCGTGGTTCTCTCTTTCGACATCATCCCCCAAAGCCTCTTAGACACGCTCAGGCAGCGACTGTCACTGGATGAGATCAAACAGTTTCTGATCAAGAGGCAGTCGCTCTACGCTCTTCTCATAAAGCAACTCGGGCTGGAGATCGACCACGGCATCGCTCGCCTGCATCCCATAGTCGCGGAGCGTTGGGCGGCGGAGAAGCTAGGCGTGCCGGCAAGAAGCGGCCTTCTACACATCGAGCAGGTGGACTACGACCCGTACGGAAGGCCGGTTATGTTGTCCGACGAGTATCACGTAGCGAACACCTTCACCTTCACGGTCTATCGCCAGGGCGGACTTACATTGGCCGCTTGTGCCCCATCGGAGGCTGAAAACTGGGAGAAGTGGGAAACTATCAAGATCGGCGTTCCCACGCTCATCACCGGTCATGGAGCCTCGATGGGAGCTGATATCCTGGCCGGGATCAGTATGTCGGTCGAAAAGGTCAACTCAGAGGGCGGTGTATTGGGTAAGCCCTTGGAGATGATTATTACTGATACCAAGGAGAGTGGAGCCGAAGAATGTCGTCTCGCAGCGGAATTTATGAGTAGAAGTGACGTGGTAGCAAACTTTCCGGGTGCTTTTTATGGCCCGGCGTGTATCCACGAGTTTGGTAAATATGACCAACCCCTCTTTCACGGCAGCGCGATCAAGGAAACGGTTGACGCGGTTGTAGCAAACCTGCCCGAATATCGAAACATTTTTCAGGTATCCGCGAGTGAGGAAAGTTTCGGCATCAACGCTTACGAAGTCATGGTCAACGAGCTTCCCTACGATTTCCCGAATAAGAAGGCCGCCTTGCTGGGTGGAGATATCACCTATGACATGCTGATCAAAGAGGGTATGAGGAAGCAGGCTGAAGAAAATGGATGGGAAATTGTTATGGATGACACCTATCCGTACGGCACCACGGAATTCGGGGCCCAGCTTGCAAAAATCAGGGCTGAGGAGCCCGCGGTCATCTTTGCATGTATCACCTCAGTCGACACCTCGGTGGCGTTCGTGAACCAATTCTTGCAGAATCCCACCAATTCCTTGATTCTCATCCAGTGGTCTCCTGTTGCCGCTGAGTTCAAGGGGCTGCTGGCTGAAAAAGCCAACGGCATCCTGTGGCAGACCGAATATGCCTATCTACCAACCCCCGAAAACCAGGTGTGGGTTGAGGAATTCGAGGCCAAGTTCGGCAGGTCACCGGGCGCCGCCTGGCCAGCAATGATGGATGACATGCTCCATATCTGGAAGGCAGCCATCGAATCATGCGGCAGTCCGGTAGATTATGAATGCATCTACGAATACCTCGAGAACCTGAGTGATCACCCATATGAAGGGCGTGAAGGAACATACGGAATGGACCCCGAGAGGCACGAAAGCCTGACAGGAGCCGAGTGGATCCCGATCCACGTCTACCAGATACAGGACCAAAAGGATGTGCTTCTCTACTTGGGAACAGACGCATTCGAGGGCAACAGCTTCCAGGTCCCACCCTGGTTCCAGGAATAACACGAGAAGAAAGGAGGATAGGCTATGGAATGAAGCTCCACGTGTACCGCGAGGATCACGGATCTAGGCTAGTGGACGGACCAGTGCCGTCAATTCAAATCAACAGGAGGAAGAGAGAAATGAATAAGAGGAATTTGCTCAGTTTCCTAGTGTGTGCTCTTCTGGTCGTGGCAAATGGACTTGCATTGACCGCTTGCGCGCCCGAGAAGGTAATCGAAACGGTGGTTGTCACCCAGGTGGTCGAGGTTGCGGGCGAGGAGGTCGAAGTCACGAAGATCGTTGAGGTGGAAGTGACTCCCGAACCCGAGGTTGAATCGTGGGAGGACTGGGGGACCATCAAGATCGGCTGTCCCACGCTCATTACCGGCGTTGGTGCTCCGATGGGGACCGACATCGTGGCAGGGCTCAGCATGGCGGTCGACCGGGTTAATGCCGAGGGCGGTCTGCTGGGCAAACCCGTGGAAATCGTCTATGCTGACATTAAGGGCTGTACGGCCGAGGATTGCCTCCTGGCTTCCGAGCTTATGGCTCGGTCAGGTGTCGTAGCGAACTTCCCTGGTGCTTGCTTTGGCCCAGCGTGTGCGCACGCGTTTGGCAAGCTTGATCAGCCATTCTTCCACGGCAGCGCAGACACGCAAACGGTTGAGGAGACCATGGCGGGCTTGCCAGAGTATCGGAACGTCTTCCAGATCTGTGCCAGCGAGGTATCCTACGGCCCAAACGCCTACGAGGTCATCACTGAGAAGCTCCCTTATGAGCTCCCGAACAAGAAGGTCGCTTTGCTGGGTGGAGATATCAGTTACGATATGATCATCCAGCAGTCCTTCGAGGACGTCGCTGTGGCTAATGGGTGGGAAGTTGTGCTGGATGATACCTATCCCTATGGCACCACTGAGTTTGGGGCGCAGCTTGCAAAGATCCGAGCGGAGGAACCCGCGATAATCTTTGGATGTCTCACCTCGGTCGACTCCTCGGTGGCGTTTATGAACCAGTTCCTCGAAAATCCCACCAACTCCTTGATCTACATCCAGTGGTCGCCCGCCTCGCCAGAATTCATCGAACTGTTGGGTGAAAAGGCGAATGGCATCACGTGGCAGACGCTGGTTGCTTACCTGCCAACCGCTGAGAACGAACAATGGGTTAGCGACTTCGAGGCTCAATTTGGTAGGCGACCAGGTGCCTGCTGGCCAGCCACCGTGGAAGACCAACTCCATTTCTGGATGGACGCCGCCGAGAGCTGCGGCAGCCCAATAGAGTATGAGTGCATCTATGAATACCTCGAAACTCTGAGCGACCATCCGTATACGGGGCGCTGCGGAACCTATGGGATGGACCCCGATAGGCACGAAGGCTTGACAGGCGATGAATGGCTCCCCAGTCACTTTGTGCAAATACAAGGCCAAAAGGACCACACACTCTATCTGGGGACCCAACAAGTGGAGGGAGAGGAGTTCATAGTCCCGCCCTGGATCAAGTAATTGCGCGAACAAACGGGTAACGGAAGGAGATGGGAGCAACACTCCCATCTCCTCCCTATCCTCATAATTCTCACGTGAAGGACTGGAGGTTCTTATGGCGGTGGTTCTTGAGGTGAAGCAGTTAACGAAGCGCTTTGGCGAGTTAGCCGCGGTAAATAACCTGAGCTTCGAGGTGGAAAAGGGTGAGATTTTCGGTATCGCCGGGCCCAACGGTGCCGGCAAGACGACACTTTTTAACGTGATATCAGGCGTGTACTCAGGCACAGGCGAGGTCATCTTCGAGGGGCAACCCATCAGTCGGTTGAGGCCTTACCAAGTTTGCCACAGGGGGCTGGCAAGGACGTTCCAAATCCCTACCGTCTTTTCCACCCTGACTTTGTACGACAATGTCAGGGTAGGCGCACATTTCGGCACCGCTGGCCAGGATGAAGATAGAATCATAGGAGATACACTGGATTTCGTGGACCTGAGAGGGAAGGAGAACGTAGAAGTAAAACATTTGTGTCTCTTTGATAAGAAACTGACCATGCTTGCGGCAGCCCTGGCGACGCAGCCCCGTCTCTTGATGTTGGATGAACCGATTGGTGGTCTAAGCCCGGTGGAGATCGGACAGAGCATTTCCCTTTTCGAGAGGATCAACCAGGAAATGGGGGTCACATTGATTGTGATTGAGCACCTGATGAGCGTGTTGGTGGAGATTTCCCAGCGGCTGATGATCCTCCACAACGGAGAGAGGATCAGCATCGGCTCTCCCGAGGAGGTGACGAAAGACAAGCAAGTAATCGAAGTCTACCTGGGGGCCGAATATGCTTAAGGTAAACAACATCAATTTCTTTTATGGCGAGGTCCAGGTACTGACAAACGTGTCTCTCGAAGTGAACGAAGGAGGGTTTGTCGCCATCTTCGGGCCCAACGGTCACGGCAAGTCCACTCTGTTGAAGGTGATCTGCGGCTTGCTCAGGCCGGTTTCCGGCTCTGTTGAGTACGATGGGAAAACGGTTGGCGGGCTACGGACTCAAGATATCGTCAATGCGGGCCTGGTCTACGTCCCCGAGGATCGGCATCTCTTCCCGGAGATGACCGTCCTGGAGAACCTCAAGATGGGCGCCTACTGCAAGAATGCAAGAGCCACGGAAAGCGAGAACCTGGATTACGTCTTCCACCTCTTCCCGAAACTTGAACGGTTGAGCAAGCAGGTGGCATCATCCTTGAGCGGCGGGGAGGGGCGCATGTTGGCCATCGGTCGAGGGTTGATGTCCAATCCCAGGTTCCTGGCGATAGATGAGCCCTCCTTTGGCCTGGCGCCCAACTTGAGAGTTGACGTATTCAAAGCGATCAATGAGATCAGAGAGAGAGGGGTCAGCATCCTGTTGGTCGAGCAGAGTACCAGCATCGCTTCCGACTATGCCGATAGGGTTTACGTGCTGGAGGACGGAAAGGTGGTTTTTGAGGGGGATAGTGACCAGGCTCTGAGCAGCGAAGTGTTCAGGAAAGTCTGTCTGGGTATCTGAAGGAGGACGAATTTCATGAATGTTGAAACGCTTATCAACCTATTGTTAGCAGGCATCACGCTGGGTGCTGTCTACCTGCTGATGGCCATGGGCTTGACGCTTGTGTATGGTGTGACAAAGGTCTTCAACTATGCCCAGGGCTCCTTCTTCAGTTGGGGCGGCTACCTTGCCTGGTACCTGTCCGTTGGATACCTTAACTGGAACTATTGGATCGTGATCCCCATTACGGTCCTCGCCTTGTTTCTGTTCGGCATGCTGTTCGAGAAGGCCATCGTCTTGCCGTTGCGGCGTTTTCCTGGATGGGACTTCACGGTGATCATCGTCACCCTGGGCTGTGCCCTGGTTTTGGACAACCTGATCCTCGTAACATTCGGCCCACTGAGCAAGTCAACCCCCCATTTGGCGGAGGGGACGTTCACTTTCGGCGAGTTTGCCATCGCCAAGCACGACGTGATCATGTTCGTGGTGGCGATTGCAATGCTGGGTCTGCTGGGGCTTTTCCTGAGCAAGACTAGGATCGGCATGGCTCTGCGGGCTGTCTCGCAGGACAACATGGGGGCCAGAATCGTCGGCCTGCCCGTCAACACCTTGTACAGCCTCAGCTTCGGCATCGCCGCGATCCTTTCCGCGGTGGCCGCCATCCTTCTGGCCCCCAGGACGTTGCTCTACCCCCTGGTGGGCTGGACCACCATACTGAAGGCATTCGTCGTGATCGTGCTGGGTGGGCTTGGCAACATCAAGGGCACGGTTATTGCTTCTTTTGCCTTGTCGATCGTGGAGATATTCGCCACCTATCTCATTGGAGGCATTTGGGGTTTGCCCATCTTCCTCATCCTCATGGTGGCGATATTGGTGTTCAAACCGAAAGGACTATTTGGAGCATGGTAAACACACTGAAGACAATGAATAAGAGCCTCTTGGCCATCGGCGCAGTCGTGGTTTTGAGCATTCTGCCCATCTTCTTCCACAGCGACAGCTACGTGATGAATGTTTTGATGCTGTGCTTGATTTGGGGTGTGGTGGCAGCATCCTGGGACCTCATTCTGGGATATGCCAGCGTGTTCTCTTTTGGGCACCTTTCTTTCTTCGCCATCGGCGGCTATACGTCGGGACTTCTGGGGGTCTACCTGGGTGTGCCGCCCTGGATCGGCATGCTGATAGGAGGGATCGCTGCCGCGTTCATCGGCATCCTGGTCGGTATACCCTGCCTGAGGCTGAAGGGGATGTACCTGGCCATTGTTACTTTCTCCATTCAGTTTGTCCTGCCCACCATAATCGTCATGACGGGCCCGGGCATGATTAAGAGTTTCAATAGCGGCGGGACCTTTGGCCTGCAAAGGATCCCTCCGCCAGTCCTCTTTGGCTATACCTTCACCAAGTCCGAGTTGGTCCCTTGGTACTACCTTACGCTTGTGTTGTTCCTCGTGTTTGTCTATGCGATCTACAGGATCATTCGTTCCCCGGTTGGGCTGGCGTTCATCGCGCTCCGCGATGCAGAGCCCCTGGCCAAGAACCTGGGAATAGACGAGTATAGATATAAGCTCCTGGTATTTGGCATCTCATCTTTTATCGCCGGGGTGATGGGTGCCTACTATGCTCACTACTTTGCCATGATCTCTCCGGCGACGCTGGGGCTGGAGGTGTTCCTGATCGTGTTGCTGATGGTCCTCTTCGGAGGCCTGGGTGTGTTCCCCGGCGCAGCCATCGGGGCGTTCGTTGTCACGCTTATCAATGAGGCTCTGCGACCGCTGCTGGAGTGGCGGTTGGTTATCCTGGGGGCGATCGTCATCTTCGTGATGATATTCATGCCGAAGGGGGTGGCGGGGATTCCTGAGTTATTGGGGCAGGTGTACCGCCGATTCCTCGGAACTAAGGAGCTGCGAAAGAATTAGTTCCCGCATTTTGCTCGATTTTACAGAGGAAACGCGGATAAACGCGGAAAGTCGTTTTTGTAAACCCTAAACTGCGAACAGGTGAGGTGCAAGATGATCGAAAGCAATGTAAAGCATGACGTTCTCGCTGCCGTTGATGACTTGAGGGACGAACTGGTCAGGCTTGCCTCAGATATGATCCAGATCCCTAGCGTCAACCCAACCTACCCTGGTGTTGTCAGGGAAGAGGCTATCGGCGGCGAAAGCAGGGTGAACAGGCTACTCGAGCCCGTGATGGACGAGATTGGACTTGAGACAGACCTGTGGGAAGCAGAAGAAGGACGGGCCAACTTAGTTGGGCTGTGTAAAGGGACAGGTGGAGGGAGATCCCTGATCTTCAACGGCCACGTTGACGTTGTTCCTCCTGGTCCAGAAGACCTTTGGACCGAGGTCAGTCCCTGGAGCGGCAGGGTGACCAATGGAAGAATTTATGGCCGGGGAGCCACGGACATGAAGGCTGGGGACGCTGCGGCCATCATCGCCGTAAAGGCCCTCCTAGAGGCAGGGTACAAGCCCAAGGGTGACGTCATCATCGAGTGCGTGGTTGGAGAAGAGATGATGAACACCGAAGCCGGGACCGGGGCTACCGTCGCGCGGGGCTACAAAGCGGATGCGGCTATCGTGGTGGAACCATCCGCCCCCCCTTACCGGCTGGGGATTGCGACGGCTTCCCCCGGTGTCTTGGCCCCGAAAGTGACGATCAAGGGAAAACCGGCGCATACGTGCATGAGGGACGAGCTGGTTCGAGCTGGCGGTCGAGGAGCCGAGGTCGCCGTCTCCGCGGTTGACAAGGGCCTGATCATTTACCAGGGGCTTGCGAAGTTGGAAGAGGAATGGGGGCAGACGAAGAGTCATCCTGCATTCACCCGCCCTGGCCACTTCACACTTTGCCTGGCGACCTTCATGGGTGGCTCCGGTATCGCTTACATCCCAGGAGAATGTGTCATGGAGTATGTCGTTTGGCATGCTCCTCAGGATTCCCCAGAGCTGGTGAAGAAAGAGGTCGAAGAGCAGATCGCACGGTTTGCCCAGACAGACCCCTGGCTGCGGGAGAACCCGCCCGGAGTAGATTGGGGGACTTTCTGGTGGCCACCCTATGATGTCCCGGTTGACGCCCCGATCTGCACGGCTGTAGCGACTGCCTACGATGCTGTGCTGGGTGAACCGGCGGGATTCTACGGTTTCGCCGCGGTGGACGATGCGGCCTTCCTGAACCAGGCTGGGATACCCACGATTACGCTGGGCCCGGGCCACTTACAGGTTGCTCATGCACCCAACGAATACGTGGAGATCGAGGAGGTAGTAGACGCTGCGAAGATCTACGCATTATCCATCGTAGAGTGGTGCGGCGTATGACCTAGCCAGGCTCGAGGAACAGAGTCTTCATCGAGAGCGAATCCCCTGGCAAGAGCCAGCGATACTGCAGTTGGTGGGGAGGGTGCCCTGCTCTTGGCTTTGGACTAGGAAACCCCAGGACGGCACCATTGAAGAAAGGGCTTGTTGCCTGGGTGTCCTAGCAGCGTAGGGCGGTTTTGCTAACCGCCATAGGGTCGGATAGCAAATCCGACCTA
>CAZZEX010000145.1:0-9049 GCA_964653285.1 uncultured Anaerolineales bacterium
CGATCCTGGCGGCCGATCTGCTTCTGGGGCGCGACGAGTACGCCATGCGCTACATTAAAGCCTACAAGAAGCAAAGCAAGAAAGGCGGCTAAGAGCGCGTCTGAAAAATGCCTGTCCCCTATTGCTTCGGCGGCTGGTAGTCGGCCCCCAGGATGACGGAGATATCGTACTCGGCATTGGGGTCGGCCCCGTGCACCACGGCCGTCGGCGGGAGGCCGAGGAGACGAGCGAGGTACTCGGCCGTGTAGGTCTTGCCTGTGTAGACGATGACCAGCGACTCAGGGTAATCGGATCGGTCGGCGTTGTCGGTGCGCGCGATCTGCAAGTCTTGCTGCTGGAGGTACTCGCCCGTTAGCGTGGCCAGCCCCGCCGTCGTCGTTCCGTTTAGCACCTCGATGGTGGCCCCCTCAGCCTCGAGGCGCGCCACCGGGTCATCCGCCTGCTGGGGCAGGGGAGCCTCGGTGGTGAAGATGTAGTCTCGTAGTTCCCGGATGCAGTCGCGCACCGGGATCAGCACCTGCTGCCCGTCCGGTGTTTTCCAGAACTGGGTGTAGTGCTCGTCAATCACGCCGTATCGGATCTTCTCAGGATCCACTTCGCTCGCCAGTTGTGCCAGCGCGATGACTTGATCCAGCGTTAGATCGGTCACTACCGAGCCTTGCAACGTCTTCCACACTTCGGGCGCGCGGGGCGCCAGTTGCGGCAGCAAGTCGAGCCGCGTGACCTGCTCAAACGCCGCCAGAAAGACCTGTTGCTGGCGCTTGGCGCGGTCGAAGTCGCCACCAGCGGTGCGGCGGGTACGGGCGTATTTGAGCGCCATCTCACCGTTGAGATGTTGCCAGCCGGCCGAGATGTATAGTGGGTCGTAGCCGTACGCCTCGTCGGGATAGGTGGGGTCCGCGATTTCCTCCTCCACGTAGACATCAATCCCGCCGATAAGGTTCACCAGTTGCTCGAAGGCGGTGAAGTTGACGCGTGCGTAATGGTGGATGGGAACACCGAGGTTGTACTGCACGGTCTTGGCCGCGAGCGCCGAGCCGCCGCCGGGGTAATCGTAGAGTTCGCCGAGGTAGTGAGCGGTGTTGATGCGCCCCTCTTCGTAACCGGGGATTGGCACCCACAGGTCGCGTGGGATGGAGAGCATCCCGCCGCTCGCCGTGACCGGGTCAATCGTCAACACCAACATCGTGTCGGTGCGCCAGGGGCCCTGTTCATGCTTGCGCTGGTCAATGCCCATCACCAGAATATTGACTCGCTCGGTGCCCTCCCAGCGTGGCAGCGGCTTTCCCGGTTCGTAGGTCACGCCGCCAGTCTCGTCATGCTCCATGGTGAAATCAGGCAACACATCGGAAGCGGCAATAAACCGTCGCACCTGATCGAAGGCGAACAGCCCTGCCGTACCAGCGACCACCAAGAAGAATACGACCAGGCCCGCCGTGAAAAGTTTTTGAGCCATACTGCTCGAACGCTGTATCCGCTTTGCACTGCGCCGCACTCTCATCCTCCCGACAAGAACACCGCCTGCCGTTGATGAAACCTGCGGCGGTGCCAGAGTTAGAACCTATCCGAGAAATGTTCTGACCGAGCCAGCGGGCGGCCGGAGACCGTTTCCAGACATTTCAGATAGGCGCTGGGCGGATTATAACACGATTGCAGCAATCAGGGTAGCGACGCTACGTAGAGCCGCCCGCCACTGATCACGTACAGTCGTCTCGCTGCCTCGTCCACCGCCAGCGCTTCCAGTGCGTCGAAGGCTTCATCGGCGCGGAACTGCGCCTGGAAGGCCCCGTCAGGCCCCAACACGACCACTTGCCTGTTACCCCGATCGGCCACATAGACCGCCCCGCTGCTCCCATCTGGATCCACCGTCAACGCAACCGCCTGACTGATGTCGCCGGGCAACCCACGCACATCGAAGGGCTGGGGTTCGCCTCGCAGGCATTTGCTGACTGTCCCATCGTGGTAGAGGATGTAGACGTAGCCGTCTATAGCCATGTCCAGCACATCCTCCAGTGGCTTGGGCGGAGGGATGACGAAGTAACGATCAGGCTGCTCAGGATAGACGTAGCCTCTAGGCTCGTAACGCCAGATCTGGTCAGCGATGGTGTCCAGAATATAGAAGCGGCCTCCGAAGGAGCCGACAGCCCTGGGTGTGCCAACCGGTAGCGTACCCAGAAGAGAACGCATAAGCCGAGGGGCTCCTCCTTCGTCCACCCAGGCCGGGTCGTAACTTACCAGCGCCCCATCCTCCTCGAGGATCAGGAGACCGCTCGTCTGCCGCTCGCCCCCAGGGTCGACCCAGGCGAAATCCACCAGCTTACCCACCTCTGCCTCGCCGAGCTGCTGTCCGGTTTGCACGAGGATGGGCGTGTCCTCCTGCTTAACCACGCCGTCCCCGGTCGGGTTAAGGGTCAGTTGAGCCACCCATCCCTCTGCCGGGTCGAGGACGAAGATCCCCTGCCCGTGGACGACCAGTTGACGCGGGACGGTGCCTGGCCCGAAGTCCCACAGTTGAACGGGCAACAGATGGACGATGCTGTCGAGGAAGTCGAGGGCGGCCTGGGCCTGGGCCTGCAGCGCCGTAGCGACCGGGTCATCGGGCCGCTGCTCGGCGACCGCGCTGGCGTGCTCCAGCGCTGCTTCCCAATGGGGCCGGGCCTCATCCGAAACTCCCCCGGCGGCCTGAGCCAGCGCGATCTCCTCTTCGGCTTGTTTGGTGAGACGTTGGAAGCGCGTCTCCTGCCCTCCAAATGACCCATAGTAGGCCCGCGCCACGACGATGGCCAGCACAACCGGGATGCCGATAGCGATCGCTAGCATCACGGCACGGTTCTCCTTGGGGACTGGACGGTGAGGGCGCGCCCGGCGACGAGCCTCCTGCTCGGGGCCAGGGAGCATGCGCTGGAACAACGTACTTACGCCACCGGCCAGCCCCATGCCAACGGCGGCAATCCCGTGCCCCACGGAACGGATGCCCTTCTTCATTCGTTCTCCCAGGCTGGGCCCCGGTTTGTGAGAGAGGTATCGGGCTGGCTTCGGGCGTGCGCGGGGCTTCGGCCGGGGCGGCTCACGCCTGGGGGGGGGGAAGGGCTGAGGGGCCTCACGAGCCGCTGGCGCTTCCTCTGGCATAGCCCAGCGCACGACCAACGCGGTGAAGTCGGCTCCAGCCCCGACTTGTTCTAATCCCCCCAGCACTTCCTGCACCCCGGTACGGGGCAGCACGCGGGCGATAGCCTCGTCGCCAGCCTCCCGGATCAAGGCAGACGAGGCCAGCAGCAGTGTATCGCCTGGGGCGATGAAGGTATGGTGGAGACGCACGTCGGCCAGCCGCCCCATTCCCAGGGGCGGCGGTTCCTCACCACGGGAGAAGCACTCCAGGTGATCCTCGTGAAGGAAACAGGCCCGCCCAGAGCCAGCCTGGAGGATAAATAGGTCATCATCGTGCCAGACGGCGCAGATGAGGCCGCCGCCGCACCGGTCGGAGGGGACGGAGTGCAAGTTGGTGTTGAACAGATACCGGTTGGCAGCGGCCGCCGCCTGGCGCAGTGCAGCCGTGATACTGCCGGTGGTGGACCAATACGTCTGTGCCACCACCTCGCGCAGTTCCCGGTAGAGGTGTGGCGATGCCCGCTCGGTCAGGTCCAGCAGGACGAAAAGGCGCTCGCCCTCCCGACTACGGGCCGCCCGTGGTGATGGGTTCAGGGCTGCAGTGCAGGGCGCGGCGTCTTCCAGGCGCACACCACCGGAGATGCGCAACGTGCCGACGATGGGCTCAATCTGGCGGGTAGCAGGATTAATCGAATTCATCTAACTTTCTCAACGGTTGTTCACTCCTGACATTATACCGCCACCTTCGCGCTGATGCAACAACGCGGGAGCGTGCACCGGCCTGAAGCGCCAGTGCTGGGTAGACGCGCCAGCACCGCCTGTTTACGGCGGTGTCCGCCAACCTTCACATGAGTTCTTCCATCGCAGCCAGTAGCCTCCTCCCGAGGATTTGCACCATTCTACACGATGCGCTTACGTCTGACAAGTCTCGGTAGATCCAAATTTCAGGCTTAAAGCGGATCACAGTCCGCGTTTTGGCCGGGGTCGCCGGGCGGTGAGGTGATACTTGCTCTGCCCTTTGCGAGATGGGCGCTTGCGGTTTATTGCCAAACAGCCTATAATTATACTATATTACAACGGGGAGTGGATAGATGCCTGCTGAATGGATCATACCTACTGAGGGAGAAACGACGGAGTCCTCTGGCGGCCAGGAGACGAATCCAATGGCGGAGATGCTTGAGCGTTATCTCTCCTGCCAGCGTCTGGAGCATGGGCAGGTCGTTCCAGGGGTAGTGGTCCACGTCGGCCCCGGCGGGATCATCGTAGACATCGGCGCTAAGTGCGAGGGCATTGTGCCAGAGCGCGATTTAGAGGGCATGTCACCGGCAGACCGTGATGCCATCCACGTGGGCGGTGAAGTACTGGTTTACGTAGTCAACCCAGAGGATGCCAACGATAATATTATCCTCTCCCTCTCTCGCGCCCAGATAGCACGCGACTGGCGTGAAGCGCAGCGCCTCCTCGAAAGTCAGGAAATCATCGAGAAACAAGTTGCTGACTGCAACAAGGGCGGCGTGATCGTACACTTCGGGAAGGTGCGTGGCTTCGTGCCGGGCTCACAGTTGGTTATCTCGCGTGTTGCCAGCCAACCGGCGGCCGGCCCAGGCGGTGATGACCGTTGGGCAGCGCTGGTCGGCGAGACCCTCCAACTCAAGGTTATTGAGGTTGACCGGGAGCGTAACCGCTTGATTCTCTCTGAGCGGGCCGCATTACGTGATTGGCGCAAAAGTCAGCGCGAGAGACTATTGAACGAATTGACTGAAGGGGATGTACGCCAGGGTCGGGTCATCAATCTGGCCGACTTTGGCGCTTTTGTTGATCTGGGCGGGATGGATGGATTGGTGCACTTATCCGAACTCTCGTGGAGACGGGTTGCGCACCCACGTGAAGTGGTGGAAGTGGGACAGGAGATCGAAGTCTACGTGCTGGGAGTGGATCGGGAACGCCAGCGAGTGGCCCTGAGCCTCAAGCGGTTGCAGCCCGATCCCTGGGCCTCCGTCGAAGAGCGATACCAGGAGGGGCAACTGGTCGAAGGTGCCATCACGCGCCTCACCAAGTGGGGAGCCTTCGCCAGCATCGTTGGCGACGAGGCCATTGAAGGACTGATCCACGTATCGGAACTAGACGAGGGCTCTGTCGTTCACCCCCGCGATATTGTCCAGCCTGGGCAGATCGTCACGCTGCGCGTGATAAGCGTGGATGGGGCGCACCATCGTCTGGCGCTAAGCCTCAAGCAGGTCGTCCAGGGGGAACACATGGATCAGGATTGGAAGGCGATACTTGTGGCCGAGCAACCTGAGCCCGAGAGCCTGCTCTCGGTCGCGCTTTCTGAGGCCTCTCTTGGCAATAAGAAAGGCCTTTCGAAGAATGGAGGGCTCCCGAACGCAGGCGGGTGAGACGTGATGAGATCGGTTCGCCCCTGTTGACAGCATGGGTGGAGTGAGGGGTAGGGCTATGGACAAGTTAGCGAGATTTTTTACTGCTGCATCTCGGCGAGCACTAGAGTTGGCCCAGCAAGAGGCCGAGCACATGCACCATGCACAAGTCGGCACCGAGCACCTCTTGTTGGGGCTTTTGCGTGAAGAGGGAGGTGTCGCCAGCCATGTGCTGCGCGAACTGGGGTTGCAATCTGGCGACGTGCAGCACTGGGTCGAGCGACTTAGCACCATGCGACGGCGCCCGCCTTTGTTCAGCGTAGAACTTGACCTCACTCCCCGTACCAAGAGGGTGCTGGAACTGGCGGGGGAAGAGGCCCGGCGCCGGGGTGATCCCCGGATAGATACACAACATATCTTACTCGGGCTGGTGCGCCAGGGTGACGGCACCGCCCTGGATGTGCTCAGTCACCTGGGCGTCACAGGCGAACAAATCCGCCGCTCCACCAACCGAATGCTGCGGCGACAACCCGTCTTCGCTGGAAAGCCCAATCGCAAACATCGTACGTCTGCCAAGTCTGCCCAAACCCCGCTGGTAGATCGACTGGCAATTGACCTGACCGCCCTGGCCGAACAGAATAAACTGGATCCGGTCATTGGGCGGGAGCATGAGATCGAGCGCGTGATCCAAATCCTGGCCCGGCGGACGAAGAACAACCCGGCGCTCATCGGCGATCCCGGCGTGGGCAAAACGGCCATCGTCGAGGGACTGGCCCAGCGCATCGTCGCCGGTGAGATTCCTGGACCGTTGCTGGATAAGCGCGTGCTTCAACTGGACGTCGGCTCGTTGGTTGCCGGGACGATGTACCGGGGGCAGTTCGAGGAACGCCTCAAGAAGGTTATCGCAGAACTCAAGAAAAGCAGCACCATTCTGTTCATAGACGAGGTACATATGCTCGTCGGGGCCGGGTCGGCTGGCTCTTCGGTGGACGCGGCCAACATCCTCAAGCCAGCCTTGGCCCGGGGTGAATTACAGTGCATCGGCGCGACCACGCTGGAAGAATACCGCAAGCACATCGAAGCGGACGCGGCTTTGGAGCGGCGCTTCCAACCCATTACGGTCGAAGAGCCATCGGTCGAGGAGACGATCGAGATTCTGCGTGGCGTCCGATCAGCCTACGAGCAACACCACCGCCTGCACATCAGCGACGAGGCATTGGAGGCCGCAGCCCGACTTTCGGCTCGTTACATCTCCGATCGTTACCTCCCAGACAAGGCGATTGATGTGATAGACGAGAGCGCCTCCCGCGTGCGGATGTACAAGGCTCCCAACGCCAGGAACCTGCGGGAGTTATTCGCCAGGCTAAAAATCGTTCAGCGGGCCAAGGACAAAGCCATCGAAGAGCGCCGCTACGAGGATGCCACCGCGCTGCGGGACCAGGAGATCGAATTGCAGGAACGGCTGGAGACCCTGCGCGCCGACTGGGAGGCTGATTCTCTCGAAAATGGGGTCGTCGTCAGCCCCGAGGACATCGCAGAAGTGGTCTCGATGTGGACCGGCATCCCATTGACCCAGTTGCACGGCGACGAAACGGAGCGGTTGTTGCACATGGAGGAAGGACTGCACCGGCGCATTGTGGGCCAGGACGAGGCCATCTTGGCAGTCGCCAAGGCGGTACGTCGGGCGCGGGCCGGGCTTAAAGACCCCCGCCGGCCTATCGGCTCCTTCATCTTCCTCGGTCCCACCGGGGTGGGCAAGACGGAACTGGCCAAGTCACTGGCGGAGTTCATGTTCGGCAGCGAGGACGCGCTATTGCAACTGGACATGTCCGAGTTCATGGAGCGGCATACGGTGGCTAGACTGGTTGGCGCGCCGCCTGGCTACGTGGGCTACGAGGACGCGGGGCAACTCACCGAAACCATACGCCGTCGCCCTTTCTCCATCGTCGTCTTCGACGAGATAGAGAAGGCGCATCCCGAGGCCTTCAACATGCTGCTGCAGATTATGGAAGAGGGCAATCTCTCCGACGCCCGAGGGCGAAAGGTGGACTTCCGCAACGCGATTATTATCATGACTTCAAACATTGGGGCGGAGATGATCAAACGGCGGACGAGCCTGGGCTTTGCCACACCCCGCGATGAGGCCGCAGACGCCCGGCGTGATTACGAGGAGATGCGCCAGAGGTTGCTGGAGGAACTGAAGCGCACCTTCCGCCCCGAGTTCCTCAACCGGGTGGATAGCGTCATCGTCTTCCACGCCCTCAGCCGGGAAGAGGTCGCCCAGATCGTGGGCCTGGAGTTGGACAAGGTGCACACACGGCTGGTGGAATACGACATAGAACTGGAAGTGACGGACGTGGCCAAGGAACTGCTGGCCGAGGAGGGGTACAGCGAGGAGTACGGCGCGCGGCCGTTGCGGCGGGTCATTCAGAACCGGATCGAGGATGCCCTCTCCGATGCAATACTGGCAGGCAAGTTCGCGGCCGGGGACACAGTGTGGGCAGACGCCGAGGAAGGCGAGATCGTGCTTCGTCAAGCAATGACCAATGACCAATGACCAATAACCAATGACCAATGACCAATGACCAATAACAGTGTGTCATTCGTCATCCGTCATTCGTCATTCACCATTCGTCATCCGTCATTCGCCATTCGCTATTCGCTATTCGCCATTATTCATAGACCGCCTCCACTCGCGGCACGATGACCCGCCAGTCGTACCGCTGCTCTACGAAGGCCCGTGCGGCCCGGCCTAGTTCGGCCCGCCGCTCCGGCGCGTGCAGCAGCGCCACCACCGCAGCGGCAAAATCGGCCGGCGTGTCCGCCAGCAGCAACTCACGCCCATCCCTCACCGGATATCCCTCCGCCCCCAGGCGCGTGGCGATCACCGCTTTGCCCATCGCCATCGCCTCCAGCAGTTTGAGCCGCGTCCCGCCTCCTATCCGCAGCGGCGCGACGTACACCGCCGCCTGCGCGATGTAGGGGCGCGTGTCCTCCACCCAGCCCGTCAGTGTCACCGCCGGGTTACTCCGTAGAACGTCCAGCCGCCGGTGGGGCCGCTGCCCGGCGACGACGAAGCGTGCCTCCGGCACCTCTGCTCGCACCCGGGGCAGCACTTTCCGCGCGAACCACAGCACCGCGTCCACGTTGGGCCGGAAGTCCATCGTCCCCGTGAACACGAGTGTGGGAGCGTGGGGAGGTGGAGGTATGGGGGGGTGGGAGTATGGGGGGGTGGGGGTGTAGGCCTGGGTGTCAACTCCGTTGGGGACGACGGTCACGTGGAGGCCCGGTACCAACTTCCGCAGCGCGGCCGCGTCTGCCTCAGAGACGGCCAACACCCGATCAGCGCGGCGGCACACTTGCGCCTCGTAGCGCCGCAGCCGCCGCCACTGGACGAACGAGTAGGCCGCACCGGGCCAGCGGACAGGGGCGCGCAGGTCGGTGAGGAAGGCCCGCTGCTGGAGCAGGTATTCGCAGTTGTGATCGTCAAAAACGACCAGAGGCCGACCCCCCCCAGCCCCCCCGGAGCGGGGGGGGGCACCCCCCCCGGCCCCCCCGATGCGGGG
>CAZZEX010000146.1:0-8988 GCA_964653285.1 uncultured Anaerolineales bacterium
AGGCCGCCTTCGCCACTGGTGTTCCTCCCGATATCTACGCATTTCACCACTACACCGGGAATTCCACCTCCCTCTGCTGTCCTCAAGTTCCGCAGTATTGAACGGCCTCTCCTAGTTGAGCCAGGGGCTTTCACGTCCAACTTACGGAACCGCCTCAACGCTCTTTACGCCCAGTAAATCCGGATAACGCTCGTCCTCTATGTGTTACCGCGGCTGCTGGCACATAGTTAGCCAGGACTTATTCTTGGGGTACCGTCCTTTTTCTCTTCCCCCATAAAAGGGCTTTACAACCCGAAGGCCTTCATCGCCCACGCGGCGTCGCTGCATCTAGCTTTCGCTCATTGTGCAATATCCCCGACTGCTGCCTCCCGTAGGAGTCTGGCCCGTATCTCAGTGCCAGTGTGGGGGGTCACGCTCTCACGTCCCCTACCCGTCTTCGCCTTGGTGGGCCGTCACCCCACCAACTAGCTGATAGGCCGCAGGCCCATCCCGAAGCGCCGGAGCTTTACTCGATGAACCGAATCACCGAGCACATCGGGTATTAGCCGCCGTTTCCAGCGGTTATCCCCGTCTTCGGGGCAGGTCACCTACGTGTTACTCACCCGTTCGCCGCTCTCACCCCCAGACGAATCCAGAGGATCCCGCTCGACTTGCATGTATTAGGCACGCCGCCAGCGTTCATCCTGAGCCACGATCAAACTCTCCGTAAATTCTACCGTGGTTTGCCACCACGGTTCGTTGACGTTGGCCCGAGTTCCGCTTACCTTCCTGTCACTCTTCAGTTGTTAAGGTCCCCACACGCGACCTAACTATAGCACATTCGCCGTTCTTTGTCAAGGGAGAAAATAAGACCGACGCCCCCATTTAGGCATCGGCCAGGCAACTTCCCGTGAGCCATTCCCCGGGAGTCTTGCCCCCCCTACATCTACTGTCAGATCTTCTCACTCACTCAGCGAGCGAGATCTCTCCATCCGGGGGTAATTATAGCAGATCTCTATCCCCTTGTCAAGTGGGCCGTGCCCCAAAACGGAGACTGACTTGACAAGATTACGACTCGGCGTTATAGTGTCTAATGAAAAAGTGTTTCATTAAGAAGCTGTGCTATGAAAGAGACCATGATGACGGAGTGCGAACAATGCCTTGCCGACGCCGGTTGTCGGATCACGGCGTCCCGACGGGCGGTGATGCAGGTGCTGATGCAGACGGACACCCCGCTCTCGCCGCAGGATATCCTGGAGCAGGCGCAGGCGGTGCACCGGAAGCTGGGGCTGGTGACGGTCTATCGGACGCTGAATCTGCTCTCGGAGTTAGATCTGGTGCGCCGCGTCCACCGCGAGAACGGCTGCCATGGCTACTTTCCTACCTCGCCGGGCCACCGCCACGCGCTGATCTGCCGGGTCTGCGGCCGGGCGGTGGAGTTCCCCGGTGAGGACGACCTGCACGCGCTGATCGAACGGGTCGAAGCAAGGACGGGCTACCAGGTGGACGATCACCTGCTCCAACTGTCTGGCCTCTGCCCAGACTGCCGGAAAACGGAGGCGTGACTTTCTTTTTTTGCCAGCTATTGAAAATTATTGTCAATAAAGAAGGAGTTTGCGAGTGAACAAGGGGAAGTCACAAATGGTTAGGCGGTTGTACGTCATCGTTGTAACCCTGTTGCTGAGCGCGGCGCTGCTGGCTGGGTGCAGCCAGAGCACGGCGCCCGCATCCACCGACACATTGAACGTCACAGTGAGCATCTTGCCACAGAAATACTTTGTGGAGCGCGTCGGCGGTGAGCACGTGACCTTGAACGTGATGGTGCAGCCCGGGGCCAGCCCGGCAACCTACGAACCTAAGCCAGCGCAACTGACGGCATTGAGCCAGGCCGCCGCCTACGTCAGCATCGGTGTACCCTTCGAGGATGCGTGGCTGGACAAAATTGCCTCGGCCAATTCTGATATGCTGATGGTAGACACGACCACAGGCATCGAACGCGTAGGCAATGACCCGCACATCTGGCTCTCGCCAACGTTGGTTAAGACCCAGGCGCAGACGATCTACGACGCATTAGTAGAACTTGACCCTGCTCACAAAACAGACTACAAAGCGAACGTGGACAGTTTCGTTGCAGACATTGACGCGCTGGATGCCGACATCCGGGCGGCGTTGGAGGGATTGGAGACCAAAAAATTCATGGTCTTCCACCCCGCCTGGGGGTATTTCGCCCGCGACTACGGCCTGGAGATGATCTCCATCGAGGTCGGCGGGCAGGAGCCCAGTGCAGCCGAACTGGCAGCGCTCGTCGCCAAGGCCCAGGAAGAGGGCATCAATGTGATCTTCGCACAGCCGGAGTTCAGCACAAAGGATGCCGAAACCATCGGCAACGAGATCGGCGGGGAGGTGCTGCTCATCAGCCCGCTGGCGCCTGACTGGTTGGATAACCTGCGCCAGGTGGCCGATACGTTCGCAGAGGTGTTAAACCAGTAACGGGGAGGGGAAATGCGACGCGCAGAAACGACGGACATGCCGCGAGAGGTGATCTCGGTCCAGCACCTCTGGGCAGGGTACAACGGCGAACCTGTACTGGAGGATGTCAACCTTTCGGTCAGGGAACTGGACTTCATCGGGTTGATCGGCCCGAACGGGGGCGGCAAGACGACGCTGCTCAAGGTGCTGCTGGGGCTGCTCCCGCCCACGCAGGGCCAGGCGCGCATCATGGGCAAGAGCATCAAGGAGGGACGGCAGTACGTCGGCTACGTGCCCCAGGCAGTGGAGTTCGATCGCGACTTCCCCATCAGCGTGTGGGACGTGGCCCGGATGGGACGGCTGGGCCATTGTCGTCTGTTGCAGCGTTACACGGCTGAGGACGATGAGATCGTAACGGAGGCGCTGCGCAGTGTGGACATGCTGGATCTGTGCGAGCGCCCCATCGGTGCGCTCTCGGGTGGGCAGCGGCAGCGGGTCTATGTCGCCCGCGCACTGGCGACGAAGCCCCAAATCCTGCTCTTGGACGAGCCCATGGCGAGCGTCGACACCCAGGTGAGTGTCAGCTTTTACGATTTGCTGAGCCGGCTGAATAAGCACGTCACCATTTTGATGATCTCCCACGATATAAGCGCGATTTCATCATACGTGAAGACAGTGGGTTGCCTCAACCGGCGCTTGTTCTACCACGGCGATAAGCAAATCACGCCGGATATGCTGGAGGCTGCATATCAGTGCCCCATAGATTTGATCGCTCACGGCGTACCGCACAGGGTCTTCCCGGAGCATATTGTGGAGGAGGTACGGTCATGATCGAGGCACTGCAGTTCGACTTCATGCGCAACGCGCTGATGGCGGGGGCGCTGGTCAGCGTCGTCTGCGGCATCATCGGCACCTTCGTCGTCATCAACCGAATCGTCTTCATCAGCGGCGGCATCGCGCACGCAGCATACGGCGGCATTGGCCTGGGGTACTTCCTCAAGTTCAACCCGGTGCTGGGCGCGATTGTCTTCAGCGTGGCATCGGCGTTGGGGATGGGCGCGGTGCAGCGCAAGACCCGGCAGCGGGCGGACACTATCATCGGCGTGATGTGGGCCATCGGCATGGCGTTAGGGATCATCTTCGTGGACCTGACGGAGGGCTACAAGGCGGACCTGATGAGCTATCTCTTCGGCAGTATCCTGACCGTCCCCTCTAGCGACCTGCTGATTATGCTGGTGCTCGACGTCATCGTCGTCGCGCTGGTGATGCTGTTCTATAAGGAGTTGCTGGCGATCTCCTTTGACGAGACCTTCGCCACCGTGGAGAACGTGCCAGTGGATGCGATCTATATGATCCTGCTGTGCATGATCGCGTTCACCGTGGTGATGCTGATGCGGGTGGTGGGGCTGATCATGGTCATCGCCCTGCTGACGATGCCGGCGGCCATCAGTGGGCAATTCGTGAAGGATATGAAGAAGGTGATGGTACTGGCAAGCATCCTGGGCGTGATCTTCACGACGACGGGGTTATGGCTCTCCTACCTCCTGAACCTGACCTCTGGCGCGACGATCATCTTAGTCTCCGGCGCTGCCTACCTGCTGAGCCTGGCAGTCAAGCCGCTGATGCGCCGGGCCCATTCAGAAAGCACGGGCTGACGAGGTACGCAATTGAAATGTAAACCTGATTCGGGAAACGGCTTACCGCAATCTGCAATCTATCTGGTCAGTGCGTGTCTGTTGGGAGTTCCCAGCGCCTACGACGGTAAAGCGCGCCTCCAGGCGGAACTGATCGCACTGGCAGCACAGGGGCAGGTCGTGCCGGTCTGCCCCGAGGTGGCTGGAGGCCTGGGGGTGCCCCGGCCCCCGGCCGAGATCGTAGGAGGGGATGGAGACAATGTGCTGGACGGCCATGCGCGGGTGATGACGGTCGCGGGAGAGGACGTGACCGAAGCCTACCTGCGTGGCGCGGAGTGCGCACTGGTAGTCGTGCGAAGGTACGGCATCACCACGGCTATCCTCAAGCAGCACAGCCCTTCCTGCGGCAGTACCTGTGTCTACGACGGCACCCATAGTGGGCGGCTGAGGGCGGGCCAGGGAGTGACGGCAGCACTCCTGCGGCGGCACGGCGTGACCATTTGGTCAGAGGAGAATGCATCAATCTGCCTCCAAAAGGATCTTCGTGGACCGCGCAAATATTGCCGGGTAATTCCATTTCGCGGATGAGCAACTCGCCGCCCTTGAGCTCAAGGCGGGGCGTCTGCGCACGGACAGTACTCAGTCAGGTTGCCAGCAATATTGAGCGCATGGGACGGCTGCAGTTGCCAGTGGAAGTGTTGCAGCGTACCCACCGCACGTTGAGCAAGGCGGATCAGGTCCATTGCGCCGACGAATTTGCGCCGTATCTGAAAGGCTCATCTGGGCAGTATGCCTACCCCCTCAGTCATTTTACGCATCACGGCTTATGCGGTATAATACTCTCACGAATCTGTGCCCGGAGGTCACACTTGGAGATTGGCACCGTACAACCGGTAGACATCGAGCGTGAGATGCGCAGCGCCTATCTGGACTACGCGATGAGCGTCATCGTCTCGCGCGCCCTTCCCGACGCCCGCGACGGCCTCAAGCCAGTCCAGCGCCGCATCCTCTACGCCATGCACGACATGGGCCTGCGGCCCAACACCCCCTACAAGAAATCAGCCCGCATCGTCGGCGAGGTGTTGGGCAAGTACCACCCCCACGGTGACTCGGCGGTCTACGAGGCGATGGCCCGTATGGCCCAGGACTTCAGTCTGCGCTACCCGCTGGTGGACGGGCAGGGGAACTTCGGTTCGGTGGACGGCGATAGCCCCGCCGCGATGCGCTACACCGAGGCTCGCCTGAATCGCATCGCCACCGAACTCCTGCTCGACATTGAGAAAGACACCATAGATTGGGCAGACAACTTCGATGGCGCGCTGCAGGAGCCATCTGTGCTCCCAGCCGCCATACCCAACTTGCTGGTCAACGGCTCCTCCGGCATCGCCGTCGGCATGGCGACCAACGTCCCCCCTCATAACCTGGACGAAGTGTGCGACGCGCTGGGCTACCTGATTGATCGGTGGGACGAGTTGGACGAGGTAACGGTTGAGGACCTGATGCAATACGTCGAGGGGCCCGATTTCCCCACTGGCGGCATCATCGTCGGGCGGGAGGGGATCACGCAAGCCTACGCCACCGGCCACGGGCGGATCGTCGTGCGGGCGGTGACCCACGCCGAGGAAATGTCCGGCAGCCGTCACCGCATCGTCATCACTGAGCTGCCCTACCAGACCAATAAGTCATCCCTACTGGAGCGCATCGCCTCTCTCGTTCGCTCCGGCCGGATCGCCACCATCTCCGACATGCGGGACGAGTCGGACCGGCGCGGAATGAGCATCATCATTGAACTCAAGCGTGGTGCACAACCACGCAAGACGCTCAACCAACTCTTCAAATACACCCCCCTTCAGTCCACCTTCGGCGTGCAGATGCTGGCGCTGGTGAACGATGAACCGCGCTTACTGAGTCTCAAGCGAGCGCTGCAACTCTACGTCGAGCACCGCCGTGACGTGCTGACCCGCCGTACGCGCCACGAACTGGAGAAAGCCCGCCATCGCACCCACGTCCTCGAAGGTCTGAAGATTGCCCTCGACCACCTGGACGCCGTCATCCAGACGATTCGCCAGTCGCCCGACGCCGAAATCGCCCACAGACGGCTGATGGAGCGCTTCGAACTGACGGAGATCCAGGCCCAGGCG
The DNA here is from genome assembly GCA_964653285.1 of uncultured Anaerolineales bacterium. Lineage (GTDB taxonomy): Bacteria > Chloroflexota > Anaerolineae > B4-G1 > B4-G1 > CAZZEX01. The sequence goes on from CAZZEX010000146.1 coordinate 6,224, forward strand.
ATTCTGGACATGCAACTGCGACGGCTGGCGGCACTGGAACGCCAGAAAATCGAAGACGAGTACCTGGAGCTGATCCAGCGCATCGCCTACCTGGAGGATCTGCTGGCCTCGCCGCGCAAGATCCTGTACCTCATCAAGGAAGCGTTGGCCGACCTGAAACACACCTACGGCGACGGTCGCCGCACCCGCATCGTCAAGGAGGAAATGGATTTCGAGGAGGAGGACCTGGTCGTCGAGGAGGACGTGCTGATCACCATCACACAGCGCAGTTACATCAAGCGTGTGCCGGTGGAAGCCTACCGTGCCCAAGGTCGTGGCGGGCGCGGGGTGATCGGGATGACCATCCGCGACGAGGATGCTATACTCTACCTATTCTCCGCTCGCACTCTCGACTCTGTCCTCTTCTTTAGCAACCGTGGCAAGGTCTACCAGGAGCGCGTCTACCAGATTCCCAGCGCCGACCGCACTGCCAAGGGCGTGCTGTTGGCCGGTATCCTTGCACTTGATGCCGACGAGCGAATCACAGCGACGGTAGTCGTGCCGGATTCCGAGCGGGTAGGGGCGCGGTCACCGCGCCCCTACCTGATGATGGTCACGCGTCAGGGCCAGGCCAAGCGTCTCCAGTTGAGCGAGTTTAACAGCGTGCGGCCCAGCGGGCTAATCGCCATACGCCTGGAGGAAGGAGACGAATTGGGCTGGACCAGCCTGACACGGGGCGATCAAGATATCGTCATTGTAACTGAGCAGGGGCAGGCGTTGCGCTTTCGCGAGGACACCGTGCGCCCGATGGGGCGTGCTGCCGCTGGCGTCAATGGCATCAAACTGATTCCAGGCGACTACGTCGCCAGCGCCTGCATCGTCGAGCAGCATCCTGAGCCTGTCGAAGGACCAGAGGCCGAACTGCTGATTGTCACCACCAAAGGGTACGGCAAGCGCACGCCCCTGGGCGAGTTCCCGGTCAAGGGACGCTACGGCAAGGGGGTGCGCTGCCTGGGGGGCAAACGGGAGCGCACCGGCGTCATCGCCGCCGCCCGCGTGGTGCACCTCGACGACGAAGTCACACTCATCTCGTCGGAGGGCATGGTGTTGCGCACTCGTGTGGCCGACATTCCCCAGATGGGGCGGGGGGCTCGGGGGGCGAAGGTGATGAAGTTGAACCCGGGGGATGAGGCAACGTCGGTGGCGGTGGTGAGCAATGAGTCAATGAACAATGAACAATGTCGAGGCCGCGATGCGCCAATTGAGACTACATTGGGAAGTTTACGTCTGGGATGAAGGTGGATTGATAGGCCAAGTGAGGGTTGCTCAGGAGAGGCTGATATATGAGCGGCATGGCAGAGATAAATCGGAGGACATCTCTTGGCCTGATTTTATCAGCAAACTGCGTGCCATTGAAACCGAGAAATGGAGTGATTTGCATCTTTGTACTCACATGGACAAGGACCGAGCCACAGCCGCAGGCATTCCTATCGTTGATCCGGTGACAGAAGTCTATCAAGCGTTGTTGCCACTTTACGAGGCAAGTGTACGACGCGCTAGTTGACGCGTATGGTGTCCTATGTCTGTTCCCAAATTGAGCAGCGGCGTATGGACTCACTTGCATTTGCTGGCGACGAGACCGGGGACGTCAGTTTCAAGTTTGACAAGGGCGCATCACGATATTTCGTGGTCGCCATCATTGCTACCGCTCATCCACATGAGTTGCGTGCTGCATTGGAGGCCTTGCGAATCAAGTACAACCTGCCTCAAAGATATGAGTTCCGTTTTCACAGAACCACTGCCTCGCGACTCAGGACTGCCCTGTTCAATACATTGCGAGACCTCGATTACCGGATATGGGCTGTGGTGACGGACAAGACTGAACTGCCTGACGCTTTCCGAGTGATGCACCCGCGAGACTTCTACGTCTATTTTGTGACCGAGGCCATTCGTCTGATCCCGGAGGACGAGCGCAAAAAGGGATACTTGACCCTCGATCAATTCGACGAGGCAGGGCATACGATAACAGCGCTCAAGCGAGGACTGGCCCACAGAGGCATTCCACGAGGCTTCAAGCAGATGCGGGCTAAGCGATCGCACAGTGATGATCTCATCCAGATTGCAGACCTGGCCGCTGGCACGTTGCTGCGCTTGTACACCAGAGGAGACGATACAGCCTATCGGATCCTTCAGGCCAAGTTTGTCAAGTTGCTGGAGTATTGTCCGGGAGCATGAAAAACCGCTCAGCTAGCCTGGGCTCGACGCCCAAGGCAGGCCGCCACAGTCGGCGACTCTTCACTGAGCAGTAAAAAAACCGTGAAGGTTTTATTCACTAATATTATACACCGGAATACGGCGGATGTCAACCGCTCAGAAATCAAAACATCACTCGGCACAAACGCCCGTCTGGCTGCCGGAACAAGTGCGGGCGGCGCTGGTGGCCTTTCAGGGGGCGCTGCTGGTGGCGTTCCCCGGCCAGATCCGGCGCATCATCCTCTACGGCTCATACGCCCGTGGTGAGGCGGCCCCGGATTCGGACGTGGACGTGATGGTCGTCGTGGCCTGGGACGAGGAGCGGCTGCCCAATGGGTTCTATCGCTCGATGTACTGCGACCCGCGTTGGGAGACCATCGTGGACGCCGCGCACGACGTCTCACCGGAGCACGGCATCTGGGTATCCCCGCTCGTCGTCGGTGAAAACAGGTACGTGACTCATCAACGTTGGTCATTTTGGCTCTCTGGGAATTGCCGTGGCGGGCGCACTGGAAGCCCGAACTTGTTCGGGT
>CAZZEX010000147.1:0-8909 GCA_964653285.1 uncultured Anaerolineales bacterium
ACCCCGACGTGGTCGTGCTGGCCGGTGCGCTGGCTCCCACGCTGGAGCCGGAGGGGAGCGCGGCCGGCCTGAGCGACCTGGTCTACCTGGAACGGATGTACCAGGCCAGCGCTGTGCCCTACTTCGACGCGCTCGCCGTCCATGCCTATGGACTGACACTCCCTCCGGAGGAACCCCCTGCTCCCAATACGATCAACTTCCGCCGCGTCGAACTGCTGCGCGAGATCATGGTCACCCACGGCGACGGCAGCAAGCCGGTCTACGTGACCGAGGCGGGCTGGAACGACCACCCGCGTTGGGTCAGCGCCGTCCGTCCCGCGCAGCGCATTGAGTACACTATTGGCGCTTACGAGTGGGCCCGCCAGCACTGGCCCTGGTGCGCGTGCGTCGCGATGTGGGCTTTCCGCTATCCCGCCCCGACCCACAGTTACCAGGACTACTATGCCTTCGTGACGGCGGACTTCGAGCCGAAGGTGATTTACCTCGAGGTACAGAATTACACGCGAGGAATTAGAACGACAAGCCAATAGCATCTACCTGGAAAGCATTAGGTGCGAGTTAGGAGCGAGGATGACTGGTTGCATCCTTACTGCGGACGTGATACAATAATCACGCCGGCATCTCTTGGCGCGTAAGTACAAGGAGAGGAACAAGCAAATGACACGCATCGTACTTGTCCGCCACGGCCAGACGGCCTGGAACCGGGAGGTGCGTTTCCGGGGCCGGACCGACGTAGAATTGAACGAGTTTGGGTGGAAGCAGGCGGAGGCGACCGGGCGCTACGTGGCTGCCCGCTGGCCGGTCGTCGCTGTCTACGCCAGCCGGATGCGCCGCGCCATGCAGACCGCCGAGGCCATCGCCGGCGCCCAAGGGCTGACCGCCTACCCGCTGGAGGGGCTGCTGGACATTAACTTCGGCGAGTGGCAGGGGCTCTCGCCCGACGAGGTGGCACAGCGCTACCCCGCGCTCTACCGGGCCTGGCTGGAAGCACCCCAAACCGTGCACTTCCCCGGCGGGGAGGGACTGGACGACGTGCACAGCCGGGTCGTGGCCGCCCTGGATGAGGTGGTCACCCGCCACGCGGGACAGGCAGTCGCGCTGGTCTCCCACACCGTCGTCAACCGTGTGCTGCTCTGCGCCGTGCTCGGGTGGGGCAATGATCATTTCTGGCGGCTGCATCAGGATACCTGCGCGGTGAACGTCTTCGATGTGTCCGATGTGGAGGGGTATGGCATCTTCACCATCGCCCTGCTTAACGATACCTGCCACCTGCAGTCCCTCTCAGAGTAGGAGGACACACCATGCCCAACAGGGACCTATTGCGCCAACTCTCCAAAGATGAGTTGATTGACCTGCTGGAGGATGCTGCCAAGAACTGGCTGGCCCACGATGGCCTGTGGTTCCTGGCGGCCGAAGAGAAGTTCAGTGTGGAAACAGCCATCGAACTGGACAGGCATGCCTGGGAGCGGTTCACTGTTATCGAGGCCAGGCGCATTATGCGCCGCCTGGGGCTCGAGCCCGGCGGCGGCATCCCCGCGCTGAAGAAGGCCCTGCAGTACCGCCTTTATGCCCATCTTAACGTGCAAGAAACGCTCGACGTTGACGAGCGCACGATTGTCTTTCGTATGAACAAGTGCCGCGTGCAGGTTGCGCGCCAGCGCAAGGGGCTGCCGGATTTCCCTTGTAAACCGGTGGGCTTGGTGGAATACGGTAACTTCGCCCGCACGGTTGATCCCCGCTTCTGCACCCGCTGCATCGCCTGCCCGCCCGACCCTCACCCCGCGGAATACTGGTGTGCCTGGGAGTTCACGCTCCTTACAGAGGAGAGAGACGCCGACGACGCGGAAGCGGAGTGCTACAACTGAAGGCCATCGGAAGGACAGACTGCCTCATGGAGATCTGGAGGGAGGAGCAGACGTAAGCGGTGGATGCCCGGCGGCGCTTCCTGGAGACGATGCGCTACGGCACGCCTGACCACGTGCCCTACGTGGATCAGACCATCCGCCAGGATACGCTGGAGCGCTGGTACCGGGAAGGATTCCCCCATGGCCGGACGGTGGCCGAGGTGTTCAATCTCGACCGCTGGGAGGTCTTCGGCGTGCGGGAGGAGGTCCCGCTTGACCTCTACCCGCGCCCGGACTTCACCGGCCGCCTCCGCACGCGGGCCGACGTCGAACGCTGGAAGCGGGCGCACGACCCCACGCGACCGCGCCGCTACCCGCGCGACTGGCCCTGCCATATCCGCCGCTGGGCGGAGCACGACCACCCCCTGGGTATCCGGGTCTGCCGGGGTTTCTTCCTCTCGACGATGGTGGGGGATTGGGAGAGCCTGACCGACGTGCTGTACATGGTTTACGACACGCCGGATATGCTGGCCGAGATGACCGGTTTCCTGACCGACTTCCTGGTCGAGGTGCTCACCCCCGCGCTGGAGGCAGTGCAGTTCGACTACGCTCTCTTCGACGAGCCCATCGCCTCCAACACTGCGCCGGTCGTCGGTTCCGACGTTTTCCGCCGCTTCATGCAGCCGCTCTACCGGCGGTTGTGTGACCTGCTGGACGCCCACGGTGTGGAAGTGCACATCTTCGACAGCCATGGCCACGTGCAGGAGTTGATCCCGGTCGTGCTGGAGGCGGGGATCAACGCGCTGTGGGTCGGCAATACCGGGCTGGCGGGCCTGGACTACGTGGCTTTGCGGCAGGAGTACGGGCGCGACCTGCGGCTCGTCGGCGGGATTGACGTGCGGGTTCTGGAGGCCGACCGGGCGGCGGTCGAGGCGGAGGTGATGCGGGTCGTGCCGCCGCTCCTGGAGCAGGGCGGCTACGTGCCGATGGTGGATGGGCGCGTGCGCAGGTATGTGCCCTACGAGAACTACCGGGCATACCGGGAGTTGATCCGGGAGTTGGCGGAGCGGGGGTAGCACGATTGTTTCCCCAGCATGGCTATGCCACAATAGGGACAGCGAGGCGAGTAGCGGCGCTATGGCTGGAGGAGGGCGCTTACGTGCTGATAGCGGCTGACCAGGCGCGGCAGTGTGTGCGGAGAGAGCGGATCTGAATCATGCTGAAGATGGAGATCATCATGGGAAACGCAAGCAAGAAACAAACTGTTATGGGGGCGGCTTTGCCCAACGTCCCGTGGGAAGAAAGACCAGAAGGTTGCAGCGACGTGGTATGGCGTTCAAGCCGCAATCCCATCATCCTACGCGATTTAGTCCCCTTGAATGGATCTCCGATGATCCCGAAATTGGACAATGGGTATATGGGTACGACCCGCGCGTGTACTGGATTGAGGACAGATATATCATCACGTGGTGCAACGGCTACCACGGGCCGACCATTGGCTTTGGGTATACCTGTGACTTCGAGAGATTCTATCAGTTGGAAAACGCTTTTCTGCCCTATAACCGGAATGGCGTCTTGTTTCCAACCTAATACGCTCCCCCGTCAAGTCACAGTTGACAGCCTTCCGTTTCTGGCTATACTACGGCCAAGTGTTGACAGTTGGCGCTCTTGAACCCCCGTCTGTGGGAGACCGGAGTGGTGAAAGTCCTGCAACTGAAGCGCGAAAGCCCTCGCGGCGCCGTCGTCCGATTGATTGAGGAAGCATTGCCGAACGGCGAGTCGCAGCCGGGTGATCGCATCGTTGAGGCTGAGTTGGCTCAGCAGGCGGGGGTCGGCCGCGGCCCGATGTGCAAAGCGATCCGCTACACTGAGGCAGGAGGCGCTACCGCCGTTGGTCAGGTCATTGAGGCCGACATCCTGACCGCCAGTACCGAGGTGATCGAACAGGTTCGGGACTGGTCAAAGGAGTAAGATGGAACGAGAAATCCAACTGCCATACGGCGCTGAAACGCTCAAGTTTCGTGTGCCCGAGGCCAACCTGGCAGGTGTCTACGCTCCGCAATCCGTAGCCGCGTGCGCCGATCCGGCCGCGGAGATCGTGCGCGCCCTGACCCATCCGCTCGACACGCCACCTCTCTCTGAGATCGTGCGACCCAACGAGAAGGTGGTCATCTTGGTGGATGATCACACGCGAGCCACGCCGGCCGCGCAAATCCTGCCCCCGCTGCTGGACGAACTGCGGGCTGGCGGGGTGCAAGATGAGGACGTGACGATCCTGATCACCCATGGCACGCATCGCAAGAGCCGCGCTGAGGAGGTGCGGCGCAAGGTCGGAGAGGACGTCTATGCAAACCGCGGACGCTTCCGCATTGTGCAGCACCAGTGCACCGACGAGCAGAATCAGGTCTACCTGGGGCTGACCAGCCGGGGTACCCCGGTGTGGGTCAACCGGCTGGTTGTCGAGGCAGACCATTGCATCGGCATCGGCCACGTCGGCCCCAGCCCGTATGCCGGATACTCCGGTGACGGCAAGTTGATCATCCCAGGCGTGGCCTCGCTGGATACCATTAACGCCAATCACAGTTTCATCGCCCTGGGGTTCCGCCGGCCGGGGCGCGTGGACGTGCCCTGCCGGCTGGACATTGAGGAAGCGGCGGCTCTGGTGCGGCTGGACTTAGTCGTTGACGTGGTGCTCAGCCAGGACGAGCGGATCGCGCGGGCGTTTGCTGGCACATCGAGCAGAGTGTTCCAAGAGGGGCTCGCGCTGGCGCGGAGGGTCTACGAGGTGACGTGCCCGGGTGAGATGGACGTTGCGATCACCTCCGGCTATCCCTATGACATCAATCTTTACCAGGCGGTGCGTGCCGTCGAGTATGCGGACGCGGTCGTGCGCGAGGGGGGCAGCATCTTGCTGGTCGCTGCCTGCCCCGACGGTGTCGGAGGCGAAGAGTTTTACCGCCTGATGGCCGACCGAACGAAGAGGCCTGACGATTTTCTGCGCGACGTCGTGCGTCGCAACGGCAAGGTAACGTTTAGCGTGCTGGGATACTGCCTGGCGCGGATCAAGGCTGAGAAAAGACTGCACATCGTGACGGAAGGCATCCTGGACGCGGAACTGGAGGCGATGGGCTTTCACCATCCGGCCTCTATTCAGGCTGGGGTGGACGCGCTATTAAAGGAGTGTGGCCCACAGGCACGTGTGGCTGTCTTCCCAATGGGCTCATCCACGATTCCGTCCATTGCGGCGGAATCGTGAGGAGCGCGGGGCTCTGGGAAGGAGGGCTCTCGCGTATCAGGAAGTTCGATAGACTTAAGGAGGGATAATCACTATGGAAGAAAAAACGACCGAGAAAGTCAGTGGTGGAGCAAAGGGCCGGATCGGAGGGGCCTCAATCGCCTGGGTGACACTGTACGGCGCGTTGTGTGGTGTGCTGGGGCTCGTCCCCATCTTCCCCTACGTCGGCGGTGGCGGATACGTTCCGCTGACCACCCCATTCTGTGCCATCGCCCCATTTCTGCTGGGGTCGTGGGGCGGCGTCGTCGCTGCGATCGTCGGTGGGATCATCGGGATGTTCATCGCGCCTGCCGCCTACCCGCTGCAACTGGTGGACGTCATGCTCAACGCGGCGCTTCCGGCCGCCTTCGTGGCTCTAATGCTCAAGGACGATCGGTTGTGGAAGGTCACCGTGCCTTTGTTCATCATCATCGGTATCGCAGGCTGGCTGGTGCCCTTCTACGTTCCAGGCGCGGCGGCCGGATTCGGTAAGGTACCCGAGCCGCTCTACTTCATCATGGCTGGCCTCTACTGGATCCCCTCGACGATCATCGCGGTCACACCCCTGGGTACCCGGTTGATACCCAAGTGGGTGCGCTCGAAGAAACGTGGCGAACGGTACGGCGGCATCTTCCTGGCAATCCTGGCGGCGATGTTCGTGTGGTGGCTGCCCTGGACCCGCCCCTACTGGTACCTCTTCAACTTCTCCGCCGAACTGGGTGTCGCCACCCACATCGCCTACTCCTGGTGGGTGCCGGCGCTGTCCGCCATCACTGCTGTCATCACCATCCCCATCATCGAGGCGCTGGAGCGCAGCGGATTGCCGAAGATCGAGGGCGCGATCTGGTGAACTAAGACCCTCCTTCCTACGAGCCCCGATCATTCCAACCTCTCCCCTAACCCCCAACCCCCTTCCCCCTCTCCTATGAGGAGAGGGGGAAGGGGGCAAGGGGGATGGGGGTGAGGTCTGCTAGGAGAATTGAGCGTGACCAATGACGTGTCCATCTCGCTACAAGGCGTCACGTTCACCTACGAGGGGGACGTGGTCGCCCTGCGCAATTTGAGTCTCACGGCGCGCAAGGGCGAGTTTGTCGTCGTCCTGGGGGCCAACGGCGCGGGCAAATCCACACTCTGCTACCTGCTCAGCGGCATCGTGCCCCACATCTACGGTGGCCGGCGCCGGGGCTACGTGTCGGTGGCTGGCCTTGATCCATGGGACGAACCGCTGTACGTCACGTCTCAGCGTTGCGGGGTGCTGATGCAGGACCCTGAGGTGCAGTTGTTTATGCCCACGCTGAAGGCAGAACTGGCTTTCGGTCCGGCCAACCTGGGCACACCTCGGGACGAAATCAGCAGGCGCTCGCAGGCTGCGCTGGCCCTGGTGCGGATGGAAGGACTGGAGGAGCACAACCCGCGCGATCTATCGGGTGGGCAGAAGCAGCGCGCGGCGCTGGCAGCCGTGCTGACGATGAACCCCCAGGTGCTGGTGCTCGACGAGCCCACCTCGCAACTCGACCCGCTGGGCCGTTGGGAGGCTGTGGAGGCCATTGAGCGCCTGAAGCAAAAGGGCAATCTGGCCATCGTGATGACGACCCACGAGACGGAGGAGATTCTGCGCCTGGCCGACCAGGTGCTCGTGCTGGAGCGAGGGGAGGCCGTGCTCCAGGGCATCCCCGCGGAAGTCTTCCCTCAAGCCGAGCGGTTGGAGGAGGTCGGAGTCAAGCCCCCTGCGCTGATCCTGGTACAGTCGAAGTTACTCGAGCGCGAGACTGGCCGCGCAGATGAGAAGCAGGTCAATCTCACTACCCCCGAGGTCGCCAATCAGATCCGCGAATCCGTGAAAACGGGAAGGCTGGCCGTACATCCCGGGGCCCTTCCCCGACCACGCCCCAGCGCATCGGACACCCCGGTCATCCTGGAAGCCCGCAACCTGACTGTGGAATACCCTGGCCCGCCGTCCGTCGTGGCACTGCGGGACGTGAATGTGCAGATTCGCCAGGGCGAGTTCGTGGGCATCGTCGGCCAGAACGGGTCGGGTAAGAGCACGCTGGTCAAGTGCTTCGTCGGCTTGCTGCGGCCCAGGAAAGGGGAGGTACTGTTCAGGGGGGAGAGCATCAGGAAATTCTCGGTCGGTGAGGTCGCGCACCGCGTGGGGCTGGTGCTGCAGAACCCTGACTATCAGTTATTCACCGCCTCCTGTGACGACGAGATTCGCTTCGGGCTGCGCAACGTAGGCGTGTCTCCTGAAGAAATGGAACAGCGAGTCGAGGAAATGCTGCAACTGGTGGGACTGAGCGAGGAGGCTGACCTGTTTCCCTTCCGCCTTTCCTTCGGCGACCGGCGCAAGCTGACTGTTGCAGCCACGTTGGCACTTGCCCCCGAAGTGTTGATTATGGATGAGCCTACCACGGCCCAGGATCATCGCGGACGATACCAGTTGGCCGAGTTGGCCAAACGCTTCCACGAGGAGAGGCAGGGTACGGTGTTGATGATTACCCATGACGTGGACTTGATCGCCTGCTACGCTCACCGGCTGATCGTTCTCTACGAGGGCCAGGTGTTGCTAGATGGCCCCACGGCGGAGGTCTTCACGCAGGTAGAGGAACTCAAGAGGAGTTTCGTCGTTCCACCAGTGGCCGCCCAACTGGCTGCAGAACTGGCCCCGCTCGGTGTGCCGTCCCACGTGATGACGCTGGAGGAACTCTACCAGGTAATCGCGCCCCAGCACGATGGGAGGGGGGTATTGTAGATGCAACCTGTATTCCGCTACACACACCTGGACACGCCCATCCATCGGCTGCACCCACTGGTCAAACTGGCATACGTGGTGCTGACGCTGGTGCTGGTCATGTACCCGATTAAGGAAGGTGATATGCCGGTCCTGTTCATCTGGCTGGGCCTCTCGGCGGTACTCTGGGCCGTGGCCCACATCGAGTTGCGGCGCTTCACCACACTGCTGAAGATTCTGACCGGCACGTTCATCTTTCTGGTACTGATCCAGGGCCTGACGTATCGCGGTGGTAACACGCCACTTATCGTCCTGGGCCACCTGAAACTCTGGGAGGCGGACCTGGGCGTGATCACCAAAGAGGGGGTGTGGTTTGGGCTTGTGCTCTGCGTGCGTGTCCTGGTGGCCACCTCGTCGCTGCCTCTGTTCGTGATGACGACACCTACCTCCGCTATTATGACGGCGATGGGCAAACTGCGCATCCCGCAGACTGCCACATTTATGCTCGTCAGCGCCCTCTCGTTCACCACGTTAATCTTCGAGATGTGGGGTTCCATCGTGGACGCGCAGAAGTTGCGCGCTTTCGACATTGACTCAATGAATTTCGTCAAGCGGGCCGTCAAAGCCTACGTTCCGATCATAACGCCGTTGATCCTACTGCTATTCCGCAAGGCAAACGACTTCCAAATCGCGATGGAGACCAAGGGGTTCGGTGCTCCCGTCGAACCTACTGAGATCGAGACGCTTACCGCCCGCCCGGCAGATTACCTCTGGCTGGCCTTTATCGTGAGCGTCTTCGTGCTGTGTACGGTGCTGAAATTTACGTGATGCGTGAAACGTGAAACGTGGGAGGAAGACCGAACTGTGGAAAAACATCCATCTTTTGAAGAACTGATCACACACCTGGACGAGTTGCTGGCCCCCTGCCTGGCGCAGGACTGGCCCAATCTGCCGACGGACCGGGCCGAGGGGGTCTACGTGTACGGGCACGATGGGCGGCGCTACCTCGACTTCCTGGCCGGCTTCGGCGCCTGCAACGTGGGACACAATCACCCGCGCGTCG
>CAZZEX010000148.1:0-8878 GCA_964653285.1 uncultured Anaerolineales bacterium
CGGCCAGGTTGAGGAACATCGCCACGCGGGTCAGCGCGCCGCTGGCGGCGAAGGATTCGCGGAAGAACTCGGCCACATCATGCCTGACGCCCATGGCGGCGAAGACGATAGCGAAACGTCCCCCCCCCCCAGCCCCCCCCATAGGGGGGGAGTCCTCCGCCCCCTCTACACTGAGGGGGAGGGCGGCCTGGCGCACGATCTGCGCGGCCAACTGGTCGTGGGGCAGGCCGCTGCCGGAGAAGAGGGGCAACTTCTGGCCGAGCACCAGCGTGTTCATCCCGTCCAGGGCCGAGATGCCGGTCTGAATGTAATCGCGGGGATAGATGCGGGCGGTGGGGTTGATCGGTTGGCCGTTGACGTCGGCCCGGCACTCGGCCAGCGGCTCCGGCCCGCCATCAATAGGCGCGCCCAGGCCGTCGAAGACGCGGCCCAGCATCTCCGTGGATACGGGCAGGCGCATTGACCGGCCCAGGAAGCGGACGTGCGTACCCTTGATGGAGAGGCCAGTAGTGCCGGCGAAGACCTCGACGACGGCGACCCCTTCGCCGACCTCCAGCACCCGCCCCCGGCGAAGCCGCCCCTGCGAGTCTACGACCTCGGCCACCTCGTCGTAGCCGACGTTACCGATTCCTGCGACGACGACGATAGGGCCTTCAACGCGGGCCACTCCCGCGACCTCTTGTCCCCCGAATTCTGCTATCTCCATCTCCTACCTCTTGCTTCCTGCCTCTTGCTTCCTGCCTCTTGCCTCTTGCCTCCTGCCTTCTGCTCCTTGCCTACTGGTAATCCTTCTTCACTTCGTCCATCTGCTCGTCCAACGCTTTCCAAATCTCGTCTATCTGCTCCACCTGCTCATTGGGCACAGTGGTCTTCATCCGCACCAGGGTGTTCACGATTGGGAGATCGTGGATCACGATGATGGGGCAGCCCTTGGCGATGATGCTCTCAGCGCGCTCGTGGAAGTGGAGGATGATCTGGAGCATGCGCAGCTGTTTCTCAATGGTCGCATAAGAGTCCACCTCGTCGAGGGCGTTCTGCTGCAAGAAGCCTTCACGTAACAGGCGGGCCGTCTCCAGGGTCAGGCGCTGGTCGTCGGGCAGCGCGTCAGGGCCGACCAGTTTGACGATCTGTTGCAGGTGACTCTCGCGCTGGAGGATACCCAATGCCTGCTCGCGCAGCGCGTGCCAATCGAGCTCCCCCTCAGTCCCCCCCGAACCCAGGGGGGAGGTAATACCCTGCTCTCGCCACCAGCCGGCCACCTCGTCCACGTATTCGCTGTAACTCTCGAGCCAATTGATCGCCGGGAAGTGGCGTGCTGAAGCCAGAGCCTTATCCAGCGCCCAGAAGCAACGGATGAAGCGGCTGGTGTGTTGCGTGACTGGCTCGGAGAAGTCGCCGCCGGGCGGGCTGACCGCGCCGATGACACTGACCGAGCCAGAGCCGCCGTTGAGCGTGGTCACGCGGCCGGCCCGTTCGTAGAACTCCGCCAGGCGGGCGGCCAGGTAGGCCGGGTAGCCCTCCTCAGCGGGCATCTCCTCCAGGCGGCCGGAGATTTCGCGCAGCGCCTCGGCCCAGCGCGAGGTGGAATCGGCCATCAGCGCCACGTGGTAGCCCATGTCGCGGTAATACTCGGCCAGCGTGATGCCGGTGTAGATGCTGGCCTCGCGGGCGGCGACGGGCATGTTGGAGGTGTTGGCAATGAGGATGGTGCGCTCCATCAGCGGATGGCCGCTGCGCGGGTCGGTGAGGTGGGGGAACTCCTGCAGCACCTCGGTCATTTCGTTGCCCCTCTCCCCACATCCCACGAAGACGACTACGTCCGCGTCGCTCCACTTGGCGATCTGGTGCTGGCAGACCGTCTTCCCGGCTCCGAATCCCCCCGGGATAGCCGCCGCGCCTCCCTTCGCCAGCGGGAAAAAAGCATCCAGCACGCGCTGGCCCGTGACGAGCAACTCAGTGGGCGGGAGGCGACGGCGGTAAGGGCGCGGGCGACGCACCGGCCAGCGATGGAACATCGCGAGTGCTTGTTCGCCACTCACCCCCCTCTGTCCCCCCTGTAGGGGGGAGGTAGGGGGGGTACTTCCCCCCTCGTAGGGGGGATTGAGGGGGGTACTTCCCCCCCCGTAGGGGGGATTGAGGGGGGTACTTCCCCCCCCGTAGGGGGGACTGAGGGGGGTACTTTCCCCCCCGTGGGGGGGATTGAGGAGGGTACTTTCCCCCCCGTGGGGGGGATTGAGGGGGGTACTTCCCCCCCCGTGGGGGGGATTGAGGGGGGTACTTTCCCCCCCGTGGGGGGGATTGAGGGGGGTCAGACGGGCGATGGGCTCCTCGATGGTGTACTCTCCCTGCGGGGCCACCCAGGTCAGCCTTCCCGACACGTCGGGCGGCACCATGATGCGATGTTCGATCAGCGGGGTCTCCGGCACGACTCCCAGGATGGTGCCTCCCTGAACCACGTCCCCTGCCTTGACGCGGGGTGTGAAGGCCCACTTCTGTTTGCGGTAGAGTGGCGTGGTCTTGATGCCCCGTCCAATGAAGGTGCCGCTGCGCCGTTTCAGCACGGGCAGCGGGCGCTGAATGCCGTCGAAGATGGACTGCAACAGGCCCGGCCCCAATTCCACCGAGAGCGACATGCCGGTGCCGTAGACGGGCGCGCCGGGGCGCAACCCTGATGTCTCTTCGTACACCTGGATGGTGATGACGTCCGACTCCAGGCCGATGACCTCGCCCACCAGGTGCTCGTCGCCGACCTCGACCACCTCGAGCATGCCGACCTGCTGTGAGCCACGGGCACGCACCACCGGGCCGTTCACCCAAATTACCTGCCCCACCTGTACGCTCATGGCGTTTCTCCCATCAGAGTGTGGTAGACGGAGGCGCGCAGGGTGTCCTGCATACGGGCCAGCCGGGTCTCCAGCGTGTTGTCGTATCTACGGTGACCATCGGGGGTCTCCAGCACGACGCCAGTGCCCTGGGCGAGGGGCTCACCGGCGCGTAAATGCACACCCAGTTCCTTCCCCAGGTCCGTCAGCACATCATCATCGAGCATCTTCCGCGTCTCATCGTCGGCCCGCACCAGGGTCTCGTCGGCTCCCAACCGCTCCACTGCTTCGCGCACCAGGCGGCGGGTGATCTGCTCGTAGTCCGGCCACTGGGGCGCGGAGGCCAGTTGCCGGCGGGCGTCGGCGAATACGCGCCCCAGCAACTGCTCGCGGCGCTTTAGTTTCAGCGTTTGAGCCTCCAGTTGCGCCGCGGCCGCTGCATGGCTGCGTAGGGTCTCGGCCTCCTGTCGCGCTCGTTGCAGGATGGCTTCCCGCTTGGTGTCAGCCTGCGCCTCCGCCTGCTGGCGGATGTCCTCAGCCCTGGCCCGAGCGTCGTCCAGAATGTGCTCCGTTTCCCCTTTGGCATCGCCCATAATGGCGCGCTCAAGGGCCTGGATGTCACTATGCTCTGGCCTCATATCCTCACCCCGATAGTTCGTCGGATCACCTCGCTGAGCGGTGGCCGGTCAGGGCGCGGCCCCTCCGGCCCTGGTATCTCCACCACCAGGGGGATGGCGCTACGCACCATGAGCGTATCCACCCGCCGGCGGGCCAGGTCCGCGACGTCCTCAGTCACCAGCACGATGCCGATTTCCCCATTGGCCAGGGCCACGTCAAGGGCGCGGTTCAGTTCTTTGGCCGTCGCCACAATCTGGCCACGCACGCCAGCGAGGGCAAAGCCCCGTACGGCGTCCTGGTTGCCAATGACCAGCAGTTTCATACTCCCTCGTCACTACCTGAGGATCATAAAAGCGATGATCAGCCCGTAGATGGCGACACCCTCGGCCAGGCCGACGAAGATGAGCGCGCGGCCGAAGACCTCCGGCTTTTCGGCGATGGCCCCGACGGCGGCCGATCCGGTGGTACTGACGGCGTAGGCCGCGCTGAGGGAGCCCACGCTGACGGCCAGGGCAGCGGCGAACGGGGTGTAGGGGTCGCCGCCCGTTTCCTGGGTCAGTCCCGCCGCCCGGACGACGCCAGGGACGAAGAGCCAGACCAGTCCCAGGCCGACCATCATCAGCGCCAGCATAAGGTTGAAGCCACCCAGGCTGAGCACCAGCCTGCGGGTTGCGCGGGCGGGTGCCTGCCGCCGTCGTTTGAGCGCGAACACGATGGCCGGCGTCAACGGCATCAACCCGGCGAGTAGAGCGATTGTGATGAGCATTACATTCCTCCTTCTTGTGCCGCCGTAAACAGGCGGCGCTGGGTTACAGACCAGTCCAGCACCGGCTCTTCAGGCCAGTGTGCTGCCTGTCATTCTCCTCCCCTCGAAATCAACGTCAGCGGGCGGTAGCGCACGCCGCCGCCAGAGAAGAACTTGCTGAAAAACTCGTAGTATTCCAGACGCAGCGTCTGGATACCCACGATCATCCCTTCGAAGCCGATGACGAACAGGTTGCCTAGCGCCACTACGACCCAATATCCTACACCGTGCGCCGGGCTGACAATCTCGGCCATAATGAAGACCACCATGCTCAGCGCGCCGTGCGCCACGGCGAAAGCGCCCATACGGACGTAGGAGAGGGTGTTGCTCAGCAGGCCGATGACCGTCTCGAACAGTTCAAAGAGCGCCACCATCAGATAGGTGCTGAAGCCATCCTCGACGAGCGGCCGGTGCCCCTCGACCAGGTGCTCCAACACCTCGGCGAACGTCACTGCCAACCCGGATACGGCAGCCAGCGCGACGGGCAAGATGGGGCTGATGGGCAGGTCACCCATGAAGGCGCCCGCCGCCAGCCCGATCAGCGACCAGTAGAAGGCCAACCCAGCCAGGCCGTTGTGATCGAAAAGCATACGCCCCCACCGGCGCGCCAGCGCCGCATTGACGATGTTACAGACCATTCCCAGGCTGAGTAACCCCACGCCGATGGCGATGGTGGCCATCAAGATATCCATGATGTCCTCAATCGGTCGTATCCACAGCGGTTTGAGCACTTCTTCGAAGCCGAAGACGCTGCCATAGAGGAAACCGAAGAGCGTGGCCATCGCGCCGCAGGTGATGACCACTGCTCCCATACCGGAGAACCCGCGCAATGCGTGCACCTTGCGAGAGGCCAGGAGGGAGCCCAGGAGGGCCAGCACCAGCCCGTGCCCTACGTCGCCGAACATGATGCCGAAGACAAGGGAGAAGGTCAGCGCCAGCACGGGCGTGGGGTCCAGTTCACCGTAACGGGGATAGCCATAGTTGGCCACCAGGCCCTGGAAAGCCCTCAGAAGGGGGGGGTTCTCGAGCGCCGCCGGAACCTCGGCTTCATCCTGTCGCCGGGGCGCGCTCACTTCGATCAGTACCTTATCTGAGACCTGCTTGATCCTCTGCCGCAACGTGTCTACCTGTGATGTGGGCACCCAGCCGGCGACCATGTAAGTGTAGCGCAGCCGGCCATAGCGAGCGATGGTCTCGGCCAGTGTGCGGCTGGCGCGCACCTGCCACAGCAGGTGGCGTAGGCGCTGTACGTGCGCCTCGTGCAGGTAGTCAATAGTGGTCTGACATTCGGCGACGTATTGCTGCGTGCGCTTGATGCCGGACGCCAGGGCGGCGATGGCTTCGGCCGGGGTGCCACGGTACGTCTCAGGCGGTTCAAGCGCGTTAAGATAGGCGCTGCGGGCGGCCCGACTCAGGATGTCGGCGTCACGCTGCGTGCCAAAGAGCACAACCGTCGCCAGGTGCTCCTCACGTCGCAGCGTGACCAGCACTGAGGGGATGAGTTCCAGGCTGGCCTGAAGCCGTTCCAGGTTGGCGACGGGCATGGTGCCCAGCAGCACAAAAGTGTAACGCAGACTGCGCAACGTGCCCAGGTCCACCTCCAACTCGGCAATGGGCTTCAACTGGCCGAGATAACGCTGCAACTGGGCCAGTTTGCGCTGCCCCTCCTCCAGTTCCCGGACGGGCGCCTGGGCTTCCCGTTCCAGGCGCTCAATGTCCATCTGTGCCGTTTCGGGTTCAGTGAGGGGAGGTGCTTCCGATGGGAGCGGACCTTCGTCCACGCCCAGCGACTCCATCACGGCCAGGATGCGCCGTTCAAGTTCTGCGAAGGCGACCGCCCGCTCCTGCCAGTCTTCGGCCTGACGGGGGACGCGCTCACCGCCCAGGTGACCACTCAGCGTTGGGTGGAAGGCATCCGAGGCAGCCAGTGCTTTGGTCACGGGCACGACGTCGTGCTCCGGCACGACCAGTTCGACCTTGCTCATCGCTTGTGGTCGAAACATGCTCACCTCTGATTGGTCTGGGGGGGCGTGGTCGGGAGACTGGCCCCAACTGGCTGAATCTCAAGCATGGATGCAAACATCTCTGGCGGGAGGTGTGAGGCCTTGGCCTCGATCAGCACGGTCAAATTCCTGATCTCGTGTTCGTTCAGCAGCAGGTAGGCTGCCGGAATGCCGACGTGAAAGGGATAGCCGATGAAGGCCGCGTGGCACGTTTTGACGATGTGGCGCTGGAGAGAAAGTTCGAGCGTGGCCAGCCCGCCCCCCCCCGAAATCAGGGGGGGGACCTCAGCGTCCGGGTAGATGCGTCTCACCACCTGGGCGATGTCCGCGCCGGCGGCGATGGCGCGGATGTCCTCGTCGCGTACCTGGTAGCCGAAGGGCAGCGTGTAGTTGATGATCTCCTGCTCCGAGAGGTGGTGATAAACGCGGTAGCGGACTGCCCAGAGCAGGTTGTCCACGTCAAGGACGGTGCCCACGACGCGCAATGTCTGTTCGTGGTCTATGCCCGCCAGTTGGTTGATGCTCTGCCACAGCCCACGGTAGTAATCCAGGTCTAGCGCCACTTCCAGGGGAAACAGGTTCCTCTCCTCCTGGTAGCGCTCCAGCGCATGGACGAGGGTGTCGTAATAGGAAGTGTGACGTATGCGTTCGATGGCCCGCGCCATGTCGCCGCTCTGGATCATCTTTTCCATATCGGCTGTGGTAAGGGTGATGTATCTGGTCATCGGGCAGAGCAGGTGGCGTACCTGGTTCCACGACGCGCCGGTCTCAACCCCGCGCAGGGTGGCCTTGAGGTTGTCCACCTCGTAGAGCCGCCACAGTTGGAGCAGCAGTTGTTGGCCGGGGTCCGGCGTCAGGCGGATGATTTTCTCGTAAGCGTCGGCCAGGTGCCACCTGATCTGGTAGACGGCGCGGCGGGGAGTCAGTTCCTGGCGCTCGATCTGGAGATAGGGGCCATATACCGTCTTCGACAGGACGTTCAAAAGGGTGTCAAAGTCCTGCGCCTGGACGAGCGCACCCCACGTCTCCGGCGCCAGCATGGTCGAGTAGAGGGCACGCACAGTGGCGTGGACCAGGGAGTAGGCACTGACCTCTTGCACGGACATAGCGTTATTTGCGTCCTGCGACCTGGTCGAGCACGAAGTTCACGGCCTGGTCGAAGTGGCGTGCAGCCAGCGCCTCCATACGTTGGGCCTCCGCCTCGGCCTGCGCGACTGCGCGTGACCGCTTGGCCTCGGCCGCTTCCTGGCCCGTGGCGACAATCTGCTCGGCTTCCTGGCGGGCCTGTGCCAGGGCCTGTTCACGCAAAGCGGGGGCTGCTTTTTCGGCCTCCTCGATCAGGTGCGCAGCCTGGCGTTGGACGTCGTCGTGGATTTTCGCGGCCTCTTGTTCGATGGCCAATATGCGGGCAATAGTTTCCTGGCTCACTCTTCTCCCAATCTCTCCCTCATAGAAACATCGCCGCTGCAACCTTACCCCCCTCAGTCCCCCCCCCACGAGGGGGAAGTCCCTGCCGGGCTGGCGGTGCTCAGCGGCAGAGAGATTGTAGCACTTAGGTGGGGTGTTGTCAAGGTGATGTTTTAGCGTTGTGGCGATGGCGTCAAGTTGGCCCGCGAGTAGGGCGGCTGGTTGTATGTCTCAGGGTTTCAGACGGCGCGTCGTCCTATAGACGGCGTGGCGCGCGGCTGGCGGTGATATCCAACGCCCAGTCGGTTTCGTCGTCCAGGATTTTGCGCCCCAGTTCGTCCCCGTAGGCGGTGAGTTGGGGTATCTTGCTGGGGTCATCCATCCCGATGGGCTCGCGCAAGTCCACCTGGAAGCGGCGGAAGTCGAGTCGCTCGAAGAAGGTGCACACCAGGTGCACCTGCTGGTCGTCGGCCGACTGGAGGAAACCGCCCAGCACCGGCTTGATCCAATCCCAGGCCCAGAAGCGGTCGGCGTCGCCGGGCTGGAGCGTGTGCGGACTGCGGCCTGTGCCCAGGCTGATGAGCGTCGTCTCGGCCGGGTCCCAGTCCAGGCAGAAGCGTGCCTCGTAGGCGGCCAGGTAGCAGGGGTTGGCGTACGCGCCCACGCCGCCGTCCACGTACCGCCCCTCGACCACGGGGAAGTATTTGCGAAATGGTTTCATAGTTCTCCTCCTTGAACCATTGAACCACTGAGGAAACTGATCGCCCTGAAAGAGGCTCGTCGTTCAGTGGATTCAGTGCGCTCAGTGTTTCAGTGGTTCGACCTCCTCCAGCAGCCGCTCCGCCTCCAGGAAGGCGACCTCGTACCGGTGGGGCGGGCCTCCGGCAGGTTCCCCGCCTCCAGCGCCGCCTGTTCATGGCGGTGCGGTGCGCTTACCACTCCCGCGCCATATTCCACTCCGGCGTCTTCTTCCACCCTGCCATCACTTCCGCCGGGTCGAAGGTCTCCTCGCTCAGTTCGGCCCCCAGCACGCGCCCCAGGCGCAGCGAGACGACGCCCCCGTGCTCGTAGGAGTAGACCCACAGGTAGTCGCTGGCCCGCGTCGCCAGGGTCTTGCCCGGCTTGACGTCCAGTGGGGCGGTCAGATAGGCCTCCACCGGCCTCGCTGGGTCGGGCCGGTAGCGCACGTACAGTTTCCGCTTCTGGCGGATGGCCTCCTTCAC
>CAZZEX010000149.1:0-8729 GCA_964653285.1 uncultured Anaerolineales bacterium
CACGGCTCTCTGCAATTGACCTCGATTCTCGATGGAGCGCTCGAGTTCGCGCAGGCCTTCAAAGGGGAACTGGTGACGGAGACGATGCTCGTCGAGGGCGTCAACGATGGCGATGATCACATCAGGGAGGTTGCCGGCTTTTTGGCCCGCCTGAGGCCTGCCATAGCCTATCTGGCGATCCCGACCAGGCCGCCGGCGGAGGAGTGGGTACAACCCCCCGATGAGGAAGTCATCAATCGGGCCTACCAGATCGTCAGCGAGAGGGTGGATCGAGTGGAGTATCTGATCGGCTACGAGGGCAACGCGTTCGCTTTCACGGGTGACGCCGAGGAGGATTTGTTGAGCATCACGTCCGTGCATCCAATGCGAGAGGAAGCAGTGAGCGAGTTCCTGGCCCGGGCCAGGGCTGACTGGTCCGTCGTTCACAGGCTCATCGCTCACGATCAACTCGTCGAGTCGAAATACGACGGGCTGACGTTCTATATGAGGAGGCTCCATCCGCGGGATGGGTAAGCCTGGGGAGGGTAGGTTATGGCCGTTAGAGACGTCGTTCTATATCTCGAAAACGAAGCGGCTCTACGCGAAAAAAGTAAGCCGGTCGGGAGTATAAGCCGGCGGGTCAAAAGACTGGTGCGGGATTTGAAGGACACGCTAAACGATCATCCTGAGGGAATCGGACTGGCTGCCCCTCAGATTAACGTTCACAGCCGAGTGGTCGTGGTTCGACTGGGCGGCGGACGGGATAGCGAGAGCGAGCCCGATCCGCCCCTGCCGCTGATTAACCCGGAAGCCGTGGAGGCCGGAAACGAGGAAAAAGATTTTGACGGCTGCCTCAGCTTCCCCGGTCTCTACGGTGAAACCGTGCGCCCGCATTATCTAAGGGTAACTGGCCTGGACGAAGCGGGCAATCCCTTCGATCGAATCTTCGAAGGCTTTGACGCGGTGGTGGTTCACCACGAAATAGACCACCTGGACGGCGTTCTTTTTATTGATCGCGTCGAAAGCATAGAGGATTTGTACCGGGTGCGCGAGGGTGAAAATGGCGAGCCGGTGCGCGTGCCGCTGTCAGCGGTGGTACAATGATGAATACCCATCGTCATTTCCGGAAAAGGGAAGCGCCTCCTTCAACCGGAAGAAGCTATACGCCGGTGTTGGATCTCAAGCCGGCGTGATTATCACACTCCAAGCCGCCGTTGGGTGGCGAGAGTTGCTCAAGCAAAGAGGAAGGAGCACACGATGTCCAAGTTCTCACTAGATGTCTTGCAGCGGCGGGTCTTCCCCTTCGTCCAGGCCAACGATCCCGATATCGTCCTTGGTGCCGCCTTCGGCGAAGACGTGGCGCTGACACGAGTCGGGGGTGACATCCTCGTCTCCCACGTGGATCCCATCGTCGGCGCCATCGGGGACATCGGCTGGCTGGCGGTCCACGTGGCGTGCAACGACGTCGCCACAGCCGGCATCCCGCCCCGCTGGATCCAACTGCTGGTGCTGGTGCCTCGGATAGAGGACGAGGAACTCCTGGAGCAGATCATGCGCGACGCCAGCCGTGCGGCTGGGGAGATCGGAGTCTCTATCATCGGGGGGCACACCGGGTACTCGGCCGGCCTCTCCCGCCCCCTGGTCGCCGTCACGGCCCTGGGGACTGCGTCAGGGCGCGAGCCGGTGCGGACCGGTGGGGCTCGCGTGGGCGATCACGTGCTGGTCACCAAGGGGATCGCCCTGGAGGGGACGGCCATCCTGGCCCAGGACTTTGCAGACGTGGCGCGGAACCTGGGGTTGAGCGAGGAAGAGATGGCGGAGGGCCGCCGCGTGATGGCCGAAGTGAGCGTCGCGCCGGAGGCACTGGCGCTGGCGGCCCAGGGTGTGACGGCCATGCACGACGTGACCCGAGGCGGGCTCCTGGAGACGCTGCTGGAGATCGCCGCGCTCTCGGGAGTCGGCATTGAGGTGGAGTCTGCCCGGCTGCCGATCCCTGCCATCGTCTCGCGCTTCGCTCATGCGTTCCGGTTCGACCCCCTGCGCATGATCTCCTCCGGAACCCTGGCGGTCACCGTTCCGCGCGAGCGGATGGAGGACGTGAGCCATACTTTGGAGGAGTTAGGGACGGAGTTCGCCTTCGTGGGCCAGGTCGTGGAAGGGGCCGGAGTGCGCGTTCTCCAGGATGGCAAGACCGTTCACTACACCGAGATCCGCTGCGAAGAGGACGAACTGGCCCGCATGTGGGCCATCTACCCACGGGACGGGTAGTCCGGGGGTAGATGCGGATTGTTGAAGATAAGAACTTGAGGAGGTATGATGGTGTTCAAGAGAATTCTACTGGCTACAGTACAGATGGCTCTCCCCACGCCGAGGAGGCGTTGAAGTATGCACGGGACCTGGCCTTGCGCGACGAGGCCCAGGTGGTTATCGTCCACGCTGTTCCCCCGGTGCCTGGCTATCTGGGGGAACCAGGACGAGAACAATTCATCTCGCATAACGTCGCCCAGGGAGAGCAGGTGGCGGATCACGCGGCCGAAAAACTGCGGAAAGCGGGCGTGGACGACGTCATTGTCGAGGTACTGGAGGGGCCACCGGCCGATGCCGTCCTACGAGTGGCCGAGACCCGCCAGTGTGATTTAATCGTGATGGGCAGCCGGGGCCTTGGCGAACTGACGAGCCTGCTTCTGGGTAGTGTGAGCCATCGCGTGCTGGCCCACGCTCACGTGCCGGTGCTGGTCGTCAGAGCCACGGAGGAGGAAGCAGAATAAAGAGATTGAAGCAGAAGTCGCATGAGCCGCTGTGACCGTGACTGACTTCCACCCGTCGGCCGCTCCCTCCCTCTCCCAAAACCGGGAGAGGGAGGGGCCTGGAGGGTGAGTTAGCGAACGATTTCAGAGGAAGAGGGAGAGAAGAAATGAAAGTCAGCAGTGTTTCAGAGATGAGAGCACTGGATAGGACGGCCATAGAGGAACTTGGCATCGTGGCCGAACTTTTGATGGAAAATGCGGGCCAGGCTGTGTACTTTGTGCTATTGAAAGAGTTCGGCATCAAAGGCAAGAATTTTGTCGTCTTTTGCGGGTTGGGCAACAATGGGGGGGATGGATTCGTCGTCGCACGCAAGATCCACTCGAGTGGTGGAGTGGTCAAGGTTTTCGTTTTGGGCGATCCGGGCAGATTCAAGGGGACAGCGAAAATCAACTTCGACATTGTGTCCCGGCTACCCATAAAAGTCCGGCGGATCGAGTCCATTGAGGCGGTGAAGACGGGGGTCGCTCATTGCGATGGTATTGTGGACGCCATTCTGGGCACGGGTCTCACCCGAGATGTCGCGGGGCTGTATCGCGATGTTATTGAGCTGATCAATGAAAGCGGGAAAACGGTGTTCAGCGTTGACATTCCCTCTGGAGTCCACGGCGACACGGGCAAAGTGATGGGCACAGCGGTGAAGGCGGACTACACCGTCACCTTTGGCCTGCCCAAGATGGGCAACATGCTTTTCCCGGGATACGACCTGTGCGGAAAACTGTACGTCTCGCACATATCGTTCCCTCCATCCATATACAACGCGGACACACTGAAAGTAGAGAGCAGTCATCCGATGAAACTTCCTCCCAGGGATAAAGACGCTCACAAAGGCGATTTTGGCAAGGTGCTATTCGTTGCCGGTGCTTCCAGTTACTTTGGAGCACCCTATTTTGCCGCCTTGTCTTTTCTAAAGGCGGGTGGTGGATATTCCCGCCTGGCTGCTCCCAAGTCCATTGTGCCATTCATCGCCAGTAAGGGAAGTGAGATTGTCTTCGTTCCGCAGGTTGAGACAAGTTCTGGAAGCATCGCTCTCAAAAACAAGCGGGCCTTGCTGGAGCTATCGGAGAGGATGGACATGGTGATCCTTGGCCCCGGCTTGTCTCTGGAGAAAGAAACCCAACAATTGGTCAGGGAATTGGCCGGGGAGATAGGCAAACCACTGCTCATAGATGGTGACGGCATCACGGCGCTGTGCCAGGACTTGCAGATTGTAAAAGGGAGGAAAGCGGAGACCATTCTCACGCCGCACTTAGGCGAAATGTCCAGAATCACAAAGATGGGTGTGCGCGAAATAGATGCCAACAAGATAGATGTCCTGCAGCGTACTGCCAGGGAATTGAACGGTACGATCGTTCTGAAAGGTGCTCACTCGTTGATCGGGTATCCCGATGAACGCGTTTTTATCAATATGAGCGGGAATCCCGGCATGGCAACGGCAGGGTCGGGCGATGTCCTGACGGGGACCATCGCCGCCATGTTCGGCCTGGGGCTGTCCGTTCAGGAGGCTGTCAGAAAGGGAGTGTTTATGCATGGGCTTGCCGGGGACCTCGCTGCTGAAGACAAAGGGGAAGATGGCATAACGGCTCAGGATATACTGGATTATCTGCCTCTTGCCGTGAAGATGGACCGGGAAGGTCTGAATGACAGGCTTAGGGACCGGTACATAGGAGCACACGTGGTCTAAGAGGAGGGAACGATGAGGGCATGGATACTCGAAAAGCAGGCGAAAATAGAAGAACGACCGTTGAAACTTGTGGAGGTTCCTACGCCTCACCCACAGGACGGCGAAGTCCGAATAAAAACCCTTGTTTGCGGGGTCTGCAGAACGGATATCCACATCGCCGAGGGGGACCTTCCCTTGAGAAAGTCCCCTATCATTCTGGGGCATGAAATTGTGGGGTTCGTGGATGAGATGGGGAAAGACGTCGAACGGTTCCACGTCGGTGACAAGGTTGGCGTGTATTGGCTGCACAGCGCCTGCGGACAGTGCAAATACTGTCTGTCACAGAGGGAGAACTATTGTCCAGAGATCAAGTGCACAGGGTGGGACTTGGATGGTGGCTACGCGGAGTATATGACCATTCCAGCGAAGTATGCTTTGCCCCTCAATGATGTCCAATTGAAACCGGCCGAGATTGCTCCACTCATGTGCCCTGGCATAGCGGGATACGCGGCGTTCAAACTCACAGGGGCACAAGAGGGGGACAAATTGGGTCTTTATGGCTTCGGTCCCACGGCTTATTACGTGCTCAGAGTCGCGCAATCCATGGGCATAGAGACGTACGTGAGCACCCGATCGGCAAAGAACATCGAAGGAGCAAAGAGAGCAGGAGCGAACTGGGCTGCAAACGCCGCAAAGGAGAGGATGCCCTGCAAATTGGACGCAGCAATCCTCTTCCCCCCGGCAGGGAACCTGGTTGAACCTGTCCTCTCGCAGTTGGAAAAAGGTGGAACCCTGGTGATGGCGCCTGTGAGCGCGTCTCCGATTGTGATTGAACGTTACAGTGAAAATCTATGGGGACGCGACATCAGGACCCTGTACAATCTGAAAAGGTCTGACGCGGAAGAGTTCTTCGCAATCGTGGACCGGCTGGGTCTGAAAGTGGGAACGAGTCTATTCCCCTTTGAAGAACTACAGGATACTCTCATACTGGCTAAACAAGGAAATCTGGCAGAGCCTAATGCTGTGATCGAGATCGCTAATTGACTCTGAAAGGAGGGGGCGGATGTTCACCAATACGTTTATAGCGGTAACGCTGGCCAGCTTTCTGGCGTGCGCGGTTACGACGATCGGCATATACGTCATCAGTAGATATGAAGAATGGGGCAGGGAGTATTCTGCCTACTTCATGTGTTTTGCGGCCGGAGTGTTGATCTCTGTCTCATTTGTGCACATCATCCCCAAGTCTTTTAGGATGAGCAGCACGGCTCCTGCGTTCTTGCTGGTGGGATTTCTGGCGATTCACTTATCCAATCGCCTCTTGAACCTATACGTCTGTCACAGGTACGAGTCCACGGACTACGCCATGGGCATCATTCCAACGCTGGGAATCGGGTTCCACTCTTTCATTGATGGGGTAATTTATTCGGTGACTTTTAACGTCAGCATATTCACAGGGGTATTGGCCGCTATCGGGATGATACTCCACGAATTTCCCGAGGGAATCGTCACGTTTGTGCTCCTGGAGCGGGGAGGTTTCAGCCGAAGAAAGTCAGTCGTATATGCCTTTCTGGCGGCCGCCATATCCACCCCGTTGGGCACATTGGTGTCGTATCCCTTCATCAACAACATCAAGCAGTCCACTCTAGGCATATTGCTGGCTATCTCCGCCGGCGCATTGGTCTATGTGGGTGCTTCCCACCTGCTTCCTGCGGTTGAAAGGGAGAACAGGAAATATAGTATCCTTGCGATGGCCGCTGGGGTGTTGGTCGCTGTCTTCATCGTCATGTCCAAAGGTTGAAAGGAGCGCAAGATGTCAAATAACGCGATGCTTCTTTCGATCCGGTCAAATGATTAACTGCGTCATTCTGCCTGAATATGCAGGTGAGGTACCGATCACCACCTCGACGGGATTGCCGACGGGGCGACGATTTCCTGCCGCGCAGTTCCTGGGCCAGGCGGCAAAGAGGCCGGCAGCATTGGTGAGCAGGTCACCCATATACGACGAGTGATATTCACCGTGATCGGGGAAGCGGGAGTGAACGACCTCGTGACCGGCGTGCACGAACATCTTGAGCAGGGTCTCCTCCGCCCTGGGGGTGGCGACACCGGTGGTGTTGGGGTTGATGAGGTAGAAGAGGCCCTGGAGCTTGCCAGACTGAGGGAACTGAGGGATAATCGAGATAAAATATAAGCCGGCCTCGACTACGCTACCAAACTGTTGGCTACAATCCAGAAAGAGCTAGCTGAGCCGTAGGGGGGGAGAGGTGACCGATGTTTGAAGCAATGCTAACCGAGGATCAGCGTGCACTGCGCGACGAGGTGCGGGCGTTCGTCCGCTCCGTGCCGCGCCAGTTGGTCCTGGATATGGACGCCGACCGGGTGCAGTATCCGCGTGACTTCGTGCGGGAGGCCGGGCAGCGCAACCTGCTGGGGCTGCGCTTTCCGCCCGAGTACGGCGGGCGGGGGCTGCGATGGGAGGACGAGATTGTGGCCATCGAGGAGGTGGGGGTGCTGGGCACGGCGCTGACCTGCGCCTACGTGATGCCCAGCATCGTCGGCGAGGCGCTGAATGTCTTTGGCACCGCCGAGCAGAAAGAGCGCTGGCTTGTGCCGCTGCTGACCGGGGAGAAGATCGGGGCCGAGGCGCTCACCGAGCCCAGGGGCGGCTCCGACTTCTTCGGCACCACCACCGAGGCCCGGCGGGAGGGCGACCACTACGTCCTGCGCGGCCAGAAGCGGTTCATCGTCGGCGCGGCCGAGGCGGATTTTTTCCTGGCCTACGCCCGCACTGACCCTGAAGCCCCACCCCGTCACTCTATCAGCGCCTTCATCGTCGAGCGATGGCCGGGGCCTGCCCTGAGCGACGCCTTGAGCCCGTCGAAGGGCGAAGCCGAAGGGCCTGCCCTGAGCGAAGCCGAAGGGGTGGAGGTGGAATACCTCTACGGCCTGCTGGGCACCCGGGGCGGCGGAACGGGGAGGCTCGTCTTCCACGACGCCTGCGTGCCGGCTGGGAACATCATCGGGGTGGAGAACGGGGCGGCGGAGATCTTCTACCGCATGATGATCCCGGAGCGAATGACCAGTGCCGCCGGTGCTATCGGCATGGGGCGGGCGGCGCTGGAGGTGGCGGCCCGCTACTCCGACCAGCGCCGGGCCTTCGGAAAGAAGATTCGCCGCTTCCAGGCGGTCAGTTTCAAGGTCGCCGACTCGATCACCCTGCTGGACGCCGCCCGTGGCCTGGTCTATGGTGCCGCCCGCAGCGTGGACGGTGGCGACGACCCCCGCCGCTCCCGGCGGCTCGTCTCCGAGGCCAAGAAGTTCGCCACCGACGCCGCCTGGCAGGTCGTCAACCACGCCATGCAGATTATGGGCGGCATCGGCTACACCGACGTCTACCCCATTGAGCGGCTGCTGCGGGACACGCGGCTGATTATGATCTGGACCGGCACCAACGAGGTGATGGACCTGATCATCCAGCACGAGTACTACCGGGAGGTGCTGCCCGGACGGCCGGGGGTGCGGGACGCGGAGCCGGACGCGCCGGAGGCAGAACAAGTTGACGAGAAGGTCTACGAGTAATCCTATCCGTTGATGTCCTGGAATCCGTGTTCTGAAGCGTTCTTGCACAAACTGGAGCGTCTCTCACTCGTCGCTCGCCGCGTGCGCGCTGGACAGGCCGCAGGCGAGCGGCGATCCACCAGGCGCGGCACCTCGGTTGAGTTCGCCGACTACCGCGACTACACCCGGGGCGACGACCTGCGGCGGGTAGACTGGAATATCTACGCCCGATTGGAGCGTCCCTTCATCAAACTGTTCGAGGAAGAGGAGGACCTGGCGGTTCACATCCTTCTTGACGGCAGCGGCTCGATGGATTGGGGGGAGGAGCAGGGAGACGGGGGGACAAGGGAACAGGGGAACAAGGGGACAAGGGGACCAGGGGAGGGGGAGAAGAATAAGTGGGTTTATGCGCGGCGGCTGGCGGCGGCGTTGGGGTACATTGCGTTGGTAGGCGGTGATCGCCTTTCTGTTGCGCTGCTCCGGGCTTCCTCGCTTCCTGCGTCCTTGCCTCCTGCTTCCTTTGGCCCGGTACGGGGGCGTGGCCACGCGCTGCGGCTGTTTGAGTGGCTGGAGGGCCTGGAGGCCGGGGGCACGACCGACCTGAACGCTGGCCTGCGCTCTTACGCCATCTCCGGCGGCCGGCCGGGGCTGGCGGTGCTTATCTCCGACCTGTTCTCCCCGGCCGGCTACGTCGAGGGGTTGACCCGGCTGGCGGCCCGGGGGC
>CAZZEX010000150.1:0-7099 GCA_964653285.1 uncultured Anaerolineales bacterium
AACTCCTCTTTGTACGGCACCTGTACCGCCTCGCGGAAACGCCCGCCCAGCCGGTCATCCTTTTCATACAGGGTGACGTGGTGGCCCCGTTGGGCAGCGATGATGGCCGCCTCCATCCCTCCCGGCCCGCCGCCAACCACCATCACCTGGCGCGGTTGTTCGACCGGCGTGATCTGAACCTCAGCCTCGCGCCCGGTGAGCGGGTTGAACATGCACGACGTGCCATGTCCTTTGCGCAGTTCGGTCAGACAGCCCTGATGACAAGCCGCACAGCGCAGAATGGCCACCTCATCGCCGGCCTCTGTCTTGTGTACCCAATCGGGGTCGGCCAGGAAGGGACGCCCCAGCCCGATCCAGTCGGCCTGCCCCAGGCCCAACGCTTCGCGGGCCACGTCGGGGGTGCGGATGCGCCCGGCCACCGCCACCGGGATGGAAACGCGCTGGCGGATGCGGGCGGACATCGGCAGCAGGTGAGCCTTGGGGGTGCCGAGGGGATAAAGACAATAGGCCACCGATTCACACATCGTGCCGGAGGTGATGCTGAGAGCGTTCACTCCCATCCCTTCCAGAACAGGAGCAAGCGTCTCTGCGTCCTCGATGGTCAGGCCACCCTCTGCGTAGTCCTGCGCGTTCATGCGCACGACGATAGGGAAGTCATCTCCCACGGCCTCTCGCACGGCGGCGATGGCCTCGCGCCCGAAGCGCAGCCGGTTCTCGAACGAGCCACCGTACTCGTCGTCGCGGTGGTTGGTGTGGGGGGAGAGAAACTGGTGGATCAGGTAGCCGTGGCTGAAGGGCACCTCAACGGCGTCGAACCTCGCTTCGCGTACGCGGCGGGCGGCCTCGGCAAAGTAGTGGACATAGGTGGGAATCTCCTCCAGGGTCAACGAGCGGGGAACGACCTTATTGGCTGGGCAGAACACATCTGAGGCGGAGACGCGCTCCCCCTCCGGCACCAACTTGGGGTTGACGGCTCGCCCGGCGTGGTTGATGTGCGCCATGATAAGCCCGCTGGCGGCGTGAACGGCGTCGGTGAGGCGGCGCAGGCCGCCCAGCAGGCGATCCTCGTGGACGCCCAACTGGGTGGAAAGTTCCCGCCCGTTGGGGTGGATGTAGAGCGGCTCGGTGGTGATGAGGCCCACCTCACCCTCCGCCCGTCGCACGTAGAAGGCGATGTGGCGCTCCGTCACCTCGCCCTGTGGGGTGCCATAGCCCAGTTTGATAGTCGTCATCAGCACGCGGTTGGGCAACTTCAGGCTCGCTATAGTCAGCGGTTGAAACAAGAGTTCCGTGTTTATCTCTCTGGCAGCATGCTCAGTCATCTCTTATCCTCCACGGGTAATGCGCAAAGAATGGAAGTGGGAGATTATCCGTGCACTATTTCTTCAGGGGATAGTTCTTCTCACCAGCACGTACCGGCACTGTAAGCCAATTCTCCTGAGGTACGAAGGGACATGTGTAGTTCTCGCTATATACACACCAGGGATTGTACGCCCTATTGAGGTCAATAATCCATTTCCCGTCGGCGGTGCGATTCCTCGCAACGTTGAGGTCGAGATACCGCCCCGCACCGTACGTTTCCTGGCCAGACGTTGCATCCCTGAAGGGAATGAACAGTTGCTCCTCTTCGGAATCGCTCCTGTAAGCCTGGAGCACACACTCCTCGCCGCCGATCCTGAATCGGAATTCGCCCCATTGGATAAAGTCCCGCTCCTCGCCCTTTGTGTATGCCATCCTCACCATCTTCTTTTCCTGATGCTCGTGAAGCTCAATCTCGAATCTGCAGTCCGGGTCGGGAGGGTAATAGTCAAGCCCCCTAAGCTCAGCGCGATCTGCGGGGGGTATCGGCGATTGCTGGTGCCCCGCAAAGAACCCTTCCTTCTCCCTACGTTCTCTCTCGAGCTGCGCTTTCCACACATCGATTTCCATAGCAACTTGGCCTCCTTGCCTATGGTACGAAGCATCGTTTTATCTTCAACCAGATCTGAGACATTCGGTCGTTACATCCGCGCTGCTTTACATCACTCGGATTGCCTTTAAGGGGCAGGCCTGAGCACATATACCGCAGCCGATACACATAGCTGGGTTAAGATCGGGCATCTCACGAGGAGTTTCCTGGCTGAGAACCCTGTTGGGACATGCAGACGCGGCAAGACAGGTGCCCTTGTCGCACCTCTCAGGTTGGCATCTCCTATAATCCACCATGGCTCTCGGCTTTGACATTGTCTCCCTTTGCTTCCTCTCTTGTCTTCTCCAGTTCCTCGATCTGCTCGCTGCTCATCCCTCACCCCCTACCTCCAACTTCTCCGCCCCCAGCAACCGCACGTAGTCCCGCAGAAATAGATGCGTCACGAAGCTGCCGAATCCATGGCGGGCCAGCATCCCCCTCAAGTCCAGGGACAGGAACTCACTGGCCAAATCACACTCAAAGTGTCGGAAGGCCCAGCGGAAGGGAAGCCACTGACGATCCAGGTCGAACTCGTTGTAGTCGAGGATCCAGAACATACCGCCCGGCTTCAGGGCCCGATGGACATTGGCGATCACCCGCTCCTTGTCCTCGTCCTCAAAGCCGTGTAAAGTGAAGGAGATGAAAGCCTTATCGAACTCTTCGTGGAAGGGAAGCGGTTCTTCGATGCGTCGCTTCAGGAAGGTCACCTGGGGATAGGGTTGGCATCGCTGCCGAGCCTGCTGGAGCATCTCCTGCCCAATGTCAACCCCGACGACCCGTCCGGTGTCCCCCAGGGACTTCATCATCGTGCAGATGTTGCGCCCGGTTCCCGATCCCAGGTCCAAGATGGCGTCCCCCTGGCGGATATCCATCCGCCCGATGGCTTCTTCGATGAAGGCCTGATAACGCCCTAGCAGGAGCAGGTTCATCATCAGGTCGTAGTGACGTGCTCCCCACCCTCTGACCTCGACATGGCTTCGCTGCGACATAGGACCTCCTCAAGAGATGCTCAGCGGTGAATCGTGTCCCGCACAACCCCGCAGGCAGGCAAGATAGCCAGTTGCACCCATCACTAAACCCCTCGTTCGGCCTCCGCGAGCAACTCCAAGAGAATCGTCGCCGCTCGCTCGACCAACAGCGCGCAGGAACCCAATCCACCTGGCGCGTGGACTATCTTGTACACCTGGGCACACTGAGTGGCACCCAGTTCAGCCAGGAAGCGCTCCCTGTAGCGAGTGGCGAGAGCGAGGGCCGGCAGATCGTCCTCGTCCAGACTCTCCCGGCCAAGCAGCCCGCCAATGACCAGCACCCCGCCGCTCAGCGCCCCGCACATCTCCTGTTGGGTATCACCCACGCCGCCCGCGAAGCCGGTCGCCATCCGCGCGCATCGCGGCTCCAGATCGCCCAACACATGCTCACCCACGGTGAGCAGCATGGCCTCCGCTCAGTGGTAGCCCTGCCGAACCAAGTCGCCGGCCCGCGCAGCCACATCGTCCCACGCAGATACGTCGCTAACCACCGAGTTCCTTGCTTCCACCGGCGTACCAGTTGTCAACGACCTGCCGCAGCGTGTTTACCGTCAGATGGGCACAGTGAACCTTCGCTTCGGGCAGGCCATCCAGTGCAGCGATCACATCCTCCAGCCTGATCTTGCCGACCTCTCCCAGCAGTAGCCCTCGCACTGTTTTGGTTAGCACACTTGCACAGGCTATCGCCGACTCGCGGCCGTCGGTCGTGAAAGTGGCCTCTTCGATCTTATCCCCGTCCAGCCGCAGATAGATTTCCATTGTGTCGCCGCAAGAGCCGTAGATGATCCCATGCGTGTCTGGCTCAGACATCGGGCCCATATTGCTGGGATTAGATGACTCTTCAAAGACCTTGGCCGAGTAGCGTGCCTATTTCTGTTCGACCGCCTCTGTATAATCTTTCACGTGACCTCCTGGATAAACCAATCCTACAACGGATGTTCCGGTTCCTCCCGGCGCTCACCCAGCATCTCCTGGATCGTGTCAACGAGCTGGTCCGGTTCAATCGGCTTGTCCAGGAACACGTCTACCGGCAGGTAATGCTCATCGGGAGCGAAACGGTAGGGCACTTTTTTGGTGCCGTGTATGCTGGTAAGCATAAAAATGGGTAGATCTATCAGCTTGTGCTTCTCCCTGATCTCGCGGGCGACGTCGAATCCCTCGTAGCCTGTCGGCAGCATGATATCCAGGATCACCAGGTCTGGTTCGGTGCTTAGAACCTTGTCGATTCCTTCCTCGGCTGTCGTCGCCGCTTCCATCTCAAAGTCATGGGCTTCGAGCACCATCCGTACAGCAAGGAGGAAATCAGGGTCATCGTCTATGACAAGTATCTTCGGCATGACTAACCTCCACGCTCACGCATCTGTTGTATGGCCATCTCTGCGGCGTTCACCATGTGGTAGGCGATAGGTGAGGCGGTCAGCGCAGGATGGGTGCCTGTCTGGAACATGGCAATGTCCTCCGCGGTCATGCGGTTCTGCACACAGGCAGAGATAGCATTGATGATCTCGCCTGCCGCCGGGCCGCCCATGACCTGCCCGCCCAGGATTACGCCGGAGTTTCGCTCGAACACCAGCTTGACCCTGGTGTTCGCCGCGCCGGGCATAAGGCCAGGATGGCGGTTGGGGCCTGCGATGGTTGCGGCGACCGCGTCGTAGCCGCGCTCCCTGGCCATTCCCTCGGTCAACCCGGCGGTGGCTAGCGCAGTATCCCCCACGGCCGTGGACCAGACGCCCACCGTGCCGATGTTTTCACGCCTGATGCCGAAGAGATTCGCGCCAGCGATGCGCGCCTCCAACGTAGCGATGGATGCCAACTTCAGCGGCGAGGGCCTGCCGCCAAAGAACGAGATCTTCTCGGCGCAGTCTCCGCAGGCGTAGATGTTCTCGTCAGACGTCTGCATCGTCCGATCCACCGCGATGCTGCCCGTCAAGCCGATGCGCAGTCCCGCCCTCTGCGCCAGATCCACATTGGCCACGGCCCCGATGCCCAGGATCACGACGTCAGCCTTGATCTCGCCGCCGTCGGACAGAACGACCTTCTCGACCTTTCCGTCGCCGGCGATCTTCTCCACCTTAGAGGAAGTGCGGATGTTGATCCCTCGGTCCTCCAACACCCGCTCCATCTCGATGCAGAACTCTTCATCGTAAGCCAGCGCGAGGCAGTGTGGCAATATCTCGACGATGGTGACGGTCTTGTCACCCACCTTATTGATCTCGTCGCCCAGCTCGATGCCGATGAACCCGCCGCCGATGACGACCACGTCCTTGACGGTTTCAAGCCGCTGCTGGAGCCCGCTGAGATATTCAACGTCCTTGACGACCGCGTAAACGCCATCCAGGTCGAACCCCGGTATCGGCGGCATGGCAGGCCTCGAGCCTGTGGCGATGATCAGCCGCTCGTAGCCCACGTCACCCTCGGTAGTGTGAAGGATTTTCCTTTCTCGGTCTATGTCCGTGGCTTCTGCGAGAAGTAACTTGATGTTGTTCTTCTCGAGCACTGCGTCGCCGACTAGATCCTTCTGCGGACTCCCTACAGTGCCGAAGATGTAAGGAATACCGCACGGTATCAGAACCTGCTTCTCCCTACGCACCAGGAGAATCTCCTTGTCGGGATAGTGACGCCGTGCCGTAATCCCGGCGGTCAAACCAGCGGCACTCCCGCCTACAACGATTATGTCAGCCTTTTCCATTGTTTGCTCCTTTCTGTGATCTGACTTAGACTCAACGTACACAACGTATGTCTCTCGCACCTAATTATGGAACATGCTTTCCACGTCACGGCAGGGCCGATTGGCAATCGCCTCCCGCAGCGTGTTCACCGCCAGTTCCGCGCAATGGGTGCTTTCTTCTGGCAAACCGCCCAGGGCAGCGAGCAGGTCTGCCGATGTGATCTGGCCCGCCTCCTCCAGCGACTTCCCCTGCACCAGGCGAGTGAGCATGCTCCCGCAGGCCACGCTCGACCCGCAACCGTCGGTCATGAAAGTGATCTCTCTGACCCTCTCCCCGTCCAGCCGCAGGTAGATCTCCATCGTGTCGCCGCACCAGCCGTGCACCGTCCCATAAGCGTCTGGCTCGGACATGTGGCCCAGGTTTCTAGGATTGTGGGCCTCCTCAAGGACTTTGTCCGAGTAGAGCGTCCGTTCCTGTTCGATGATCTGCCTTTGCAGTTCCGCTACCATGCGGTCGAAGTTGACCGTCTCTCCTCGATCACCCACGTGAATCTCCTCGTGACAGGATGATTAGGCTACCAACGCCCCCGCCGGCGGCGGCGTGCGCGCTGTCCGCCGCCCCGCCCGCCGTAGTTCGCGCGGCCGGGGGCACCTGCGACACGAGATGGGAGCGTCGGGCGGGGCTGCTGCTGCCCCCGGTTCCCCAAAAGCGCCGCCACGCGGGGCACCACCTCCCGCCCGACGAAGCCCAGCGCCGCGCCCAGCCAAGGCCACACGTCGCTGCTGGACTGGGAGGCTGGCACAACCGGTCGAACCGGGATCGGAGTCGGTGCCGGCGTGCGTACCGGCGCAGGGACCCCAGCCTTGGCCGGCTCCCTGAGCGCCAGGATGGCCCCACTCGGGCAGGCCTCCAGACATGCCTCGCACTCCCGGCACAGGCTCTGTTCCACCTTCGCCACGCCATCCACCACGCTGATGGCCCCTGTGGGGCAGGCATCCGCGCACAAGCCGCAGCCTACACAACGCGCCTCGTCAACGTATACCACAGTTATCACCTTCTTTCATCAAAAGCCACACGTGGAGCAGCCTTTCCAGGCTGTTGGCAGGCTCGAGAGCCTGCCCCACGTGTGAGTATTGGCGCTATCAGATGCTGATCTCGATCTTTCCCTTCTTAAAGCCCTTGAGCGGCGACAGCAGCCCCAAGATAGTGTTCCTCACGATGCTGGAGATAAAGGAGTTCATAGGCATTGGCTGCCCGTCTATCCTGACCTCCGTGGCCGGCTGCAAGGAGACGCAATCCTCCACGCTGCCGGTTGCGGCGACGATCTCGCGGGCCATATCGTAGCAAGTCTCGTGCCCGCAACCCCCGCAGTCGAGGTTGGGCAATTTGAAGGCTTTCTCTTCCACCAGGTCGGCGATCCTGCCCACCTCATCCTGGCCCAGGAGAGGAAGGTT
>CAZZEX010000150.1:7199-8455 GCA_964653285.1 uncultured Anaerolineales bacterium
GGACCCCCCTCCGGCTACCCCCTGCGAGGGGGAAGGGTTGGACCCCCCTCCGGCTACCCCCTGCGAGGGGGAAGGGTTGGACCCCCCTCCGGCTCCCCCCGGGGCGGGGGGAGGGAGGATGGCGCAGATAGCCAGGCCGTCGAAGAGGTCTCGGTCATCCGGCTCCCCCCGCAGGCACACGATCTTGGGAAAAGTCTTCTCTGTCTTGAAGCCCTCGACGAGGATGATGTCCGCCTCCAGATAGGGGATGATGTTCTCCAGGCTCAATGGCCTTTTCCAGAAGACCCCTGACTCCTGCAGTGAGATAAACCCCACCTGGCCGACGGCTTCTCCCAATGTGGTGGTGTCCTTCCCTGGGAGGTCCAGGTGGTGGGACGTATGCTTGACCACGGCCACCTCGTGGCCCCTGCTGGTCAACTCGCGGGCCAGGGCGCGGGCCAGCGTGGTCTTGCCGCTGTTCTTGTACCCGATGATACCTACGACTTTGAGCAATTTCCCCTCCGATCAGAAGAAACCCGGTTTCTTTGTATCTTTTCAATATCTTGGGGTAGAGGCAACGTAGGGCGGTTTTGCTAACCGCCATACAGGGTCGGATAGCAAATCCGACCTTTCGCCCCAGCTTTTTGAAAAGATACGTTTCTTTAACCTGCCGTCAGCCTGTCCAGCCGTTCCACCACTTCGGCCAACTGGTGTTGCAGCATCTCGGCCTCCTCCCGCAAGCGGCCCGCCTCGCCCTGCTCGTACTCACCCGCGACGGGCTCGTCTTCGTGGCTGCGGCCGGTACTCTTGCGACAAGGCTCAGCACCGCGCAACTCGCCACCCAGGTAACGCTCCAGAGCATGGCGCACGGTGCCAGAGGCGCCGGTCACCGCCTCAACCCCGTACTGCTCGAAAAGGCCAAGGGCCCGCCGGCCCATCCCGCCGGTGAGCATCACGCCGGCCCCCTGGCTACGGATGAAGCCCGGCACCTGCCCCTGCTGGTGGTGGTCGTAGTAGGGGTTCGCCGCGGTGCTGACCTGCTTCACCTCCTGGCCCTCGAGGTCCACGAGGACGTAGTAGGGGCAGCGCCCAAAGTGAGGGCTGACCACGCTGTCCAGCCCGTCGTTATCGTCTGCTGATACTGCAACACGCATCCTACTCCTCCTTTTCCAGCCTGTCGAGCCGCTCCATCACCTCGGCCAACTGCTTGCGCAACCCGCCAGCCATATCCTTCAGAGATGCAACCTCCTCTTCGCGGGAAGGGGCAGGGGCAGCAG
>CAZZEX010000151.1:0-8286 GCA_964653285.1 uncultured Anaerolineales bacterium
TGCCCTGAGCCTGTCGAAGGAGCCTGCCCTGAGCCTGTCGAAGGGTCACCCAGGTGGTGGAGGATGTCCCGCCGCACGCGGGGTGGAGCCGTCGCGGTCATCGCCAGCAGCGGCGGGTTGCCCAGCGATTGCCGGGCCCGCCCGATAGTGAGATAGTCGGGCCGGAAGTCGTGGCCCCATACGCTGACGCAGTGCGCCTCGTCAATCACCAGCCGGTCCACGCCCGCGCGCCGCAGCGCGTGCAGGAAGGGCGGCTGGCGCAGCCGTTCCGGGGCGGCGTAGACCAGCCGGTAGATCCCGTCGGTGGTCTGTTCCAGCCTCCGGCGCAGCGCGTCCCTCTCCAGGCTGCTGTTGATGGCGGTCGCCCGGCGCCGCAGCCCCGCCGGCAGCGAATCCACCTGGTCTTTCATCAGCGCGATGAGCGGCGAGATGACCAGCGTCGTGCCCCGTTCGGCAGGCTCAGGGCCGGCCCGTTCGGCCAGCAGCGCCGGGAGTTGGTAGCAGAGCGACTTGCCGCCGCCAGTCGGCAGGATGGTCAGCACGTCCTCGCCGCGCAGAACGCAGGCGATGGTCTCCAACTGGCCGGGCAGGAGGGTCTCGAAGCCAAAGAGCCGCTTGGCGGCATCTGTGATGCGCACCCGCTCCTCCT
This sequence comes from uncultured Anaerolineales bacterium, assembly GCA_964653285.1. Taxonomy (GTDB): domain Bacteria; phylum Chloroflexota; class Anaerolineae; order B4-G1; family B4-G1; genus CAZZEX01. Next base: position 650 of record CAZZEX010000151.1, read on the forward strand.
CTGAAACAGGCACCTGGTCGAAGGCGGGCGGGGGTTCGGCGGGCGCCCTCCCTTCATCCCCCCCAATGGGGGGGAAAGAGGGGGGGGCGGTGGTGGCGGGTCGTAGCCGAGGGGCTGGAGAAAGGACTGCTCGCAGTTCGGCCAGTTCGTCCGCGTAGCGGCGCGCCAGTTCGGCCTGCAGGTCAGCGACGCGCGTCTCCTCGCCGCTGGCCCGGAAGTAGTCGCGCAACCGGCGCAGGTAGGTGACGGAGAGCGGCCTTTCTTCGTCGGCCGTGCGCAGCAAGCGCACGGCGTAACCGCTGGCGGTCACCCAGTCTTCGAGCGCCTGGTAGAAGGCGACCATTCCCAATAGATAAGTGCGGCCCTGGGGGCGCAGATTGTTCAGGCGACGGTAGGCGACCAGCGCACCGTCGGCATCACCCCGCGCCAGTTCGACTTCGCCCATCAGTCCCCAGGCCGTCACGCTGTCCTCGTGTTCCTCGACGAGGACGCGGGCGATCTGGTAGGCGGTTCCCACATCGCCATGGGCCAGGTGGACGCGGGCCAGGAGCGACCGGGCGGTGAGGGATGTTTTGCGCCGCAACCGCTCCTGCATCACCTCCAGCGCGTCGTCGGGCCGATCTTGGGCCAGGAAGGCCTTCGCGCGCAGGTCGAGCAGCGAGACGAGCGTGGGACTAACCGGCATGAGGACGTCCAGGCAGGCGTGGGCCGCCTCAACGTGATCCCAGCGCAGGAGGAAGTTGAGCAGGCGGCTGCGGTCGTTGCCTCGAAGTTCGCGGACCTCGGCCAGCGTCAGCCCGAGTTCATCCAACACGGATGTGGATTTATTCATTGGTTCTGTAGAGTTTTGGAACTGTTCCAACTCCAATGGTACTACAGCAGTGCCTTTCCGGAGCGTGGTTTTCTGAATACCAAGATGTTGTGATGGACGATGTTTGGAACATACGCGTATGGGTAGCCGTAAGGTCTTACCGGTGCCCCTGTCTGATACCAGATCTTCACACCCTTGAACTGAAAGCCTACTTTACGAAATCGTTCCGCGACGTAGAACGACGCGGGAATGAACCCGCCGTTTTGGTATGAATCTCGAATCATCACAGCGGCATATTTTTCGGGCTTGAGTAGTTGGAAGAACCAATAGCCAACTTGCTCCATACGGTCATAGAACTCCTCAAACGTCGCTGAGTTGCGAAAATCCCGGGGTGACGATGAGAAAGACTCGAACGGACTCCGGCGGTTACTCCAACCGTACTTCCCGTCAACCAACGTCTTCTTCAGCGCGGGACTATAAGGCGGATCGGTGATTATAGCGTCGAATTGCTGTCCTTCTTGAACTAAGCGCGGCAAGACTTCAAGGCTGTCACCACACACGACCTCTTGAGGCTCGATCTCCTCTTGACGGCAGACTTCAAGATAGATGTCCAACCATTTCTGCTCTAGTTCGACACCTACAGCCTTGCGGTCACATAGACTTGCCCCAAGCAACGTTCCGCCCACGCCAGCGAAAGGGTCAAGCACCGTTTGCCCGCGCTTGGTAAAAAACTCTATTATCTCCCTCATGAGCGCAGGGGGCTTGTTGGCATAGTGTTTCCTGCGCAACTTATGACCGCACTCGGACGGATAGGATGTTCGCAACACCGTCTTGGTGAAAAATAGCCACTCATTGCCCGCCAGGTCATTGAGCCTGTTCTTGGGATGGTACTTGCCTTTCTTGGCTGGTCCTCTTGTGCCTTGCGTGTGCTGCGTGACCTCCTCATCAATACCAAGCAGCAGCGATAACTGTTCTGCTTGCCCTGCTGCAGCCAGATACTCCGCCGCCGATTCTAGCAGTTGCCTTCTCGCACCTGCAGGCAGCGAGTAGAGCATTTCTGCCAATTGCTTCAACTGTTCTTCGTTACGCCGCTCCGTCATAGCCTCCAACCCATTCCTCGCGTGCTCCATTGGCAGGAATGACACCCCACCTCGCTATTTTGAGTCAGTTATCACTACTCAGCCTGTCGCAGGCCAGTTGTTTTCAGGCTCCCAGCCCTCGTCCCCGAAGGCGGCGACAGTGAGAGTACCTCACCCTGGGCAGTTATTCTCCGCATAGGACGCCCCCGAGATGGGGACGCGGAGCAGCGGCTAAGTAGTAACAGTCAGTTTATTATAGCATGAGTAGGTTCAGGTGCATAACAGTCTCGAAACACACCTACGGACGGTTCACATCCACCACCGCCTCGTAGTCTGGCACGACGTGCACGCCGACGACGAGGGGCCAGTACTCCCCCTGCCAGTTGCGGCTCAGCCCGACGGCCAGGTAGAGGGCTTCGGCCTTCAGCCGCTCACAGAGCGCGTCGTAGTCGAGCGTCAGAAGGCCGCCTTTCTCGCCCAGCCAGGCCCGGCCCAGCGCGCGCCACTTGAGGTCGGTCACGGAGATGCCGCGCCTGCTCGTGGCCCGGGGGTGATTGACGTCGCCCGCCAGCACAAAGGTCATGCGCGCCTCGTACTTGCCAGAGTAACCGTCCAGCGAGAAGCGTGCCCCCACCCACTCCGGCTGCACCAGGCAGAGCGAGCGGGTGTAGTTGACGAGCACGTCCTCCGGGGCGCGGTCGAGATATTGGGCGAAGAAACGGGCCCTCTTCTCCCCCTCCAGGCGGCGCAACAGCCGTGGCCGGTGGTGGACGAAGTCGGTAAGCCAGTCCTCGACGTGAGGCGGGTCGGGGCGCGGCGCGAGCAGGTCCAATTCGACCACGTCGCTGCACTGCACCAGGCGGCCGCCGGCGTCGGCCATGTCGCCCGGCAGGAGGGTGTCGAATTCGCGCACCGGGCGCACCCAACGCAGGCCAGTGGCGGGGTCGGGTTTGCGGGTGAACCCGGCCGTGCAGATACCGCTGAGCATTTTGCTCATCGCCAGGACGAGGACTTCTTGGGGTGGCATGGCTTCCTCCCTGAGCTTTCAGCCCGTTTGCCGCAGCGGATAGGGAGCGGATAAGCGGATACAGTGTGCTTCCCATCCGTTTATCCGTTGTCCATCCGCTGCGGCGATAGGACTACTTGACTGGCTTGCCCCACTTCTCACGTTGGAACGCCTCGACCTTTTTGGGCGGAAGCAAGCGACGATACTCCAGGCGCGGACGGCCAAAGTTGATGAACAACGCCACCTGGCATTGCGGCAACGCGGCAAAGTAGCCGATGATACGCGCCACATCGTCATTGGTCATCAGGTGCGAGCGGGCTTTGAGTTCAACGATGACGATCTGTTCGACCACCAGATCAGGACTGTTGCCTCCGACAACTGTGCCATCATCCAGGGTGACGGGAATGAAAAGCTCGTCTTCGAAACTGATGCCTGCTTTCCCGCACTTGGCTGCCAGCGCGTTGTGGTAAACCGACTCTCGATGTCCGGGCCCAAGTTCGTTGTGGACCTCCATAGCCAGGCCGATGACCTTGTGGTGTGTTGGAGCCAGGGTGCGTCCTGAATCACACCTTTGGGTTTTCCATGCATCTGTCGCTTCCTGTTTGTGAATGCATTGGATGAGAATGGATACGCATCTATTTATCCCTCGCTTTGCCGCAACGGATGGGAGCGAATAAGCGGGTACCCCCACTCCTATCTGCTTATCCGCTATTCATCCGTTGCCGCAACGGATAGGAGCGGACAAGCAGATATCGCAGGCCTTCTCTCACAAGTGAACAATGGTCAACTCCGGCAGGTGCCTGGCCCAGTATTCGGCGACCAGGCGGCGGTGGCAGCGTTCGGGGGTCGGTTCGGCGCACAGGAGGCACGGGGCACGATAGCGGGCCAGGATTTCGCGGCCCACCCCTTCGGCGACGCGCTCGGTCAGCAGCGGGACGAAACGGACCTCGTAGATTGCCCAGTCGCCATCGGCCCGATAGGCATCGAGGATCTCGAGGGTGGGGGCCAGTTCGGGGTGGTGCTCGTAGGCGATGGAGAACCCCTCGCGCAGCAGGAAGGCCAGGTCGTCGCGCTTGGTGTAACCGGCCAGGTGGGAGGTGTTGCGCAGACGGACGTCAATCACCGCGTCCACGCCGGCCTGGCGCAGTTGGCCGATGAGCGTCGCCAGCGGTTTGCGCTGGTAGCCGATGGTGTAGACTGTGGGCATCCAGCACTCTCCCCAGAGGTAGGGGCGGGGTACCCCCGCCCCTACCCGAACAATGGAAGTTGTTGCGGCTCTGGCTGTGCCTCGACCGTCCTGCCGTCGGGCTGAACGTGGAGCACGCGGACGCCGCGCCCCAGCAGGGTTTGAGTGATGAGCAGGTGGCGGTGACAGCGGCGATGGTCGCCCTCGCTGCACATCACGGCCACTCGTTCGGTGCGGGCCAGTTCGAGCAACCGGTCAATGCCGGCCTGGTAGACGTCCGTCTGCTCTACCCGCTGGTAGTCGGGGCGCTCCTGTCCGGGATCGTACAGGTCCGGGTCGGCGGGCCGGCCGCCGAGTGCGTCGCCCATAAACTGATAGGCGATGCCAGCGTCGTCAAGGTCGCGGGCCAGCGTCTCGCGGTTGAACTGCGGCGTCCACCGGCTGTAGGGCTGGCTGCGCACGTCCACGACGAGGGTGATGCCGTGGCACCGCAGCAGGTCAACGAACGCCACCATGTCGTGATCGCTGTGGCCGATGGTGTGAATCAGCAGGTCTTCTGGCATAGTGTCTCGTTCAATCCTCGCACCGGGGCCGCCGAGGTCATTTGGTCATCAAGCGATAGTATAGCGAAATCCGTCCAAATGGCAAATAGGTGTGTTTTGAATGAGTTGGAGGATTAAGGAGCGGACGCCCCGCTTGGCGGCTAACTGCTAACCACTGATTTGCCTTTCCTGCCCCATTGGTGCTATAATCCTCATTGTCGGACCGCGCCGTCCTGAAGAGGCAGCGCTGGGAGACCCAACACCGGCTCTTCAGGCCGGTGTCCACATTGCAGGAAGGAGCACACTACGTCCACTAAGCCTGCCACCATCCTGGCCCTGATGGCGGGGCCGCTGGTGAACCAGAACGGTCGCCCTCTGGACCGGCTCGACCTGGCACGGGAGACCTGCCAGTTGCGCCAGCGGCTGCGCGAGGTTGACCGCACGGCCACGCTGCACGTCGAACTGGCCACCCCCGAAAGTATCACTCGCCTGCTGTTGCAACAATCCTTCGATGTCCTGCACTTCAGCGGCCACGGCACGGGCGGCGAACTGGCCTTCGAGGACGGGAAGGGGGGACTGTTCCCCCTGCGCGCCGGTGAACTGAAGCGGCTCATCGCCCCCGGTGAAGGTGGTCGCGCCCCCTTCCGGCTGGCCTTCCTCTCCGCCTGTCATTCCGCATCCCTTGCCCCGGCCTTGATTGAGGCCGGCGTGCCGCACATCGTCGCGATTGACGCCCGGGCGACCGTGGTGAACGCGGCCGCATGGGCTTTCGCCCGCAATTTCTACCCGGCGCTGCTGGCGGGCCGCGGCGTGGCCGAATCGTTCGCGATCGGCCGGGCCGGGGTGGGGGTGGACACGGTTGTGCGCGAACTGGGCCGCGCTCTGGACCAGCCCGACCTGGCCGCGCTGGAGGAGGCCAAGTTCCTGCTCCTCCCCGCTGACGCCAATCACGACGTCGTGCTGTTCCCCGACCTGCCCCAGGGCGAACTGACCGACGCCACCTCTCCACCCACGCCGCACAACCTGCCCGCCCGGCCGGAGACCTTCACCGGGCGCGCCCGCGAACTGCACGCCCTGCTGGGCCACCTCCTCCGCCACCGCATGGTGGAACTGACCGGCATGGGCGGCATGGGCAAGACCGAACTGGCCCGCGAAGCGGGGCGTTGGCTGGCCGAGCGGCGCTACTTCTCAGAGGGCATCCACTTCGTGGACCTGCGCGAGGTGACCGACACCGCCACCACCCGGCTGCGCATCGCCGCCGCGCTGGAACTCGACCCGGCGCTGAGCACCCGGGACGGCCTGCTGGCCGGGGCGCTCCAGGGAGACGGAGCAGGCGGGCGGCTGCTGTTTCTCGACGACCTGGACTTCCTGGTGGCTGCCGACCGGCCGGGGGTGCGGGCGCTCCTGCAGGCGCTCTACGACGCCGGGGTGCACCTGCTGCTCACTACCCGCGAGCGCGTGGGCCACGTGCCGGCCCAGCAGTGCGGACTGGGCCGGTTACGGCCACCTGAGGACGAGGCGCTGTTCCTGTGCTGGGCGGGACTGGCGCGGGATGAACTGATGGGCACCCGGGCCGACCTGGGGGCGGTGCTGCGCTTCCTCGACGGCTGGCCGCTGGCGCTCGTCCTGGCCGCGCCGCTCCTGGTCGACACCTCGTTGGCCCACTTGCGAAAGCAACTGGAGCAGGCCCAGGAGCAGGTGTTGGCCGATCCCGACCTGACCCCTGACGAGCGAGACAAACTGGGCAGCGTACCGGTGTCGTTGGAACTTTCGCTGCGCCGGCTGCGGGAGCGGGACCCGGCGGCGGCCGACTTCTTCCCCTTCCTGGCGCTCTTCCCCGGCGGGGCCGACCCGCCGGCGCTGGAGGCGGTCACCGGCCCGGGGTGGGCGGCGGCGGTGCCGACGCTGCGGGCGCTCTCGCTGGTGGAGGTACTGCCGGGAGAGCGGGTGCGCCTCCCGGCCCCGGCCCGCGCCCGCGCTGCGCGCGCCTTGCCCGGTGGTGCGATGGAGCGGTACGGCCCGGCCGCGCTGGCCTACTATCGCGGACTGACCGAGGCAGCCGATGGCCTGATGACAGGTGGGCAACTGCCGGCGGGCGTTTCCCTGCTGGCGCGGGAACTACCGAACCTGCACTTCTGGCTGGCGTGGGGCTACGAGCATGAACTGGCAGGGGAGGAGTGCGTCGCCGCCCGCCTGACTGGTAGCCTGCGCAACTTCTACATGCTGGTGAATTGGCCGCCGGAGGCGGAGGAGAACTTCCGGCGGGCGCTGGAGGCGGCCCGCCGGACGGGGGATCGGTGGGCAGAGGCCAACACCCTGAAGGCCATCGGCGACGTCCAGCAGTTCCGCGACGAACGGGACGCCGCGCTGGACTCTTACCGCCAGGCCCTGGCCCTCTTCCGCGCCGTCGGCGCCCGGCTGGGCGAGGCCAACACCCTTATGTCCATCGGCGACGTCCAGCAGTTCCGCGACGAACGGGACGCCGCGCTGGACTCTTACCGCCAGGCCCTGGCCCTCTTCCGCGCCGTCGGCGCCCGGCTGGGCGAGGCCAACACCCTTATGTCCATCGGCGACGTCCAGCAGTTCCGCGACGAACGGGACGCCGCGCTGGACTCTTACCGCCAGGCCCTGGCCCTCTTCCGCGCCGTCGGCGCCCGGCTGGGCGAGGCCAACACCCTGAAGGCCATCGGCGACGTCCAGCAGTTCCGCAAAGAGATTGACGCCGCGCTGGACTCTTACCGCCAGGCCCTGGCCCTCTTCCGCGCCGTCGGCGCCCGGCTGGGCGAGGCCAACACCCTGAAGGCCATCGGCGACGTCCAGCAGTTCCGCAAAGAGATTGACGCCGCGCTGGACTCTTACCGCCAGGCCCTGGCCCTCTTCCGCGCCGTCGGCGCCCGGCTGGGCGAGGCCAACACCCTGAAGGCCATCGGCGACGTCCAGCAGTTCCGCAAAGAGATTGACGCCGCGCTGGACTCTTACCGCCAGGCCCTGGCCCTCTTCCGCGCCGTCGGCG
>CAZZEX010000152.1:0-7871 GCA_964653285.1 uncultured Anaerolineales bacterium
CTAGTGGGCATTTCTAATTGTCATCAATGGGTAATTATAGTTGTCGTTGAACAGAGGTGATATGAACGTCGCAAACCTGATCACGGTACTGCGGTTTCCTCTGCTGGTGGTGGTAGTGCTGTTGCTATACCTTGGTGGGACGGTGGGCCAACTGATTGATGCTTTTCTCATCGTCGTGCTGATCCTGATGGACTCGCTGGACGGTATCGTCGCCCGGCGGCGCGGTGAGCAGACCCTCATCGGCAGCGCGCTGGACATCGCCGCCGACCGGGCCGTGGAGATCGTTCTGTGGGTGGCTTACGCGCACCTGGGACTGATCCCAGTGCTCATCCCCCTGACGGTCATCATTCGGGGTGCGTTGACTGATTCCATTCGCAATGTAGCGTTGCAGCATGGGCAGTCGGCGCACAGCATGATGCGCTCTTCCTGGGGCCGATGGCTGGTGGCCTCGAGCCCCATGCGCACCGGCTACGCCGTAGTCAAAGCGGTCGCTTTCACGCTGCTGGCCCTGGCCCTGGGGCTAAGGACAGGGGGGCACGCGGCCTGGCATGGTATATGGATCGCTGCTTCGGTGGTCAGTTGGATGGCCTTGGCGCTCTGCATCGTGCGAGGGCTACCGGTGCTCGTCGAGGCCCAGGGATTGTTCCAGTCGGCTGAGTTCCAGGTGGCCGCGCCATCCATCTCTCGCGAACGGGCAGATGAGTAGGGGATGAAGCCCTGATGCGTCTTCAAGATTTTATCAGCAGTAAGCCGGTGACGCGACTTGGCCTCTTTATCGGCCAGCACATGCCGCGCCGGATGGGCTACGGGTTGGCGCGGGTCATCGCTAGCATCATTACTCGCCGAGAGCCAGAGGTCTACTGGACGGTGCGGGCCAACCTGCGCCAGGTTGTTGGCCCGGAGGTGGATGACGGCGCGCTGCACGAGATGGCGCGTCAGGTCTTTTTCCGCGCCGGGCAGGCCTATTATGACTTCTTTCACGCCATAGGCCAGCCGCCGGAAGTGCTCATTGAGGCGGTGCGAGGCTCAGGGGCCATCGTCGAGCAAATAAAGTCTGAAATGGGCAGGGGCCGGGGCGTGCTGCTGCTGGGCATCCACATGAGCAACTTTGACCTGACCGCTATGGCGGTAGGCGCGCATGGCCTGCCTATCCAGATGCTCTCCTTGGCGGATCCGCAGGCCGGCTTTCACGTCTTGAACCGCCTGCGGGTCATGGGGGGCTTCGAGGTCACGCCGATCACACCCGGATCGCTGCGGGCGGCCATCCGGCGGCTGAAAAGCGGCGGGGTCGTGGTAACTGGCGCAGATCGTCCTATCCCCCAGGATCGAGAGTTGATCGAATTCTTGGGCCGGCCGGCTTACCTGCCCGTGGGACCCGTGCGGATGGCATTGATGACGAGAGCGGCGATCCTTGTGGGCGGTTGCCACTACGACTCCGATGAAGGGTACGTCCTTGAATTCACAGGGCCTGTCGAAATGGTACGTACCGGCGACCGACGACAGGACATCCTCACCAATACTCGCCGGCTGGCGGTCATCGTGGAGGGGTACGTGCGTGCGCACCCGGAGCAGTGGATGATGTTCCATCCCTTCTGGCCGGAATTGCCGGCCGTCTGAGGCGGTCGCCTCTCATCCAGCCGGTGAGAGTTTGACATTATGTCAAGTTAACATAGGTGACCTGTATAGGGGCGGTAATGAAGGTCGGGACGACAACCATTCCATTGGCCGGTTGGGGGGTGGACCCCAGGCGGCCCGAGGAGGGCCGGACGCGCCGTCTGGCGGCCATCCGTCAAATGGTCGAGGGGTACGCGGCCTGTCGGCGGTGGAACTCAACCTGGACCTGGGCATCATCTATCTCCAAGGGCGGATGTGGAAGAGAGCCTGGAGCGGGTGAGATCGTTTGGAGCCCCTCCAGCGCGCGTGTGCCGAACTCGAGCAGTTTGTCCGGGAGGGGCACCCCCCGGTGGGCCGGGCCGATCTCACCGGGGCACGGCCAGTGCCCGCCGCTGGCCAGCCCGGCGTGGCTGATGGTGGGGGGGGCGCGGAAGGGGTGGGGTTTCTATTGTTTTTTATCCTTGCTTTCACCTGCATCATACCGCCGTTTGTTAAAATAGTTCTTGCACTGCACCTGCATAAGACCAAGGAAAAACGCCTGGCGGTTCGCTGAAGGCAGGGGCGGTGGTCAAGCCACTAAGCAACTAAGTCGCCGCCACAAGCCGTCAAACAGCCCTTTTCGCTACGCCCGCGAGGGCAAAACCATAGACTTTTGAAAAAAGGGAGGAGGTGATACAAATGGGAGGCAAGAAGACAGTAGGGACAGTAGGTATCGTCTTGCTCGTGGCCGGGGTGGTCATTTTAGTCCTGTCGCTGGTAGCCGATCCTATCGGGATTGGAGGCGCGCCCGGTTTCGGGCGCGATCAGATAGCGGGCGCCATCGTGGGAGCAATTGTGACTGTCGTGGGGTTGGTCCTGGCGCTTAAGAAGTAGTCTCCTGGCCCTCACCCCTCCCCGCACCACGGCGGTTCAGGGGGGGATCAGGAAAGACCAGTATGAACACGGCTACTGGTCTCTACTGGGACGAAACCAGGCTGTGTGGAACAGTAGCGGCAACTGCGCTCACCTGCGGTATAGCGCGGGAACGCTGATTGACACCTACTGCTACTAAAGCGTGAGTGCCCCACCCGCCCGCGCAAGTCTGCGCCTAAGTGACCGCGAGGCGACCGCCCCAACCTGCAACGGTTGGGGCGGTTTGCGTCTCTTGGCTTGCGGCGCAGGCAGGGACACAACCGGGAACTGAACGACCCTGGTTCCAGACTCGCAGGATATTGACACAAAGTGATCTTAGTGCTAGTATATCCATAGAACAACAGATGGCAAAAGGATGGTCTGGCCCCGCTTGTATCAAGCCTTGCCGTCCCTCGCTGGTGATTCTTTCTCCTGACGGGGGGCTGTCCGTGTCACTTCAACAAAGCCGGAGGTAAAAAGAGGTGCGCCCCCGATTCCGTGTTCTTGTCGTAGACGATGAGCCAGACGTGCTGGAGATGCTGCGGATTATGCTGACTGAGAAGGGCTTCGACGTCGTGATAGCTCAGGACGCGCTCTCCGGGCTGCGTGCTGCCTATCAGGCCCCCCCTGATGCTATTCTCCTGGACGTGATGATGCCCAACGTGGATGGCTTTGAGGCGTGCCGTCGTCTGCGGGAGATGATGGATGTGCCCATCATCTTCGTCACGGCCAAGGGTACTATCGAGGAAGTGGTGCAGGGTCTTTCTCTCGGCGCGGACGACTACGTGGTCAAGCCGTTTGCTCCCTCGGAGTTGGTCAGCCGTCTGATGGCCTGCCTGCGCCGGGCAGGAGGGCGCACTGACGAGGGGGGCGACTTCCTTTTCCCTACAGCCTCAATCACGCTGGACTGTGGCCGCCACGAACTGGTGATCGGGAGCCGGACTGTGTATATGACCCCCAAAGAGTTTGAGGTGATCCGGCTGCTGATCCGCCACGCTGGCAAGGTGCTCAGCACCGATGCTATCCTGACCAGGGTCTGGGGCCCTGAATGGATCGGTGAGCCGGACATGGTGAAGCAGTACATCTACCGGCTACGGCAGAAGATAGAGCCAAATCCAAAGTCGCCCCGGTATATCCACACCGTTCCAGGCGAGGGATATTACTTCGACGCCGAGGATCTGCTTTAGCCCTCCGTGGCATTGGCCCTGCGGCCCCTTCCTTCGGGAGGGGGTTTTTTGTCGTATTTTCATCTTTCCTTCACCTATTCCATACGACTCTTTGGTATGCTGTGTAGTTGCTAGGGATGTTGCTAGGGATTCCATTTGAGGGGGCCTCCACGTACCTCGACAACTACCAGTCTCTGTCCCTCTCGCCGACTGTGCTATACTCTCTCTGGCCTGCATGAGAGGCGGAGGAAGTGTTCATAGGCAAGGCCAATCTGATCCAACGGGCGAAAAAAGGGGACCCAGCCGCCTGGGCTGAGATCTACGCCCGGTATCAGCCAGCCATCTATCGCTGCATTTTCTACCGGGTGGGAGACGTTGGCACGGCCGAGGATCTGACCGGGGAGGCCTTCGTGCGCCTGGTGGAGAGCATTGATCGCTTTCCCCACCAGGGTGATCTGCTGCTGGTCCGGCTGTACAGCATCGCCCACAACCTGGTCGCAGACAAGCAACAGCCAGCGGTGGGTGCGATCAATCCCCAGAAGGCCGCTGAGCAGCGGCTGACTCCTCAGTGCCTGGCTGCCGCCATCGCCCGCCTCGCCGACGACCAGCGCCAGGTTATCCTGCTGAAGTTCATCGAAGGGCTGGACGATGAGACGGTGGCCTGGACGTTGGGCCAGCCTGTGGATGCGATCCAGCCGCTGCAACAGCGGGCTCTGACCGCGCTCGCGATGGCGATCGCGTGGTGTGGTGCTGCCCAGACTCCTCAGTTCCCCCAGTGTCAGGAGGGGGAACTGGAACGGCTGCAGGGGGAATTCAAACAGAACGTAGCCCACGAACTGCGCACGCCGCTCACCCTCATCCGGGGCTACAACGATTTGCTTCTCTCCGGCACCCTGGGGCCACTCCGCCCAAAGCAGCGGGACGCGTTGGAAGTCGTCTGTGATCGGACAGAGGAGCTCTCCCGCGTGATTCACAACCTCACCTTCACGCGGACCATTCCGAAAGAGGCACTGGCCCTGGCTCCTCTCTCGGTATCGGAATGGGTGGAAAACGCGCTGAACCAGTACCGCCGCGCCGCCGAGCAGGCAGGGGTCCAGTTCGAGGTCGACCTGCCGGATGACCTGCCGCCGATCCTGGGGGACCAGAAGCGCCTGGGCGTGGCTTTGTCCCGGATGTTGGACAACGCCATCAAGTTCAGCCCCGACGGGGGCCTGGTCCAGGTGCGGGCCTGGACGGACGAGGGGTGGGTGCACGTGGCCGTGCAGGATCACGGGATCGGGATCGCTACAGAGCATCTGGACCGGATTTTCGATCGCTTCTACCAGGTAGAAGGTTCCACCACCCGACGCTTCGGCGGTGTTGGCATGGGGTTAGCCGTCGTCCGGGCGGTCGCCGAAGCCCACAGCGGGCGGGTGTGGGCCATCAGTGAGGGGCCGGGTAAGGGCAGCACCTTTACCCTGGCGCTGCCAGCACGCCCGGCAGAGGCTCCGTCGCTATCCCGCCTGCCTTCCCCGGAGCGGGGTCTGAGCCAGGCGCTGGATGCGAGTTTGTTGCCCTTGGAGGAGGGCCAGGCCACGATGGAGGAGTGCCTGGCCCGTTACTCTAAATACAGCGCCGACCTGCGCCCCCTCCTGGAAGTTGCCCTCAAGGTGCGCCGAACGCCCCGACCAGCCTCCAGCCAGGCCGCCTTCGCCGCCGGGAAGCGCCGGATGCTGCAGGCGTTGGCTGAGAAGAAGCGCAGCCGGACGGTATCCCCCAGCCCGCTCGCCCGTCCTGTGGAGTGGGTCGCTGCTATCTTCCAGAGGCGGGAGAGACCGGCCGTGTCCAGGCGTGCACCCGCACTACAGCCGGCCCTGACAGTTGCGCTTGCCCTCGTCCTGTTCGTCTTCGGCGGTCTGTTTCTCCTGACTTGGCTTGGCGGGACCGTCGCCCAGGCGGGCACCTTGGTCCAGGTGAGCGGTGCGGTGGAGGTCTTGCCGGCCGGGAGTAAAGCCTGGCGGCTTTCATCGGTTGGCGATCGGATTGAGGCGGGAGACCGGATCCGCACCGGTCGCTTCTCCGCCGCCACGCTGGCCTTCTTCGACAGAAGCACCACTGACCTGGGAGCCGAGGCAGAGGTCACCGTCGCCCAGATGAGTTCCCGGCGAGACGGCAGCGGTAAGGTCATTGTTCTTAATCAGTGGCTGGGACGGACCTACAACCGCGTGAATCGCCTGTCTGGCACGGCTTCTCACTTCCGGGTTGAGACCCCCACAGCCGTTACAGCGGTGCGCGGCACGGAGTTTGCGATCGCCATAGAGCCCAATGGTGCTACCTCCGTGGTGGTGATCGAGGGAGTGGTGAACGTGACGGCCGAGGAGACCACCGTCGCAGTGCTGGCTGGGCAGGAGACCAAAGTCCTGCCCAAGCGCCCCCCCCTTGCTGCACGTCTCATTCCCATCGTTACCCCAACGCCCTGGCCCACGCCGTCGCTCCCTCATCCGGCGCCGGAGACGCCGTACCGGGCGCAAACGCCGGAGCCGACCAAGACGCCGGGGCCGAGCGAGGTGGCAGAGCGTAGAGAGACGCCGGGGCCGAGCGAGGTGGCAGAGCGTAGAGAGACGCCGATGCCGAGCGAGGTGGCAGGGCGGACAAGGACGCCGGCACCGAGCGAGACGGTAGAGGCGACCGAGACGCCCGAACCGACCTCGACACCTACGCTAGGGCCCACGTCCACCCAGCAGCGTCCTACGCCGACGCCAATGCCCACCCCCACCCCCACCCCGACGTCCACGTCAGCGCCGACGCCCACCCCCACCCCCACCTCCACCTCCACCTCCACCTCCACGCCGACGCCGACGCCGACGCCTACCCCCACGCCTACTCCCACCCCCACATCCACGTCTACTCCCACCCCCACATCCACGCCGATGCCCACATCCACGCCCATCCCCACCCCGACCCCCACGTCCACGCCAACGGCGACTCACACGCCCACGCCGACCGCGACTTCCACGTCCACGCCGACGCCGACTCACACGCCCACGCCGACCGCAACTCACACGCCCAAGCCGACCGTGACTTCCACGTTCACGCCAACGGTGACCTCCACGCTCACGCCGACGAGTACGTCAGGAACTACAGGGAACGTCGCTATCATGGATATCTTCTATGATGGAGCAGGCAGTCAAGAACCCGATGAGCATGTTGACATTCGCAACGCTGATACTCAGCCTATCCAGTTGAACGGCTGGACGCTGCGCGACGAGGCTAACCACGTGTTTGCTTTTCCCCGCTTTGTTATGCAGCCGGGACAGGTTTGCCGGGTTTACACGAATGAGGACCACCCAGAGTGGTATGGTTTCAACTATGGCAGTGGCTTGGCCATCTGGGATAACGGCGGCGATTGTGCCTACTTGTGGGATAGCGCGGGGACGCCGATTGACACTTACTGCTACTAAAGCACGAGCGCCCGGCCAGGCTGCGCAGGTCGGCGCGTGAGTGACGGCGGAACGACCGCCCCGACCGTTGCAAGTCGGGGCGGTTTGCGTTGCGGCGATGGATTCTAGCGAATCTTTCAAATTTCTTTAACACTATGTGAACAGAAGTGTGCTACGATAGTAATAGGCTCGGCTCCCGGACCACGCCGGGCACCTGGACGGTATATCTCAACTGTAACTCTGGTGGGTCTATGCGGTGGTCCTTTGTGGTGCAGTAGGAGGGTGGACCGATGAACAGTCCTGAACCCACCGACCGCCTCATCGCCCAGGGACACGCGCTGGTGCGAGCAATCGAGGCGCTTGGTACAACCGAGATGAGCAACCCGTTTGAGCGGGCGCTGGCTGAATTCTTCCAGGCGGCCTGCGAGCGCAGGCTGATGGAAATCGTGGAGGCTGCGCCGTCGTGGGTGGCAGAGGAGATACTGAGCGCGTCTGAGCACATTGGTAACCAGCGGGCGGTGTGATGGGTGAGCAGAAACTGAGCGGGGAGCGGTGAACGGCAGAGCGCAAAAAAATCGCGCTGGTCTTTAATGCGAGAACGGACCAGCGCGAATTATGTGTTGCAATCTATTAGCATTAACCCATCCAGGCCTCCTTTTTGTTAACTGCGTCCAATGTCACCACCGCCCGAGTTATTCCCATAGTCACCTCCTGCCAGTGCTTGCACTAAGGACCTGTTCAAAAACAACTTCGTACTTTTACAACCCAATCACGGTAATGC
>CAZZEX010000153.1:0-7679 GCA_964653285.1 uncultured Anaerolineales bacterium
TACTTTTGCTCAGAGGTCAGCACCGGCACACCGATGCGCGCCTTTGAGATAATCGTCGAGGCAGAAGAAGCGGGCATGGCGCGGGAAAAAGTCATCGAGCAGTTAAAGACGCGGCTGAAATCGCAGATCGGTTTTGAAGGCGAATGACGAGGAGAGGCCAGTGAGACAATACGTTATCGTAGGCAACGGCGTCACGGGCATAACGGCGGCGCAAGCAATTGTGCGGGCCGACCCGGCCGCCGAGGTACGCGTCTTCGGCGCGGAGCCCTATCCCTACTACCGCCGCCCGCGGCTATGGGAGTTCATCGCCGGTGAGATCGAGCAGGACGCGCTCTACTTTCGACCGCCGGAGTGGTACGCCAGGCGCGACATCCACCTGCACCTGGGGGTTCGAATCACATCACTTGACCCCGCTGCCCATCGCCTCACCCTTCGACCGGGCTCAGGGCAGGCCTTGGCCGACGGCTCGCACGTGGAATACGATCGCCTGTTGCTTGCCACAGGCGGTCGCCCCTTTGTGCCGCCTTTCGAGGGCACCGACAAGGAGGGCGTCTTCACTCTGCGCACGCTTGACGACGCGTTGGCGATGAAGACTTACGCCAGCGATGTTCGCAGCACAGCGGTCATCGGCGGGGGGCTGCTGGGGCTGGAAACGGCGCGGGCGCTGTGCACCGCTGGTCTGGAGGTGACGGTAATCGAGTTCATCCCCTACCTGTTGCCTCGCCAGTTGGACGCAGAGGGGGCGCAAGTTCTACAATCACTGCTGGAAACGATGGGATTGCACATACTGACCGGCGCAGCGACAGAGGCTATCCTGGGCGATGGGCGCGCTAAGGGCGTGCGGCTTAAGGACAGCCGCGTGGTGGATGGCGAACTGGTGCTCGTCTCCACCGGCATCCGCTCGCGGGTCGAACTGGCGCGGGAGGCCGGCCTGGAGGTGAACCGGGGCGTGGTTGTCAATGAGCAGTTGCAGACGAGTGTGGAAGATGTGTTTGCTGCAGGCGACGCCGCCGAATTCGAGGGGCGGGTCTACGGCATCATCCCCGCCGCCACCGAGCAGGCCCAGGTCGCGGCAGCGAACATGGTCGCGCCTGGCAGCGCCACCTACAGCGGCACCATACCCGCCAACACGCTCAAGATCGTCGGCGTGGACCTGACCTGCCTGGGCGAGGCGACGGCTACGGGCGACGAGTTCGTCGTCCTGCGCAAGGCGGACCCGGCGAGCGGCGTGTACCGGCGGCTGACGCTGCGCGACTGCAAGATCGTCGGCGCCATCCTGCTGGGCGACACGCAGAGCGTCCGGCCGGTGAAGCAGTTGATCACCACGGGACGTGACGTGTCGGCCTACAGCGAGCGGCTGCTGGACGATGACTTCGACTTGAAGTCGCTGCTACAGGTCAAGCCAAAGGCCTAACACCCCATAGATCACGTTTCGATAGGGCCAGAAGTTTGTGCGAAATTGGCTCAATTAGTTGAGCGAAGGAGGTGGCTTAGGGAAGGAATAAGGAAGCAACCCATCTGAGATCAGCAATCGGCCCAAAGCAATCGTTGGGCCTAGCGCCCGCACTCACCTATCGCGGGCGACCACAAGAGAGGAGGTAGCCAGAATGAGCGCGCAAGTAGGCAAAGAAGCGCCGGATTTCACCGCCATGGCGTATCATGAGGGTGCGGCTAAGGAGATCAAACTCTCCGATTACCGAGGCAAGTGGGTGATGCTCTGCTTCTACCCTGCTGATTTCACCTGCGTCTGACCGACGGAACTGTCGGCAGTTGCCGTCAAGTATCCCGAATTTCAGGAGTTGGGAGTGGAGGTGCTTTCGGTCAGCGTGGACAGCAACTACTCCCATAAAGTCTGGCAAGAGGTGGAACTGTCCAAGATGGTAGAGGGGGGCGTCCCCTATCCCATGCTCTCGGATCCCGGAGGCAAAATCGGCGCTCTATACGGAGTGTATGACGAGGAGAAGGGAGTAGATGTTCGTGGCCGCTTTCTGATCGATCCGGAGGGAGTGATCCAGGCCATGGAGATCCTAACCCCACCGGTAGGCCGCAACGTGGCAGAAGTTATACGCCAATTGAAGGCCTTCCAACACCACCAGGCCACCGGGGAACTAATGCCTTCCGGGTGGCAGCCAGGCAAGCCAATCCTGCCACCCGAGACTGAAACCCTCAAAATGGCTGGCAAGGTTTGGGAGATTTGGAAACCAGAAATGGCGTTTTGAGGCCGTCACACCTAAGCACCGGGTTTACCAGGACAGTCAGAAAGTTCTAACCAGGAAGCCTTTAGGCACAGAGCAAAACTTGCAGGTGCCCGATCTGCGGCGCGAAATGGGAGAAGTTCCGGCCGATCACGTGATACAGAGGGCAAGAAGCAGGAAGAGTGAATAAGGAGGCGATTATGGAATTGAAGGGCCAACGCATCGCTATTTTGGCCGAGGATATGTATCAGGAATTGGAGTTGTGGTATCCACTCCTACGCATGCACGAGGCCGGCGCCGAGGTGACCGTCATCGGCATGCCTGGCGTGCAAGCATACCACAGCAAACTGGGCTATCCGGTGGAAGTGGACGCCGCTGCCAACGCGGTCTCGGCGGGTGACTTCGACGCCATCATCGTGCCGGGCGGTTACGCGCCCGATCGGATGCGCCGCCACCAACCTATGCTTGACCTGGTGAGGGGCGTGTTCGAGCGTGGCGGCGTCGTGGCCGCCATCTGCCATGCCGGGTGGGTGCCCATCTCGGCTGGGCTGGTGAAAGGCAAACGGGTCACCTCCGTCCCGGCGATCAAAGATGACCTCATCAACGCCGGGGCGAAGTGGGTGGACCAGGAGGTGGTGCAGGATGGCAACCTGATCACCTCGCGAATGCCAAGCGACTTGCCCGCGTTCTGCCGCACGATCATCGCAGCGCTGAAGTGAGCGATGCACTACAACGGATAGTGAATAAAACGGAAAGAGAAGGCAAGTACCATGACACAACTGAGCGAACATATTCAGAGGGCAGACTGGAAGAAGGAGAAGCACGTGCCGGTCATCGAGTGTCCAGATGAGGTCAAGGCGGGCGAGGTCTTCGAGGTGAAGGTCGGCCTGGGGAAGGAGATTGCCCACCCCAATACCACCGAACACCACATCCGCTGGATTAGCCTCTACTTCCATCCAGAAGGTGACAAGTTCACCTACGATGTGGGCCACTTCGAGTTCAATGCCCACGGCGAGGCCGTCGCCGGTCCGAACCAGGGTCCCGTCTACACACATCACGCGGTGACCACGTCGCTGAAGATCAGCAAGCCCGGCATGCTGCACGCCCTGGCCTATTGCAACATCCACGGGCTGTGGGAGGGCAGCAAGGAGATCAGGTTGATTTAGAACAAATCAGGCTCCCACGCCCGGCACGTGGGGGCGTGGGAGCCACCCGCAGAAACACAAGGAGGTAAGAAAATGCCCGAGTTTCTCAACCCTTTCAGCGGCAAGTTGCCGGATCGCGAACTCACCAACGAAGAGTTGATCCGTGCCATCCGTCTGGATCTTGCCGCCGAGCACGAGGCAGTCCATCTCTACATGGCCCACGCCGAGGCCACCGACCATCCCCTGGCCAAGAAGGTGCTCATTGACATCGCCAATGAGGAGCGGGTTCACGCCGGTGAATTCGCCCGCCTGTTGCAAATCCTGACCGGGGACGAGGACAAATGGCTGGCGGAGGGCGCGGAGGAGGTGAACGAAATGGCCGCTGATGTCGGTGGCGCTGAGGCCCCGGCGGCCAGCGGGGAGGAGGCGACCATCGGGTCGCTCAAGGAGTGACATAGATCACTCCGATTGACAAAGAAGGAGGACGAACCATGACGAACAAGTATCTGGCTCGAGAGGACGCGCCCTTCGGATCAGAGACGTGGGGCGTGCTGGACGGGGCGATGACGGAGGCGGCCAAAAGCCAGCTTGTGGGCCGTCGCCTGTTGCACATCGAGGGGCCCTTCGGCCTGGGGCTGAAGGTGGTGCCCTTGCAGGACGTCGAGGTGGAATCAGGCCTGATCACCAGTCAAGTCATCCCCGTGTCGCTGATCCAGACGACGTTCACTCTCGGCAAGCGCGATCTGGCGAGCCACGAGCGCGACGGGGTGACGCTCGACACGACCGCCGTGATGAAGGCCGCCATCGAGTGCGCAGGCCTGGAGGATGGCCTGATCTTCAACGGGACCTCGGGCGTGCCCGGCCTGCTGACGGTGGACGGCTCTAACAGCCTGGGCCTCTCCGCCTGGGACGAGGTCGGTGTGGCCGCCGACGACATCATCAAGGCTATGACCACCCTCGATAGCGCCGGTTTCCACGGCCCGTACTGTCTGGCGCTGGCGCCCGACCGGTACAATCTCCTGTTCCGGCGCTACCCCAGGGGGAACTTCAGCGAGATGGAGCACGTGAAGACGATGATGACGGACGGCGTCTTCAAGGCGCCGAACCTCGAGAGCGGCGGGGTGCTGCTGGCATCCGGTCGCCAGTACGCCTCCATCGTGCTCGGGCAGGACATGTCCATCGGCTTCATCGGCCCTGTCGGGGATAAGTTGGAATTCTCGATCTCCGAAAGCCTGGCGCTGCTCATCCGTCAGCCCCAGGCCATCTGCGTGCTCGAGTAAGTCACCCCACGCGGTGACCACGTGGCTGAAGATTGACAAGCCCGGCACGCTGCACGCGCTGGCCCTGTGCAACATCCACGGGCTGTGGGAGAGCAGCAAAGAGATTGGTGTAAGTTAATTCCATAGATCAAGTCAAAAAAGGAGAAAATCATGGCTAAAGTAGCACGAGAAATGGTAGAAAGGGCAGGAGTGAACGTTGACCAACTGTTAGAACTGTTGGTCAAGAATGCAGCCGCCGAGCTCACCACCTATTACTACTACACAATTCTACGGGTGAACCTGATTGGACTAGGGGGGGAGGGCATCAAAGAAATCGCCGAGACGGCCCGCATCGAAGATCGCAATCACTTTGAAGCCCTGGTCCCTCGGATCTACGAACTTGGGGGCAAGCTCCCAGACGACATGAAGGAGTTCCATGATATGTCGGCCTGCCCGCCAGCCAGCTTGCCTGAAGATCCTACGGACATCCAGGCTATGCTGACGGTGCTGGTGGAAGCGGAGAGGTGCGCAGTGAGGGGATATACCCAGATCTGCAACATGACCGCTGGCAAGGATCATCGGACCTACGATTTATCCCTGGCGATCCTCAACGAGGAGGTGGAGCACGAATCGTGGTTCTCCGAGTTCCTGGGCGAGGGGCCGTCCGGCCACTTCCTGCGCCGCGGGGAGACCTCTCCCTTCGTATCCAAGTTCCTGAGGTAGACAGGGAACGTTTAGGAGTCCAAAGCACTTCCGCCGTAGTAGCACCGGCTCGCCGGAGGCTCTGCTACGCTCAAGCCTCCGGCTCAAAAGCCAAACCCCTTCGGGGCTAAGATGAGCCCGCAGTGCTTTGCTGGCTGAGCCCGGTGGTTTCACTATCGGGCGGGCTGGAGATGACCAGAGCCCAGGCGACGCTCCAAACATTCTGATAAGGTCAGAATAGGGCAAGGGGAGGCCCTGTGTCAGTAAGGGCCTCCCCTAAGCCATCGGTAGGTCTTGGAGATGCGAAGGTTTACGAAAAAGGAGCTTGCTCAATACAATGGCAAGGATGGGGCATCTGCCTTCATAGCCTACGAGGGCAAGGTATATGACGTATCTCGCAGCTTCTTGTGGCAGAATGGTCAGCATCAGGTTCTGCACACGTCTGGAGTGGATTTGACTGCCGATCTGGATCAAGCCCCCCACGGCGCAGATTTGTTAGAAGGATTTCCTGTGGTTGGAGTGCTGGAGCAAAACGAGGTTAGCGGAGTAGTGGATATCAGCAAGGGATTGCAAGCGCAACTGCTGGTCTATCAGAGAAACGAGATTACCGAGCATCACATCTACAAGAGATTGGCCGGAACGGTCAAAGCCCCTCAAAACAGGCAGATTCTGGAAAAGATTGCCGATGACGAACTCCGACACTATCGAGAGTGGCGAACCTACACGCAGCAGGATGTCAAACCCGACAAACTGATGGCCTGGAAGTATTACTTGATCAGTCGTATCTTCGGCTTCACCTTCGGGATCAAGCTTATGGAGATGGGTGAGGAAGACGCTCAGGACAATTATGAACAACTGCGAGAGACGATCCCGGAAGCTGATGATATTATTCGCGACGAGAATGAACACGAAGATGCTTTGATTCAACTCCTAGATGAAGAGCGGCTTCGTTACGTGGGTTCTATTGTATTAGGTCTGAATGATGCGCTGGTGGAGCTGACCGGCGCGCTGGCCGGACTCACGCTGGCGTTGCAAGATACAAAGCTGATCGGGCTGATCGGTTCGATCACGGGCATCGCCGCAGCCCTCTCGATGGGGGCGTCGGAATACCTCTCTACAAAGTCCGAAGGTACTGGCCAGAACCCGGTGAGGGCTTCAATCTATACTGGCGGCGCGTACATTGTGACTGTGCTCATTCTTATCCTGCCGTATCTGGTATTGGAGAACTTTTACGTTTGCCTGGGCTGTACGCTGACCGCTGCGGTTGCGATTATTGCCTTCTTCAACTATTATATCTCTGTTGCCAAAGGCGTGCCGTTCAAAAAGCGGTTCCTCGAAATGACCGGGTTGAGTCTCGGTGTGGCCGCGTTGAGTTTCCTGGTTGGCTTTATCATGCGCTTCTTTCTGGGGGTTGACGTCTGAATCTGAAAATGTCAATCGCAAAGCCAGAAGGTAAAAGGAGTCGAAAAGTGATCGAGAAACAACCGTTCGGCCGTACAGGCCATAAAAGCACACGCACCCTATTTGGAGCGGCCAGCCTCGGCCAGGTGACCCAGGCCGAGGCCGACCGCACGTTGGAGGTGCTACTGGAATATAGCGTCAATCACATAGACACAGCCGCCTCGTACGGCGAAGCTGAGCTGCGTATTGGGCCATGGATGGAGCGATACCGTCAGAGGTTCTTCCTGGCCACCAAGACGGAACAACGCACGTGTCAGGGAGCCTGGGACGAACTGCGCTGTTCGTTGGAGCGGCTACGCGTTGATTACGTGGATCTCTGGCAGATGCACGTCCTGGTGGATCCGGAGGACTGGGAGACGGCGATGGGGCCAGGCGGGGCGCTGGAGGCGTTCATTGAGGCCCGTGAGCAAGGACTGGTGCGCTTCCTGGGCGTGACGGGCCACGGTTTAACTGTCGCTGCTATGCATAAGCGCAGCCTGGAGCGTTTTGACTTTGACTCGGTGCTATTGCCCTACAGCTATCTACTGATGCAGAATCCTCAGTACGCCGCCGATTTCGAGGCGCTTATAGCCATCTGTCAGGAGCGGAATGTGGCGGTGCAGACCATCAAGTCCATTGTCCGCAGACCGTGGGGTGATAAGCCACAGACCCGCAACACCTGGTACGAACCACTCGAGGGTCAAGCCGATGTTGACAGGGCAGTACATTGGGTGCTGGGCCGACCGGGCATTTTCTTGAACACAGTGGGTGACATCCATCTGCTCCCCAAAGTGTTGGGCGCCGCCAGCCGCTTCCAATCAGCCCCGCCCGAAGAAGCGATGGAAGAGATGGTAACGAAACTGGAAATGGCGCCGCTTTTTGTCTAGGTCATTATTGCCCCAGGATTGTGAATAACATTCAGAATGTTGAGCCGCTTT
>CAZZEX010000154.1:0-7611 GCA_964653285.1 uncultured Anaerolineales bacterium
GTACGTCTTTGTCATTCCCATAGTTTTCGACCTCTTCTTTAGAGTCCCTCTGTTGACCACAGTACCAGAGACATTGGGAACGGAACATCCCATTTAGAAGGAAGGTCAGCGTAGCGGTGGCTTACAGAGGTATTGAGATGGAGAAAATCCGCTTAACGGCGCTAGCCAGCGGCACGGGCTGAGCGTCCAAGATGGGCCCTGAGCCCTTGGCGCAGGTGCTGCGCCCTCTGAGCGGGATGTTTCCCGCCAAAGAATATCCCGATTTGCTCGTCGGCCTGGGGGTGAGCGATGACGCTGCCGTCTATCGCATCAGCGATGAACTGGCCATTATTCTGACCCTCGACTTCTTTGCGCCCGTCGTTGACGATCCCTACGACTACGGAGCCATCGCCGCTGCCAATGCCATGAGCGACGTGTATGCCATGGGCGGTGAAGTGGTCCTGGCCCTCAACATCTGCGGTTTCCCCATTGATCTCCCTTCAAAGATGGTGAGTGAGATCCTACGCGGAGGGGCTGAGAAGGTCGCTGAAGCCGGGGCTGCCCTGGCCGGGGGTCATACGGTGATAGACGAGGAGCCCAAGTATGGCCTGGCTGTGGTAGGCTTTGTCCATCCCGACCACATCGCCACCAAGGCTGCAGCAAAGGCCGGCGATGTGCTGGTCCTGACCAAGCCCCTGGGTGTAGGCATCATCGCCAGCGCACTCAAGAGGGAGATGGCCAAACCGGATCACGTGAGGGCGGCAGTGGAGGTGATGAAGGCACTGAACAGAAAAGCCGCGCAATTGATGCAGCAAGTGGGTGTAGACGCTGTTACCGACATCACCGGATTCGCTCTGCTGGGCCACGCCCAGGAGATGGCCGAAAAAAGCGGGGTGGGGATTTACCTTAATTTGGAGAGCCTACCTTTCTTGGAAGGGGCGAAAGGGTATGCCGAAGATGATATCTTCCCCGCCGGCGCTGACCGGAACCAGAAGTATTATGCCCCGCACGTTCGCTTCGCGCCTTCTGTCCCTGAGTGGATGCAGATGCTTCTCTACACGCCAGAGACCTCAGGCGGCCTGCTCATAGCCGTGCCGGAGAAGAATCTGGGGGGACTCAGCGCGCTTTTCGACCGGGAAGGACAATCCTACTGGGTCTTCGGACGCGTCGTGGAGGGCAAGGGTGTAGAGGTAAGTGGGTGAGTAGCAGGTTGATAGGCGCAGTTCGCTCGAAAATCAACAGAAAGAAAGGAGTAAGATGATGAAAGTGAAAAAGTTTCTCTCAAGCGTTCTGCTCATTGGTCTGGCCCTTGTTCTTGTAGGGAGCATGGGACCAGGCTTGGCTCAAGGGCCAGGACCGCAAGGGCCGCTGAGCCCCCAGGACGCAGTTGGCACGGCCTTCACCTACCAGGGCCGCCTCACCGACGACGGCAGCCCGGCCAACGGCGAGTACGACTTTCGGTTCGAACTCTACGACGCTGCCAGCGGTGGGGCCCAGGTGGGCAGCATGGTCTCCAAAGAGAACACCGCCGTCACTGATGGCCTGTTCACGGTGGAACTGGACTTTGGCAGCGGCATCTTCACAGGCGACGCCCGCTGGCTGGAGATCGGCGTGCGGCCAGGCGCCAGCGGCGGCCTCTTCACCACTCTTACGCCGCGCCAGGCCCTGACCCCGGCACCCTATGCTTTGGGCCTACGGCCAGGAGCGCAGGTGATTAGCGAAGAAAGTGGAGGAGATGCAATCTATGCCGAGATCACCACTTCCAGCGGTACAGGCATGGTAGGCAGAGCAACCGCTAGCAGCGGCAACAATTTCGGCGTCCGCGGCCTGACCGACTCCTCTGGAGGAACAGGCGTGTTCGGTTGGGCCGGTAGCACCACTAGCGGCACCGACGGCCGCCCCTACGGTGTCTACGGTTACAGCAACAGTGGTCACGGAGTCTATGGTCAGACCCTTGGCGACTGGAACTGGGTTTCCGGCGTGTACGGTGAGGCCTGTATGGATCACGCAAACGGTGTGACTGGTTGGAACACCGCCGCTGGCATTGGCGTGTATGCCTGGAGTGAGGAGGGCACCGGGATGGTGGTCAAGAGCGGGGGCAGTGTCTTCAAGGGCTATGACATCTCACCATCAGAGAACCTCCGGTTTCAAGTCACTAACGCTGGCGATGTTCATGCCGATGGGACCTATTCTAGCCCTGCTTCCGACTTTGCCGAGATGCTCCCCGCCGTAGAGGGACTGGAGCCGGGCGACGTGCTGGTTGTCGGCTCTGACGGTCAGTTGCTCCGCAGTTCGAGCACCTACGACGCCAGCGTGATGGGCGTCTACTCCACCCAACCCGGCTTCATCGGCGGCTCTGACGAGGAGATGGAGAACCCCGGCGAAGTGCCACTGGCCATCGTGGGCATCGTGCCGGTCAAGGCCAGTGCCGAGAATGGCCCCATCGCCCCCGGCGACCTGCTCACCACCTCGTCCACGCCAGGCCACGCGATGCGTGCCGGTCACTTCGTCGGCGGCACCATCATCGGCAAGGCGCTGGAGCCGCTGGAAGAGGGCACCAGCGTCATCCGGATGCTGGTGACGCTCCAGTAGGAGGAGACGATGAGACGAGCAACGATTCTTCTAGCCTTGGCCGCCCTACTGCTGCTGGCCTCCGTCGCTCTGCGGAGTCCGGCTCCTGCGGTGGCTCAGTCCGGCGGGGACTACGACCTGACCTGGAACACAGTTGACGGCGGCGGCTACACCTTCAGCACCGGCGGGGACTACTCCCTGGGTGGCACCATCGGCCAGCCCGACGCCGGGGTGCTGACTGGAGGTGACTACACCTTGGGCGGCGGCTTCTGGAGCGGTGGAGCGATAGGGCACAAAATCTACCTGCCGCTGATACTGCGGAACTACTGATGACTAACTGGGCACTGGGGCAGGCCTCGGTCTGCCCTGGTGCTCGCCAATAGCGAACTGCGCTTAACAAGGGCGCCAACCCGACCGCGCTTCGCGTGTGGTCAGCGGCAGCACAACGCGCTTTGTGGCTAGGTTTCTAGCGAAAATGATTTACGCGCGGTCGCGCGGCGGGTTACGCCCGTACCGATAGGTGGAAAGGGAATTAGGATGAAGAAAATGGCAATCTGTGGAAAGGGAGGCAGCGGGAAAAGCACCGTCGTCGCCCTCCTGGCAGGTGGCCTGCGGGACAGAGGCTATCGGGTGTTAGTGGTTGACTCCGATGAGTCGAATCCAGGGCTTTACCGAACGCTCGGCTTCGGCAAACGGCCCGTCCCTCTCCTGGAGCTCGTTGGGGGAAAGAAAAAGGTATTTCCGACGTTCTCCGGGGAATCAGATCTCCGCGAGAGCCTCCTGACGCGGGAGGAGTTCCGCGTCGCGGATCTCCCCGGCGACTACGTCGTGGAGAGGGACGGCATCGGGTTGGTCTGCATAGGCAAGATCCTCCAGTCGCTTGAGGGCTGTGCCTGCCCCATGGGGGTGTTGAGCCGCGAATTCCTGAAAAGGCTCTCGTTGCAGAAGGACGAGGTGGCCGTTGTTGACATGGAGGCCGGCATAGAGCATTTTGGCAGAGGCGTTGAGACGAGTATAGACAGCGTACTTATCGTGACTGAACCCTCTTTCGATTCGCTGGAACTTGCTGAAAAGATAAACACCCTCGCTGCCGAGGTCGGGGTGGAGCGTGTGTGGACCGTTCTCAACAAAGTCAGGTCTAAGGAAATCGCTTCGAGATTGAGAGAAGAACTGGAGGAGAGAGGCATCTCCGTCATTGGATCCATCGGTTATGAGCCGGAGATCTTCCAGTCCGGCCTGGAGGGGCGTCCGGTTCGTCGCGATAGGATGGAGACGGACATCGGGAGCATACTGGATCAGTTGCTGTAGGGGGGGATTATGTGCTTGGCTACGGTCTATGTTGAAGATGGCGGCCAAAGGGAAGAAGTGATGCAGGACGTGGCCTGGATCAAGCCTGGGAGCGGCGGACTTCAATTGATCACCTTTTTGGGGGAAATCAGGCTATTTCAGGCCAGGATCAAGAGCGTCGATCTGGTGAACGGTTTGATCGTTCTGGAAAGGATGACTACTGATCCGCCCCAAATGGTATCCAGCGATCGAAAGGACTAAGAGGGTATCTGAGAATTCACCACGAAGGCACAAAGACACCAGGAAACAAGGGAGAGAGCGATGGCTGAAATCACCCACTCTACATTCGAGGACCGTTGCATCATATCCTGCGGGATGTTGCACCCCGAGATAACCCATCTGATGGAGAGCGGTTTTCTGAATCCGCTCCGGATCCTTTTTACACCACCAGGTCTGCACGCCTTGCCCGATAGGCTGGAGGAGCATCTCCTGAACAGACTGGCACAGGCCCTGGAATCATGTCCCGACCACAAGATCATCGTCGTGTATGGGAAGAAGTGCTACATCAGCACTGATGAGCCGCTCAAACGGGTGGACTCGATCCTGCAGGCAGCGGGCCAGGGGATCATCAGGGTACAGGGAGACTACGGCTACGATATGCTGGCTGGCTTCGAGGATCGGCAGCGCATCAGCGGGGGAAGGCAGGACAAGACCCTCTGGTTCACGCCAGGCTGGCTCAAGAGCTGGAAAGTGATCTACCAGAAGTATTTTGGATGGGATGATGCGGACGCCAACGCGAACTTTCCAGGATTCTACGACAAAATCATCGTCCTGGACAGCCTTGGCCTCGCCGAGGAGTATATGGCGCAGCACGCCGAGGAGATTCTGGAATTGTTCGACTGGACGGGTCTGGAGGTAGAGTTCCATCCCATCACCCCCGACCGTTTCAAGGGATTGCTGGTAGACAGCCTGTCGCCTCAAGGCGAACGAGGAGTTTGAAATGAGCGTGATCACGGCGCAGGTCAGCCTCTATCCATTGCGGCAGGTCTCGAGGCGCTCATCACCACACTAAAGTTCCTGGAGCATCCGCAGGAAGCGCTGGCGGAGGCGCTACGTGTGGCTCGGCGTGGCGTGGTGCTGGGCGTGCTCAACCGCTGGAGTGTGCTCGGCCTGCAGCGCCGGCTGGCGGGGCTCTTCCGGCCGACGGTCTACGACGCCGCGCACTTCTACGGCGTGGGGGAGTTGAAGCGGATGCTGCGGTCAGTGACCGGCGTGAAAGGGCACATCGTGTGGCGCACCACTCTGTTCCCTCACGGCTGGTCGCAGGCTCGATTGCCCTGGGGAGGCTTCATCGGGATGGCATTGATCGCGAGTGATGGGTCTCGGGAGGTGGGATGATGAACAAGCAGACGGTATGGGTAGACGTGACTCGCTGTACAGGCTGTGGCGCGTGTGTGGAGGTGTGCCCCGTCGGGGCCATCGCCCTGGTGGACGGCAAAGCCCGCGTTGACGAGGAGCTGTGTACCGGCTGCGGGGCCTGCGTGGATGCCTGCCCTGAGGGCGCCATCCAGCCCGTGGTTCAGGGTGAACTGGTCTCTGCCCCGGAGCGACCGGCTCCCACCGTCTACCGGCCCAGCCCACTGGCGGAGACGGCGGGCGCGGCGGTCGTCGTCGCCGGTACGGGACTGTTGATGAAGGCCGCGGGGGCACTGGCGCGGGCGGTGGGTCGCTGGCTGACGCGGCGCTCCGCAGTGACGAGACCATCTGCGGGGAGTGGAACGTCCCCGGCGGGAGATAGGGGCGGCACTGGACGCCAGCGACGTCATCGGCGGCGAGGAGGATAGAGACAAGATATGTAAGGAGGGTTCTATGCCAATCTACGAGTATCACTGTCGTAACTGCAACGAGACATTTGAGATGCTGGTGCGGGCTGGCACGACCGTTATTTGCCCGCACTGTGGCAGTTCGTCGTTGGATAAGTTGCTCTCTGTCCCCTTCGTGTTGAGCAGGCGGACGGCCCGGCCGGCGGGACGTACCTGCTGCGGTCGGGAGGAGCGATGTGACACGCCCCCCTGCTCGGTGGGGGAGACGTGCCGGCATAAACTATAAAAGGAGGTGAGTGAAATGGGTCAAGGTCGTGGAGGTGGTGGTGGCCGCGGTAGCGGACGTGGTAGTGGCGCTGGCCGTGGCGGCGGACGCGGGCCGGGCCGGATGGGTGGCTCTAAGGCCGCCGGTCCGGGCGGAGACTGCGTTTGCCCCAACTGTGGGCACCGAGAGCCGCACGTCGTCGGTCAGCCTTGTTACCAGAGGAAATGCCCCAAGTGCGGCACGCAGATGACTCGCGAGTAGGCTGTAAGCCCTCACCCCCATCCCCCCAAACCCCCTTTCCCCTCTCCCAAAGTCGGGAGAGGGGGAAGCAGGGCAAGGGGGGTAGGGGGAGAGGGCCTTTCTGGGAGATGAGCAATGAACGTAACCTGTGTAGTTGACGACGCTGTCCAACGAAGTTCCCCCTTCTGGGGTGAGCACGGCCTGGCGTTCCTGATCGAGACGGAGGCCGGGTGCGTGCTCTTCGACACCGGGCAGAGCGGCACGGTGCTGCTACATAACCTGGAGTTGTTGGACGTGGATCCAGTGACGATAAACGCACTGGCAATCAGCCACGCCCACTACGACCACACCGGCGGCCTGCCCGCGCTGCTGGAGCGTGTCCATCCTGCTATCCCGCTCTACGCCAACCCCGATCTGTTCCGCGTGCGGTTCTCACGGCAGGGGGGAGAGTTGCGGAGCATGGGCCTTTCGCTGACGCGGGAAGAGTTGACCACCCGGCTGACGCTGCGCTTGAGTGGCGTGCCACAGGAGATCCTCCCCGGCGTCTGGACGACGGGCGAGATCGCGTCGCGCCCGGAGCCGGAGGGCCGCAGTGCCCGCCACCTGGTGCGCGAGGGCGACGCCCTCGTCCCCGATCCCTACCGGGACGACATGGCACTGGTGTTAGAGATGGGCGACCGGCTGGTGTTACTCTGTGGCTGCTGTCACGCTGGCCTGCTCAACACTCTGGCGCACGTACAGCGCATCTTTGAGCGCCCCATCGTAGCCATCGCTGGCGGCCTGCACCTGACTAGTGCTACCGCAGATCATCTGCAGCGCGTTAGCGATGTGTTGGTAGGAATGGAGTCCGTGCAGCGCGTTTACCCAAACCACTGCACTGGCGAGGCGGCCTTCATCGCCCTGACGCTGACCCTCGGACCGTCCGTCGTGCGCCCTTGCCCGGCGGGGACCGTTTTGGAGATGTAATCCTGGTGCAAACTTGACCTGGAGGCGAGAGAGTGATTATCATGCGAAGCTGAAGGGAATGTGGTCGCGGGTGAGCGATCTGATCTTCCCCGATTGGCCCTCTCCATCCGCAAGACCGTGGGGCAGGTGGAGGGCGTGACCGGGCAGGCGATTGAAGTTGTTGGCTACCTCAAGGCAGCGGAACTGAACGCGATGCTGAGGGAAAACGCCGCGTGAGCGAAGCACGCCGGTCACCATGGCAGGGGACATGGGCCGCCTGCGTCGCCCTCTCTGGTATCTGGTCGGAAACTGTCCGTTGAGGAGAGATATGAAGAACATAGTCGGCCTGATCGTGAATCCAGATGCTGAATTCGGTCGCTGGGGAGGTTGACGGCATGATTGCTTTCGGACCAGTTCCATCCAGGCGTTTGGGGCGCAGTTTGGGAATCAACAACATTCCGCCCAAAATATGCACCTATTCTTGCATCTATTGTCAGTTGG
>CAZZEX010000155.1:0-7513 GCA_964653285.1 uncultured Anaerolineales bacterium
GTTGCCCAGGTTGTTTTGGGTCATCGCGTAATCGAGGGGCGCGGCCTCCGGGGTGCGAAAGCGCAGCGCTTCGCGGTAGCATCCAATGGCTTGCTGCAAGTTCGCGGCCCGATCCCCCGTCGGCAAGTTTGCGTAGGCTAGCCCCAGGTTGTTTTGGGTGCCGGCGAACTCGAGGGGCGCGGCCTCCGGGGTGTAGACGCGCAGCGCTTCGCGGTAGCATTGGATCGCGCAGGCCAGGTTCTCCGCCCGCTTGCCCCGCATGCGATCATGGTGCGCCAGGCCCAGCCGGAACTGGAGCGCCGCCCGTTCTTGCCTCTTGTCTCCTGCATCTCCCGCATCCCGCTCCGCGATCGCTCTCTGGTACGCCTCAATGGCCGCGTCCTGGAATTCCCCTGCCCGCGCGTAGTCGTCCAGTTCGTGGTACATGTTGGCCAGGTCACGGCACAGGAAGGCGACGCCAGGCCAGTATGGTTTCTCGCCGCCTCGTTCCCGCTCCAGCCGTCGCTCGTATAGCGCGGCCCGCCGGCGCAGTTCCTCCGGCGGGAGGAGCGTGCGGTGAAAGTGGTCCAGCAGGCCCACGATTACCTTACTGCGCATCGGCGGCGGGGCGCTTGGTGCGCGCTGGGGGGTTTCGAAGAAGAACAGCCCGCTGCGGGCGGCGAAGACGTCCGCGGCGTGTTGCATCACCTGCCCCAGTGCGCTCTGGCTGAGCCAGAAGACGAGCGGCACGTTCAGCCGGCTGAGCCGCTCCCGCTGGAAGTTGAGCGCCCGCAGGGCGCGGCGAATCCGCTCCACGCGCACGCGCTCGGGATCCTCTTCTGGCAGGTAGGCCACGCGCATCCCGGCGCCGGCCAGTCCGCGGGTGTGCACGAAGACGACCGGCGACCGGGGTCGGTCGCGGACACGCTGCTCGCTCGTCCCCTCACCTGTCCCCTCGTCAGGCGATTCGTAGAGCAGTTGTTGCTCCAGTTGTCCTGCCAGGTCGGGCTGGTCGGGCGAGAGTTCGACCTCGATCAGGCCACGGATGCCCCCGGCCTCCAGGTGCTCGCGCACGTGTTGCATCAACCGCTCGCGCAGCGGCTCCTCCTCGCAGATAGCGAAGAGGAATCCGCCGCGCCCCGGCATGTCCAGCGCGTCGCACAGCAGCGCCAGTTCGAGGCCGATGTCCTCCGCTGGAGCCGGTTCAGGCCATCTTGCGGAACTCATCCGCCCGTTCCTCCAGCAGCGGCCGGACGATGGGATGGATACCCCACCAGGCGTCGCCGCCGTCGTATTTCAGCAGGCTCAGGTTGTGCAGCAGGCTGCGGGCGATCTCGCTGTTGACGAACGGGCCGCCGCTGTAGATGCGCCACAGTTCTTGGTATTGCTCCTGCGTGATGCCACCCCGGTAGGTGTTGCGCACCTGGCGGGCGGCGTATTCCACGTCTTCGACCTGGGCTGGCCCCTGTTCTCCGCGCGTGCGCCTGGCCCGGAGCACGGTGCTGCGGGCCAGCGCGATCAGTTCTTTGAGCGGGCCAGCGCGATCAGTTCTTTGAGCAGGCCACCACACAGTTCCACCAGCCGTTCGGCGGCCTCCGGCGCGAGCAATCCGGGCATCAACCGGCGGTCCAGCACCTCGAGCAGCGACTCTCGCCCCTCCCGGCAGATGTTCCCATCCCGCTCTGTCGTCTTGACGTTGGGCAGCACAAAGTTGCGCGGGAAGGACATGCGCACGTGCTGGAAGTCGTTGGTGTGATAGAGCGCCAGGGGGACGGTGTAGACGATCCGGCAGCGCGGTTCCAGCAGCGCGTTCGCCCCCCGGCAGAACAGGTCGCGCACCTGGTTCTGGTCGTACATCTTGTCCAGCCCGTCCACGATGACCAGCGTGCGACGGCCCGATTTCTCATGCAAATCCTCCAGCAACAGGTTCAGCCGTTCGAGCAGGTCGGAGAGGTTGGCCTGCGCCTCGGCGCGCACGTGCTCGCGCCGGTAAGGGGCATCGGTAGTCAGTTTCACGCTGAACTTGGCGATGGCGGCGTTCAGTTCGCCTCCCACCTCGCTCTCCATCTTGCCCCGCTCGCTCTCCTCAAAGACGCGGGTAGTGTACCAGAACAGGAGGTCGTGGAGCCGGCCCTCTTCCAGCCTGACGCCGCTATCCTGGGCAGCCTTGAACACCTCCAGGCCCAACACGACCAGCAGGTCGGCGTAGTCCACGTCGCCCAGGTTGAGCAACCCCTCGACGTTGACTGGCACGACGGTGTGCGTATCGCGCAGCGCTTCACCCAGCCGCGCCAGTTCGGTGGTCTTGCCGCTTCCCCGGTGGCCGGTGAAGAGGGTCTTGTCGTCGTCGCTGGGGTCGAGCCGCAGCAGTTCATCCATCAAGGAGGTGATGCTGGCCTCCTCCGGCCGGCCGGCGTAGAAACGTTCCAGCCACTTCTCTCTCAGGGGACGTTCGGGGTCCAGCAGGGCGTAGGCTTCGGTCAGGTTCTCGGCTCTGCGCGGCGGTTCCATAGCAGTTCACCTCCTCAAGCGGCGCTTTCTGTGGAGGGATTATAGCACAAGTCTGTGTAGGGCAACAGTGGGACGCGAGAGGGGTTTTCGGAGCAGTTAGATCGGGCTAAAATCCAGCCCCGGAGGGGCTTTGCTCTCTCAGCGCGGGGACTTCAGCCCCGCGTAGCCCGGAAAGTCAGTGCCATTGGGCCAGTGGGGGCCCACAATTTGGGAGATACACCCTTGCCGAACGCACCATTTTCTCAGCGGATGCTGATGGAGCCTGACCCCTGGTCTATCCTCAACACGATGGTCTG
This sequence comes from uncultured Anaerolineales bacterium, assembly GCA_964653285.1. GTDB lineage: Bacteria > Chloroflexota > Anaerolineae > B4-G1 > B4-G1 > CAZZEX01. The sequence goes on from CAZZEX010000155.1 coordinate 2,787, forward strand.
CTCTGCCGCGTCGAAGTCGCCCGTCTCCCACACACCGTCGCCGCCGCGCTTGCCCTCCACCAGCCGGAATCGTTCGTCGGGGCGGAAGGGGCCGCTGCCCGAATCGAGCACCACCCGCGCGCCCACGCTTTCGGGCAGGACGATGGTAAGGCACCCGGAACCTCCGTCAATGCGGGCCTCGAAGGTGCTCCCGGTTGGCAGAGCCAGGTCAATGGAGCCAGAGCCAGCGTCGAGGGAGAGGTCGCTGACCTGCAGGCCGGTCAGGTCAAAGTCACAGGGGCCAGAACCGGCGTCCAGCGTGAGGTCGAGGACTGCATCGGGGCTGAGTCTCACGTCCCAGCGGCCTTCCTCCGCCCCACTGCCGAAGTCAAATGGCCCGAACCAGGGGCCGGAGAAGTGGCTGTCCAGTTCTACGTCAGCCTGGTCGCCGCGCACGTCCACGTCGAAGACCAACTTGCCGCGATAGGCGACGTCGCCCTCGATGAGGTTGGGGGAGTCGCGCAGCGCGCTCAGGTAGCCAGGCGCGCTGGTCCAGTCAATGTAGGCGGAGGCATGCTCCACGCCCGCCAGCGGATATTCGACGTGTTCGGTGCGCAATTCAACCGGCTGGGTCAGATTGGACAGAGCCGGTATGTCCCGCGCGAAGAGCACGATGGTCACAGCGCCGCCGATCAGCATCAGGATCAACAGCCCGCTGATGATGGCCCCGAACATTGAGCGCCGGCCGATCAACACGTCAATGCCGAGCGCGATCAGCAGCAGCGGCCACAGTCGCCACAGGACGTTCCACGATTGCCAGGGCAGGTAACCCAGGTTCGACAGCAACAGGAGGACGCCAGCGCCAATGAGCGCCAGCGGCCAGAAGAAAGAGGGCGGGCGGCGGCGTGGCCTGTGAGTCGGTACCCTTGAGTCCTCTTCAAATTCAACCGATTCTTGAACGTCTGACACAACACACCTCCTTAAATCAGCACTGTGAGATTTGTCCGGCGTAGGTCAAGCGCCTCTATAATTATACGCAAACAGGCGGACAGAGTTGCAACCCCGCTTGCCCTCACCAGGCCAATGTGGTAGACTGGGGGCAACGACTCGCTTCAACCCATCAATCCAGGAGGCAGGTCAATGGCTGGCAACGATCATCAGGCGGTGGCGGGGATGCTCACTGCTCTCTTGCAACCCTGGCACGACAGTGTGGACAATCCGTCAAAGGCCCAACAGGAGGTGCTGCAGCGTCTGCTCGAGAGTTACGTCCAGACGGATTACGGCGCGCAGCACGACGCGGCCCAGGTCGAGACGATTGATGACTATCGTCGCGCCTTCCCGGTCGCCACCTACGAGGACTATAAGCCGCTCATCCAGCGGGTGATGGCCGGGGATGTGAGCCTGCTCCTCAGCGAAGAGCCGGTGGGCTGGGCGATCACCCGGGGCACGACGAAGGGCGAGTCCAAGTTCATCCCGATGACGCCTACCGACCTTCGCATGCGCATCAGCGCCGGGCGGGCGATGATGAACTACGTGGTCTCTGGCGGCCAGTACGATCTGTTCGAGGGGGTCAACCTGAACCTGAATTTCCCCTCGGCGGTGGGGACGGTGCAGGTGGGGGAACGGGAGGTAGAATACGGCTACAGTTCCGGCATTTACGTGAAGTACGTGTCCGCCTTCACGCCCATCCGCTCGCTGCCGACGCAAGACGAGATTGACGCGCTGGGCGGGGGCAAGACCATCCGCGATTGGGAGGCGCGCTTCGAACTGGCCTACGAGAAGTGCAGGGACGAGAACGTCACGCTGGTGGGCGGCGTCGCCCCGACCGCCATCCGCTTCGCCCGCTACCTGCGGCGGGCCCACTCCGTCTACCCCAAGGGTCTGTGGCAAACGCAGATCATGACGCTGGGCAGCGTGCCGGGCATCAACACGCGCTATCAACCGGCGCTCACCGCTCTCTACGGGCCGGTCGCCATCCGCGAGATCTACGGTACCACTGAGGGCATGTTCGGCCAGCAGCGGGACGAACGCCGGGCGTGGGTGCCTAACTACGATCTTTTCCTCTTCGAGGTGAAGACCCGCCCCTCGGCTATGCTCCCTTCGGCCTCGCTCAGGGCAGGCAGGGCCGGGTCGGGCATCAAGATGCTGCACGAGATGCGACCCGGCGAGGTGGGCAGCCTGGTCGTCTCGACGCCGGTACTGCCGCGCTATGAGATCGGCGACCTGATTCTCGCCTTCCGGCCGCCCTACTTCCGCTGCATTGGTCGTGACCGCTGGTGGACTCCCCTGCGTTACGCCTGGGACGAGTTGATGACACTCAATCTGGGCCAATTGTAGATAGACCTCTCGGAGCAATCTATGCCTGCTACTATCACCCGCCGTGACATGCTCAAGCTGATCACTGCGACCGCTGCGGCAGCGGCGCTTTCGCCCGTCTTCCACGCCCGCGCCCGTTATCCCATCCCGCCGGGGCCCGACGATGGCGTGGATACCGACGCCTGGGTGCGGATGGGCCGGGCGATCCACACCGTCGCCTTTTACGACGAACCATCCACCTCCGCCACGCGGCTGGACGCACGCTACCGCGACCAGTCCTTCCTCATCACCAGCCAGGTGCGCGCCCCCTTCAGCGCCCACAACAATCTGTGGTACAAGACTACCCTGGGCTACGTTCACTCCGCCTGGGTACTCCCGGTGCGCGTCTATCCCCCCCAACCCTTCATCCGGGACGTCGGGGAGTGGGGCTTCTGGGGCGAGGTCTCCCAGGTGTTCACCGACGCCCGCGCCCAGCCCCACCCCCAGGCTGGGAAGGTCTACCGGTTCTACGGCGGCACCGTCTACCACGTCGTGGATGCGTTTGAGGACGAGCAGGGCAGCGGCTGGTACAAGGTCTTCGACGAATTTCCGCCGCCGAGTCCGAGTCATCAGTGGGTATTGGCGCGTGACGTACGTCGTGTCCCCCGCGCCGAGATGGCCCCCATCCACCCCTTCGCTGGTGAGAAGCGCATCGAGGTGGATCTGGGCAAACAGTCGCTGACCTGCTACGAGGGGGAGCGGATCGTGTTCATCACCCTCGTCGCCTCCGGCATAGGGGGGGGGATACAATTGGAGGATGGCACGGTGGTGGACTTAAAAACGCACACGGGGGAGACGTGTGTGCTGCTCAAGCAGCCCTCGCGCCACATGTGCAACCGGCCTTATCCGGGGAGGGCGCCCACGGCGGGGGAGATCTTCGACCTGCCAGGTATTCCCTGGAACACCTTCTTCGACCTGAGCGGCACCGCCATTCACGGCACTTACTGGCACAACGACTTCGGCATACGGCGCAGCCACGGCTGTCTCAACGTCTCCTGCGAGGTGGCCCGCTGGATCTACCGCTGGGTCTATCCCATCGGTGGCTGCGAGGACGACTTTATCCAGAGCGACCGCCGGGTCGGCACGCCGGTCAGCATTTTTTAGCCGTCAGCCATTAGCCGTCAGCCGTTAGCGGTTAGCAGTCAGCGGTTGGCAATGGGGTCGCAGGCTGGAGCCACCGAAACAAGACTTCGCCGGGCTCAGTCGAGGTGTTTTGACTTCCACTCCATTCAGAGAGGTGCGAAAAACGGGCTAACCTTCGGGAGGGTAAAGGGTAAAGGTTTTCCACACCTGGCGCAGGGGCGGCGGAATGGTCTCGCCGTCTGTCGTCCGCACCCTCAGCACGTACAACCAATAGTCAGGCCCCTGCACAACCAGCGCCTCGGCCGCCCCTCCCTCTGATCCAGGCCAGCCTTCGTGGAAGAGAAACGCCGTCTGGCCCTGCCACTCTGTCTCCTCGACGTCCAGCACGCGGGGTGGCTCGTCCAGATCGTGAGTCGTCTCCAGCATCACGACGGCGTTGTTGAGCAACAGAGGCTCGACAGGGCCAGGCGCCCACCACAGCGTGACCTCACCGTCTCCGTAGCGCCACACATGCCCTCCGGCCTGCTGATCCCCCTGCGACGCCACTTCCACGAAGTCCCGCGGCACATGCACATCTACCCCGGCAGGCAGGACGTCTGTCAGGTCTCGGAAACAGATAGGGAGCGGCTGGAAAACTAACTCTCGCTCTCCTTCAACCTCCAGCGCGGAGCGCACATATACCAACAGCCGCCAGTCACCCTCCAGCGGCTCGAGCGGGAGTTGCAGTGGCTCCTCACCCACGTACAGATTCCCCTCCTGCGGCACCAGGTCGAATGGCCAGCGGGGAGAGCCCTCCGGGTCTATCACGGTGGCGCGGACGGTGGCCGTCACGCTGACGCCCGGCGGGGGCACCAGTTCCACCTCGATGGGCACCGGCTGCAGAGCCGAGACCTGCCTGGGCCAGTGGATGGTCAACGCCAGCGGCGGGATCGGGGTGGCGGTCGGGGTCGGGGAAGGAGTCGGCGTGGGTGATGGAGTGAGCGTGGGAGTGGGAACGGGAACGGGAGTGGGAGTCGGAATCGGTGTTGCTGGCGCACAGGCCGCCAACAGCGCCAGGAGGATGCATAGTTGCAGACCGTTGGTGGGGATTTTTTTACGGGCGTTTGAAATTCTGATGCCCATAACGATACCTCCTTACAGGCTCACTCAATTGGCTCAATCGCATGCTGGTTAACGTTCAGCGGCCCTGCTGTGCTACAGTCTCTCCGGCCAATAGCGCCTCCACGTATCTTCTCAATATCTTGGGGCAGGGGCGGCGTAGGGCGGTTTTGCTAACCGCCATAGGGTCGGATAGCAAATCCGACCTACTT
>CAZZEX010000156.1:0-7426 GCA_964653285.1 uncultured Anaerolineales bacterium
CCCAGCGAGACGGTGAGATGGGCCTGGGGGTCCAGGTCAATGAGCAGGACGCTTTGCCTCATCTCGGCCAGGCAGGCCCCCAACGACAGGCAGGTGGTGGTCTTAGCCACTCCTCCCTTTTGATTGCTGATGGCAATGGTTGTCGTCATAGCTGGACGCCTTTCCACTACTTACTTATGGCTTGTACTTCCTGTTATCCTGTGAGGCTCCGTCTTGAGGCGCTTTGGCTGAACTCGGCATCGAAGCCTCCGTCTGAAGGGACGGAGCGATCCCCAGTTGCACGAAGGTGCGCGACGTTCCCAACGCGCTGAAGAGCTCGTCCACTGCCGTCTGCAAGATTTCCTCCGCGCCAGTGGCGCGGCGTATCTTGTCCGTGATCTCGCGGGTCAGTCGCTCGCGAGCGGCGCGACGCTGCGTCTCGTCGAGCAGCCGTATGCTCTCGAGCGCAACAGCCGCCTGGCCGGCCAAAGTCCAGTAGCTACGGATGAGTTCCTCTGTGAAGGTAGAGGGCTCGCTGCGGCCAGCAAAGATCATGCCAATCCAGCGTTCCCCGACGGTGATGGGCACCATAATTAAGGAGCGCAGGCCTGAGATGGTCGCGATGAGGGTACGGGTCGCCTCGTTTGCCCTGAGGTCGGCGAGCACGTCTGCTATGATGATCGGCTCGTTCGGGTACATAAAGCCCGCCAGTGGATAGTCCTCCAGTGAAAGACGCGTGCCGTAGGGCTGGGCCGGCCGGTCATCCACCGTCCACCCCTCACGCATCACCATGTGGACCGGTTGTCCTTGCTCATCGTGCTCAAAGAGCAAGATGCGGGCGGCATCCACGCCGCTGGTGGCGGTGAAGTCTATCAGCGCCTGTCCCACCTCCTCGACCGAGGCGGCTGCGCCGATGGCCTGGCTGGCGCGGTAGAGGGCTTCCGTCTCCCCCAGCGTTCTCTGCGTCTCCTGAAGGAGCCGCAGGTTGTCCGCGGCCAGGGCCAACTGCTCAGCGATCGCTTTGACCAGAGCGACGTCCTCGGCGCTCCACTGTTGTCTCCCTTCCGCCCCTTTGAGCCCCAGCGCGCCGATAGGTTGACCTTGCAGCACAATGGGCACCACCAGGGCAGACGGAGACGATTCCTTTGCTCCCCCCTTTTCCTCTCCTGCTCCGGTGGGAAGGGTAGGAGGGAGGGCCCCTCTCCATACTACCGGCCTCTGCTCCATCATCGCCTGCTGTGTTTCGGGCAATACCTCGTCGTCCAGGGGCATCGTCCCTGCGTCGGTTTGCTCGTAGCCGCTGGTCGCTCTGCCACGCGCGTATTCGGCCCACGCCCGGCCCAGGTAGTGCTGGTGGATGGCCTCCATCTTCTCCAGGGCGGCCTGAGCGTCGGCGAAGAGCCGGGCATTGTCAATGGCCACCGCCACCTGGTCGGCCATAGTCTGCAAGACGGCGATACTCGCCTCGTCAAAGGCTGCCTCCTCCACACTCTGCACAGTCATCGCGCCGATGACCCGTCCTCGCGCTCGCAGCGGCAAGGCCATCTCCGAGCGCGTCTCCGGCAGGAGAGGGTTGTCGAAGCGGACTGCTTCCTTGCCAACGTCCAGCGCGACGCGAGCTTCGTCTCTGGCCACACACTGGCCGATCATCGAATCGCCGCCTGTCTCCAACTTGTGCCCCTGCTCCAGCATCTTGCGCCCGGCCTCGCCTGTACCTGCGCGCAGGACGGCGAAGCGCCGTTCTTCGTCGAGGAGGAATAGGCCCGCGTAATATAGGTCGAACCGCTCGCGGACGAGGTCAACAGTCTGGCGCAGCAGTTTGTCAGGGTCGAGCACCGAAGTGGTGGCATGGGAGACCTCGGCTGCCGCCTGCAAACCGCGTGTGCGATCGGCCACGCGCTGCTCCAGGCCTTCCATTAATTCACGTAACTGCACGGTCATGGTGGCGAAGGCTTGAGAGAGGACGCCGATTTCGTCATTGCCCGCCCGCGGGAGCGGGGCATCCCACTGACCAGCCCCAATCTGTTGAGCCGCTGTTGCCAGTCTTTGGATTGGGTCAGCCAGACGATTGGTCAATAAGAGGCCAATCACCAGTACTGCAGCGAGAGTACCTCCGCCAACAGGCAAGATGCGTGCCAACACTAGTGATCTGGTCGAGGTCTCCAACTCCTCCTGCAAAGTGACCATGGCTTGGAGCACTTCGTCTGCCCCAACGACATTGGCCAGGCTCCATCCTATGCTCTCCAGAGGGGCATAGGCAACAAACAACTCTCTTCCGCCTACCTCCAGGGTGTCAAAGCCAGTCGAGCCGGCCATCATTTTGGCCAGTACGGGGGCGAATTCCGTCGTGGCCTCACTCAGATCGGTCCCAAATTCGCCGGGCTCGGCAGGGCGACCCAGGATATCCTGATAACCCTGCTCTGGAAGGGCAATAGCGTGTCCTGTGTCATCAACGAGGAAAGAGTAGCCACCACCAAGCAACCGAGCGGCTTCGACGTTGGTGCTGATGTCCTTCAGAGTGGTGTCAATACCGATGACCCCTATGAACTCATCCTGGCTGGTGTAGATAGGGGCTGCTGCCGTGACCATCAGGCCTTTGCCAGTCGCGTCAACATAGACTGGCGACCACACTGCCTTTCGCTCCGGGTTGTTTTCCAGGATAGAGTTGATGTACCAGGGACGTTGGGTGACTTGAAAGTCTGGTGGAACGATGGTCCCTATGTTGATGTTCGGGTAGTATCGCAGTACCTCTCGTTCCGTCCCCAGGTATATGGCCACCGTGTTGGGATCGCTTTCATAGGTCGGGACCAAGATGAAATCCAAATATGCACTCAACTCCAGGGCTGTTAGCAGCTCATCGTCTATGTCCACAATGCGGGGAACGAAGGCATCGCTTACATCGGTCTCATCGTTCATATACTGTCCGTTGGGCCCGGTGAACATGTGGTCCTCAGCCTGCCAATAGGCTCCACCGGTGAATGCGTCTGGCCTCTCGAAGATGCCCGCGGCATACTGAGCCACATTCTCAGCATCGCGTTGTACTCTCTTCAATGTGAGATTGTTCCCCTGGGCGTCACCAACGGTCACTTGGCGGAGGTATTCTTCCGCCTGGGCGCGCAATGCCTCGGCACTGGTCTGTTGTGCGCTCTCTCCCACGCTTTGGACTGAGTTAACACCCAGGTAGCCAACGGTCAGCACCGAGATCGTGGTCAAACTCAACAACAATGCCAGCAATCGTGTCCGGATACTTCGTCCAACCGTCAAGTGGGGGGCTGGCTTGGCCGGAGAGACAGGCGTGGAGGGGGCCCCTCTTTCTTCAGCGATGTCCAGAGATGTCTCCGTGGTGATTTGTTCCGGCTCCATTCTGGTCATAGGAGGGGTTTCCGGCGCTGTCAACTTGGCTTCGGCTGACTCGGTTTCGACGGGGCCTACGACTGCTTCATCCAGCGGAGATTCGTCCATTTCGTCTGTCTCTGGCTCGGGGCTGGTGTCGAAAAACCGGTCCTCAGGCTGCCATTTCAGTTCATCGTTGCCCATAGTTGATCAAACTCCTCGGGAAGTACACTCCAGCTCGCGGTCACTCCTGTTCGGCAGGTGGTCGCATTTCCTCGCCCTCGTCACCTGTCGACACTGGCGGCGCGCTCAACTGTACAAAGGCACTGGACGTGCCCAGAGCGGCGGTCATTTCCTGGATGGTGGTTTGCATCAGGTCGTCCATGTCAACGGCGCGGCGCATCTTGTCCGTGATCTCGCGGGTCAACCATTCGCGGGCGGCGCGGCGCTGGGTTTCATCAAGAAGCCGCAGGTTCTCGGCAGCCAGGGCCATGCGCTCGGCGACGGCCTCAACCAGGGCGATCTCGTCGTTGGTCCACTGCCGCGCTCCATCATCGTCGTGGATGCCCAAGGCGCCGATGACTGCGCCGCGCAGGGTGATAGGCGCGACCAGAGCAGAGTGGCTCATTCCCCCTGCGGCACCGTTGCCGGTCAGCACCGCCGCACTCTGCCGCTTCACTGCCTGGTGAATTTCGGGCAGCACTGCATCGCCCAGTGGAGCAATGCCCGGACGTTCGGATTCATAACCAGTCTCCTCTGCAATGTGCAAGTATTCGGCCCATGCCTGGCCCAGGTAGCGCCGGTGGGTGGCCTCCATCTCTGCCAGTGCGGCCCGGGTCTCGGCAAAAAGCCGGGCATTGTCAATGGCCACCGCCACCTGGTCGGCCATGGTCTGCAAGACGGCGATATCCGCTTCGTCAAAGGCCGCCTCCTCCACACTCTGCACGGTCATCGCGCCGATAACCTGTCCCCGCGAACGCAGCGGCAGGGCCATCTCCGAGCGTGTCTCCGGCAGGAGCGGGTTATCAAAGCGGATGGCTTCCTCGCCGACGTCCAGCGCGATGCGGGCCTCGGCACGGGCCACGCATTGGCCAATCATAGACTCGCCGCCTATCTCCAGCCTGTGCCCCTGGGCCAGCATTATCTGTCCGGCCTCGCCCGTACCCGCGCGCAGAACGGCGAAGCGCCGCTCTTCATCCATCAGGAACAGGCCTACGTAGTAGAGGTTGAAACGCTCGCGGGCCAGATCCACCACCTGGCGCAGCAGTTCGTCAGGGTCGAGCACCGAGGTGGTGGCGCGGGAGACCTCGGCTGCCGCTCGCAAGCCGCGCGTGCGCTCGGCCACGCGCCGTTCCAGGCTGCCGATCACGCCAGCCAGCCTGTCTGCCATCTTGTTGAACTCGTCGCCTAACTCCTCGATCTCATCGCCGGTTCGAACGTCCAAGTTATATTTGAGGTCGCCGCTGCTGATGCGCGTCACTCCCTGCCGCAACTCGCTGATGGATAGACTCAGACCCCGGAACACGAACTGCCGCCAGCCCCAGGCAACAGCCGTGGTCAACATCACCAAGACGGCCAGTCGCAGGGCTGCTTGCCGGACCACCAACTGGGCACGTGAAGTCACCGCTTCCACATCTTGATTGGCCTGACGCACCAGCCGCCGGATGAGGAGACCTATATACTCGTTGGCCGGCCTGACCGTCTGCTCCAGTGCCAGCCCCACCTCCGTCCAGCGTTCCTGTCGGGCTAGCACGTCCACTTCACTCACTGCCTGATGTAGCTCACCGTAGGCTACCTGTATCTCTCCAGGAAGGTCCGAAGCCCCGGTCTCCCCGCCAGATTCCTGCAGGGTCTCCACGTAAAAGCTAAGAGTGCCCAGAGACGTTGCGACCTCCGTACTCGCCAAGAGTGGATCCTGCGTCACGAGCATGTGATCCAGCGCTGCGACGAGCCTATGTCCCGCGGCCAGCAACTCCAGAGACCACGCCCGTTGCTGCTCCTTTTCACGCGCGTCACCGATCGCCTGGCCAATGATAAGCACCTGCCAGAGGCCAACTCCCCCGGCTAGCAGTGTCAGCATGATCATCAGCACAGAAGCACCGGTCAGTTTATGCGCAATGCGCCATTTTCTGGTTGGTCTGGATCGCCTATCTGCCTCTTGCACCTCTGCTTTGGATTCGAACACCTTGGCCACTTTCATGTTTCTCGTCACCCTTCTTCTTGTGATTTGCGGCCCGATCAACCCCCGCCGGCCAACTCTGCCTTCGTGCCCATCCGCACGAAGGCACGCGAACCGCCCAGTGCCCTGTTCAACTCTTCCGCCGTGATGCGCATCAGAGCCTCCATGTCCGTGGCTCGCTGCATCTGCTCTGTGATCGCGCTGACCAACTGCTCGCGGGCAGCGCGGCGCTGGGTCTCATCCATCAGGCGCAGGTTCTCAGCGGTCAGCGCGACTTGCTCGGCGACGGTTTCCGCCAGAGCGACCTCCTCGGCCGTCCACTGTCGTTGGTGGCGCGTCTCATGCAGCGCCATCGTGCCTATGATCTGCCCCCGCAACTTCAGGGGAACCACCAACGCGGCCTGGGGGGTGGGGGCCTTTTCGTCTCGGCCTGGTTCATCTCGGTCTGGAGAGGGGCTGTCTATGGTAACTGCCTGCCCATGTACCATCGCCTCGCGCCGGGCCTCGCCCAGGACACGTCCATCCCCCGGTTCCGTTCCCGGCTGGGAGTAATCAATCTGAGCCGCTGGCCTCGTAGCCAGGAATTCCTTCCATGCTTGGGCCAGGTAGCGCCGTTGGACAGCCTGTACCTCCTCCAGGGCGGCCCCAGTCCGGCTGAAAAGTTCGGCGTTGCTAATCGCCACCGCTACCTGATCGGCCATCGTTTGTAGGACGGCAATATCAGCCTCGCTGAAGGCTGCCTCCTGGGTGCTTTGTACGCTCAGCGCTCCCAGGATGCGTCCACGTGAGTGCAGCGGTAGGGCGATTTCCGAGCGCGCGTGCGGCATGAGTAGAGCATCAAACTGTGCCGTGTCCTCCTCCCTCCCCCCGAAGCGGGGGGAGCCGGATGGGGGGGCGATGCGGGCCTGCCGGTGGGTAATGCACTGGCCGATCGTGGATGTCTCGTCCAGTTCCAGTTTGTAGTTCATCTCCAGCAACAACTGCCCGGCCTCGCCAGTGGCGGCTCTCAGCACGGCACATCGCTGTGCCTCGTCAAGCAGGAACAGGCCCACGAAGTCTACAGTCATCACGCCCGTGGGGCTAAATCCCTCCTGAATCCGGTTGACCACCTCGGTCAGCAACTTCTCCAGGTCCAGGATGGAGGAGCCAGCCCGGGCGATCTCAGCCGTCGCCTGCAACTGGGAGGTCTGCCGGTGCAATCGCTCGTTTGTTTCCTCCAACTCCCGTGAACGTGCCTCCAGTTGCTTGTTGGCCATGCTTGCCCCTGCCAGTGCCTCCAACCAGCCCCGGCTGGACGACCACAAGGTCAATATCAGGCTGACCGCTATGAGTAGAAATGATCCTCCCTCACTGAGCCACGTCCCCAGCGCAGCCGGATCCTCGGCCACTAGAGGGGTGAGCCACCCCTGGCTGAAAACAAGGGCAAAGATGGCGTAAGTCAGGATACTGACGATTCCGGCTATGATGCCGGGCCGCAGGCCTGCCAGGACGAAGGCCAGGGGTGGAAGCAGCAACAGCCAGACACGCCCGCTGCCGGGCAGCCCACCCCGGCGGAAGATGAAGACGCTCAAGAAGTAAGCGAGCAGGAGTACGATCAAGGCCCGAGTGTTATAGCCCAGGCCGCGCCAACCCCAGGTGATCAGCACGACCAGCCAGCCGGCGAGGAAGGGGGCCATCTCGATCCACCGTTCCATCACACTCATCTCCTCCGGCAGCGTGACGTAGGTTGAGACCAACGCTATCAGGCCGCCGATCATTGAAGCCAACAGCAGATGGTTCAGAAACGCGGCCCGGCGGTGTTGGATCTCGCTTTCCCAATTGGGTACAGTCTGCGTGTTCATTAGTGATTCCACTTCCTGCTCCCTGCTAACTGCTTCCTGCTAAGGACCTGTTCAAAAACAACTTCGTACTTTTACAACCCAATCACGGTAATGC
>CAZZEX010000157.1:0-7339 GCA_964653285.1 uncultured Anaerolineales bacterium
AAGTATACGGAAATGCTCGCAGATTTCAAATCAGAAGCCAAAACGGGAATTGCTGGCTCCTTAATGTGCGAACCCACCTGTCTCGATTGTGACCACTTCTTTGGTCATTCGTCGTTTGTCGTTTGTCGTTTGTCCATTAAATCATTGAAATTGGTAACAACATCTCAGCCCTCGTTCGCCGCAGGTCTCTGACCGCGCAAAGGGCTCGGTCGGGAGACCTTCGCCCACCACCTGGGTAGTTGTTGGAATTGTAGCACTTTCGGGCCAAAGGCACAACTTCTCGGCTCGTGCAGGGTGCGGTATAATAGGCTTCCCAACGCTGCGGCGAAGAGACCGGAAGCACGTGACACGAGCAACTATGCAGAGACATAAACAGTTCGTCGAAATCGCTCTATGTGCCCTGATCTTGGGGCTGGCGCTCTTCCTGCGCATCCGCAGCCTGGACACCACCGGTATCTGGTCTGACCAGGCATTTACGCTTAACACGGCGATGCGTTGGGTAAATGGCGGCCCAATACCTCTGGCATCCAACAAGTCATCCATCGGCACCATCAACCCGCCGATGATCGAATATCTATACGCTGTTGCCCTGCGCATCTGGCCTGACATTCTCAGCGTCGCAGTACTGACGATGATTTCGGGAATGATCGCCGTCGCCGCCGCTGGATGGTCAGTGTATAAGTTGTTCGGCCAGCGCGCGGCCTTTTGGACGATGTTGATCTTCGCGGTCAACCCGTGGAGCGTGTTCTACAGTCAACTCATCTGGAACCAGACGATGATGCCCGTCTTTTCGGCCCTGACGCTCGCCTGCCTGCTGCTCTACTTTGCAGTCGAGCAGCGTCCTGTTTACTTGATCCTTTCTTTCGTCTGGGCCGCCTGTATGACGCAGGTGCATCCGGGGTCCAGCGCGCAATTGCTGACGATGGGCATCATCTTTGCTCTCTTCTGGCGCAGACTTCGGGTATGGCCGATGGGCACCGGCATAGGCATCTTCGTTCTTTCATACGTGCCCTACCTGTTGTATGAGAGCGGGGTTGGCTGGGCCGACGTGAAAGCGATGCTGGAACTTGCCCGCGAGCCGGCTCCTCTTGGCATTGCCTCCATCCTCGTCAGCGTTGACCTGCTGCGTGCCCAGGGATTGCTCAACTCCGCCAACTACGTGGCGCAATTCGACGGGTTGGCGACGGTTCTGATGGGGCTCTCCCTGGTCTACGCGCTGGGGATAGGTGTTCGTACGTTCATCCAGCGCCGCCATGACCCGCAGGCCGCACAGAAAACAGCCGGCTTCGGCATAATACTGTTGTGGTTCGTCATCCCGATCCTCTTCTATCTGCGCTCGTCGCACTACTTGCAGATCTTCTACCTGATCAGCCAATTGCCAGCCCACTTTATGCTGATGGGCATCTGTCTGGATGGGTTACAACACGCCCTTGCACAATTCGCTCTCCAAATCCACCAACAGACAGCGCGACGCGCCGTCCAGACAGCGGCATGGGCGATGCTACCATTGCCGCTGCTCGTGCTGGTGGGGTGGCAATGCGCCTTCAACTTGCAGTTTCAGGATACTCGACTCCAGAGTAGGGAGCCGACGCAAATCCGACACATCCGCACTGCGATCCAGATGGCTCGCCAACTGCTGGCCGAACGTCCCGCATGCGACCTGGTCGTCGTGTCCACGGGGCACAACCTTGAGCAGTCGCGCCTGGCGCTACTACGCGAGTTCACCCTCCCGGAGCGGGTTCTGTTGACCGATGGCCGGCTCGCGGTTCCTGTGCCCGCACCCTGCGCGGTCTACCTGGACGCACTGCCGGGGAACCAGGCTTCAACGTGGCTGGCGACCGCCGCCACACCACTCCCAGAGGCGACGGTCCACGTTCCGGGCGAAACCTGGCAATTCTACGACCTTCCCGCTGGCGCCCGGGCAAGCCTCGCGGAAAAGGCTGCCTCACAAACACACCTGGCGACGTGGATAAACGGCGTCGTACTGACGCAATACGCGCGCGGTCAGATCCGCCCCGGCGCTACGTTGCCCCTGACCCTGACCTGGTCGGTTGAAGCGGAGCCGCCGGAAGTCGTGTATCACGTCGGCACTTACCTGCTCACAATGGACAATCAGGTTGCTGCTCAGTCCGATGGACCGGGCTTTGACAGCATCCAGTGGCGAGCGGGTGATAAATTCATCACCTGGTTCGACGTCCATGTGCCCCAGGATCTGGTACCAGGCACTTATCAGACCGCCGTCGCGTTGTACACATGGCCCGAACTGGAACGGGTCAACCTGACCTGTGGCGGGAATACGGCGTTCCTGGAGCAGTTCCAGGTGTCGGCGCCATAGGCATCTGGGAGAAGGGTGGGGCTCATGTCGTGTGCATAGCAATGTCCAACAGGGCCAGCAGTCTCGCATAAGGGAGTGACTGTCCAAGATAATTCAGCACCATTGCAACGCAGGCGGCCAGGCAGCCAGCAGGCTGCATTTGTCTGTGAAAGGAAATGCCGCTAACTTGAGGTTCGACGGTCAGCGAGGTCTGTGGCACGTTGTTGTATCTCCGCGATCAATTCGGGAGTCACGTGTAGTTGACCTGTCTCGACATCCACATCAATAGTGCCAACGGACCCCACACTGCCGTGTCCTGGGAGTGTAAGTACCACTGGCACACGCCAGTAGATGCGGTCCGTGACCACCAAATCAGGCTCACCACCACGCATCAGGTAACTGATTCCGTCAGTACAAACCGGCCTACCCGGCGACGTGCTGCAATCGCGGAAAAGTTCACGTCGGCCGACACACGGATATCAATCTGGAGCCTGCCGGTGCGGGGCAACTGTTTAACCGCAATATCCATGCTGCCTCCTTGCCAAAGTCTATTCTACAGAGTATCATAGTACTACAACGAGACTTTGTCATTCTGAGGAGCGAAGCGACGAAGAATCTCGCTTCCGATAGGCGGTCCAACTCTGCAAAACGAGATTCTTCGCTCCCTCTGGTCGCTCAGAATGACATGGAATCGCGAAGTCTCGTTGTAGTGATAGCATACCTGCCAAAATGACACGAGCAGCAGGCAGGCAATTCACCGCAGATGGTCTGTGCCAGGAGGGAAGACGTGAGCAGCAAGGTCTACTTCGCACCGGCACGGGCGAAGCGCTGGGACTACAGCGCCAGCCAGGTGGCCGGACTGGAACGATTGATCGAGAAAATGGTGCTGTACTTCAACTTCGTACTGGAGGTGCAGCCGGAGTGCGACTGCATGCCTATGGCCGATACCCCTCTCGTACAGCACCAGGGCATCCTGGCCTCCAGGGACATCGTTGCGGTAGAGCAGGCGGCGCTGTACCTGATCAATAACCGGGTGCCGCTGCCAGGATCGTTGGCAGAGTACCGGGGGCTGAAGGCCGGGCAGCGCATCCTGGCCGAGGCACTGGGCGTGGATGGGCAGTTGCACGTAGACGCGGCGGCGCAGATCGGGCTGGGCAGCCGGGAGTACGAGTTGATTGAGGTGTGAGGTCGCGACGTTGAGGTTGTTGATGAGGCTTTCGAGGAAAATCACCAAAAGGATACACATCCTGTGGGACCGGCTCACCCAACAGGGGCTGCGAGTGACGGCGCTGTGGGCGGCTGACCACGCAGTGCGCATCATCACCGGCGCGCCCATCCGCGGCGTGAGCCAGATCACGCCGCAACTGCACGTGGGCGGGCAGTACCGGCGGCGCGGATGGCCCCGACTGGCGGCGCGGGGCATCACAGCGGTGGTCAATATGCGGGTCGAGTTCGACGACAATGACGCCAGCATCGCCCCACCCCGCTACCTGTACCTGCCAGCGGTGGACGATAACCCCCCGACGCTGGAGCAGTTGCGCGATGGGGTCGCCTTCATCACAGAGGAGATTGCGCAGGGCGGCGGGGTCTACGTCCACTGCGGGGCCGGGGTCGGCCGCGCGGCGGTGATGGCCGCCGCCTATCTGGTCAGCACCGGTCTGACACCCGACCAGGCCTGGGCACGCATCCAGGAGGTGCGCCCCTTCATCCGCCCCAACCCGGTGCAGGTAGCGCAGGTTGAGCGCTTCGCCCAGGTATGACCTCTCCCCCAGCCCCTCCCCGAAGCGGGGAGGGGGGTTTCCCCTTCCCTCGCCGGGAAGGGGGCCGGGGGGTTAGGTCAAGTGCGTGGCCAGCGTTACCACCTCAGGGTTCTCCACCGGCGTGAAGCAACCGGCCGGCCTCGGCCGCGAACGGCCCACCCTCGTGGTAGACGAAGGCACAGCGGGCCTGAACCGACCAGGCCCGGGGAGGCTCGAAGTGAACCTCCCGGGCCAGATGGAAGACCGTCACGCTCAAAGGAGCCTGACGGCGTTTGCGGTCGCAGTCCTGGCATAGCACCACCAACTCGTGGTCGGTGTAGTACCTGTGTAACATCTCAAGCATTGTTTCACCTCCTGGCACCCCAATGTCATTAAGTTAAGGTGCGACGCACTTCCATCGCTGCCCTGAACAAGTCTGCTATCGCACTTTTGCTGCATATTTTGTCGTTTTCACAGGCCAAGAAGTGCGTCGCACCTCCACAGTTGCTTAACTTAATGACATTGCCTGGCACCCAATGTGCATCTAGTCTCTATTCCAAAAGAGGGAGCGGCATAGCCACGCTCCCTCCTAGAACATCGCCTCCTGCCGATACGTGGCAGGGTCTACCGGCCTCACCTCCGCCAGGGGCGGACGGCGGACTACCGCCAGCGCCGGGGACTTCGCCGATGGTTCGACTTCGCTCACCACAGGCGGCGAACCCAGGGGGCTGGTCGTCCCCTCATTCTCGCGGGCGAAGATGACCTCCAGGTTGATCTCCCTCCTACTCTGCCATAGCCCAAACCCGCAACGTGTGGTACAATGCGATTATGTGAGGGGCATCAACGGTTTTCACAGTTTCGGAGGTGCATGCTGAGCGAGATGGTACGTACACAATCGGATGCTTCGCCGTGGAGACTGTCTGGCACGGGATAGAGAGATGAGATTGTGGAAACTCGGGTTGAATTAAAACAACAAGTGGTGACGATCCTGGATACACTTCCAGAGGAAACACTGACAGAAGTCGCCACATTCCTGGATTATCTACA
This sequence comes from uncultured Anaerolineales bacterium, assembly GCA_964653285.1. GTDB lineage: Bacteria > Chloroflexota > Anaerolineae > B4-G1 > B4-G1 > CAZZEX01. Next base: position 5,101 of record CAZZEX010000157.1, read on the forward strand.
GTACAAACTGGAACATCACCCTGCAGGCAATAGCGTGCCACCATTTCAGCAAACGCCCTACAAGCCGGTAGCCCTGGGCGGGTTGTGGGAAGGCATCACGATTACCGATGAGGACATTGCAGAAGTGCGGCGCGAGATGTGGAGCAATTTCGGAGAGCATGAACCGTGAGCCGGTACGTAGCAGACACTCATGCCTTATACTGGCACTTCACCAACGACCCCAGGCTGTCACAGGCTGTACGTCAGATATTCCGCGAGGCTGATTTGGGGCTTCACCAGGTTCTCATACCAGGCATCGTGCTCATCGAAATGGTATAGCTGATCGAGAAAGGTCGCCTGGATACGGCTCCTGAACCACCACATTTTGCTGCTTAACCCCCTTACACTCGGCGCGTGAAAGGCCGTAGGGATGTAGGGGCGAGGTGACGCCTCGCTCCCGCGTGAACGCAAGGAGATTCGTGATGACCACCGTCGTTATCGCCGACACAACCCAGGGCCTGAAGGAGGCCCTGGACGAAGTCTTCACCCCCTTCGGCGGGGTGCGGCAGGCACTGCCGCCGCGCGGCGGCACCCTCTACGTCAAGCCCAACGGCATTCACTTCACCCCGCACACCCACACCGACCCCCGCGTGCTGGATGCTCTGTTGGCCTACCTGCGTGACCACGGCTACAGCCGCCTGGCGGTGATGGAAAACTGCACGGGCGGCAACTTCACCCGCCTGGTCTTCAAGGTTAGCGGCTACGACCGCATCTGCCGCCGCTATGGAGCGAAGTCGGTCTACTTGGACGAAGGCCCCACCGTTGAGGTGACGCTGGAGGGAGAGGAGACCCCCATCCGCGTGCCCCGTCTCCTCCGGGACGAGGTTATCAACCGGGGTGATAACGTCTACCTGAGCCTGCCCAAACTGAAAACCCACTCGATGGCGACGGTGACGCTGGGGGTGAAGAACCAGCAGGCCTTCCCCGTGGACGCCGACCGGATGGATCGCCACACCCACGCCACCCTCCACCGCCGCTTGGCCGCCCTCTACCGGCTCACTCGACCCGACTTCTGCATCATTGAGGGGCTGAACGCTACCGCCCACGGCCACTTCCCGCCCACGGCGCTGCTGGAGGAGTGCCTGGTGCCGATGAACGTCCTCATCGGCGGGCCAGACACGCTGGCGGTGGACGTGGTGGGAGCGCGGGTGCTGGGCTACAGCCTGGAGGAGGTCGAGCACCTGCGGCTGTGCGCGGAGTGGGGATTGGGCGAGGGGAACCTCACGCGCATTGACGTGCGCGGCGTAGGGCTGAGCCGCTTCACTGAACGCCTGCCTCATACGTTACTGGGCCGCTTCCACCCCGACGTCCGCTGGGTGATCGGCCGCACGAAGGCGTGTGTCGAAGGTTGCCGGGGGAACTCCGAGTGCATCCAGGAGATGCTGTACAACGACTATCCCTCCCCCACCCCTCCCCGGCAGCCGGGAGGAGAGAAGGGCTGGACGCTGGTCTGCGGCTCTGGATTCGAGGAGGCCGACCTGGACGGCCTGCCGGGCGACATCCTGGTCGTGGGCCCGTGCGCGTGCCAGGAGGTGGGGGGCGCGCTGGCGCAGCGCTACCCCGGCCGGCACATCTACCGGGTATCGGAGCACAACGACCTGATGACCAACACCCGCTACCAGGCCCGCTTGATGGGCGTGACGCCGGTGATGATGGTGCCATTGAACCCACTCGTCTCCGCCCTCACGCTGCTCCAGGCGAAGTTGCATGGCCTGACGGCGCGGGTGCCGCCGTTGTTGGGGTGAATCCAGTTGCTCATTCCTGCGGCGGGTGCCAACCGGCCAGTACCCAGTGCCGGCGTGCTGGCAGGATGAACTCGTTGTTTAGCCGCAAGCGGCGTGCGCTTCTTCTTATACCAGCGGTTACGGTGCGCGTGGACCACCGACCAAGTGAGACCTCTCCTGTTCCGTCGCCTACTTTCACCACATCCCACTCTCCCTACGCCGGAGGGTCCCTCGCGGCTGCCCCTTCAGGTTCTTCACCGCTTCCTTGGCCTTCGTTCTCGCTGACAAACTCGGCTCCCTCTTGTTCCCCTCTCGGGGCTAACATTCCGACGCTGCAAGATTCACTTAATGTTACGGGCTGCGGTTTTGCTCTCCTGTCTCAGGAGGATACAACGCTTCAACACAATCAGTTACCCGATTCCACTGGTTGCCTGCTACGCGGCTGCCTGACCATTACCGCGACCGGACTTCCACCG
>CAZZEX010000158.1:0-7248 GCA_964653285.1 uncultured Anaerolineales bacterium
GCCGGAAGTTGGCCCCGTAGCGGTATTCGGCGTAGAGGTAGTGGACGCGGTCAATGTCACGCAGCGGCTGCCCTCGCTCCAGCCTGTTCCCAATGTATTTCGTGCGCTCGACTGGCTCTACCACCCGCACCGTCTTGCCGGCAATCTCGACCAATTGTTCGTCGCTGAAGACCGCCGTGCTCAGGCCGCGGTGACGTAGACGTTTGTTCAGTTCGTCAAAGTCCATCTCGCGCCGGCCAGCCAGCGTGATGGCGTAGGCTTTGGTGACCTCGTCCAGGCCGGTTGGCAGACGGCTCATCACCTCCTCGGCGGCCAGCGAGTCAATGATGGTCCACAGCCGGGCGACGGCTTCCTCCACCCGCACGGGCCGATCACCCTCCATCACGTGGGGATAGTGTTTGGAGTAGAGTTCCAGGCACTTGCCCAGGACGATGACGGAGACGTCGGCGCGGCTTAGCCCAGGGCCGGTGGCCTGTAACTGGCGCAGGGTCGCGGCGGCCTGGAAGTGGATCTGGTCCTCCAGTTGCTCCCAACTGATGCGCCCGTCCCCCAGCCGCTTGCGGCAGACGATGATGGCATCATACTCAATGGCTTCCTGATCCCGGATATGCAGGGAGAAGTCCCGCTCTGCTTGCACGGGGTAAAGAGCGCTGACGTAGAAGCCGGCGTCCAGCACCGCGCCGAGCACCGTCCCCCAGGCTTCTGGCTCTCGATGGTGGAAGGTGAAGATCAGCGCACCTTTGTCTTTCAGGACACGGCGACATTCCTCAAAGACCCGGGCCAGACCTTCGAGGAAGAATTCGGTGTCCTTGCCCTGGTTGGGGTTCTCTACGATCTCGCTGATCTTGGGCGTCAGTTCGGGGGCAAAGTGCGGGTAGCGATCCTTGAGCGCCAGGCGCAGCCAGACGTAGAAAAAGTCCGCCAGTTCGCTGTACTGGACGAGGTTGAAGTAGGGCGGGTCGGTAATGACAGCGTCCACAGAGCCAGCGGAGATGGGCAGGTCTTCAGATGAGCGACACAGCAGCAAGACGTTCTTGTCGTTACTGCCAGCCAATTCCTCAAAGTCGGCGGCAAAGCGGGCGTCAATGCGCTCGCCGGGAACGAACACCTTGCGAGTGCCACCGTCGGGCAGCACGCGGCGCTCAAAGGGAGCATCGCGGAAAGCCTGGGCCTGTTTCATCTTGCGGGCGTACACGCCGGAGAAGGAGCCCGAGTTCTCACCCGCGCCCCAGACGTTGTTTTCCAAACCTGCCTTTGGAACCACATAGGCGTGGTATGTGAAAAAATGCCCAACACCTCCACTTCGCCCGTTGTACGTGGCGAAGATGGTGTTGTAGTCCAGGCAGTAGGAAAAGAGACCCAGCAATGCCTCACGGGCGCGTTCGTTCTGCAATTGCAGGATACCTTCCAGCAGCCAGGAGAGGGCCAGCAGCTGGCGTTCGTTGAACAGCATGTGCCAGCGGGTGTAGTTGTAGTTGACAGGCCGGGAGTCGGCTCTGCCCTCGGCCGGGATCTTGCCGCGTGGGAACAGCAGGGCCTCTCTTTCCCGCTCAAACTGATGCACAGCGTCGAGAAAGTTGGCCCGGTCTTCCTCATCCGGCGCTTTCATCTCCCGTCCGTGAACCGGGCACAGGTACAGGATGGCGTACATACGGCGGGGGAAAGGGGCCTCTTCTCGCTGGGCCGCCTTGAGGATAGGTTGCGTCTGCCCGCAGGTGGAGCAGGTAAAGTTCACCTCACCGGCCGGCCCTCGGCGGGGATTAAACACGTGACGACAGGCCGGGCAGGTGACATCGCCACGTTTGCTCTTTTCATGGGTAGTAAAGACGTAACCACATTCTGAGCACAGAATTGTGCGGAAATCCCGGTCATTGTCTATCACGTAGGAACTGTGGAGCGGCACCTGGCTGCCACAGCTGGCGCACGTGGCCTCGTTGACCCAGAGAACGTTGAGGATATGGGCCTCTAGTCCACAGCCGGGGTGATGGCAGCGGGTGCGGTATAGCCGCCGGATGCGGGGGGCCACCTCGGCCTCCAGTTGGCGGAAGGCGTCGTGCAACTCCCCCTTATGTACCGACTCGACGGCCCGCTTCACCGTCCACCAGGCCACCGGATTGAGGTCGCAGCCCACCACCTTGCAGCCCAGGCGCAGGGCTTCAACGACTGTCGTGCCGCCGCCCATAAAGGGGTCGAGCACGATCTTGCCGGAAAAGTCGTGGCGCTGGTAGTAGTGCTCCCACACTGGCTCGCCCGGCGGCAGGAAGGTAGCCAGCAGGATGGTGCGGAACGCGGAACCCAGCCGCCGCGCCCACCATTTGTGGACGTAGGTGGCCGGGCGGTAGAAGTGCTTGTTGTGGCCCTCCTGCTCGGCGAGTTGGTTGAGTTGGAGCAGGGGGAAGGTTTGTTCGATGTTGAGGGTGGTTTGGGGTTGGTTCACTGCTTACCTTCTTCTCAGCTTCTGGGTTGAATGCACCGCTTCGAGTTCACCCGTGACATCGCGAGTTCCACTTCTCGCCCGTAGTGTCACGCCTTGACAGTGGCCTCCTGGCGTACACGAAAGCTCACATCGCTCGACAGCACCGCCAGCGCCGTCAAGATACGCTCTCGCGTTGTAGTGTCAAGTTGGTTGCTCCGTGCTAGTGTTTGTAGGCCAACCGCTACACCGATACGCACTCCAACCACCGGCGCCGTCTCTGCCAGGTTGAGCAATCGCTCAAGAAGATCCTCAGCAAATGAATCGGCTAATCCGCGAGCCATGAGATGTCCACCGGCAACGCACGCCCACGAACAAGGCCCAGGGTCGGGATCGTGCAACAACACTACCAGCGCAAGCAAGAGGCGCGTCGGCAGCACTATGTCGCCCTTGATGCTATCGAGGGCCATCGCCACCCCCTGACGTACTGTCGGACTCGCATCCCTGCTACCAGCTACAAGATGACTGTTGATGCGCTCTTGGTGATCCTGGTCGACGTAGGGATAAAGCCGGCCCAACGCGCGTAGGCTACTTTGTCGTATCTGCTCGATGTTACCCATGTTGATACGAAAACTGCTGAACGGGTCGGTTTGAGATTCCAGTTCCCAGTCAATGAGCGAGGAACGTGGTAGCGTGCCTTCCGCACCCCACAGCAGGTAGTCTGCAACCTCATCTGCTCGCCCTGCTAGCACTTCTGTCGGCAAGTCGCTCAATGCCCAAATCGCATCGCTACGAGTGGCAAGATCGTTGTGCTCGTTGATGAGTGCTTCCAGTAACCCATCGATCACACGGTTATGCAGTGAGGGTAACAGCACATGGTTAAAGTTATTCACCATACGAGGTCTGACAACGCTGATGCCGATCTTGGTTACTTGCTTGCCGTCCTCTATCATGACCTCAGGCTGTGGGTTGATGGCGCGCAGAATGCGCTCAATTGTGGCACCAAGCTGCTCTTCCGGGATCGGCTCTTTGAGAAATGCGAGTTGGCTCAGGCGATCCAATTGATCAGGGCGATCTCTCAGATATGCAACAACTCGTGCCCGCACGTCGGGTGGGGCTGTGCGTGCTAGGTGGACGGCAACACTTTCCGTATGACTACGCAAATGATCAGCACCACTGAAGGTCAGCATAGCCTCGGCCACTGGTGCGTAGAGTGCCGGATCAACCGGGCACTGCTTCATGATGAAGCACTCATTCAGCAGCTTCAGTAGCTCCTCGGTAATAGTCCAGAACTGCCGTCGCTGAAGTTGGTCAAGGGCCACCTGCACAACCGTGTTTGTCTGTTCTGTGGTGAGTTGGAGCACCAGATGACGAAGCGCTTCAGCCGCGTGGCGGCGCACTTCTATACGCTGCTGGTTATCCTCTGGCCCTTGTAGTAGCGAGAGCAGATGATCCAGCACTTGCCTCAATAGCGTAGGCGGGATGACATCCGCTAGGATGCTCAACGCCTTCGCTGCCACCTTCTGCTCGCAAGCTGCTGGCCGAACTGTGGCAAGGTCGCCAACAACCTCGGCCAGCAGTTCCGCATCGCCTGTATCTCGCAAAGTCTTGCTGTACCGCTCTACTGCTTTGTGATCGCTTGCGCGGATAGCGGCAAGAAGTGCCTCGACGGGCCTGCTCGTTGCAGCGTTCAATGCTGCAAGAGTCTGGTAAGCCTGCTCAATACCCCCCCAGTCACCCTCGCGCCAGTAGTGAGCCAGTGCAAGGCGGATGTGTTGCAGTGCGCCGCGATACTTCTGTACGCTGAGGTCGGCGGTTGCTCGTAACTTGTGTGCATAGCCTCTGTTCTCTGCTTGTGAGATATTAAAGAGATCAATACGCTGCGCTTCGTGCTGCCCGAAGCCAGTGAAGAATCCAGCACCATTGCGTAGAAGCATGAACTGCATGTTCCGATATGCCAGCCCTAAAGTATAGGCATCGGTGTGACCATCTAGATGTTGAATGGCTTCATTGTAGACATCATACGCCTTTTTCAGAGCGCCCCGCCGCGCCAAACTAGTTCCGTAATGCATCGCCAGCAAGCCTTGGCGTCGTGGTTCCGCCGTAGCATCCAGCAGTTGTCGTGCCTCCTGGTAGATATGGTCGGCGGTCTCCCAATCACCACGCTCAGTGCTGACCTGGAGCAAGCCTTGGAGTAAATCCAAACGCTCGTCTTGCGCTGCTTCTGGGCAAGCAGATAGCGCGGCCCTTAACACCTCTTGTGCAATATTCCACTTTTCCCACACCATCGCGAGGATAGCGTGTTGTAAGGCCAACTTTCGCAACAACCCCACTTGCTGTGCATCATCAGCAATCTGCGGAAGTAGCTCATTAGATTGTTTCAAGAGGCAATTGGCATCAGGATCACATAGGGTTGCGAAGGCTGCCCATGCCTGTGCAAGTAGCACACGCACTTGCAACGCAGGCGTATCTAATTCAACGGCAAGCTTATGTGCTTGCTCCAACTGTTTGGTGGCCAGTTCAGGCGTGCTTGCGTTATTAAGCCAAACTTCAGCGGCTTGGAGATATTGTTGTGCCGCTGCGAACCGGTCACCGCCTTCCAGATACTGCTTAGCGGCTAGCGCTGCATAGTGTCTTGCTTGAGCTGCCTCTCGCACTCTTGCAAGCAGCGCGGCAGCGGAGGCAAACGCTCTGGCAGCTTCCAGATGACGGCGCTCGGCGACCATCCGCTCCGCCTGGCTTATCTCAGCTTTGACTAGCAACTCACGCAGACGCTGCGCATGAACAACATCCCGTTGCAGCCGATCTCTGACCTTGCGAGCTTGGTCGGTCTCAATCTCTCGTTTCAGGCGCTGCCACTCACCATCAGGAATGACCGGTACATCGCCCGTGGTGACATCCGCCGTCCGGTATTTCAGGTTGATACCAGCCAAGAGCAAAATTGGATCATAGGTATCAAGCAGTCTGCCAATCTCCTCATCAAGTGGATCAACCAGAATGGGGCTATATTCCTCCTCACGACCCTTTGGCAATCGGATGTGTAACTGTAGCCGCTGCGACTCTATAACCACGCCGCGCACATATGCCTGGCGCCACCAGCGGTAGCATTCTGACCATGGTGCTTGATTGAGAGCAGGTGGTAGTGCTGGATCAACAGCTTGGTCAACATTGACGCAATCCGCCAAGTGTAGTAAGGCTCCGAGCAACCGCAAGCGCACGCGTGCGTCGCGCACTCGACTGTCATTGTATTGCGCATCTTCCAACTCAAATCCTGTGCGTGCGTTGGCAACAGCACTCACTTCAGAGGCCATTTCGACCAAAGCAGCACGTATGTCATCGGGTACAGACATATCCTGCTCCAGTTTCTCAGCAAGCCAACGTACCTGTTCAACGCTGACGTGTCCCTCTGCATAGTCGTCATACCGACGCAACAGATGCGGCAGGCAAGCAGCCACTAAGAGGCTAAATGCCTCCACTTCATTCAAGATGCCGGCATTACCACCTATTATTGACTCGATCTTGGTGATAACAGCGGTGCTGGTTACACTGAGGGGTGGGAGTGTGATTGCTTCAGCCTGATCGAGTACGTAACGAGCAACCGATCTTTGCGGTTCTGTCCGAATATAATCAACAAGACGGCCCGCAAAGAAGTCTGGGACGATTTCATACAAATCGCTGAGGGTGACCGTGCTACCTCCTTGGCGAACAGACCGCTTAGTGAAATCAGCAAAGAGGCTCTGGTAAGCCTGTTCGCAGGCTTCTACATCTTTAGCCCGAAGTTGGAGTTCAATGATGGGCTTTATCTCGTCCATTGCTAAGAACTCGATCAGGGCCAAGCAGCTTAAGAGACGATCAAAGCGTGGTCGTTCCAGAGGGGGGGCCTTGGGGTGTTTATTGGTGACGTACTTTTGCAAATAACCAAAGAGAGTATCAGCCTGTTTGCTACATATCACACCAGCATCAATTGCTTTCTTCAACCTGTCCAGATCGGGATTGAAGCCTCGGTTGCTCAGAAAGACAAACCGAGCAGTAGGTTCGTCCTTATCCAGGGCAGTATTACAGTAGAATAGATAAAGGGCTTTCCGCAGAAGGCGATCACCGAGAGTCCACCGCTTACCCTCTGCTTCTTTCGCCTTTACTTGAATGCAGATGATTCTGTCATCGGCACGCAGATTAATGTCTTCGAGTTCAGGCATATCCTGTCTATCCCTACCTTCCAGGTGGATAGCCTCTACCCGCCCCAAGAAATTGGTTATCAATCTATGGAGTTCGGGTTTGCGTTCTTTGGGGTCATCCATCAAGTAGTTGAGCGCCAGACAGACAGCACATTCCCATTGATAGACATAGCCGCCACCATGTTCTAGATCGATTCGAGTCATTGCAATACATCCACTTAGAAATTGAAGTGTTGTCGAGTTTCAGGCTCGGTGCTCGCGCCCAACCGCTCGAAGCGAACAATAGTCTGCGTTCTGATGGCAGATTGTCATCAGCCGCGAGCAGGACACAATTCACATATCTCTGGCTACTCGCGCCGCACTACCAACCACGGCGTCAAACACTCCATCAGCGACAGTCCCCGGTGCAGGTAGACACCGCCAAAGTCGGTGTGCCGGTACTGATAGGCGTTCTCCCCCGGCGGCAGGAAGGTGGCCAGGATGATGGAACGAAAGACGGAGCCGAAGCGCCGCGCCCACCATTTGTGCTGGTAGAGCGGGGGACGCGAATCGTGGTTGCGTTCCACTCGCACCAGGGCGCTGAGTTCGTTGACCGGGAAATGGCTTTCGATGCTCGACGTTGCAGTGCTTTGCATTACTCCCACTTTTCGCCCACCGTGC
>CAZZEX010000159.1:0-7090 GCA_964653285.1 uncultured Anaerolineales bacterium
TCCCCAACGAGTTGGGGAGTCCGGAACTCAAACCACGGGAATTCCCAAAGACCCTCATTTTTTTGGTCATCTCGGTTCTTCTGGTTGCTCAAACACCAGCCGAGGCCGGACGGCCGAAAGTAATAGGGGATCAATGGCGCACCGGCGCACCATCTAAAGAGACGCTCGCAGATCACGCCCTGTGGACAAAAGCAATAGGAGATCAGACATACCTTGAAGAATGTTACAGTGTACAAAAAACAGATGATAATGGATATATTCTTGCCGGGAGGCGCTCTCTTTCTACGCAGGGAGCCAAATCAAAAGTATTTCTGGTAAAAACAAATTTCAACGGTGACGTACAATGGTCGAAAGAAATTGACCCCGGCTTTAATGATCATTCAAGGGGATTAAGTGTATTACAGGCCGATGACGGAGGCTATGTTATTGCCGGCTGGGCTGAAACCCCTACCAAAGGTACTCAGGGATATCTTATCAAGACAAACTCAACAGGTACTGTGCAATGGGATTATGTATATGGAGGCGACGACGACGATTCATTTGAATCGGTCAGCAAAACATCTGACGGTGGATATATTCTTGCCGGGCATACTGTATCGTATGCGCACCTTGGATATAGCGATGCCTGGCTTATGAAAGTGAATTCTGATGGTCAGGTTATATGGGATACAGTGCATGGAGGCACAGGGAATGAATGGGCGTATGAAGTAATCCAAACAACAGATGGCGGTTATATCTTTTCAGGAAGCACAAGTTCGGAAGAGACCTTCGACATTGACGACGAGGCTGTCTTTATTGTCAAAACGGATAACTCCGGATATCCACAATGGTTTAAAACGTTTGATCTGTCAACTTATGGCTCTGAAGAAGCAGAATCAATCGAGCAAACAGCCGATAACGGATATATTATCGGCGGTTGGTATGAAGCAGGCAGTGATCCCGGTGTTCCTTTCCTGATAAAAACATCTTCAAGTGGAGATGAGCAATGGAGACATTTTTATAATCTTGCTTCTAATGATGTTTTTTCTTCAGTTGATATTGCTGACGATGGAGGTTATATCGCTGCTGGGAGAACAAACTCAACCGGAAATGGTTCTTATGATGCTTTAGTGATTAAAACAGACGCTTCAGGAAATGAGGAATGGTGCGACGTTTATGGCGGGAGTGATTATGATGCCGCCTATTCAATTCAACAAACCGGTGATGGAGGATACATTATTGGAGGGAAGGCTGTTGGATTACAGTGGGCAGGGGGAACCGACATGTACCTGATCCGCATCTATGACCATTTTGTTTATTTACCATTAATCAGTAACTACAGACAGGGTGCGGTTGGGGCAGAGCATCAGACTCAACGCAGAGGCGCAGAGACGCCAAGAAAATCAAGTATCAGATGAATGTTCCTTAGCCAAATGTCTCGATATCTTCAAAATATTGAAATGTTGCTTAAGAATCTCTGCGCCTTTGCGTCTCTGCGTTAAAAATCGCCCTTTTTGCAGGGGAGTCTTTGATCATTCCCAATGGGGGTGAGAGAGGGAGGGCATCCCCCCCGGTGGCCCCCCCCTTTCATCCCCCCATTGGGGGGGAAAGAGGGGGGGGGCGATGCCAGAAACGAGAGCACCGCCACTTCGTGCCGCTCCGCCAGGCCGGAGATGAGCCCCCAGTTGCGCAGCGCCGTCCCCTTCTGGGGCGGGTAGGGGAGTTGAGGAGTGAGGAACAGGATTCTCATCGTTGATCCAGTGGGCTGCGCACGGCCAGGCCACCCCGGTTAAGCACGTGGGTGTAGATCATCGTCGTTTTCACGTCCTTATGGCCGAGGAGTTCCTGGACGGTGTGGATGTCGTAGCCGTTTTCGAGCAGGTGGTCACAATCGGCAAGTTGTTTTCTCTGGCTCACTCCTACTGGACGACCAAGCCCATTCTACCCCACCTCGCTCACCCGTGCAAGTCGGCACTGAGAACAGATGGAAGTCTTCCTATACGTGCAACTCTCATATCCCCTCTGACTATGCAGGTTCTCTGGCTCTACCGACGGGCTAACTAGCGGGAACGTGAATGTGCAGGGATATAGAATCACCTTGCAGCATTTGCGTTGTCCGCGAGAATCATGATCTGCTACTTGCAGACTTGCGGCCTGGCCGCGCTATGCAGTAGCGTGCAATCCCTGTACAAACAGGTACTTCTGCGACAGAGATCAGCGGAAGCCAGTCAGTTCTATTACCTTTGTACTATTGACAACTCTTGGTCTGTCGTGGTATTTTGTATATTGGTGCAGTAACGGAAATATGGCCGCTGCAGCAGAGAGAAGCATGCAGATGCCCGAGTTCCTGACCCTTCTTTGTCTCTCAATGATGCTCGGCAGAGCTTTGCGGTATCGTGGACACGGCCCTGGGCGATTGAGGCTGGTGAGTCGCAAGACAAAATGCTTCCCTTCTCCCATGCCAGAGCAGCGATCCACTGCGAGAATCCCTCCTGTCCACCGCCCGTTCAAGAATCTCCTCATCCACCGTGGAACTTCAGCGTTTCGGCCCTGCCCTCACCTCCATAGTGCTACCCCTTGTACCAGCCCTGGGTATATTTCTGCGGCAGAAATCCGCCCTTCGAGCGATTACCATGTACGCATGGTGGCAGGGGGAGTGCTATGGCTCAGATGAACTACCCCCATGCTCCAGATGGTTGTAAGCCGGGTGAGCGAGTTGTGTTCAACATTTAGACTACAGCCCAATAGGTTCTGTGAGCATATCTGGCTTTTCGGAGGCTTTTGATCCATACGTTTATGTAAATACAAGGAGACGACAATGAAATCTTTAAGACTAACGAATTGGTTAATCATTTTTGGCTCTCTGGGAACTGCCGTGGCGGGCACACTGGAGGCCCGAACTTGTTCGGGTTCCTCGCACCGCATCCCCAACGAGTTGGGGAGTCCGGAACTCAAACCACGGGAATTCCCAAAGACCCTCATTTTTTTGGTCATCTCGGTTCTTCTGGTTGCTCAAACACCAGCCGAGGCCGGACGGCCGAAAGTAATAGGGGATCAATGGCGCACCGGCGCACCATCTAAAGAGACGCTCGCAGATCACGCCCTGTGGACAAAAGCAATAGGAGATCAGACATACCTTGAAGAATGTTACAGTGTACAAAAAACAGATGATAATGGATATATTCTTGCCGGGAGGCGCTCTCTTTCTACGCAGGGAGCCAAATCAAAAGTATTTCTGGTAAAAACAAATTTCAACGGTGACGTACAATGGTCGAAAGAAATTGACCCCGGCTTTAATGATCATTCAAGGGGATTAAGTGTATTACAGGCCGATGACGGAGGCTATGTTATTGCCGGCTGGGCTGAAACCCCTACCAAAGGTACTCAGGGATATCTTATCAAGACAAACTCAACAGGTACTGTGCAATGGGATTATGTATATGGAGGCGACGACGACGATTCATTTGAATCGGTCAGCAAAACATCTGACGGTGGATATATTCTTGCCGGGCATACTGTATCGTATGCGCACCTTGGATATAGCGATGCCTGGCTTATGAAAGTGAATTCTGATGGTCAGGTTATATGGGATACAGTGCATGGAGGCACAGGGAATGAATGGGCGTATGAAGTAATCCAAACAACAGATGGCGGTTATATCTTTTCAGGAAGCACAAGTTCGGAAGAGACCTTCGACATTGACGACGAGGCTGTCTTTATTGTCAAAACGGATAACTCCGGATATCCACAATGGTTTAAAACGTTTGATCTGTCAACTTATGGCTCTGAAGAAGCAGAATCAATCGAGCAAACAGCCGATAACGGATATATTATCGGCGGTTGGTATGAAGCAGGCAGTGATCCCGGTGTTCCTTTCCTGATAAAAACATCTTCAAGTGGAGATGAGCAATGGAGACATTTTTATAATCTTGCTTCTAATGATGTTTTTTCTTCAGTTGATATTGCTGACGATGGAGGTTATATCGCTGCTGGGAGAACAAACTCAACCGGAAATGGTTCTTATGATGCTTTAGTGATTAAAACAGACGCTTCAGGAAATGAGGAATGGTGCGACGTTTATGGCGGGAGTGATTATGATGCCGCCTATTCAATTCAACAAACCGGTGATGGAGGATACATTATTGGAGGGAAGGCTGTTGGATTACAGTGGGCAGGGGGAACCGACATGTACCTGATCCGCATCTATGACCATTTTGTTTATTTACCATTAATCAGTAACTACAGACAGGGTGCGGTTGGGGCAGAGCATCAGACTCAACGCAGAGGCGCAGAGACGCCAAGAAAATCAAGTATCAGATGAATGTTCCTTAGCCAAATGTCTCGATATCTTCAAAATATTGAAATGTTGCTTAAGAATCTCTGCGCCTTTGCGTCTCTGCGTTAAAAATCGCCCTTTTTGCAGGGGAGTCTTTGATCATTCCCAATGGGGGTGAGAGAGGGAGGGCATCCCCCCCGGTGGCCCCCCCCTTTCATCCCCCCATTGGGGGGGAAAGAGGGGGGGGGCGATGCCAGAAACGAGAGCACCGCCACTTCGTGCCGCTCCGCCAGGCCGGAGATGAGCCCCCAGTTGCGCAGCGCCGTCCCCTTCTGGGGCGGGTAGGGGAGTTGAGGAGTGAGGAACAGGATTCTCATCGTTGATCCAGTGGGCTGCGCACGGCCAGGCCACCCCGGTTAAGCACGTGGGTGTAGATCATCGTCGTTTTCACGTCCTTATGGCCGAGGAGTTCCTGGACGGTGCGGATGTCGTAGCCGTTTTCGAGCAGGTGGGTAGCGAAACTGTGGCGGAAGGTGTGACAACTCACATGCTTGTTGATCCCCGCCAGGCGGGCCGCTTTGTTGACGGCCTTTTGTACACTACTCTCACTGATATGATGGCGGCGCACAATGCCCGTGCGAGGGTCTTTAGATAGTCGGCTGGAGGGGAAAACGTATTGCCAGATCCACTGCCGGTTGGCGTTCGGGTACTTTCGTTCGAGGGCGAAGGGCAGGTAGACGGAGCCGTACCCTTTCGCCAGGTCTTCCACGTGTAGCCGCTTCACGCGCTGCAGGTGTTCTTGGAGTAGGGGGGCAATGGTATCAGGAAGCATCGTCACCCGGTCTTTCATCCCCTTGCCATCGCGCACGATGATCTGATGTTGGGCAAAATCAACGTCTTTGACGCGCAGCCGCAGACATTCCATCAGCCTCAAGCCGCTACCATACAGTAACTTGGCCATCAACTGGTGCGTGCCTGACATACAGCCGATGACCCTGAGTGTCTCTTCTCTGGTCAGGACGGTGGGCAACCGTTTAGGTCTCTTGGCACGGATCGAGTCAGTGGGGAATTTCACCTCCTGGCCGAGCACCTCCCGGTATAAGAACAACAAAGCGCTGAGAGCCTGGTTCTGCGTTGACGCGGCCACGTGTTTCTCCACGGCCAGATGGGTGAGAAAGGCTTCAATTTCTGGAGCGCCCATGTCCTTGGGGTGGCGTTTGTTATGGAAGAGGATGTAGCGCCTGGTCCAGGAGACGTAGGCTTCCTCAGTGCGAATCGAGTAGTGCTTGCGCCGTATGGCGTCGCGGACCTGGTCAAGAAGTTTCTTGGGACGTTTCTTCACCTGGCTCTCCTCCTGGGTTGTGCGGTGGGTATTTTGAGTGTATAATGTTTGCGTGATGTCGTGTTTCCGCATAAGCTCCTTGGGGGATTATTATAAGGGAAATTCAGCATAACGCAAATGAAAAGGAAGTTATATGGAAATCTTTCTGCGTAAGTAGAACAGAAGATTACGCCGATATTATTCGGCATACTGACATGTTAGGTTCCGGCATTAAGCTATTCAGCTCTCTGGGGATACCGAGGAGGTAATGACACAATGAAGACTATTAACAAGACTGGCCGTGAGCTAGAGCGTCGAGTAGCCGCGATTTATCGTGCACTTGGAGCACGACTCGTGGAGCATGATGTCGCACTAGCGGGAAACCAAATCGATGCCTACGTCGAGGAAGAGACCCCATCGGGCGTGCTCATGAGGACAGTCATTGAGGTCAAGGATTACTCCAGGCCTGTAGGCATAGATGTGGTTAACTCCTTCGGAGCAATCGCTGAACTGCTTCGGTCACGAGGTTTGATTGACAGTGCTATGATAGTGTCCAGTGAGGGCTTCACCAAACCCGCGCGAGCAGCAGCTCAGACATACAGGATTGTGCTTCTCGAAATTGCAGACTTGGAGCAACGTGTTCAAGGAATGCAACAGGAATTCGAGCGAGCCGAAAGAGAGATCGATCAGGAGTACCTAGCAGCGCAAACTGCGCCTTCGCGGTCGAAGCGTATATTCGTTGTGATGCCGTTCACAAGCGAGTTTGATGATGTCTACGTTCTTGGTATCCGTGATGTAGCCGAAAAGATAGGACTTGTTGTAGAGCGCGCCGACGACGTGGAGCACAATGAAAACATCCTCGACTTCATCCAAGAGAAGATTCGAACTTCAGACACAATAGTTGCAGATACCACTGGGCAGAATCCTAATGTCTTCTATGAAGTGGGGTACTCACATGCGGTGGGAAAGCCGACCATAATCATCAGCCGCAAAGGCAGCAATGTCCCCTTTGATCTACAATCGCTTAATCACATCTTCTATGAAACAATCGTGCAACTACGGGAAAGATTGGAGAAACGATTAAGAGCAACTCTGGACCTATGATTCAATGTTGCGGCCGGAACCTAACCAGCGCATGCACGCGACTTGGCTAATCGGCGCGCTTTTCAAGTTTCTCACGCGCATTTTAGTTCACTTTCCAGCGACGGCACTCACGCCGCACCCGCCAAGCGCGTGATGCGCGACCGTTGGGCGGCCAGTTGAGGAGGTCACAGATGAAGAGTTCTCATTTGAATAAGTCTCGGTTCATTGTTGGTCTAATCTTGGTGGTCATAGCAGTTCTGATTCTTCTGTTCACCAAGGGGGACTACTCTACTGCTGGTGCGATTGGGATTGGTGTGCTCGGTCTGATAAGTATTGCGATATCGAGAAGAAGGTAGATTGCGCATTTAGGCCGCCCAAGTTATGGTCGCTGGGACGGTCGCCCGTCCCAGCGCCACTCCCGAACGGAGCGT
>CAZZEX010000160.1:0-7078 GCA_964653285.1 uncultured Anaerolineales bacterium
TGGAGGCGATGGCCTGTGGCACGCCAGTCGTGGTCGCCGAGCGAGCCTCGCTGCCGGAGGTGGCAGGGGAGGCGGGTCTATTGATGAATCCGGACGACCCGGACGACATCGCCCGGGCGCTGGCCCGTGTGCTGACGGATGAGCCGCTGCGAGCCCGGATGCGGGAACTGGGGCTGGCGCAGGCGGCCCGCTTCACCTGGGAGGAGACTGCCCGCAAGACTCTGGCTATCTACCGCAGGGAACTGGCGCGGTAGAGACGCGCCGGAGGATAAAACGGCTCGGACAGGTTCTTGATCGTCTCAATCACGTCCGCCTCCCTCCACAGGTCTCCCCGCTCGCGCCCAGGCTGCTCTGGCATCCTTGTAGCCCATCTGATACAGCCCCTCGTGGTTGTCCGGGTTGTAGCGGATAATGTCCGCCAGAGGGATGGGGTGCTGGGGGGAAACGATGACCGGCGGATTAATTTCCTGGTGGAGAAGGTCAACGGCCCCGGCCGGATAGGAGGGGGGGGGCTTTCTGTGCAATTGGACTTTCAGCGCCTCATTCTCCGCCCGCAGCCGGGCGTTCTCGATGGTCAGCCGGACCACCTGATTGGTGCGATGGAAGAGTTTCAGGTCGGCCTGGAAGGAAGCCAACAGCGCCCACTCGAAGGCGGCCTGGGCTGCCGACAGAAGCCCTTGCACACCGCCAACGGGGACGTACCGGGGATGGTTCTCTTGATCCTCCCAGGGGGTCATCAGCACTACCACAATATCCTCAGCGCCCGCATCAATGGCCGGGCCCAGTGGCGTGTTGGCCACAGTGCCGCCATCCCAGAAAGCCACGTCGTCAATCTCCGTAGGCGGATAGACCATCGGGATGCTACAACTGGCCAGGATGTGGTCCAGGGTGATGACCACGTGCTCGCAGTGACCGCCCGGCGAGGGATCGGGGCTGTTGCCGAAGACGCGCAGCCGGCCTGTCTCCATTTCGACGACGGTGATGCGCAGGTGCTTGGATGCGGGCTGAGCGTTGATGCGCGACAGGTCTATCCAGCCCTCCTCGATCAGGGTCCTGCGCAGGGGAGCGGTATCCAGCAGGTGGTTCCATTTGTCCAGCGAAAACAGGTCCCAGGTGCGGCGCTGCACGTCGTCGGTCTTCAATCGCCGCCACAACGCCCACAGCGAGTGCGCCGTGTGGCCGGAGGCGATAGCCGCCCCGTTTACGGCCCCGATGGACGTGCCGACGATGATGTTGGGATTCCACTCGTGCTCCTCGAGGAAGCGGAGCACGCCTATGTGATAGGCTCCCCGTCCCCCGCCGCCGGAAAGCACCAGGGCTCGCAAAGAGTTTGAGTAAGTCATTGTGCTATCTCCCATCATCCGGTTCGCCAGTCCGCTGACGCGCAGGCGCCGCCCCCTGGATCAGGCCCAGGGCACGGCGCTGCGAGGCAAGGTTACATCTGCTGGCCCCGGGACATCCAGAGCGGAACTGGTATCAGGGTGCCGTCCATTATCGGGTGAACGCTCTCCCTTCTGCTACAGAGTCAGTATACACCACGCCGGCCTCCTTGCCAAGTGGCGATTCTACCATCTATTCTTTCCGCCCCCCTACTCTACATAGATCTCCACCCGCTCGTTGTCTTCCTCGTCCATCACCTCCACGATCTTGCCGGCCGCGCCGCTGGCGAGCAATTCCTCTAGTTCCTGCATGTCGAAGCCCTCGAACTCCGGGGCAAACCGCTCTGCCATGCGCAATCCCACGCTCACCAGGCCCGTCGGAATCGTCACGTTCACCTTCGCCGACCCCGAGGTCATGTCGGTCACCTGGATGCGGAGGTAGCGGTGCGTGCCACCAGGGCCAGGCGCTCCCGGTCCGGCGCTCCGCCTCCCCCCCAACGCCCGCAGCAGGGTGGTCGCCTCCTGTGCGGTGATCTTTCCCTCCTCCAGCATCTGGAGGATCTTCAGCCGTTCTTCGCTTGCCGTTGTCATACTTCACCTCCTATCCTAACCGAAATAAATCTGCACCTGCTCCCCGCTTTCTCCCTCGTCCACCTCCACGACGAGGGGGCATTCATCTCGTGCTTCTTCCCGCAACGCCAGGATCAGCTCGTCTGCCCCTGTCTCCTCAATCTGAGGGACGAAGGGACGGGCGAGACGCAGTACCCAGGCGATGGGACCGAGCGGCAGCGGCAGGGCAAGAAATATGTTGGGGCCATCAGCCTGCCGCACCTGCAGGGAGAACCAGTGGGCCCGTTGCAACCACCAGCCCAGCGCCAACCCCAGCACGCCGGAGGCGAGGAGCAGCCAACCCCAGGTCAGCCACCGGGCGGCGACTGCTTCAGCCTGGACGGCGGTCACCAGCACTCCCCCGCCCACCATCAGCCCGACACCTGTCCAGGACACAGCCTGCCACAGCCAGCGTACCACGGCCGGGCGGGCGACGGGGGCAGTAGGGCCCGCTGGTGGTTCCGGTAGTTCGGCGGTCTCCGTCAAAGCCTCCAGTCGCCGCGTTCCCTCCTCGACGCTGATCTCACCTGCTTCAATCAACTCCAGTATTCGCAGTCGCTCACCCATAAGTCCTCCCAACTAAACCCTCGTTCACTCGAGTGCCCGCCTCCGCACCCTCTCACGCCGGGCGAGAGCAATGGCCTCGGCGGGTCGCTCAACCCTGCGCTGCAGCAGAGCGAAAGCCTCAGCGGCCACCAGCCCCACCAGCCCGGCGGCGTACCAGACCCAGCGCGAGTCGGCGTTGTCCATAACCAAACCGGCCAGGAGCGGCCCCACTGCCCCTGCGATCACCCAACTGAATCCGAAGATCGCCATGTACCGCCCCCGCATATCCTCGGGCGCGAACCGGGCCACCAGTGCCTGGGAGATCGAGGCGGTCATCATCTCGCCGATGGTGATGATGATCATCGCCACCAGGAAGAGTAAGTAAGTCGAGACGAGGCCATACATGCCGAATCCGACGGCGTATAGCAGCGTGCCCAGGGCCATCACGATCAACGGCCTGTACCTGGCGATCCGGCGTGTGATGGAGAACTGGAACAGGACGACCATCGCCGCGTTGAGGCTCAATATGTAGCCAAAGCCCTGTTCGGAGACGGAGCAGGTATCCCGCAGATAGACGGCCAGTGTGGTGTTCATCTGCATGTAGACGAGCGTCATCAGGATGCAGGCGCCGATAAACAGGACGAAGGTGGTGTCCCGTAATACGTGCAGGTAGCCACCGAATGTCTGGGCCATCGTCTGCTCGGACTCGCCCTCGCGGGGAGCGGGCCTGGTCTCCTGTATCGCCAGGGCCACGATGCCGGCAGTGATCAGGCTGAGTACCGCGTCGCAGATGAAGAGAAGCAGGTAGGATCGGGCGGCAAGGAGCCCCCCAATCGCCGGGCCGATGGTCACGGCGAGGTTGACCACCACGCGCAGGATGCCGAACCCCTGGGCGCGCTTCTCCTCCGGCAGCAAATCGGCGACCATCGCCTGCTGCGCCGGGCCGCCAGCATTGGCGAACAGTCCCACGAACAGCGCGCTGGCAAAGAAAAGTTCGATCTCGTTGACCAGCCCCATCAGCAGGCTGGTGGATGCGCTGGCGATCAGCCCGAATATCAACATCCCCTTGCGGCCCAGGCGGTCGGTCAGCGCCCCGCCAAACATGCTGCCTACGACGCTCGCGATCGAGAACATTCCGAAGAGCACGCCGACCTCCGTCATGCCCACGTTGAACTTGCGCGTGATGTAGAGCGTGAAGAAGGGGAACATAATCGCTCCACCGACCCGGTCAATGAACGTGCCCAGGACAAGGATCCGGAACTGGCGGGGATATTCGGCGTAGATGTTGCGAATGCGCGCTAGTGGTTTGTGGATAAACATTTGTTAACTCTCCGCCACGGCAACCTCTGCCGCTGTTGATGGCAAGGGGGCGACTTCTGCGACATGCCCGTTGTGGTTCTGCTCAATATTCACGATCGCCGGCACGAAGAAGCTAATTAGCCCTATTGCCCCGCAAAGCACCCCAGTCGTCACGTACCACACCTGTATGCCAAGCCAATCGGTCACCGGGCCGGCGACCGCCAGGCCAAAGGGCGAGGTCATAGAGAGCAAACTGCCCATCAGGGTAAACACACGCCCCTGCATCTCCGGCGCGACCGTCCCCTGGAGAATAGCCATGATCGGCCCGTCTATCAGCGGGATCATCAATCCTACCACAAAGATGCTCGCCAGCGCCATCCAGAACCATCCTCCCGGCGTCAGGCCCAACACCACGAAACCCAAGCCCAGTATGACCATACCCATCATCGTGGTGTAAATCTTTCGCCGGAAGCCGCCCCACGCGCTCAGGACAAGCCCGCCCACCACGATACCCACCCCGGCGACCGCTTCAAGCAGGCTCAACTGGGCTGCGCTGCCGTTGAAGTGCTCGGTTACCAGGAGCGGCAGCAGCGAAAAAGCCGGGGTCAGCGCAATCTTAAAAACCATCGCCGCCCCTATCAGGACCACCAGCCCTGGCCAACCCCGAATGTAGCACAGACCCTCGCGTATGTCGGTCCATATAGATGGCTTTTGCGCTGCGCCCTCATCCGCACGCGTCGGCTGCGGCACGGGCACAGAAAACAGCGGTCCAATAGCAAGCGCCGCCGTGCCCACGTCCACCAGCATGACGCCGTACAGCGGCAGCACCTCCATCAGCAGCGCGCCCAGCGGTGGGCCAACGATGTTTAGCACCCCGTTCATCGTCTGGTTGAGGCCGGCCACGCGCGTCAGGTGCTTGTCGGGCACCATCAGCGAGGTCGAAGCCTGCATCGCCGGCCAGTGAAAGCTCCCGCCCACCGAGCGCACCAGCATGATGACGTACACGTGCCAGACCTGCATCGCATCAGTCCAGAACACGTATGCCAGCCACAGCGAGGCCAGCGCTATCATGCCATCGGCCACAATCATTACTATGCGCCGGTTCCAGCGGTCTACGTACGCGCCAGCGATGGGACCGAGGAAAATCTGCGGGATAAGTGCTACCATCGTTGCCGTCGCCAGCACCGTCGCTGAGCCAGTCAATTTGGTAAGCCACCAGACCAGCGCGAACTGGGCCACTCTGCTGCCGATCAACGAGAATGCCTGCCCTGTCCAGATGGTGAAAAACGGGACCTCCCATTTGGGTTGATGTTGCTCTGTGTGTTTCACGTTATCGCCCTTCCAGCGCAGCCAGCAAATCGGCCGCCTGTTCAGGTGTGACCTTCCCCTCCTCCACCAGCCGCAGCACCTGCATCCGCTCCTCATCCGTTGCCGGCTCCTGGCGGGGGCGAGGTCGCTGGCCGCTGGCCCGCTGCCAGCGCCGCTCGGCCCGCTCCGCCCGCAGGCGAGCCCGCTCCGCCT
This sequence comes from uncultured Anaerolineales bacterium, assembly GCA_964653285.1. Taxonomy (GTDB): domain Bacteria; phylum Chloroflexota; class Anaerolineae; order B4-G1; family B4-G1; genus CAZZEX01. The sequence goes on from CAZZEX010000160.1 coordinate 5,355, forward strand.
CCCGCTCCGCCTTCCGCCGCGCTCGCTCGGCGGCCTGTTCTGCCTTCCGCAGTGCCTGTTCCGTCGCCCGCTCCACCTGCTGGCGAAGCCCCTGGTCGTCAATGCGGCCCAGGCTCTCCTCCAGACGCGCCTCCACTTCCGCCATCGCCTCGGCGATGCCAGCTTCGATTTGCGCCCCCAGCCCCTCCAGATCGGCCACGAATTCGAGCGGTAGCCCCTCCGCCGGCCCCTTCCCCGGCTCCAGAGGCTGCAGGGAGACGCGCCCGCCGACCTGTGCCTCCAGGCTAGCATCACCGGCTCCCAGGATGCCCCTCGTCTCCCCATTCGCCTTCTCCAGGACCAGGTCAGAGACACGAGAGCCAACCCGGCCACCGGCACGGAGGGCCAGGCGGAGGCTGGCGTCGGCGGGGAGGCGGACCGTCAGGTTGCCGTTGGCGCTCAGTCGGTAGGTCAAGCCGGGGGAGAAGGGCGGCCCCAGCCGGACGTTCCCCTGCACCTGTTCCGCTGCTAACCCACCCTGGAGCCCCTTGGTCGCCAGATTGCCGCCCACCAGGCTCAGGGAGAGGGAACCTTCCACCTGGTGGATCTGCGCGTTCCCCCTCGTCGTCTGCGTGCGCAGATCCCCCGCCACCTGGCGGACGCTCAGGTTACCGAAGGCCTGCTCCAGAGCGGTGGGGCCGACGGTACGCAGGTTCACGTTGCCGTGGACGGTGCCGATGGCGACCGGCCCCTCCACTCCCTTGACCTTCAGGTTCCCCCGCACCCCACCGACGGTGAGGGTAGTAGCCGGGGGGCAGGTGAGGAGGCAGTCGGCGCGGGCCACGAGGGTGAAGGTCTCACCTTCCCGCTCCAGGACCACGTCGTCGGCCCCACCCTGCACGTGAAGGGTGATCTGCCGTTCCTCCGATCCCCGCACCACCAGGTTGCCCTGGCAGTCGGTGACGGTGATGTGGGGGGTTGCTGACGTCTCAACCGTTTGCTCGAACATCTCTTTCTCCTATCTCTGTCCCGAAGTTTCCCTGACCTGTCTTTTTGTTGTTCATTCTGCTTGTTTCTCAATCCGCTGTAGTGTTGTGCGTACGAAACAGACCTCCCGAGGAAGTTTCTACACTGAACGATTCCTCCTCTTGGAGAAACCGGAGTGCCTCTTCCGAGGAGATCTCCTGGCGTGCCAGCCGCTCCAACATCTCCCGACGGCGCTCGTTGCTGACTTCCCGCTCCTCGCCCGCCTCGTAGCCCAGCGCGCGGATGACCTCGACTAGGCGGCTGCGGACGGTGGGGTAGGAGAGACCCAGTTCCTCCTGCACGCGGTTGATCTTCCCCTCACAGCGGAGAAAGATCTCCACGAAATGGAGTTGCTCGGGGGTGAGTTGGAAGAGCCGCCCCATGGTGAAGCGACCCTCCAGGGCCGTCCCGCAGTTGCGGCAGACCAACCGGGTGACTAGCAAGTCGTCGTGGCAGACAGGGCATTCAGTTGGGACTGGGTACATCACATCCTCCTAAATTAAATTAAGTTATCTATGAAGAATTATAACACATAACTTAATTTTTATCAAGATGAAATCCATAAAATGACAAGTGAACAATGATAAATGACAAATGGCTAACCGCTGACCACTGATGGCTAACGGCTAACCTGCCAGATTGTCGGCACTGGACAAACCGGCTTCTTAGGACCTGTTCAAAAACAACTTCGTACTTTTACAACCCAATCACGGTAATGC
>CAZZEX010000161.1:0-6871 GCA_964653285.1 uncultured Anaerolineales bacterium
ATATCCTGCTGCACCAGAAGGTTGCCTGCTTGCGGGCCATTGCCGTGGGTTATTATCAGCCTGTCCTCCCCTTTCATTCTCTTCACCATTTCGGCGATGAGTCTCGTGGTCGTCATGCAGTTCTTGAACTGTTCCTCCGTCGTCCCTTGCTCATGGGCTTGCTTGATCGCATTGCCGCCCAGGGCTATCAGTAATCTCATTTCAGCCTCCAAATTTTGTCATCGTTGCTTATAGGTTGCCCATCGTCAGCGTCATCACCGCCTTCTGCACGTGCAGCCTATTCTCCGCCTCATCGAATACGACCGATTGCGGCCCGTCTATCACGCCGTCGGTCACCTCAATGTTGCGGTCCGCTGGCAGGCAGTGCATAAAGATGGCGTCGGGCTTGGCCAATGCCATCCTCCGCTCGTCGGTGATCCAGTCCTTGTGCCGATCCTGGATGCGCTTGCCCTCCTCAGGATCAGTCGTAGTTAGCAGAGGCCCCCAGGACTTGGCGTAGACGACGTCGGCGTTCTTGAATGCTTCATCCATGTCGTGCACGATCTCGAAGCCGGTGCCGTACTTGTGAACCTGCGTCTTGGCCTCTGCCACGATGTCGTCGCGCAACTTGAACTCTGGCGGGTAGGCCAGGGTGATGTCCAGCCCGAAGCGCGGCATCTGGAGGACCAGAGACTGTGGCACGGACATGGGCTTGAGGTAGGAGGATGCGTATGCCCAAGAAACAACCATCTTCTTCCGGCGTAGGTCGTGCCCCTTTTTCTCGATGATGGTCATCAGGTCAGCCAAACACTGGAAGGGGTGGTAGAGGTCGCACTGCATGTTGAAGACGGGGGCGCGGGATGCCTCGGCAACCCGGTTTATATACTGGTTGCCGATGCCCCAGTCGCACTGGCGGATGGCGATGCCGTCGAAGTAACGGCCCAGAATCTCGCCGATTTCCTTGTCGGTGTCGCCATGGGAAATCTGAGTGGTGCGGGAATCGATGAACGCACCATGTCCGCCCAGTTGGGCAATGCCGGCCTCGAACGAGCAGCGGGTGCGGGTGCTGCTGAAGAAGAAAAGCATACCCAGGACCTTGTCGCGCAGGTAAGGGTGGGGCTCGCCCACAGCGCGCTTGCGCTTCAGATCCCAGGCCATATCCAGGACGGTTTCCACTTCTTCTTTGGAGAAATCCAGGTCGCAAATCAGATCGCGACCACGAAGATTTGTCTGCATAGTAATAACTCCTGCCTCTTTACTTGGGGGGAGAACCCCCCGCGGATTCGGAAACCTGCGGGGGGTTGAGTTTCAATTTGGATCACTCAATCGCGCCTAGAATCAGGGCCAGCATGCCCATGCGCAGGGCAACACCGTTGAATGCCTCCTGCCAGTAGCGGGCGTGGCGGGTGGAGTCCACATCGGTTGGTAGTTCGTCCTGGCGTGGCAGGGAGTGGAGGATGATAGAGCTGCTCTTGGCCTTCTCGCGCAGCAGCCTGCGGGTGACCTTGTAGTTGGAGGGGGTCAGGCCCTTGTCATCGCTGGCCTCCTGGCGCGCCTTGGTGTAGTCAGGCTGGACCACAGGCTCCATGTAGATGACATCGGCGCGATGGATCGCGTCGGCGACGTGCTCGACCTCTTCGTAGATCAGGTTTCTTTCATCCAGCTCGGCCTTGAAATCCTCGGTCAGGGACATCCCCGGGGGGGAGACGTAGATGACCTCGACGTCGAACTGGGTCAGCGCGTAGGAGATGGAGTGCATAGTGCGCATGCGCATATCGCCGATGCACAGGAAGGTCAAGCCGTCAATGGTGCCCAACTCATTCCGGATGGTATACAGGTCGGTCAGAACCTGGGTGGGGTGCTCGCCCCAGCCGTCACCAGCGTTGACCACGGGGATGCTGGCCCACTTGGCGGCCTCGGCGGGTGCGCCCTGCTGGAAGTGGCGCATGACGATGACGTCACCGTAGAACTCCAACATACGTACGGTGTCTTTGATGGATTCTTGGTAGAAGTCACCGGCGCGGGTCATCTTCGCGTCGGCGAAGCCGGTGACATGACCGCCCAGGCGGTGCATCGCGGCCTCGTGCGCGATGCGGGTGCGGGTGGATGGTTGGTAAAACGCTGTCACCATCGTCTTGCTCGCGAGCAGGTCGCCGTTGTGGCGGTCTCGAGCGTAGTGCTCCAATGATTTAGCGACATCGAACATGTAGAAGTACTCCTCGCGTTCGAAGTCTTTCAGAGAAAGGATGTCACGCCCCATAAAACTACGCATTGTCTCAACCTCCTGTTCTGAGTTATGGGTACTGTTGTTAGTTAAAAAGGTGGCTAGGGTTATCCCCTACCCACCCGTCGCATTACGTGGAACTTGAAATGACCGGGAATAAAATAACTGACGGAGTAATCTAGTACCTTCTCATCGTAACTGTACAGTTGCCCTACCAGTTTTAGGAGGGCTGTCCCGCGCGGTATCCCCAGTCGGGAAGATATTTGCGTCTTGGCCCCCTCAGCGATAATCTCGGTGCGAGAGGTGACAGGAAGCGGCGTGCCTCGCTGGAGGATAACGTCCAGTACAGAGCTGGAAAATTGCTCTCCCAGATCTTCCTGGCGTAGGTAAATCTGCGGGACTACGTCCTTCAGGTAGGCAACCGATTTGCCTTTGACCGTAATCACGCGGTCAACGCTGAGGACGTCTATTGGTTTGCCTGGGGGAAACGCAAGCATGACCAGCTCTTCGGAAGTTGCCGGACGCTCTAAGATGTTTGGATGAGCGACTTCAATGTTCAGCCCGATCCGGTGTGCCTGACGCTCCAGGCTCTCCAAGATTTCCAACCCCGACTCCAGGATAGGGATGTGGGGGGAAACGAAGGTTCCTACTCCATGCCTGCGGAAGATCATCCCTTCTTGTTCAAGGTGCAGGAGCGCTTCGCGCAGAGTGGGGCGGGAGATGCCCAATTGGGCGGCCAGATCAACCTCAGAAGGGAGTTGCTCACCGGGCTGGTAAGTCCCGTTCTCGATGAGGCTGAGCAGATGTTGCCGCGCTTGAAGGTGAAGAGGGGTCTTATTGGTCTTAAGCCGTTGCATCACGCCGCCAGTCGTTTGATGTCTTACGTCTGGCTTTTAGTATATACTAAGAGACTGTTTTTGTCAAGGGATTGCAGGAAGGCGCTTGAGGCTTGACGTATTGTTAGAAACGTGACATACTTAGATCACAGGTATCTTTTCAATAAACCGGGGTAGGGGCAGGTCTTGTACCTGCCCAAGAGGGCGACCACGAGGGTTCGCCCCTACATATTGAAAAGATACGAGCACACGTACTATGTATCGCAGAAGGAAGGAGAGCACCTATGACAACACACTTGCTTGGTATAGACGTGGGAACGACTGGCAGCAAGGCGCTCCTGGTTGACGCTGATGGCCTTGTGAAGGTCAGTGCTACGACCGAGTACCCGATGTTTACCCCTCAACCACTGTGGGCTGAGCAAAACCCGGCTGACTGGTGGGCAGCCACCGTGACCAGCATCCGGCGGGTGCTGGACGACGGCGGCGTGCAACCTGACCAGATAGCAGGCGTTGGCCTCACCGGCCAGATGCACGGCCTGGTGCTGCTAGACGCCCTCGGCGAGGTGTTGCGGCCGTGCATTATGTGGAATGACCAGCGCACTGCCGCCCAGTGCGCCGCCATCACCCAAAAGGTCGGCGCAGGGGACGTGCTGCGTCTCACCGGCAACCCAGTACTACCCGGTTTTACCGCCCCCAAGATCGTGTGGGTGCGTGAACACGAATCCGAGGTCTACACGCAGGTTGCGAAGGTGCTGCTGCCCAAGGACTACGTGCGCTATCGCCTGACGGGGGGCTTCTTCAGCGAAGTGTCGGATGCCTCGGGTACCTCGCTGTTTGACGTAGGCCAGCGTCAATGGGCGGATGAGATGCTGAAGGCCCTGGATGTGCCGCGCCAGTGGCTGCCAGAGGTGACCGAGTCCCCTGTGGTGAGTGCGCACGTGAGCGCACACGCCGCCAGGGAAACGGGCCTGTTGGAGGGCACGCCGGTGGTGGGTGGTGGCGGTGACCAGGCGGCCCAGGCGGTCGGCACGGGCATCATTGCAGAGGGGGTGGTCTCAGCCACCCTGGGTACGTCGGGCGTGGTTTTCGCTGCATCGGAGTCGTACCGCGTTGAGCCGGAGGGCAGGCTGCACGCCTTCTGCCACGCCGTGCCCGGTATGTGGCACCTGATGGGGGTAATGCTCTCGGCGGGTGGAAGTTTCCGCTGGTACCGGGATGCATTGGGCGACCTGGAGCGTGCCCAGGCCCGCGAATCGGGACGGGATGCCTATGACCTGTTGACCGAGGCGGCGGCCGAGGTGCCGCCCGGCTGCGAGGGGTTGCTCTTTCTCCCGTACATGACCGGCGAGCGCACTCCCTACGCCGATCCTAACGCGCGGGGTGTGTTCTTTGGCCTCACGTTGCGACACGGCAAGGCTCACATGACACGTGCCGTGCTTGAGGGCGTGACCTACGGTCTGCGTGATTCGCTGGAATTGATGCGCGGGTTAGGGCTCTCTATCGAGCAGGTGCGCGCTTCAGGTGGGGGAGCGCGGAGCCCGCTGTGGCGTCAGATTCTAGCGGACGCCTTCGATACAGAGATCGTCACGGTCAACGTGACCGAGGGCGCAGCCTACGGAGCGGCGCTGCTGGCGGGCGTGGGCGCGGGTGTGTACCGCGGCGTTACCGAGGCCTGTGACGCCGCGGTCCGGGTGACGGGCCGCACGGAGCCAGGTCCGGCAGCGCCTGTATACGCCGATTACTATCCGCGCTACCGGGCGCTATATCCGGCGCTGGCGCCAGAATTCAAGGCGCTGGCCCAGGTAGTGAGCAAACATCTGGTAACAGGAGCGGGAGTGGGGGGCGTTGGTGCACGGGCGCGTGGCTGGGGTGGGGTGGACGGCTGAAGATGCCCGCCGGACTGCCAAACGCAGTCGGCCCAAGGAGGAGCCACGGGTGATCTTTGTGACTGCCGTGGAGGTGCCCGATGACGACAGTTCGCTTGCCTGACTGGCCCTGGCAGGTTGTGCGCCGGTTGGCCGAGGAGCGCGGGGTGCGAGTCTGGCTGGTGGGGGGCGCGGTACGCGACGCGCTGCTGGAGCGGCCTGTACACGATTGGGACTTCGCCGTGGATCGGGACGCGCTAGGGCTGGCGCGGAGCGTGGCCGATGCACTGGGTGGGGCTTACTTCCCGCTGGACGCGGAGCGCGGTGCTGGTCGAGTCATATTGACGGCTGCGAATACCACCCGGCTGGAACTGGATTTCGCAGCCCTGCGTGCTGCCAGTCTGGAGGCCGATCTGGTCACGCGTGACTTCACCGTCAACGCACTGGCGCTGGACGAGGCGGGCACGTTAGTAGACCCGGCGGGCGGCAAGGCCGACCTGGAAAACAGATGCGTCCGCGCCACGAACGAGCGGGCTTTCCGGGATGACCCGGTGCGGCTGCTGCGCGCGGTGCGGATGGAGGCCGAACTGGGCTTCGAGATTGAGTCACAGACGGCAGCCTGGCTCTATCGCGATGCGGCGCTATTGGCCCTCCCGACGGCCGAACGGGTGCGGGATGAGTTTGTACGTGCGCTCGCGATTCCGGGTGCGGCCACTCACTTGCAGCGCTTCGACGAATTCGGCCTGCTGCCCCACGTGGTGCCAGAACTGGAATCTCTCAAGGGCGTCACCCAGTCACTGCCACATCGCTTCGACGTGTGGTGTCACACGTTGTTGACCGTGGACACAGTGGAGGGAGTCGTTGCTGTCGTCACGGGGCGGGAGGTCGGGTCGTGTGCTCTGGCAAGTGTTCCTCTCGCCGCCTGGGGGGACCTGGCGCGCGTGTTGAGCCAATTCGCTGACGACGTGATCGCGCACCTGGCGGTCGAGGTCAGCGGTGGGCGCGATCGAGCGCTGTTGCTCAAACTGGCGGTATTGTTGCACGACGTTGGTAAGCCCGAGACCTGGTCACAAGGAGAGGATGGTCGTATCCACTTTTACAATCACGAACCGGTGGGGGGGCGGATGGCGGCTGCGCGGCTGCAAAGGTTGCGTTTTAGCCGCGACGAAGTGAAGCGGGTGCGCGTGATGATTGGACAGCACCTACGCCCGGCACACCTGGCTCGCGCCGAACGGGTCACCCGCCGTGCCGCGTACCGCTACTTTCGCGCCACAGGCGACGGCGGCGTCGAGGTCGTGCTGCTCGGTCTGGCCGACCACCTGGCGACCTGGGGGCCTAACCTTCAGGAGCGCCGCTGGACGCGACGGCTAGAGGTGGCGGAGACGTTGCTTACCCACTACTTCGAGCGGCACGAGGAGACAGTAGCCCCACCGCCGCTGGTCACGGGCCACGACCTGATGGCGGAACTGGGGCTGGACCCCGGGCCGGAGATCGGACGGCTGCTGGAGGCGCTGCGGGAGGCTCAGGCTGCCGGGGAGATTGAAACGCAGGATGAGGCATTAGCGCTGGCTGGGCGACTCTCGAATTCTACTTGACAATCCACGCTGGTTAGGATAGAATACTGGTGCGCCGAGGTAGCTCAGCCTGGTAGAGCACCTGACTGAAAATCAGGGAGTCGACAGTTCAAATCTGTCCCTCGGCACCTTAGGATAGACCCGTCTGAAAAGGCGGGTTTTTTGCGTTTTCGCCCCACTTGGGGGTCAATTTTGGCCGATTTTGGGGCTTCACGCCCCACTTTGGGAAAGTGAGTGACTGACACGAGGCCAAAGTGTTAACCTGACTCGATTTTTTATTTCGCGAGGTTTTGTCCACTGGACAATAGATTTTCGCCCAGGAGGAGGTAAAATGAAGAATCACGGATGACGCGGGTATTGATGGGTGCGGCGAAGAGAGATTGGATGCTGGGA
>CAZZEX010000162.1:0-6792 GCA_964653285.1 uncultured Anaerolineales bacterium
ATTGTCAGAAATTCCTTTGTATCCAGCACTGCCCCGAAATATTGAGAAGATACTGAATTTGCATCTATAGCCTTGGACTCGGCCAACAATCCCCACATCAGTTACTACCGGGGGGGGAGCTGCGGCACCTCAGGAAATCTCTACTGTAACCTGCGGTACGCTGACTACAATGGTAGTTGGAATCCCTTTAGGTTGCACTACAGTGAGGCCAAACTCGGTCAGTTCACGTCACTGGCTATGGATTCGAATGATCATCACCACATTAGTTATTACCATGCCGACGACGGTCAGCTCAGGTATCTCTACCACAATGGTACCGCGTGGCAGTGGGACCTGGGAGTTGTAGACAGCGGAGGAGTTGGGGCCGATACCTCGCTGGCGCTGGACACCAATAATCATCCCCACATCTCCTACTGGAACGTCGGTGCTAGCGATCTGCAGTATGCCTACTACAATGGCACCGGCTGGATCACCGAGACGGTAGATAGCGTTGGGTCTGTAGGACGCTCCACCTCTCTGGACCTCGACTCGTCCGGGCGGCCCCACATCAGCTACTACGACTTGAGTAACGACACTCTCAAGTACGCCTACTACGATGGCTCCCAGTGGCAGATTGACGTGGTAGCCGGCACCGGCAACGTCCACGGATACGAGGGAACGTCGCTAGAGCTTGACTCAATGGATCTGCCTCACATCAGTTACTACACGACTTCGGGTGTGCGGTACGCCTATGTGGAACAGAGTTGGGTCTACCTGCCCCTGGCGTTGAGCGGCTATCCTGCACCTCCCGACCGGTACGCCGTCATCATTGGCGTGGCAGATTACATGTACGATGAGAACCCGCCTCCGGGATGTTTCTTAAGCGACCTGCCCTACCCCGACGACGACGCCTATGCCATGCAGCAGGTGCTGTTAAATTACGGCGACTTTGAAGCCTCCAACATCCTCATGCTGATCGACTACCAGGCCACCAGGGCAGCAATCCAAGATGCCATCACCAATTGGCTGGCCTCTCGTGCAGCGCCCAACGACCTTGTGGTTATCGTCTACAGTGGACACGGGGGGCAACTCGGCGACGTCTCTCCCTACGGCGACGAAGCTGATGGCGTCGACGAGTGGCTCATTCCCAGCGATTGGTACTGTGACACCGACTCGGCCATCTCTGACGACGAACTGGACACCTGGCTGGATACAGTCAACTCGGAGCACATGGTGCTTCTATTCGATTCCTGCTTCAGCGGTGGAATGTTCAGCACCGCCGCAGGGGGTGAGAACCTCTGTCGGAGCAGGTGCCTGCCGCCGCCTCCCGGCGTGATCGTGAAAGCGACCGCGCAAGAAATCATCCCCATGGATGTCGGCCAGAGAGGGCGACTGGTGCTCACTGCCAGCCGCGAGGATCAGGAGAGCTATGAGTGCGATTCTCTGCAGAGCGGTGTCTTCTCCTACTACCTGCGGCAGGCGCTGCAAAGTGCCGCTGCCGACACCAGCAGCAACGGCTGGGTCTCTGGTGAGGAGGCCTACTATTACCTGAAGCCCCGCGTGGAGAGTGAGATGTGCTACCAGCCGTGGTTCCAGAACCCGCAGATCAGCGATGACATCTCTGGCGAGGAAGATGTGACGCACCCGTAAGTCTTGATCGCGATCCTGTTGGTCATGATAGTCATCATGTCCATCGTCGAACCTGGCTTTCGCTCATCGGCCAATATCCGGGCGGTGTCATTGGGGTTCGCAATGGAGGGCATGGTATCCATCGGCATGACCATGCTATTGGTTTCCGGCGGCTTTGACCTGTCTGCCGGGTCCAATATGGCCCTCAGTGGTATGGTGGTCGCCGCCCTGTTGCTCGCAGGTGTTCCCATCGCGGTGGCCATACTGGCTGGCCTGGTTATCGGAACGCTCAGTTCTTCCCGTTCGGCGCTGACCTCGGCCTGGCGGGTGCGGCGCAGGATGCGGATGGCGGTGTCTATCTCCTGCGCAGCGCGGATGGCCGCTTCGCCGATCTGCTCCTGCGGGCTGGAGGTCATCGTCAGCACCAGGGCCACGTCGGCAGCGGCGTTGACGGCGTGGGTCAGTTCCAGCAGGAACTCCTGGGCCTGGTCGGAGAGGTAGTCTCTGCCCACAGGGATGCCGCTGGCCTTGGTGATGTAGGAGAGGGTCTCGTCAATCAGGATCAGGGCCGGGCCGGTGGCCTGGAAGTCAGGTGCGACGCACTTCCAAAGATACTGTTGGCGAACTCGGTTTTCTAGGGATGAGACCCCACAAGAACGCCCTTTTAGTGAAGTAATTCCCCACTGAACAGTCAAAATGACCTGAAAAACCGCATTCTTGCCCCACCGGAAGGGGTTAGCCAACAGTACCTTCCAAAGTGCGTCGCACCTGGTGCGTCCAACCCGGCCTCGGCCAGGATCTGTTCCATTGGCTCCAGGTAGGACACCTGTGCGCCGTGGGCGACGATGTGGTAGAGGGCCAGCAGGGTGTGCGTCTTGCCGCCGCCGAAGACGGTGGTCATCTGGGTGATGGCGGTGCCGTCGTCCCGACCGGCCAGGCGGCGCAGGACGCCGGTGAGCGTGGACCGCAGGCCACGGGTGAGGAAGGTGCGGCGGAAAAAGGTGCCGGGATCTTTGTACTCGGGCACGGCCTGGCCTTCCACCACCTGGGCCAGGTCCACGGCGAAGGCTTTTAAGTCGAGGCAGCCCTCACGGATGTCGCGGTGAGGGATGGCGGTGTGCCCCAGGGGCTCAGCCCCTCCCTCGGTCTCCCCCCATCGGGGGGGAAGCAAGCAGGCGGCCGGTCTCGCGCAGGATGAGTTCGACCTGGTTGACGATGTGGGCCGCTTCGGCGGCATCGGGTTCGTGGCCCTCGTGGACGGCCCAGTTGCGGATGTCCACCAGGGGGGCGAGGGCGTTGACGTTGAGGTAGGTCAGCGTCAGGCCCAAGGTCTTCTGGATGTCTTCGTGAGCGCGGCTGGCCCGGTAGACGCCCACCAGTTTGCCCAGGGTGAGTTTGTTGAAGGGCTGTCCGCCGCCGACCTGCTCCTGGACTTCGATGAGTTTCTTCTGTTCAGCGGGCGGGGATTGGCCCAAGAGTTCATTGTACAACTCGACCAGCAGATTTTCCAATGCGCTGGCAGCCGTCTGCACAGCCTGGACGTGGTGCTTTTGGGCCAGCAGGGTTTGGGGATAGTTCATAGTGGGTTACTCCTCATCGTTGCCCGTAGAGGCGGTCATACAGATCGAGGTCATCCCAATCAAGTATATCTAGGCTCTCGAGGCCGACAATTCTCTCATCCACCTTGTCTTGCTCAAAGGCTTCGACGATGACCTCTACGGCCTCGGTGGCCTCCAAACTGTCCAGGACGTGCACGAGATAGGCGTTCGCTCGGGCGTCGTCCACCGACGCCTGGCGTAGGAGGCGAGCGAACCTATCCGCGACAGCCGGTCGTCGCTCAGGGTTGGTCTCAGCGATGCGCGCCAGCCCCAACATCACCACACTACGCCAGTCGGGGTTGTGCCGGCTATCGTCCAGATAGTCCCACAAAGGCGATTCGGCCCGGGGGCCCATCTGACCCCAAACCACGGTCAGCCGATCCGAAAGCCAGTCGTTCTCCTGGTAGAACAACGGAAACAACTGCCCGGCGACCTGGTGAACGTGGAGGTACCCCAGCATATTCAAAGCGTGGTAGGGCGCCCAACCGGCCGCTTCGCCGGGCCAGCCGTTCAACAGCCCCTCGTCCAGGGCCATGCGCACCAGGTTCCCAACCGCCGGATGCCACTTGTTCACGCTTCGGGCATTGTTCTTGGCCTGCTCTTCGTCCAGGTCCCACCCCCATTCGAGCAATTGCCGCGCCGGGTAGTCATATTTGCCGGGGGAGGGCGCTTTGAAATCTGGCGGGCGGGGTGGCACAGCCGGCGGCGTGATGTCATCCCAGAAAGCGGCGTCTGTGAGAAGAAGGTCGCGCAGCTCTCGTTCGCGGGCGCCTGGCTTACGACGGGGGAAGGGCGACTTGAATGTGCGCTCCGCGTTTAACTTGCCGTGCTCGAAGGACAAGTCGCTGTATTCCTGGGCGCTCAGGAAGGGCCTGTCGCCTCCGAAACGGGCGAAGGCGCGCCGGTACATTCGATAGACCCGGGTTTCGTCACCGATCAACTCGGCGCCTTCCGCATTTTTCTGGAAGGTGTCCAGAACCAGTAAGACTTCCTGTGGGCCATAGCGTCGAATCAATTTGTTCATCTTGCGGTCGTCGCTCTGGTGCACGACCAGGATTTCGATCAGTTCCCTCAACAACTTGTCCCGGCGCTCAATGATGCGTTCGCGCTCGGACGGTGAGGGATAGCCAACCTCGGACGTTCGGCGACGGCGGCGACGTTGAGGGCGTGGTCTTTTCTTTTTACTCATCATACGTGACCTTGTTTTTGCGCTCTTTGCGTCCTCGCTGCTCTCTCCTACAACAACCGCTCCTGCCGCGCCACCTCTAGCAGCACGTCCCGGCCGGCCAGAAAGCCCTCCAGCAGGCGGCGCTCGGGATCGTCGTCGGGCAAGGTCTCCAGAGGGCCTGGACCACGATTGTGCCTGCGCCCTATCAGTCTTCAATTCTCAAGCGAGGCTGCCCGGTGACCAGTAAGCGGACCTCTTCGACGAAGGTTCTGGCGAAAATCACTTCCATCGCCCCCTGCTGCACGGTCCGCTTCTCCGGCTGGCCGTACTTTTGGGGGTAGACCAGTGTGCAGAGTTCGATCAGGTGGGCGACGGGGTTGAGTTCGACGGCGTGGGTCTCGCAGCCCAGGCGCAGGGCCTCCAGGCCGGTGGCGCCGCTGCCCATAAAGGGGTCCAGCAGGCGGGGCGGCCGGTCGGGGAAGACCTGGCGGATGAGGGCTTGGGCTTCCTCGATGGCCGGGCTGTTGCCGTCATTGTCCCGGTAAACAGCAGCCCATTGAGGCGTGCAATACGGCGGGCTAGCGTATCGTCGAGGATCAGGCGGCAGTTGGGCCTTTCCAACCCCAGACCGATCACCTCAGCTTCACCCCGTCCCAAGTCCGTCGCCAAGGGGAGCAAAGCTTGGGACGCAAGTGGTGTAACATGCAACCACGGTAAGGCTTTTACTACCGGCACACTGATGCCGCGTTGAGCCCCAGCCTCGAGTTCGGCCTGCACTGCCGGAGGGATGAGCACTTGTCCATAGAGTTGTGGCAACAGTTCCAACTGTCCCACTATATGCAGGTACAGCAAGGGTGACGTGTTGCAGATTGTCACTATTTCAGGCATTGGCCACGTCCTGCACCAGTGTCTCCGCGTCCAGTACAAAGGGCGAGACTTGATAGCGTCCCAGTGCCATCAGGAACTCTACCCGCGTGACCCCTGCCAGTTGTGCGGCTCGTCCCGAGGAAAGCTTGCCTAACTCGTACAGCTTGACCGCTGCCAGCATCTGCAACTCGCGGGCAAAGGACTCGGGCTGCTCCTTCAAGCTGATGAGTGGCCCCTCCGGTACTTGTAGAGAAATCGTAATTGTCATTTCATGGTCTCCTTACCTGCCCGTTACACTCAACACGAGTGTAATTTGGGTGTTTCCGCGCGAATATTGTAACACACGGAAGGTATTGCCGCCAGCGGCCGCCGTGCCCACCAGATGTGCAGCGTGGAGATGTGCCCGTCGAGTTCTGACAAATCAATGCCCAACTCGTGCAACAAGACTTCCTGATGACTCTCAACCTGATGCGCCCACTCGAAGAAGCCGTGGTTGAACATCTCAAACAGGAAAGGGTTACTCTTGAGGACGGTGGGCCTCCAGGGCTTTCGCAGCGGCCTCAGTCTCGCCACGCATCGCGTCGTAGGCAGCCACCTGGTCGGCCATGTCCAGCAAGTGCTGAATCTCCTGCGCTTCGTCGGGTGGGGTATGGCGCAGCACCGCTTGCCCCATACTGCGGATTTGGTTCAAGCGTTGGCTTGCGTCCCCTTGACCTCGCCTGGAGGCCAGTGAAGAGGTGCGCGTCCGAGGGCGCTTCCGATCCTTGCGCATACAACAGTGCTTGTACTTCTTCCCGCTGCCGCAGGGGCAGGGATCATTGCGTCTGGGTTTCTTTGTACTCACTGCTTCTCACTTCCTATCCATCATCAGAACAACTCAAAGAATGTATCGGTGCCCAGAGTGGGGATCAATTGCCGGGCCAACCGATCCACCGGTCCCGTGGGTCGGATTTCAAACCACTCGTCGCGGCCGCCGTAGTGCATACGCTCCACTCGGAAGGTGCGGCGCTTCGCATCGGCCAGGATAAAGCGCAGCACCGGCGTGAATCGAGCGTAGCGCTCCCGCTCGGCACGTATGCGGTCGTCCAGTCCGGGTATCCTAAGAGCCTGTTGTCCTAAAGCCCGGATCAGGTCTTCGGCATCCGGCCCGACCTGCTCATAGATCTCAATTCGGTCGTGCTTGACGCTGACGCGGTAGTTGCGCGACTTGGGATGCCGTTCCACTGCCGCCTCGACCGCTGCGACTTCCTCCGGCCGGATCTGCGCCGGGCGGTCTTTTTTCAGGAAGACGAGTCCGTTGACGCTTTCACCGATCTTGAAACCCTCTGGTATCTCTTCCACGGGTTTGCCCTTCGGCTCGCGGGCGAAGTAGTAGCGGGGCTTGCCGGTTTTGGTGACACTCTGGCACAGATAGTGGGTCATACCTTTGCGGTTGGTGTAGGTAACGGGCATGCGTTCACTCCTCATTATCTCAAAACAAAAAGCCCCACCCGGTAGGGTGGGGCAGTATTGACGTTGGGGCAACCGGCCGGGGACTCAGCCCCACCGGTG
>CAZZEX010000163.1:0-6664 GCA_964653285.1 uncultured Anaerolineales bacterium
GGCTTATGCGCAGTGCGGAGAGCTGGTAAACAACCCCAAAACGGGAATTGCTGTTGTCAGTGTGACCGTGCCAGCGGACAGCAGCGGCTTGACCGACGTAACTGTTGTCACTGCTACCTCGCAAGCCGACACGAGCGTCTACGCCACCGTTGCTAACACCACCACTATCAACACCAAACCTGTTGCCGATGCTGGCCTCAATCGGTATGTCGTCCCCAGTGATGCAGTGCTTTTGGATGGCAGCAGCAGTACAGACCCTGATGGGCATCTGCCACTGACCTACCGTTGGAAGCGGACCGGTGGCCCCTTTGTCATTCTCATTGGAGCAGACACAAACCAGGCTGCTTTCCAGGCCCCACCCTATCAAGGTGTGCTGACCTTTACCTTGACCGTGACCGATGCGCTAAGACTGTGCGGTAGCCCCGATACAGTCGCCGTGTATGTAGGATGCGCATCGGTCTCCGGGGTTCATCTCAGCCGCACGCCAGCCGGCGATCTGTTCACTGGTAATACGGTGCGCTTTACGGTGGATGCCAACGGGACAGTCCCCTTTACCCACATCTGGACGCTGAACGGAGCGGTGGTGGGCGAGAATAGAAACACGTTCGAGCACACGTTCGACACCGCTGGTAGCCATACGGTGGGCGTGACGGTGACCAACGGTTGCGGGCAGGACAGCGCCACGATGATCGTGGAGGTGCGGGATCCAGCCCCAGCACAGCCCGACCTGTCACAGTCATACAAGTCGGTCAACCTGACCAGCGTGGAGGAAGGTGACACTCTGACGTACACGCTTTTCCTGCGCAACAGCAGCGCGATGACGGCGACGGCGGTCCTGACCGACCCAATCCCGGCGCACACGACCTACGTCCCAGGGAGCGCTCGGGCCAGCGATGGCAACCCGGTGACGTTGGCAGGTGAAGAACTGCACTGGTCGGGCCAGGTCATCTCGGGCATCCCGGTCATCATCGCGTTCGCGGTCGAGGTGCAGACCGCACCGGTGGGCACACCGATCACTAATGTAGCCTTCGTTGATGACGGGCTGGGCAATGTGGTAATCTTGGAGGCAACCTCGACCTGTAACCCAGGCTACGAGCTGACCATCAATGGTGGTGCTCTGTACACCAATATCCCGACTGTCACGCTGCGCTACTCGTGGAACGCGGGTGACAACATTTTACACGTAAAGTTCAGCAACGACGGTGGGTTTAGCCCAGGTGACGACACAACCGATTGGATTGCCGTCAATCCGGCAGACCTCACCTACGAGGATTGGGTACTGGCGACCTATGGGAACCTGCTCCTGCCACGCACGGTGTACGCCAAATTCCGTGACAGCGGCGGCCAACAGTACGGGCCGATTCAAGATGACATCATCTACGATCCGAGTGCGCCGCAGGTGACGGGGGTAGAGATCGTTACCAGGACGGCTGAAGGCATCAGCGTGATGGGGAAACAAGGTGTCATTGTGCGAGTGACCGCCAGCGACGGCAATAGTGGCGTCAGCAAAGTGCAAGTCAGTCACAGCGCACACTTTACTCCAGATCAATCCTCTAATTGGCTTGATGTCACCGGTGGTACGACCGACATACCCTGGACGCTGCAACTCTCTGGCGAGGTCTATGTCCGCGTCGTGGATCGGGCAGGGAACTTGTCAGAGACCCGCTGCGAGCAGGGAGCAGCGCACTACGAGGTCTATTGGCCCATCGTGGTGAAGCATGGGCCATAACCGCAAGGATGCGGCGCTCCTGGCAGGTGCGTTGCACCTCATCCTTCAGGGGCTTGCACCAAACGCAATCTACCCACCGGGCAGCGGCGACGGAGAGATACCATAGCCCAGGTTCCCATCCCCGGGCAACAAACTAATCCCTACGCGCTTTAACCAGTTAGCATAGTAACCGGTCCCATGCTGTGCCCCCCTCTGATCCCCCTGTGCCCTGGCTGGGCATACCAAATCAGTTCTGTCCCACAAGATCCCTGGTGAGCCTTGGTCTCTGCGGCAGAACTGCACAGGGGCACCGTTTGCCCCATGCCTCGCCTCCCACAGGGGACTTCCTGCGCCTGAGCAAATATCTGCGGCGGAAGCTCGCCCCTGGGAGAGAGGCGGCTATGTCGCATACCTCGTCAATCCGAAACGTTACTGTAACGCAAGTGAAACCCTGAGAATGCCGATTCCAAATTACACTAATGCTGAACCCATTTTGACACGCTTCGTGACACACCTGCCTGCTATACTCTGGAAGAGCCTGGGCTCTGCGGCAGACAGCAGAGCCGTCGTTGCGAGGGATTGGTACACGATGATGGTAGATGCGTGGTATTGGCTGCGTAACAATCAGCCGGAGAGTTACGAACAACTGACTGGGAAACTGGAACAGGCCAAAGAGCTTCTTGCTTCTAGTGGCCAGATAGAGTTGCGTCAGTTGGTCAAAGTCTTCGAGTGGTGTGGAGAGCACGGGATTGAGTTGGCCGAGCTTCAAGTGCCAGAGCACTTGCACAAGTACCGTGAGGCTGCGGCTTATATGAGCCGGACCATCGAGGGTGACGAGCCTGACTGGTCGAAACTCCGAAAGATGCGAGAGACAGTAGACCGCATCAAGTCTGATCCTAGCCGACGAGCCACACGTGTATGGGCAAGGAGTTGGCGGGGGGAAAAGGCCAAGGGGCATCAACTTGCTTCAAGAGATGGGCCTGTAGGACTCGTGGTATTGGGGCCAAGCGCAACCATCCAGCGAACTCGCTCGGCAATCGAGCGGTTTGTGGACTGGGACCTCTCGATTGATGATGCCTTGAGTGCGTTCCAACGTGCAGGGCGGGCCGATGAGTGAAGATTGAAGGGTCTTTGGGAATTCCCGTGGTTTGAGTGCCGGACTCCCCAACTCGTTGGGGATGCGGTGCGAGGAACCCGAACAAGTTCGGGCCTCCAGTGCGCCCGCCACGGCAGTTCCCAGAGAGCCAGATTGACAAAAGTCTGAAACCTCTCAATGCCCGCAGGTATCAAGATGTTATGCCCAACTAGGCGCTAAGTAGGTCACCAAAAGTTCTCTTCACTTTTGTAGGAAGCCGTGAAGCCCATAAACAGCCTGCAAAGTCCGTAAATACGGCTTCTGGTGCCCAAAATTGGCTCGAAATCGCTGCATCTGGGGGTGTGACCGGACCGAGAAAAGTCAAGAACTTTTGACTACGTCAAGCTACTTAGTAGCACCCCGGCTCAGGATGGAGGTACCATCTATGTCAAGAGAGCGGCTATTTGGTCGAGTTGACTGGTATGATAAACAAAAAGGGTTTGGTGTCATCAAGGGTGATGATGACAAGGAATACTTCATTCATCACACCAACATCACCGAGGGATCCGCTCTATTGGAGAAAGATATGCGAGTGCACTTTCTGTCGGCGCCTCGGAATCGCGGCAAACGCGGAATGGAAGCCCTCCGCCTGGCCACCAATCGTCCACCGGAGACAGAAGACAGGAAGCCGTTTCAGGGACACTGGGGAGAAATCACCGCAATCAGGTTTGCGACAGATGGGGCACTCGTTGCTTCCGCAAGTGCCGACAAGGATGTACGTGTATGGGACTCTGGGACGGGCGACTTGGTCAGCAACTTGTTCGGACATGACGAACCAATACAATGTCTGGCATTTACTCCTGATAACAGACGACTGCTAACTGGCGGCAAGGATAACACCCTGCGCCTGTGGGATATCGCTGATGGCTCCGAGATACACAGGTGGTGCTTCTCCGGGACAATAAAAAGTGTTGACTGTTCGCCAGATGGCCGATACGTACTAGCTGGTGGTTATTTCCGACCGCAATTGATCAGCCTAGAAAGCCTGGAAACAGTGTTGCACCTTGGTCAAGAACAAGATGTTAACCAGGTAGCGTGCCTCTCCCCCCAGTCTCCCGTGGCACTGACTGCCACCGCTACAAGAACCTTAGGCATCTGGGATCTGACATCCGGCAATCTAATACACACCCTGAACACAACTGGTGGCCTGATCTACTCTGTGCTGTTTGCGCCTCAAGGCGACAGATTCCTGTGTGCGACGTGTAGGACAGGCCGTTTCGAGGGGAACGAAATCTACATCTGGGATTTTCCCAGATTAGAGGTGGTGTCCCATATAGTAGACAAAGGATTTCTTTATTGGCTAGCACCAGTGGATTTCTGCGCCGGGGGCGATCGAGTGATTACAGTTGGAAACAACGAGCTGCGAATATGGGATGTCGGAACCGGCCAGATGTTACTAGAAACACATGACCAAAGAGCAACGGCCATTGCCTTCTCGCCAACGGTTAACCAATACATCCTCGGTGGCAGAAACGGCGGATTGTCACTTGTAGATGGTCCTGACGAAAGGGAACTTCAAGCACTGGTACGTCAGGACTTTCCGCCAGCTACGGGGCATTGGTATACACGGGCGACCCATGCTCAGGCGGAGGTGGGGCTACAGAACCAACCAATCGAGACAAAAGTGGTCGGTGTCACCTTTGAAGGGCGACAGGCAGTAGTGGCCCGGCTTTCAGTCGGAGAACAGGTATGGTTGCGCCGCGAACCCCACAACCCACATGACAGAAATGCGATTCGAGTCGAGCGGCAGAATGGGCGACAGATAGGCTATATCAGCCGTGACATCGCGGCGACCCTGGCTCACCGTTTCGATAACTATGGAAAGCCCGTGTCGGCGGTCGTCACTGCGTTAACGGGTGGAGAGCAACCATACCCGACTCGCGGAGTCCGGATAAGGTTCACTGTCCCTGAGCCGCCCTCTCCCGTTGATGATTTCAGCGACTTGCCCGATTTTGAAATCCCTTTTTAGCGAGATGTGCCTATGCCCAACGTCAGACTCACTTCGGAACAAGAGGCTGTTACCCACCATCCTTTCGAGAGACATGCGCGAGTTCTGGCGGTTGCTGGTTCTGGTAAGACTATCACGATGGCTTACCGGATCAAGTATCTCGTCATGGAGCGAAACGTCAATCCGAACAGTATCCGCGTTCTGATGTTCAATCGCTTGGCCCGAAAGCAGTTTCACGAACGGCTTACGGAGGTTGGGATTCCTATTGAGCACCAACCTCAAGTTCACACCTTCCATTCATTCTGTTATCAGTTCATCCAAAAGATGATGAAAGCAGGTCTGCTCTCTCCCACGTTTGATTTCTGGCTAGAGGGAAAAGCTGAGCTGATCTGGTTATACACCAACATCGCCATAAACAATCTCGAAAAGCGCGAGGCGTTTCCCCCTGGTCAGGTTGACCCAGAGCAGGCAATGGAGGCTATTCAGCTTTGGAAAGGCTCTCTCATCCCGCCGTCCCGTGCCGGTTACCGTGGCAATGCCCACATTCCGCTCGTCTACGAAGAGTTTGAGAAACTCCGCATGCAAAAGAACGCACTCACCTACGATGATTTCATACCGCTGACCGTGGACATCTTGGAAACGGAGCAGTCAGTCAATCAGCAATGGTGCAATCGGGCCGACCACGTCATCGTGGACGAATATCAAGACGTGAACTATGGGCAGCAACGGTTGATTGAACTGCTCGCAGGCCAACGTGCAGATGTAATGGTGGTCGGTGATGACGACCAAACGATCTATGAGTGGCGAGGAGCACGGCCTAGCTACATCATTCGAGAGTTCCAGAGCGTCTTCGCGAACAAACCACATCTTGATTACACTTTGTCTCGCTCATTTCGCTTCGGCCCGGTAATTGCTCAGTGTGCCTACAACACCATATCTTTCAACACCACCAGGGTCAAGAAGCCCTTAATTGCCTATTTCGCCAAGCGCCCGGCCCAGATTCACGTTGTAGAGGACTCTTCCGAACAATCAACCGACGTGAACAAAGAGCTGGCAGAACAGGTGGTTGCCCTTGTTAAAGGCGAGGACGTTAAACCAAAGGAGATTAAAGTGCTTGTTCGGATGTTTGCTCAATTGAGCGGACTCGAGGCCGAGTTCCTGGCTCGCCGGATTCCCTACCAAGTTCGCGGGCGAGCACCCTTCTTTGAGCGGCGCGAGATCCGCGTGTTGCTTGACTATATCAGACTGGCCTTGGAGGTTAACCGCCCGGCCACTAAGCAGGCAGAGAGGTGGCTGCTCTCGATAGCCAACATGCCATCCCGCAAGCTCGCCCGCAAGCACCTGTCTCGCGCCATGAGGTCAGCTCAGTTCCACAAAGCATCCACCAGGCAAGCGTTGGCGGAACTGGTTGATAGTCCAGAAACTCCACTCATCAGGCCACAGCGAGAGCGGGTCACTGAACTAGCCACGTTCCTCGAAAGGACTTGCGAGCGCGTGATGGGTGAGCCTGATCTTTTGGCGAGCAATTTACTCAAGTGGCTCGTAGACTCACTGAACTACCTCGAGCACTTCGATGATTACTACGGGGACGGCGAGGAATCGTTCGACCGCAAACACACTGTCTTGCATTTCTTGGATTACGTAGCACGCACACGATTGCGCCCACTTGAGTTCATTGAGCACGTAGAGAGTCTTGACACAACGCGAGGCGCACCCGAGAAGCAACAAATTGTCATGACAACCGTTTTCCGCGTAAAAGGGCTCGAATTCGACTACGTGTTCATCCCTCAGTGCGAGGAACGGTACATGCCCTGTCTGTATGGAACGGACATGCTTTGTCAAGCTCGGCGATGGCCGATAGGCGCGCGAGAAT
>CAZZEX010000164.1:0-6568 GCA_964653285.1 uncultured Anaerolineales bacterium
GCAAAAGTGCGATAGCAGGCTTGTTCAGGGCAGCGATGGAAGTGCGTCGCACCTTTGTTGGAGAAGAGAATGGAGGACAGGAGGCGGCATCTTGCAATGTATGCTGTCAACGGATTTCTGGAACGGGCTGTCAACGGATTTCTGGAACGAATTGAACGGATAATCACCCCCCGGCGCGAGACCTTCCCTCGGCCGCGAGTCCCAATCCGTTTAATCCGCTCCCCGAATCCGTTGACAGTTCCCCTCCAGCCGCTCCCGGACGCGGCGGGCCTGGGCGGCCATAGGGCTGCCTAGCGCACTGAAGATGGCTTCAGCCTCACGTATGAGCTTGAGCGCGAGGTCAAGGTTGCCCTCGGCTTCCTCAACAAGTGCCAGGCTTGCGCTCGCACAGGCAATCTGGAGCCTATCGCCGAGGCCCTGAGCAAGTTGCAGGCTTTCACTGAGCAATTGGCGTGCAGTATCCCGGTCACCCTCGGCAAATGCGATACTGGCAAGAGCGTTCAACGTCTTGGCGACGCCGGCGCGGTCGCCGAGTTGCTGCTCGATGGCGAGGGACTCCTGGTACAGGCGGCGGGCCTCGGCGTAGTCCCCCGTGTCCTGGGCTAGAGCACCCAAGTTGTGGAGCGTCTGGGCGACGCCGGCGCGGTCGCCGAGTTGCTGCTTGATGGCGAGGGACTCCTGGTACAGGCGGCGGGCCTCGGCGTAGTCCCCCGTGGCCTGCGCCAGCATCCCCAGTTGGTGGAGACTCTTGGCGACGCCAGCGCGGTCGCCGAGTTGCTGCCTGATGGCGAGGGACTCCTGGTACAGGCGGCGGGCCTCGGCGTAGTCCCCCGTGGCCTGCGCCAGCACCCCCAGTTGGTGGAGAGCTGTTGCGACACTCTTGCGGTCCCCCATCTGCTCCGAAACGTCGCACACTTGCTCATACAATTGCCGCGCTTCGTCCAGATTGCCCTGCGCATAAGCCAGATTTCCTAACTGGCCAAGCGTGTATGCGACGCCGGCGCGGTTGCCGAGTTGCTGCTTGATGGCGAGGGACTCCTGGTACAGGCGGCGGGCCCCGGCGTAGTCCCCCTGCAGGTAGGCCACGTTCCCCAGTTGGTGGAGGCTCTTGGCGACGCCGGCGCGGTTGCCGAGTTGCTGCGCGATGGCGAGGGCCTCCTGGTACAGGCGGCGGGCCTCGGCGTAGTCCCCCGTGTCCTGCGCCAGCATCCCCAGTTGGTGGAGCACGGCGGCCTGCTCCCGCTGCGCGCCCAGTTGCTCGAATGTCTCGGCGGCCTCCTGGTACAGGCGGCGGGCCTCGGCGTAGTCCCCCGTGTCCTGCGCCAGCATCCCCAGTTGGTGGAGTGCTCTGGCATACGGGATGCTACGTTCTTCGCCGATTTCCTCCAGGCCGCGCAAACTGGCTTCGTATTGCTCTTGGGCACCCGTGTATTCGCCCATCTGCTGGTACGCGATTCCCAGGTTGTTTGCAAGAAGAGCCACTTGGCGCTTGTCGCTGCCCCGCTTCGCCGCCTCTACCCCCGCCTCCAGCGCCCTCTGCCGGTCGGCCCAGTGGCCGCTGCGCTCGAAGAGGACGTCCAGGTCGTAGGCCAGGCGCACCGCCTCGTCCCACAGTTCCTGCGCCAGGCAAACCTCTTGCGCCGCCAGGAAGTTGGCCCGCTCCAGCGTCGCCATCGCCACCGCCTGGAGCGCGGTTTCGGGGTCGCCCAGTTGTCGCCCGCCCCAACCGGCCAGGGTGGTGAAGTAGCGGGCGAAGCGGCGGTCGTGGGCGGCCATTTCCGCCCCCGCCTTGCGCCGCAGGTACTCCCGCATCACCGGGTGCAGCCGGAAGCGGTCGTAGCCCGGCCCCAGCGGGTGGTGCTCAACGAAGGAAGCGCGCACCAGTTCGGGGAGGTGGGCGTCCCAGGCCCTCACCCCTCCCCCCGGCCCCCTCCCCTCTCCCAAATCTGGGAGAGGGGAGGGGGTGAGGGCGGATGAACACACCGCGGCGATGGCCTGCCGGTCGAAGTAGGCGGCGAAGGCGGCCAACCGGTGCAGGAGTTCCTTCCGCACCTCTGGCAGCGGGTTGTAGGAGAAGTCGAAGCGGCGGGCGGTCTCGCCCCGGGCGGGGTTGGCCCACGCCTGCGCCAGCGCGTAATCCAGCCCCACATCCCCCGCCAGCGCCGCCGCCTGCAGGAGCGCCAGCGCGTGGCCGTCCAGCAGTTCTGCCACCTGCAGCAGTTTCCGCGCCGTCATTTCGTCCACCCTCAGCACCCAGCGTGGGTCGTTCCGCCGCCGCCCGATCTCGGCCGCCAGGAAAGTCAGCCCCTCCTGCGGGGTCATCGCCGTCACGTCCAGCACGCAAGCCCCATACTCCGGCGCGGTGCGGGTGGTGACCAGCACGGCGGAGGGCCGGGGCACGTCCTGCAGGAAGCGGAACACTCCCTCGTCGGCCACGTCACCGTTGTCCACTACCAGCAGCGCTGGGGCCTGGATGCGCCGCAGGTAGTCCAGCGCCAGTTCCCGCTGGCGGGCCACGGGCAGTTTCCCGAACTCCTCCCCGTAGACGTGGCCGGGGTAGCGCCAGGCCATGCGGCGGGCGGCCGCGGCGGCCAGCGCGCTCTTGCCGATGCCGCCTATGCCGGTCAGGACGACCAGTTTCTCGCCGCGCCCCAAAGCCCGGGCCAGCCGCGCCAGGTAGCCCTTGCGCCCGCCCGGTGGGTCGGCCGGCTCAAAGTCGCCGTGGAAGGCTCCGGAGGGGGAGGGGGCGGGCACGCCCACCAGCGCTTCCCGCTCCACACGCGTGTGAGCCCGGCCGCCGGGCTCGCACAGCGGCGTCTCGGCCCCCGGCCCCTCTAGCACCGGCAGGCCGGTGAGGGGAGTGCCGCTGAGGGGGCTTGTGCCCAGCGAGCGCAGCGCGGGCAGCGCAGCGTCCAGTGCCTGGCGGGGGGTGCGGCCGGCCCCCAGGTTGGCGTAGAAGGGGGGCAGGAGCGTTACGACCGCCCCCACGGTGACGCTCTCGCGCATCGCCAGCACCGCCGGGACGCCCGCCGCCAGCAGCACACCGGCCAGGCTGGGAGAGCCCATCGCCGACTGGCAGGCGGTGAGGATGGCCAACCGGGCGCGTGGGGGCGCGTCCGTCTTCATCCCCGGCGGGCAGAGGAGGGCGGCCATCTCGGTCGCGGGCAAGAGGTCCAGCAGCCCGTCCTCCCGCTCGAAGGCCAGGTAGCCGCTGGCGGGCTCGGTCAGCACCGCGTCGCAGCGTGGGCAGGCGCTGGGGTCGGGCTGGCCCTCCTCTTTGGGGATGAAAGCGCCGCAGGCGGGGCAGGTCCAGGCCCAGACGCCGTGGCCGTCGAAGTGGACCACGTCCCAATCCTCGGCCAGGCGGCGGCGCAGCGTCTCGACGGTGGGCGGGCGGGCGAAGGCCAGTTCGATGGGGGCCTGCACCTGGGCCAGTTTATCGGCCAGCGACCAGGCGTCGCCGATCTCGGGCAGGGCGGATTGGTCGAGGGGGCGGGCGACGACGGTGAGGACGCGCAAGGCGGGCGGCCCTTCGACCTTGCTCAGGGCAAGCCCAGGCTCCAGGGGAGCCGGTGGTGGGGTCCGCTGGATGATGATGTCGCCCCGGCCGGTGTTCAGCGGGCCAGTTATGCCGCTGACGTGGGTGATGGGCTGTTCGGGCATCGTTTGATTGACCTCTCCCCCGGCCCCTCCCCGAGGCGGGGAGGGGAGAGGAGGGGAATCTCCCCCTTTCCCCCGCAGGCCCTCGCAGGGAGGGGAGGGGAGGGGAGTCGCCCCCTTTCCCCCGCAGGCCCTCGCGGGGAGGGGAGAGGAGGGGAGGGGAGTCTCCCCCTTTCCCCCGCAGGCCCTCGCAGGGAGGGGAGACGGGGGGTCAGGTCAACACCGCCTGCCGCTAGTCCTCGCACGACGGCGATGAGCAAAATCGTGCATCCAGTATCTTCAGGCCCAGGCCCTCCATGGCCGAGACCAGTTGCTCTTCGGACACATCGGCGACTTTGATCGTGAGTTCGCGGTTGGTAGGATCCTCACCCATGATGGTGCCCAGAGCAACGAAGTTGCCGCCCATCTTGGCGACCGTGCCGGCAATCCTGGCCAGCGTTCCTCTCTCCTCCGGGACCAACATAGTCAGGCGAACCGCCTCTTCCCGTGCCCCAAACAGTTCCAGGAAGATCTTGAACAGGTCGGTCTCGGTGATGATGCCCACCAGTTTGTCGTCCCGCACCACCGGCAAGCCGCCGATCTTGTTGTCGGCCATGATGCGGGCGGCCTCTTCCAGCGGGGTGTCCTCAGTGACGGTGATCACCTCTTTTGCCATAATGTCCCGCATCTTGATTTTCGAGAGCAGATAGGGAATCTCGTAGATGGCCAACGAGGTGGCTGGAGAGGGCGAGGCGTACAGCAGGTCCTTCTCCGAGACGATGCCGACCAGTTTACCGTGTTTATCGAGCACCGGAAAACGCCGGACTTTCTCCCTCCGCATCAACGCCAGTGCCTTATCAACAGGGGTATCCTCAGTCACAGTGATGGGGCGCTTGGTCATTCTATCTCCTACCAGCATTGCCTACCTCCTTAGATTGGTGATTGAATACAGGCTACAAGAGACGGCGCTATTTTACGCTGATTGGTCAGGGTTGTCAACCGTTGGCAAAGCGATGACGTCGGCCAGCAGTCCCAATTCACCTAGCGCGGCGACGAGGCGGGGCCAGTCCCGCTCGCGCACCAAAGCGGCCTTTGGCCCGACCTGCTCGCGGATGAGATGGCGGGTACGCGGGGAAGATGCGACCTGCGCCATCAGCCCCTCACTGGAGAGGCGCAGCAGCACCGTCTGCTCCAGCCGGGCCTCGGCCCCGCGAGCCTCCCAGCGCGTCAGCGCTGCCTCGACGAAGCGGGGCACGGGCGCGCCGGTTACCCGGCCCAGGAACTCGAGCACGCGCGCCACGGGGATGCCCTGCCGACGCGCGCGCTCCAGCGAGGTGGGGGTGAGCCGGTAGACAAAGGAGGCGCCACCCCCCTCAGTCCCTCCTGCGAGGGGGGAAGTCACCCAGTCGGCGACGCGGGCCAGTTGGAAGCGTTCGTAGCACCGGGCCGGAGGTGCGAGCACGGTGAAATCAGACCTCAGAGCCATCGGCGCGGGTTCCGGTTCAGGCGGGGGTTCAGCCATGCCGAGGAAGGCCGCTCCTGCCAGGGTCAGGCGGAAGGCAGCAAGAGGCAAGAAGCAGGAGGCAGGAAGGAGGAGGCAGGAAGCAGGAGGCAGGAGGCAGGAGGCAGGAAGAGAGGTGAAGGGCGAGAGGCGAGGGGAAGCGGGCGTGAAATCCCGGTCTGTCCCCAGATCGGTCAGACCCAGCCAGGCCAGCGGCCCTGCGATCAGG
The DNA here is from genome assembly GCA_964653285.1 of uncultured Anaerolineales bacterium. Lineage (GTDB taxonomy): Bacteria > Chloroflexota > Anaerolineae > B4-G1 > B4-G1 > CAZZEX01. The sequence continues at coordinate 5,370 of CAZZEX010000164.1, forward strand.
TAGCGGACGAGCGATCCCTCGACGGCGTCCCAACTTTCGAAGCCGGAGAGATACGCGCCGGTGGCCGCATCGCGGATGTACCAGGTGGTGTAGTCGCCGCCGGGCCGCTGAAAATCGGGGTCAACCTGTTTGACGGCGGTGACGAAGTCGTCGAGTTTGTACCAGGTGTTCGGGCCGCACGCTTTCAGGTGCCGCAAGATGGCCTTTCGCGCCAGGAGCGGGTCGTTACGCCAGGCACCGGTATCCTCGGGATGGAGCGTGGGGACGTGAAACAGGTCGTTCCAGGTCGGGTCGTCCCGCCAGGCTTCGGCGAGCGCGGCCCGCTGCTGGTTGGTCGGAGATTGGAGCCAGGTGGCCACGGGGCCTGGGTCGGGACGGAGGTGACCGGAATCGGTCACGCGCAGCCATCCAAGACGCCGGACCAGGTGGCGCAGAAAGAGCAACCGCGCGGGGTCCGGATCGTGCAGACGACGGGCCACGTGGGCCTCATGGCGGGTAGGCCAGCCACCTGCGGGGCTCGGGCGCAACTGCTCATTTTGGAGGTAGGCCAACAGCGTGCCGGCATCGTCGAGGAGCGCCTCGCCGGCCGAGCGCACGGCGGGGGGCTCGGGGACCGGTTCGAGGGTGATGGCAGGCGGTTGGGTGGGGGAGGCTGGCAGGTGAGCCTGCAGTTCGGAGGGGGCGAAGATGACCTCGTAGGTTCCCTCAGGCCCTTGCTCGAAGGCGCGGGAGATAAAGCCACTGTACCAGAGTCCTTCGGCGGGGGAGATGGGCTCCTGCCAGGGTTGCTCTCGCTGCAGCCGGCCCGGCCCCATGGTGCGTACCTCCCCCCACTGGCGAGCGAAGACCCGCAGCGGCATCCGCCCTCCGGCAGCAAGGAGCGCCTCCAGCGCCTGGCGTTGGTCATCGGGAAGCGTATCCCAGGCACTGGTGATGGCCTCGGGCGCAGCCATCGCCTCGGCTAATTGGGCCGCCACGTCCCGCTGGCGGCTGGCCGTCAGTTCCACGCCCCAGAAGCGGGCGATGGTCCGCAGCCGGATCAGGTCGGTGTCCAGAAGGCATTGGTGAAGCGGGCGCATAGCGCGCTTATTATAACCTGACCAGGATGAGACCACAAGGGAATGACGAATGGTAACTGCTCAGTCAGCAATTCCCGTTTTGGGGTTGTTTACCAGCTCTCCGCACTGCGCATAAGCCCA
>CAZZEX010000165.1:0-6566 GCA_964653285.1 uncultured Anaerolineales bacterium
GAGAGAAGGAGAAGGAGATCCAATGGGCCACGACATCATAGACAACCGCACCCGGAAACTGGCTCCCGAAATTGACAACTTCCTGGCCGATAGCATCCGCGCCCATTTCGCCGTCGGCTACTTCTTCCTCTCCGGCTTCCAGGCCATTGCGGAGCACATTCCCCACCTGGACGGACTGCGTCTCCTCATCGGCAACGTCACCAACCGGCAGACCATCGAACAACTGGCCGAGGGTTATCACCACCTGGCGACCACCCAGCGCGCCGTCCGCCGCCAGCGGATGGCCAGTGCTCAGGTTCCTCGTATCCGCGCCGAGACTGCCGGCTCGATCCAGACCACGCTGGAACTGATGGACCAGACCGACGATGCCCAGGCATTGGTCCTCTCTCTGGCCGGCCTCATCGCCCAGGGCAAGATACAGGTGCGGGTCTACACCCGTGGCCGGTTGCACGCCAAAGCCTACATCTTCGACTTCGACCCGGCCCGCATCCACGCCCAGACTGGCGCGGCGGTGGTCGGCAGTTCCAACGTCTCCCTGGGCGGCGTCGCCCACAACACCGAACTCAACGTCCGCGTGTTCGGCGACGCCAACCACGCCGAACTCTCCTGTTGGTTCAACGAACTGTGGAACGAAGCCGAGGACTTCGACGCGGACTTGATCCACGAACTGCGCCGCTCCTGGGCCGCCAGCCAGGTGATTACACCGGAAGGCCCTCGGCCCGTCAGCCCCCACGACGTCTATCTCAAGACCCTCTACACGCTGGTCAAAGACCGGCTGGAGGGCCGCCCAGGTGCAGAGGCCGCCGAACTCCTCTGGGAAGCCGAGATGCCCGACCTGGCCGACTTTCAGCGCGTGGCCGTCCGCCAGGCGATCAAAATCCTGGATACTCACGGCGGCGTCTTCGTCGCCGACGTCGTCGGCCTGGGCAAGACCTATATCGGCACCACCCTGCTCAAGCACTATGCCCTCTATCGCGGTGCCCGCCCTCTGGTCGTCTGCCCCGCCTCCCTGGTGGAAATGTGGGAGTGGTTTATGGAACGCTACCAGATTGACGCGCCGGTCATCTCGATGGGCCTCCTCAGTCAGAAGGGCAACGAGCGTTTGCTGGTGGATAACTGGCGCTACCGTGACCGCGATCTGGTGCTGGTGGACGAGTCGCAGAATTTCCGCCACCGCGATACTCAGCGCTACGCCGCCCTCCAACTCTTCACTCAGACCCGGCCTGCTATCCTGCTGACCGCCACCCCCCGCGCCACCAGCGCCTGGGACATCTACCACCAGATCAAACTCTGGCATCCTCAGGATACCACCTCCATCCCCATCAACCCGCCTAACCTGCCTGAGTTCTTCAACAAGGTGGAGCCGCGCAGCCAGGATCAGCCCAGCCGCAACCTGCAGGAGATTCTCAACCACATCCTCATCCGCCGCACCCGCTGCCACGTCCGCACCTACTACCCCGACGCCCGGGTCAACGGGCAGATACTCGTCTTCCCTGACCGCGAACTGGCGACCATCACCTACAGCATTGAGGACACTTACCGTGGCCCTGGCGACGTAGCAGGAGAGAGTCATGTCTACAAGCGGTTGCACGACCTGATGGGCCAACTTACCTATGCCCGCTACGCCCTCTTCGACTACATCCTGCCCGAACACCAGGACGTGCCCAAATATCAAGAACTCCAGCGGGCTGGCGCTGCGCTGCGCGGCCTTATGCGTGTCATGCTCTTCAAGCGCTTCGAGTCCAGCGTCGCAGCCTTCCGCCAGACCGTCAACCGTCTCAGAGACCTGCAGCGTGCCTTCCAGGGCGGACTGGATCGTGGCCTGGTCCCCGCTGGCGATGAGGCCACCGACATCCTCTATAAGTCCGACCTGGATGATGAACTCTCCCTCTACGAGGCCCTGGAGCGCGCCAGCATCCGTTACCCCATCGCCGACTTCGACGTGGACAAGCTTCAGGCTGCCCTGGATACCGACATTGCGCTGCTGGATGAAATGGCCCGCCTGGTCGAGCCCGTTGGGCCCCAGGAGGACGAAAAACTCCAGCAACTCATCGCCATGATGACCACAGGCCGCACCCGTTCCAGCCACCGTCCCTTGCCCGGCGACTTGCTCCACGGCAAGGTCCTTGTGTTCACCCAGTACGCCGACACCGCCCACTACCTCTACGACAACCTCAAACGCCTGGGCCGCATCCGCGCCGTCGAGAGCGACACCAAGGACCGTGGCCGCATCATCTTGCGCTTTGCCCCCAAGGCCAACAACTATCAACTTCGCCCCGGCCCTGGGAATGAGGAGTTGCGCATCCTGGTCGCCACCGACGTCCTCAGCGAGGGCCTCAATCTCCAGGATGCCAACCATGTTATCAACTACGACCTGCACTGGAACCCCGTCCGTCTCATCCAACGCGTTGGCCGCGTGGACCGCATCGGCACCGAGCACACCACCGTCTACGTCTACAACTTTCTGCCCGAGACCGGCCTGGAGCGTGAGTTGGGCATAGAACATCGGTTGGAGCATCGCATCGCTGATATCCATCGCACCATCGGCGAAGATGCAGCCATCCTGCACAAGAGCGAACAGATCAACGCAGAGGCCATGTACGCCATCTACCGTGGCGACGAGAGCGTCCTGGAAGACGAACCCGAAGCCGAGGTGTTCAACCTGCTGGAAGCCGAAGAACTTATGCGCCGACTCCAGCGTACCGACCCCGATCGCTTTCGGGAGATCGTGACTATGCCCGACGGCGTTCGCAGCGCCCGTCAAGCGGTTGGTGAGCCAGGCCTGTTCGTTTTCTGCCAGGCCGGGGGCTATCAGCGCCTCTACCTGGTTGACGAAGAGGGCCACCGCACAGCCGATCCTCAGCAGGCCATCCGCGCCATCCAGTGCGAAGAGGACGAACGTGCCCTGGCGCTGTCGGCTGGCATCAACGAGCGCATCGCTGCCGTTAAACGAGACTTCGACGCCGAGGTCCGCGCCCGCGAGGCCGAGATACGGTACACTGTGGGCGAGGCGTTGGGTCGCGACCACGTCCTCGCGGAACTGCGCCTCGTCTTTGAGGCCGGAGAGGACGCGGAGGAAAAAGCGCGCCTGGCCCTCCTGTCCGAGATCCTTACCACTGTTCCCTTGACCGCCCGTGCCCATCGCGAACTCAACACGCTGCGTCGCGGCAAGGTCACGGGGCCGGCCCTGGTCGCGCAACTCCTGCGCATCGTCCGCGACTACAACCTGGAGGAAGCCCACCGCGCTGCTTCCGACCGTAGGGAGGAGGCCGTGTTGATCCCACGCATCGTTTGCGGTGAGGTGCTGCTTTGACCTGACGTGATGGAGGAGAATACGCACTTACTGATTCCCCAACCCCCTCAACACCCGCTCCGGCGTCAGCGGGAACTCATCGAACCACACCCCCGTGGCGTCGTGGATGGCAGCGACCAGCGCCGGAGCCAGCGGGATGAAGGGCATCTCCCCCATCCCCCGCACGCCCCACGGCCCGCGCGGGTCGGGCCGCTCGACGATGACCGGCTTGACCCGCTCTGGCACGTCGCTGATGGTGGGGATGAGGTAGGTACTGAGGTGCGGCGTCAGCACGTGTCCCTCTACGGTGACGAAGTTCTCACACGTGGCCCAGCCCACCGCCTGTACTATACCCCCTTCGATCTGCCCCTCGATCTGTTGCGGGTTGACTGCCTGGCCCACGTCGTCGGCGCAGACGACGCGCGGAATGCGCAGTTGGCCGGTCTCGGTGTCCACTTCCACCTCGACTGCCTGGGCCACGTAGCCGTAGGCGAAGTTGGGGACGCCATAGCCAGTCTCCGGGTCGAAGGGGGTGGTCTTGGGGGCCAGGTAGGTATGCTCAGCGACGGCCGGCCGCTCCTCGGCTCGCCAGCGCTCCAGCGCCTTCTCCGCCGTCTCTCGGACGGCGTTGCCGGCCATAAAGGTCATCCGTGAGGCGGAGACGGAGCCGGAACTGCCAGGGCTGGTCCCGGTGTCCGAGGCGACCATTCGCACCCGTTCCAGCGGTACTCCCAGTGCCTCGGCCGCCATCTGGCGGATGACGGTGTGGCTGCCCTGCCCCACCTCGGCGCTGCCGATGTAGACTGTCGCTTTCTCGATTTTCTCTTTGCCTCGCAGTTCGATCTTCGCCCAGCAGTTCTCCTGGTAGCCGAAGGAGAAGCCGGCGTTTTTGAAGGCCACGGCGAGACCGATGCCGTTGCGTGTTGCGTGTTGCGTGTTGCGTGCTGATGGTCTCTGCCAGCCCTGGCTGGTCTGTCGCCAGCCGGCGGCGCGGGCGCACTTCTCGGTCACCTCGACCAGCCCCACGCCGCCAGGCAGTGGGGTGCCCATCGCGGTCAGGCTCCCCTCGCGCAGGAGGTTCTTAAGGCGCAGTCCGACCGGGTCCATCCCTAATGCTTCCGCCAGTTTGTTCATCTGTGTCTCGGCGGCGAAGATACCTTGCGGTGCGCCGAAGCCACGGAACGCCCCGCTGGGCGGGTTGTTGGTATAGACCCCGTCCACGTCCACTTTGACGTTGGGGATCTCGTAGGGGCCGGTGCAGGTGACCGTCGTGTTGCCCAGGACCTTGTTGGTGGTGTAGCAGTAGGCTCCACCGTCGGCCACCACTCGCACCTCTGCCGCGACCAGTTTCCCCTCGCGGGTGGCCCCCCACTTGCAGTGGATCCAGGCAGGGTGGCGCTTGCAGTGGCCCAGGATAGACTCCTCGCGGCTCCAGATGATCCTGACTGGGCGCTGCAACTTCCAGGCGGCCAGTGCGAGTACGATCTGCACCGACATATCCTCTCGCCCGCCGAAGGCCCCGCCGATGGCCGGGTAGACCACCCGCACCTGCTCCGGCGGGAGGTCGAGCGCGTGGGCGATCTCCTGCTGATCCTCCCACGTCCACTGCCCGGCCGTCACCACCGTCACCCGGCCCTCGTCATCCATATAGGCCAGGCCCGCCTCGGGTTGGAGATAGGCGTGCTCCTGGGAGGGCGTGCGGTACTCCCCTTCGACGATCACATCGACCTCGGCCCAGGCAGCCTCCACGTTCCCTTTGCGGATCTGGTGGTGGCAGATGACGTTTCCCTCCTTGCTGAGTTCTGGATGGATGGGGTTGGGCTGCCGGTAGGGGTGGAGTTGGGGCGCGTCGGGTTTGAGCGCCTCAAGGGGGTCGGTGAGGGCGGGTAGATCTTCGTACTCGACGTGGATCAGGTCGCGGGCGTGGGCGGCGGCGCGCTCGGTTTCGGCTATGACCAGTGCCACCTGATCGCCGACGAAGCGCACCACGTCGGCGCCCGGCTTGCCGGAGCCGGGGCCGCACAGCACCGGCTGGTCCGGCGTCTGCAGGCCGTACTCATTCACCGGCACGTCTTTGGCGGTGAAGATGGCGACGACGCCGGGGACGGCCTCCGCCTCCGACGTATCAATTTGCAGGATGCGGGCGTGGGGTCGCCCGGCGAAGAGGATTTTGGCGTGGAGCATGCCCTCCATCGTGAAGTCGCCGGGGTATTTCGCCTCCCCGGTGACCTTGGCGCGGGCATCCACGCGGGTGATGGATTGACCAACTATCCTGGTGGTCATGCGGTGTTCTCCTACTATTGTTTCTGCTTGATCATCCGCCGGTATTGGGGCTCGACCTCCGATTGCCGCGTCATCGGCACGCCCAGGGTGTCGCTGGCGCGGCCCACCAATGTCAGGATGATCACCTCGCTACGTTGCTGGCTCAATGTGACGAAGTAGAGCCGGCCGGGGTTCAGTTCGACGGTGGCGAATACCATGTCGCCGAAGGGGGTCTCCAGCGGCGGCTGGCCGACGAATTGCCAGAACAGTCGCCCCGGGATCTCTTGAGTGAGACACAGTTCGGGGGTGGCCTTGAGCAGATGCGCGGCGGCCTCGTCGTCGTGGACGGGGAAGGTGGTCTCGCAGGCCACGATTTCGCTGTAGGTCTCCGCGCCGACGTCGCGGCACAACAACGGCACGCGGCGGGGGTCGTGGTGGCAGTCACCAAAGGCCTGGCCGCTGCCACAGGGGCAGGGTTCGTCGGGAGCGACTTTGTGGAACAGGAGCATCTGTGCGGCGTGTCCTCGGAAGGCCGGCGGCGCGTCCGGCGTGTTGAGCGCGGCCATGATGACTTCCATAAAGCCGGCGCCAGGATCCTCCAGCGATTCGCCAGTCGTCTGCCACTGGCCGGGCACGACCGGACGGTTTCGCCGTGATGATTTTCCGGTTTGCTTTTTTCGGCGTCTCGTCATTGATCTCCTCCATCTCCACCGCAACAAGTTGCGGATTCCGCTCTATCACCGCGCACTCTCCAGCGCCAGGATGCGGCGCAGGATGGCGATGGTCGCGGCGTAGGTCGCGTCCATCCCGAAGTAGGACAGGCGCTGCACCCCCAGGTTCTTCCCCTTGCTCAGCGGCGTGTCGGAGGCGTAGTGGATGATGCCAACGTCGAAAGGCACATCGTCGGCGTACAGTGTGATGATCTCGTTGACCGGATGGCGGCGGGGGCGCACCGCCTCGTAGATGGCCGAAAGGTACGGCCCGGCCTCCATCTCAATGTCGGTGTACCCCT
>CAZZEX010000166.1:0-6488 GCA_964653285.1 uncultured Anaerolineales bacterium
ATGGTGGCGAAGGACCACAGGTAGGCCCAATCCCGCTCGACCGGGTGCTCCGGCACGCCCACGTAGTACCAGTTTTGCATACGGACGTTGTACGCCTCAAACAGCAGCCAGCAGCCGCTGGAGATCCAGACCAGCATCAGCGCTTCCCGGGGCCGGTCGTGGATGAGCGAGTGGCCGCGCAAGCGCAGCGCCAGCGCATCGGCGAAGAGGATGTAGCCGGTCCAGGCAATGGGGGTGAACCACTTGGAGACGAAGGGCTGCCGGGCGAAGAGGCAGATTTCGGCCCCGACCACAATGCCCAACCCCAGCCATCCGTACCACTTGAGACGCATCGTACACCTCCTGAGCACCAGTCCCATTGAGGCAGATTGTAACCGAAAGGGGCGTTTCTCGCAACAGGGCTGTCAGCCTTAATCAGTCATCTCGGTCATTCAGTCACGCCACTCCTTTCTCTCTACTTCGCCTTCGCCGCAACCATGCTCAGATCTTTCAGCGTCTCACTGATGGCAAGTGGGGCAACCTCGCCCAGCGGCAGCCTGTTCTCGTGACGCGGATTGTACACTACCGGCGTGTAGATGCCGGATACGAAGAAGCAGCGTTCCATTCTCTGATCCTTCTCTTCGGCTATTCCCCCAACCCAAACGCCAGGCTCGTACTGGACCACGGCGGTGACGTTGGCCCCGTAGAAGGGCCTGGAGTGCTCGCAGAAATAGCCATGATCTTCGCCGATGCCACGCACCCAGCCCAGTCTCTCCAGCGTGCTGACCAGAGAAATCGCCGGCACTTTAACGTCGGCAAAGCGCGTGATCTCTTGCGCTTCCAGTTCCTCGTCTTCCAGGTGGTAAATCTCGCGGCCCAGTTGTTGGAAGGGGGACACAATCTCGTAATCGCTCAACAACTCACCCCAGGCCGCCTTCAACTCGTCCGACAGATGCAGCGGGTGAAGGATGCCGACTGCATCAATGCCGGCCAGCGAGCACTCTTCGTCTTCGACATCGGCGTAGGTCTGATCCTCGGTGACGCGGAAGGTGGCCACCAGTTGGCCAGAGGCGTCGTAGCCGCCCCACAGCAGCATACGCACCAGGTTGACCATCAACGGGTGGTGCACCAGCAGCATCTCGAACTCGTCCACCGACCAGCGCCGCCCGGTGACCATGACCTGCTCCAGCCGCAGCGCTTGAATCTGGGCCACCTGGCGCACTTGCTTCTTCAGGAGTTTCCAATCGGCTATGGCCTGGCTGGCCAGGCTGGCATCGTCTTTGACGCCCGGTTTGGGCAGGTTGGCCCGCAGTTTCCCTTTTTCGTCACGCACCTTGGGCTTCATGTCCGGGCTGAGCACGAAGCGGAACTGGCGGGGGCCGAAGTCGAACACGCGGCTGCCCCGCTCGTCCAGGTCGCAATCGGGCACGATGCGGTCCTCGAGCTCTTCGCGGGTCATGTTTCGGTTCCTGGCGATGGCTTCCATCGCTTCGCTCGCCTTGGCTTTGATACCCTTGAATCTCACCTTCTGCGCAATGGAGTTGATCTGCATCAGGGCCGTGTCGGTGCCGATGGCCCGCAAGCACTCCAGACCCAGCACGGCCCGCTTGTGCTGCCCTTCGCCTGGCCAGGCGCGGATGAATTGGGCCAGCCTGAGAGCCGAAGCGTCGGATCCGAACCATCCCACAGCAATTAAAGCCCACTTACCTTTAGAAGGCGCGCCTCCGTAAAGCCACTGTTCGAATACCTCCCAGGCAAAGGTATCGAGCGCGTCCCGGTTGGCATACGCTTTGAGGCTGGTGACCAGCGGGGGTGGAGGTTGATCAAGCGTGCCTTGTTGGAGGACGTACAACAGGCCAGCGACTTGCGTGTCATTCAGGCAATGCTTGCCCGCGGCAACAGGTGGCAAGACCGCCCGGTCCACCCAGGCCGGTTTCTTGGCTTTGTCAGAGGCCACCCTTTTTTCATCCGGCAGGGCTTCTCGCAGCCAGTCGGGCGTGGTGTCGTTGTCAAAGGGGACGTAGATCACCTCTTCCACGTCAAGTACTTTAGCCCGTACTTTGCCAGCCGCTCCCACCGGTGCCTGCTCCAGACAGGCGCGGATGAGCGCTTCATACCCCTGGCGCTTCATTCTCCTCAGAGAATTGAGGGCAGCGCCGGCGAGCCGGCCGCGCTCTGCTGCGACGGGTATCAGCCCGGCGATGGCGTGTTCTGGGTGGTCGTCGAGCCACCGGCGGGCAACCTGGGGAGCCCTGGACGACAGCATGAGGGCCAACGTTTGGGGTGCCGCTTCCGGGGCGTGGACAATGGTGAATGTTTCGAGCAGGCGCTCGGCATCCTGCCTGTTGGCTGCCGCCAGAATGGAGTCGCGGACCACGTCGAGGGCCGCGTACTGGGTGTGGGCCAGCCAGGCTCGGATATAGGTTGACGAGTACAGGCGCAGTTTCAAGCGCCGCATTTCAGACTCCACCAACTCGGCACTGCCGAGGCCGAAAATGATCTCCTGGGGACGGTGGCGGGAGTAGTCCCAGTCTGTGCAGCGGCCGTAAAAGTCATCGGGCCAACTCCGCACCAGGGCGTGGGTCTCCTCGTGCATACCCAAGCCGGCCGCCAAATGAAAGCCGGCCGGGGATATAGCCCGATAATCTGTTGGCCACCGGGACGGATGCAGACTGGGGCGCAGCCGTGGGCGCAACCGCATGATCTCTGCCTGGGTCAGGTAGGGCAACACGTAAGCCCGAAAACCTACGGCGAGAGTGTCCATAAGACGATCACGTTCGTCCTCAGCCTTTTCTTTGAGGACGCGGGGGGCCCACTTCCTTGCTAATGCTTCGGTGATGGGAGCCAGAGGTATCTTGTCGTCATCTGCTATCAGGTCACAGAGTTCCTCGAGGTGGAGGAGATTGCTCACAGGCAGCATAATCTCCGGCTTAATCAGCCGGAAGGCAACGGCCAGTCTGGCCCTGACCTTACCCAGCGTGACCCGACCGCCGAAAGATGGCCTGGCCAGTTCGTTTGTAAGTGATGTGCCACCGGTGGTCATGGCCGTAAACCAAAACCGAGCCTCTTTCAGTGAGAGCGATACGGCGATTTGGGCTGCGGGCCAACCCTTGCTTTTGACCTTTGCCAGACGAGCCAAGGCCTCCTCCCTGTTAAAGGGCCTGGGTTCCGGTCGCGCCAGTGGCGTGCGCTCGCGGTAGGTCACCCAGAGCCAATCTTCGGGGTTCAGGTCTATGGATCTCGGCGGCACGCCCTTAGTGAGATTTGACACATTCATCATGTTGCTCCTTTCCACTACTGCCTATAGCAAGATATGGAATCGTAGTGGCGACTTCAGTCGCTCTAGCCTTACCTGGAAGGCCACTACGCCGACCGCGTCATTGCCTTCCGCCAACGGTTGGCCCACGTGGGGCTCGACCGTGTGCTGATCGTCCTCCTCGACATCGGCAAGAATGTCCATTTCTACCATCAGGTGCGATCAGGTGCGTCGCGCCTACAATGGATTTCAGTGCCCGTGTGGGCTCTGGGGTCTTTTCTACCAGAATGTTTGTCAAGTGTGGGTCTTTGGGAATTCCCGTGGTTTGAGTGCCGGACTCCCCAACTCGTTGGGGATGCGGTGCGAGGAACCCGAACAAGTTCGGGCCTCCAGTGCGCCCGCCACGGCAGTTCCCAGAGAGCCTCAAGTGTAATACCACCCGATATTCCTCTGAATACGGGCGGCCCAGATATGCTCGCACCGGATCTGCCCCTCGTAGACGGGCAGCCCCCGGATCTTGTCGAGGGTGCCCTTCTTGCGGGCCCAGAACAGGGTGTTCTGGACCATTTTGAAGTCTTCGCAGTCGCACTCTGCGGAGACTTTGCCCTGGAGCTTCACTGTGTGGATCAGGCCAGGGCGGCTCTGGGATTGGACCTCGTAGACCTGGGTGCCGTCGTCCTCGCGGCCGACGAGCTTTACCCCGCCGGCCTCGAAGATGACAACGCCGCGTTGCCGTCTTGCTGTATTCGAGTTCACTTGTACACCTCCTATTCTAGAGGGAAGGACAGCAGTTCCGCTTTTCGGAACCACCTCGGAACCACCTCGGAACCACCCCTGAATAGCGATATTTCCGAGCGGAACCAGGTCATGACCTGGTTCCGCTTTGTTGAAAACGCAACCACTGTCGCCGCTTCGACTGCGCAGAAACGGAACCACCCTGCAAGCTGGTTGCGCTTGCATTGAGGTTCGTCAGGTTTCCTCCTTCAGGCCAGAATAGGCGGTGTACAACGCCAATTCCAATCTAAAAGGAGAAAACCATGACGAACATTCCAATTGTATCACGTTTGACCCCCTTGAAACAGGTGTTTACCTGGGGTTGGCAGGTCATCACGCGCCGTCACTGGCGCCGCAGACGCCCCCATCTACACCAGTTGGCCCACAATCTCGGCCTCCTGTCGCGCTTTGTGCGCGAATCCCCTGTCGCTATGCGGTACCTGCACTTGCTGGAGCCGCTGGATTGGGGCCGCTTCCCTGAACGCGACCTGGAGACCGACTGGGGGACAGCGGCTGTACCATACGCCTCCTTTGCAGCCGCTTGCCTGGTCAAGTTGGATCAGCAGCTTGTCTATATGTCCCATTTGCACCAGTATCTGATCGAGCACCCTGCGCTGGTGTGGGTTTTGGGGTTTCCAGTCGTTCCTTCCCTCAACTATCCCTGGGGCTTCGATGTCCAGGCCAGTCTGCCCACACCCCGACACTTCAACCGGATGCTGCGCTCACTTCCCAACGTCAAGTTACAGTACCTGCTCGACGAAACTGTGCGTCTCCTCCAAACCGAGTTGGATGCCGAAGTAGACGATTTTGGTCAGAGCATCTCGTTGGACACAAAACACATCCTCGCCTGGGTCAGGGGAAACAACCACAAAGACTATGTCCAGGATCGCTACGACAAAGAGAAGCAGCCCTCTGGTGACCCCGATTGTCGTCTGGGTTGCAAGCGCCGCCGCAACCAGCGTGCTTCTTCCAAGGAACCACCTCCCACTCCCAAGAGCAACCCTCTCCCACCCAAGGTATCCGTCGGCGAATTCTATTGGGGCTACGCCTCCGGCGTCGTTGCTACCAAGGTCCCCGACTGGGGCGAGTTCGTCTTGGCCGAATTGACACTGCCCTTTGATCGGCCCGACGTCGCCTACTTCCACCCGCTGATGACGGAAACCGAGTGCCGCCTCGGTTTCCGTCCCCGATACGGTGCTTTTGACGCCGCCTTCGATGCGTTTTACGTCTACGAGCACTTTCACCGCGACGATTTAGCGCTTGAGGCGGCTTTTGCAGCGGTCCCTCTGTCCAAACGAGGCGGAAAGCACCGTCAATTCGATGCCCAGGGCCTGCCTCTGTGCGAAGCAGGACTGGCGATGCCCCTCCGACACACCTACACTTGTCGTACCACCCTCTTCGAGCACCAGCGGGGTCGTTACGTCTGTCCCTTGCGCTTCCCTGAAGTCACGGCCAGCGTCTGCCCTGTTGGTCACAAGAACTGGGCCAAAGGCGGCTGTACGACCACTCTCGCCACCAGCATCGGCGCTCGCATCCGGCATCAGATCGACCGTGACAGTGCCCTCTTCAAGGAAATCTACAAGCAGCGCACTGCCACTGAGCGCATCAACTCCCAGGCCAAAGAATTGGGTATTGAGCGCCCCAGATTGCGCAATGGTCGGGCCGTCGCCAATCAAAACACCCTCATCTACGTTTTGATCAATCTCCGTGCCTTGCACCGAGTGCGACAGAAAAAGGCCGAACGACAATCTGACTAGTGTAAACGTACGGCGTTGTACACCTCTCGCCCAGCGGAACCCCGGTTCCGCTGGGCGGCACCAGTTCGGAACCACCTCGGAACACCACTGCTGTCTAGTATTACCTCGTCTCAACCTGGTTCCGCTTTTCGGAATCACCTCGGAACAACCTCGGAACAACCTCGGAACCAGCTAAACCTTGTCCTTCCCTCCCGTGTGGGCTCTGGGGTCTTTTCTACGAGGGAATAATGTTGTACGAGGCAACCGTAACCATTATCGTCGGGTTTCAGTGCCCGTGTGGGCTCTGGGGTCTTTTCTACCGACAGAGACACTGACTGAAGATGTCCCTGACACGGGTTTCAGTGCCCGTGTGGGCTCTGGGGTCTTTTCTACTGGGGTTGACTCCGTTACCCTGACCCACTTTCTGGATCATCACGGGATCAAAGTTTCAGTGCCCGTGTGGGCTCTGGGGTCTTTTCTACCTGTATCGTTCTTTGGTGATGGCCAAGTGGCCGACTTCGAGGTTTCAGTGCCCGTGTGGGCTCTGGGGTCTTTTCTACTGGACCCTTCGTATTGTTCCCAGCCCGGCGCGTGTTTGTTTCAGTGCCCGTGTGGGCTCTGGGGTCTTTTCTACCAATCTCATCCCTCAGGATCACCCTGACCGCATCGCGTTTCAGTGCCCGTGTGGGAGGGAAAGACAAGGTTACGCTTGAGCGTAACCAAGGCGTAATCGAGTCGTAACC
>CAZZEX010000167.1:0-6318 GCA_964653285.1 uncultured Anaerolineales bacterium
AGTTTGAGGCCAAAGGCCATGTTGTCGTAGACCGACATGTGGGGGTACAGCGCGTAGGACTGGAAGACCATCGCGATGTCCCGGTCCTTGGGCGGCACGTCGTTGACCAGCCGGTCACTGATGTAGATATTGCCCTCGGTGGCCTCCTCCAGGCCAGCCAGCAGGCGCAAGGAGGTGGTCTTGCCGCAGCCCGAGGGGCCAACGAAGACCAGGAACTCCTTGTCGGGGATGTGGATGTCGAGGTCGTTGACCGCAATGACATCACCGAAATGCTTGGTCACATGCTCATACGTTACGCTTGCCATTTGATTGTGCTCCTTTCAATTCAATTTGATCGTGAGATTTGCGAAACGATACGCGTGGCCGGCTTTCTAGCCTGTCCAAGCGGCAGACTGGAAAGTCCGCCTCACTTTTGCACCCGAAACTATGCCAGGACAACCCGCACGCCCGACTCGCTTAGGTCCCACAGGAACGGTGAGGGGGCCTCGCGGGCAGTGACGACGATGTCTGCATCGGAGGCGGGCGCAATGTACGCAGCCGCCACCCGTCCCACCCGCTCAGCCAGCACCAGGACGACCACCTGAGAGCTGATCTCCAGCAACAGCCGCGCTATCTCCGCCTGCGTGAGGCTATCGTCGGTCAGGCCACCCACGGCGCTGATGCCACCCAACTCCAGGATCGTGTGGTCGGCCCGCAGGCTGGAAAGTGCTGCCCTGGTCAGGTGACCCACCAACCCGAGATCACGCCCTTCGGCCTGACCGCCCGTGACGATCAGAATATGCGGTGTGTTAGCGGCGACCCAGTGGGCCACCTCGAGCCCATTGGTGACGATAGTAAGTCGCGAGTGCGCAGCCAGACAGCGCGCGACCTCCAACGGGAGCCGTCCCGGACCCAGGAAGACGGTTTCACCATCAACGACCATCTCAGCCACAGCCTGGCCGATACGCGCCTCCTGGGTTCCGGGTAGGACACCGGTGCCCTCCGGCGCGACTTCTTCGACGGCCACGGCCCCGCCATGTACACGCCGCACCGCTCCCTGTTCCTCCAATGCCTTCAGGTCCCTCCGGATAGTCGCGGCGTGCACGCCAAATCGGGTCCCCAGTTCCGCCGCGCGAGCAGCGCCATGCTGGGCCACTATCCTGGCGATGGCGGCGCGCCTTTCGGCGGTCAGGGCAGGTAATGGATGCTGGCTCACAATTACTATTCTATCACATTGTGCGCGATTTGTCAATACCATATGTGCGATACTGCGCGATTTTAAGGTTTAGACGTGCGCTTTCGCGCACAATCAGCCTCGGCACACTGCTCATACGTTTCCCCTGGAGACATCAAAAAGCGCCCCGCTGAAAAGGCGAGGCGCCTACGGCTCTTTGTACTCTCTACTGCATACAAGCCAGAGAAGGATTTACTCCTCCTCCCATTCCTTCTCCTGCCAGTCCTCGGTGAGACCCACCTCGAAGGGATCGGCGCTGATGATCTCCAGTTCCACACCGCATCCGGGACAGCTGATGATAGTGCCCTCGCGCGGCTTGTCCACCTTAATGACGGTGTCACAATTAGGGCAGCGCGTCTTAGGCATTTCTTACCTCTCTCTCCTGTTTGGCATCCTCGCTCTATTGGATGTCCCGCTCATATTCTTCATCCCCCCCGTCCTCATCGAAGGGGAAATCCACCTCGAAGGGATCGGCGCTGATGATCTCCAGTTCCACACCGCATTCGGGACATTTGATCTGAGCGCCCTCGCGTGGATTATCCATGCTAATGACGGCATCACATTCGGGGCAATACGTCTTAGGCATTTCCTACCTCTCTTTCTCGCTTAGCATCCCTGCTCGATTGGGCGTTCGGCTCCTATTTTTCTTCCTTCCACTTCTCCTCCTCCCACTCCTCACCGAATGGGAAATCTACCTCGAACGAAGTGATCGGTGCTGGTGCGGGAGTTGTCCATGCGAATGATGGCGTCACAGTTGGGACAATACGTTGCGGGCATTTCTTTTACCTCCCTTTCTGCCTAGTGTGGTATTCCCGCCCGATCCAGGTCTCTGGCAGATCGCGCATAGTATAGCACAGAATCAGCCTCGTGGGGTGAGTTATTGGTGAGACTCTGGTGAAGATTCAGTGTACGTCTTCTGTTGACTTTTCGTGTACCCGGTGCTATCATACCATCGCATATGGGAAAACGTGCCTGATGCACTGTGTCGTGGAGGTGACGCATGCACGTTCTCATTCTCGCGCCGATCTTCGGCGCTGCGGAGTGGATGCAAATCGCACTGGGTGACGCAGCGGACCGCTACACCGTTGCTGCCACTTGGCCGGACGTTCTCTCTTGCCTCAACGAAGACTGTCCTGATCTGTTCCTCATTGAACGGGCCGCCCTGACCCGACTGGAGCCTACTACCCTGCTCGACTTGACGGAGCCCGGTCGCTGGCCGCCCGTGATCCTCGTAGATACTCCAGCCGCCGGTACCCGGGAGGGGGTCGTGCTGGCTGAACGTCTTGTCCAGGCCTCGGCTCCCGTTCTACAAGTCGGGGAACTCCGCATTGATACACGCAAGAAGCGAGTGGGACTCGGCGAGCGCTGGGTCAGACTGCCTCCGCTACAATACCGCCTGCTGCTGACATTGGCCAAACGGGCCGGCGAAGTTGTTAGTTACCGGGAACTGCTACAGGCGGTGTGGGGATACGACGGCGAAGATAACGAGGCCCGCGAGTTGCTCAAGGTCCACATTCGCCAAATCCGCCGGCGCTTGGGACTAGACCCGGAGGAATACCCCTACATCCACTCCGTGCGCGGCTTTGGCTACATGCTTGCCCCGCCTGAAGAGGATTGAGCAAAACACGGCCCGGTCACGCTGACCGGGCGCTTGCTCATTGCTCCCCCGAGAACGACTATTCGGTGGTCTTCTCGGGCTTCTTCTTGGCCCCCTTCTTGGCCGTCGGTTTCCCTTTCTTCTTAGCCATCTGGCATCACCTCCAATTGTATTGATGTGCTTACAGGCCACGGCCCATGGTCTGCGCCGGACCGTGCATGGTACATTGTACCATCATAGTAGGCGGCTGTCAGTGACAATACGGTAAGGTTTTGGTGGGCGTTAGGTGAATTTATGCCCAATGTCAGTTGAGCCGACTTGCACACACGGTGGGTTGTGCTAAAATGCGCCCGCTTCACAGGGCCTTCTTTGCGCGGCTGGAGACCGAGGTGCAGGGAGAACGGTAAGTGGGAAGCCAGCAGGGCAGACGGCTGGGATGGAAAAAACTGGGGCTGGGGCTTTCCGGGTTCCTGCTCTTTGTCCTCGCCTTGGGGTTGATGAAAGAGGGGGCCGGGGGACTGGCGCCACTTCTGCGGGGTCGCCTGGAGATCACCAACGCCGCCGACAGCATGGGGTTCGGCTGGCTGATGGCCTACCTGGT
The DNA here is from genome assembly GCA_964653285.1 of uncultured Anaerolineales bacterium. Taxonomy (GTDB): domain Bacteria; phylum Chloroflexota; class Anaerolineae; order B4-G1; family B4-G1; genus CAZZEX01. The sequence continues at coordinate 3,412 of CAZZEX010000167.1, forward strand.
TCTGAGCGGATCGCCGGTGGCGGCTGCAGCGGTGGCGCTGTTGAGCGCTGACGCGTTGTCGTCCCTCCAAGCCTTCACTATGGTTGCTGGCTCTCGCCTGGGCGCCAGCCTCATCGTCCTGCTGGTCGGCCTCATCTATATCCTGCGAGGGCATGAGCAATGGACCGCACTCACTGCAGGCGTCCTTTCCCTCCTGCTTACCGGCTCGGTCCAGTTGGTGGCCTTGCCGATGGGTCTGCTGATCCTCGGCCGTGGCTGGCTCAATGGCCTTTTTGTTCCTGCCCTGGAGAAACTGGCGGCCGGCGTCAACCGGGGACTGGAGCCGCTGACTGGCCCCCTGGCGGCCTTCCTCCCCGACTGGGCGCTTTTTGTGGCCGGAGTGGGACTGGTGACGCTGAGTTTCCGCCTCTTCGACCGCGCCTTGCCCCAGATGCGGCTGGAGAGAACCGACTTCGGCCAGATCCCCAGGCTGGTCTATCGCCCTGAGGTTATGTTCCTGATGGGACTGGCGATCACCCTGCTCACGATGTCCGTCTCCATCTCCGTGGGCATCCTGGTTCCCCTCTCCGCCCGTGGCTACATGCGCCGGGAGAACATCATTCCCTACATCCTGGGGGCGAACGTCTCCACCCTGGCGGACACTCTGGTCGCAGCGGCGCTGCTGGGGGACCCCCGAGCGGTGACCGTGGTAGTGACGCACATGGTCTGCGCAGCCATTGTCTCCCTGCTCCTCATCCTGTTGGCCTACCGGTCCTATGAGCGAGCCGTCTCGGACGCGCTGGTCTGGATCATCCGCCGGCACAGGAACTTCGCCCTCTTCCTGGGCGTGATCTTTGTCATCCCTGTGGTATTTATCTTGCTGTAACGTGGGTAGTGGAAAACAATGAAGGTTCTGCTCTGCACCGATGGCTCCTCACACACGGTCCGGGCGCTGAAGATGGGAATGTGCATCGCGCGCGCGGCGGCGAGCTCCGTGGACATCCTGGTCGTGGTCGAACGCGACCGGGAGGAAGAGGTGCGCCGGCTTGCCGAGGCGGCCGCTGCCGACCTGGGAGAAGCAGGGGTCCCGGTAGCCGTCCACCGGCGAGCCGGCCGGCTGGCCGAGGAAGTGGTCCGCCAGGCGCAGGCCATTCCCTACGACTTGGTGATCATCGGCAGCCGGGGACGGCGGGGAGTGGTGCGGCTGTTGCTGGGCTCGGTGGCCCTCCACGTCACCGAGCACGCGCCAGCCTCCGTCCTGGTGGTCAAGGGACGTGCCCGCGATCTCAGGCGGTTCCTGGTCTGTTCCTCCGCTGGTCCCGCGAGTGAGTACACCGTCCGGTTCGCTGGCCGCCTGGCTCGGGCTCTGGGGGCCTCGGTGACCCTGCTCCACGTGATGTCCCAACTGCCGTTGGCCGAAGACGCGCTCCCGGACGACCTGGGAGCATCGGCGGAGGAACTGATCCAGCGCGGCTCACGAGAGGGGGTGCACCTCAGACGGATGCTGGACCTGCTGGCGGCGGAGGGGCAGGCAGGCCGCGCGGTGATCCGTCACGGCCTGGTGCGGGACGAGATCATCGCCGAGGCCCGGGAGGGCCGATACGACCTGTTGGTGACCGGGGCTCACGTCACCCCTGGCCTGAACGCACGCCTCGTGGATGACCTGAGCATGGACATCCTATTGGATGCCAACCATCCAGTGTTGGTGGTCCGCTGACCTGGGACACAATTGCAGCTCCTTATAGGGAGGTTGATTAAAATGGCAAAAAAGCAACTCGTTCGTACCCTGGGCCTCGCTCAGATCCTGATGCTGGGCATCGGTGGCACAATGGGCGCCGGCGTGTTCGTGCTCACCGGCCACGCGGCGGGGATGGTCGGGCCAGCCCTCATCCTGGCCTTCCTCGTCGCTGGCCTGCTGGAGTTCTTCACAGCCCTGGATTACGCCGAGCTGGCCTCCAGTTTTCCTATTGCCGGTGGCGGCTACGCCTACGTCAGCCAGGCCAAGGAGGGATTTCTGCCCTTCAGCGTGGGTTGGGTCAGTTGGTTCGGTGCCATGTTCTACTGTGCGCTGTGTGCAGTAGGCTTTGCCCTCTCGCTGAGGATTTTCCTGCCTGGTCTGCCTGTTTCCGCCACGGCGGTGGGCATCGTAGCCATCTTCACGATCATCAACTTGCGCGGCAGCGAGGAGGCGGGCCGCACTCAGGTCATCCTGGCGGGGATATTGTTGGCCTCGCTGGCAGGCTACGTCCTCCTGGGGCTGGTCTTGCCTGGCGGCTTCACCTGGGCCAAGTTTTACGAAGAGGGCGGTTTCTTCATCCACGAGGGTGTGGTCAACAATGCGGTCAAGATCTTCCAGACCATCGGCTTGATCCACGTTCTCTACGTAGGCTTTGAAGTCATCGGCACCGCAGCCGAAGAAGCTAAGAACCCGGGTCGAAACATCCCCATTGCCATCGTCGCCACGCTTTGCATTTGCATGGCGGTCTACTGTGCCGTGGCCTTCCTCTCCCTGGGCGTTGTCTCGGTCGAAACGCTGAAGAACTCCTCTGCCCCGCTGGCCGAAGTGGCCTCGCACTTCCTGGGTCGGTTCGGTGCGCCGTTGATGGGATTGGCCGGGCTGGTGGCCACCCTCTCTTCGCTGAACACAGCCATGATCAGTTCTGCACGCATCGCTTTGGCCTTGAGCCGCGATGGCTACCTGCCGCCCCTTCTCTCGCGTGTTCATCCCCGCCTCAAGACGCCCCTGCCAGCCATCACACTCAGCGGAGGCCTGATCGCTGCGTGCGCCGTCACCGGTCGGGAAGTGTTCCTGAGCTACGTCGCCAACTTTGGTTATCTTTACCTGTTGGTCTTCGCCAACCTGGCCCTCATCTGGTTACGGCGCAAGTTCCCGGAGCAACAGCGTCCCTTCAAGGTACCCTTCTATCC
>CAZZEX010000168.1:0-6174 GCA_964653285.1 uncultured Anaerolineales bacterium
TCCTAGTGGGCATTTCTAATTGTCATCAATGGGTAATTATAGTTGTCGTTGAACATTTCATCGTCTTTTTTCCTCCTTTGCTCTTCTCATAGTGCTAGGCCTCTAGTGAAATCTGATTGTGAAAGCGAGTCTTCTGAGCCGAAGCTTTATCTTTTATCTTTGCATCGCCCTCCTTCCATAAATGTCATGCGATCTGATGTCAACCGCTAGTGAGTTTGACTGTCTCGCCTGTCTTTGTCAACGTGATCTGTCACGTCAGCCGATTTTGGTGCTATCTCACCTTACTGCTAGGCGGTGCGCACGAGTCGCGTATCATCAGTTCTGGCTCTACAAGTATCATTGGCGCATTATCTGGGGAAATCTCCCCGCTTAACATATCAAAGAGCATATCCATTGCCCTCATACCCATTTCCTCTAGGGGTTGTCGAATGGTAGTCAGAGCCGGGATTGTGTAGTTGGCGGTTTCTATGTCGTCAAAACCCATAACCGACATGTCTGCCGGAACCCGGCATCCCATATCGAACGCTGCCTTGAGCGCACCGATGGCTACCGCGTCATCTGAGGCCAGAACAGCCGTGGGTAGATCGGGGGCAGTCAACAAGGTCTTCATCCCGCGATAGCCACCCGCTGCGTTGTTCGCTTCCACCTGGACAATATATTCTGTTGGGATCTCGATCGAGTGCTTTAGCATATATTCTCGATATGCTTCCCGCCTCTGTAGTGTTGCGCCTATCCAGCCACCCTCTATGAAGGCTATCTTGCGGTGTCCCAGGCCCAAAAGATAATCAAGGGCCAGGGAAATTGCTTTCCGGTTATCAATGTCAATTACAGCGATCTTGCCAGGTGGCTCACCGCTGCAGAAAGCAACTGTTTTGGGGTTGCTTTCCACTATCTTGGCAAGAGTGGTTTCGTCTCCGCGCACATCGCCGAGCACAAAAAGGCCATCGCAGTGGCGCAGGTCAAGCATGTCACTCAGAGCCAGCGCTTCATCAGAACTACTCCTGGCATGTCCCAGAACGATGCTGTAACCGCGATCCCTGGCGATCATGGTGAGCACATCTATGAGTTGAGCAAAGAACGGGTCCGCTATCTCGCGAACAATCAGACCCAGCAGCCGGGTGCTCCCTCCTCGCAGCCCGCGCGCCAGTGGGTTGGGGACATAGCCAAGTTCTTTAGATGCTTGTCGGACCCGCGCACGGGTCGCTTCACTGATAGGAACGGCGGTAGGAACGCTGTTCAACACACGCGACACAGTGCTTTGTGACACGCCCGCTCGTCTTGCGACGTCCTTCATACTGGGGAGGGGCAAAACTACTCACCTCTTTGTTAGCAATCGTATGCAGTCAATGGTATTATAGCATACGAATGCGCCCCTGTCAAGCAACTAGGCAATCCGATGCCGGCCAACGTTGAATATGAACTTGCTTCCGTTGTAAACTGACTTGACGTATTCAATCACTTCGTCAGTCTCCGTAAGCGTGATCCTCCACGCGACCAACAGAGGAGCCCCGGTCTGGATTTCGAGGAGCTCGGCTTCGAGGGACGTCGCAGCAACAGACTCGATCAAGGCGTCTGCCCAGACAGGGATGGTCCCCCAGTGCTCAGCAATGATGCTATACAGCGAGCAGTCCTCGAAATCTATTGACTCTATGCCGGGATATAGAGCCCGGGGAAGATATGCGTCCTCAATGGCTACCGGCTCGTCGTCAACGATACGGATTCGCTCGAGCAGGATGAACTGAACAGACGCTATAGTCTCTTCAGGTACTTGAAGGCGCTCTTTCATCCCTGGTGGGAGGGATTCAACACATCGAAAGTCAAGGACCTTCGAACTCGCTCGCCGCCCCTGGTTGGTGACCTCTGCGGTAAAACTGCCGAAGCCGGAGATGCCCTGAATTGGTGGCCGTGCAACAAACGTGCCCTTGCCCTGCTCGCGATATACGTAACCCATGCGCTCCAGTTCCTGGAATGCCTTCCGGACTGTAACGCGGCTAACATGGTACTGCTCAGCGACTCCAAACTCTGAGGGCAAACGCTCTCCTGGGGGGAAGTGACCAGTACGAATAGCCTGCAGTAGCAAATCGGCGATTTGGCGATACAAAGGGACTGGACTATATCTCTTGATCATTTGAGCAGACTGCCGCAACTCAAGCATATTTCAATAAAGCCTCGTGCGTCCCCTCAGCAGATGACAATTGGGGGGCAGTTTTCCCTGCCAGTCAAATCCGAACAACTTGTTCACTCCTCCCTTGTGACCTTGCTACAGTGTTCGAAGGTACCTGGCTCATAGCCATTCGCATGCGCCAGCGCGATAGTAAGCATTTGCACGGGGATGATTTCAAAGACAGGCAATACAGCAGGTTCAGCTTGGGGTATTGCCACTTGGACTACATCCGAAGGCATCCCGCTGGCATTTGGAGCACACGTTATGAGCAGCACCTTGCCGCCGTAAGATCCAATTTCTTTCGCCAACCGTACGTTGAGTATGCTGGTCGCGTCGTTGCCCGCGAACACCACTGCCCGGAATCCCTCTCGTACCACTTCCATTGGCCCATGTCTGAACTGCGCGGCTGATGTGGCCTTGCAGAATACCTTGCTGGCCTCTTCGGTGATTACGGCCCCGGTCATCGCACTCGCCACGCTGGGACCTCGCGCGATCAATGCCAACGTGCTACAGGGCAAAAGAAAGTCAAACACTCCCTTACCTTTCGATTCCCAGTCAACCAAGAACTCGCCGAGAGCGTAGCTGACTTGGTGAAGCATGTCTCGGGCAACTCCAACATCCTGCCTGGTGAGTTGGCAACCCATAAGGTGCAATACGGCCAAAGCGGTAACGTAAGTCTTGTTTGATGCTCCCGCCTCATCTCCCGCATGCGTATCCAAAGACAAGTCAGACCAGCGAGCCAGGGCGTTATCCGTGCCATTCGTGACGCTGACACATATACCAGGCCGACCCTCCATGAGCGTCAAACGTTTGATCTCTGCGCCCTCTCCCGACTGTGACACGGCCACCAAGATCGTTCGTTCGTTGATCACCTCAGGTGCGTAATGAATCAGCTCCGAAGTCTCCCACATCGTTGCAAGGATATCATGTTGATTCAGTGACAGCCACAAAGGATAACAACTGTAGAAAGAACCTCCCATTCCGGTCAGAATGATCTGACGATAGCCACTGGTTTGTACTTTTCGGGCCAGTCGGACCAAGTCAGGATCGCCTAGTGGGTATGCATCAATGCTTCTACGCAGAGCGTCTGGCTGTTCCATAATCTCATCGAGATAGCTTCTACCCATCGTTTCTACATTCTCCTTAGATTAACTAACGAGGCTCCGCCTCGTCAATCTACAGCGTGCATCGGGAAACCCGCTGCCTTTGTACGAGCAGCCGGTGATGCAGTTAGGTTGTTAGGTTGTACTAACATTCTATCATGGCATCCATGAATTGTCAAGTGTCCTGGGTGAGGGAAGGCCCTTCAGTTTGGGGGCGAGTTGACCGCACCGGCCTGAAGTGCCGGTGCTAAGTAAGTCAGTACAAGTTCCTTCGACTTTCACCTCGCTCGCAGCCCCAATCCTCGGGGCTTCACGTTCTTACACTTATTGCGGATTCAACCGCTAATTGACCTCTGCACAAGGTTGCACTATACTGAAGCCGCGCCAGACAAACAAGAACGTTTCGCTTGAGGGACAGTCCTATGACTCTCGTATACCTTGCTATTGCCTGGCTCGCAGGTGTCGCGCTCGCTAAGGTAACCAGCCTGCCCTGGCAGGTACTGCCCGTGCTGGGGCTGGCGGCGTTCCTTGGTCTACTGCTATGGCGGGATGACGCCCGCGTCCGGCTGGGCGCACTGTGCGCGCTGATGCTGGCGCTGGGCGCGGGCCGCTTCCTGCTCGCCGCCCCTCACTTCGACGACACTTCGCTGGTTACCTACAACAACGCCGGTTGGGTGACGCTCGAGGGCGTCGTGGTGGGAGAGCCGGATGAGTGGGAGCGCTACACCAATCTGCGTGTGCGGGCCGAACGGCTGACACTGCCCGGCGGCACGGAACTGGAGATCGAGGGGCTGGTATTGGTCAAGGCCGACCGCTACCCCCAGCGTCACTACGGCGACCGCGTTCTGGTCGAGGGGCTGCTGGAGACGCCGCCTGTCTTCGAAGAATTCTCCTACCGCGAGTACCTGGCCCGGCAGTCCATCCATTCCCTGATCCGCCGTGCCCAGGTCACATTGCTGGCTGAGAATCAGGCCAGCCCTATCCTGTACCGCCTCTTCGCCTTCAAGCGGTACGCCCAATTCACCATCGCCAGCATCCTCCCGGAGCCGCAGGCTTCTTTGCTGACCGGCATCCTGTTGGGCGTGGAGACGGGCATTCCGGCCGACCTGATGGACGACTTCGCCGCCACTGGCACGACCCACATCATCGCCATCTCCGGGTTCAACATCACCATCATCGCTGGCATCTTCGCCGGGCTGGCGCAGCGACTGTTTGGCAAACGACGGGCGGTCTGGGTGGCCATCGTGGGCGTGGCGGTCTACACGATATTCGTCGGAGCGTCTGCGGCGGTGGTGCGCGCGGCGTTGATGGGCATCCTCTATCTGTGGGGCCGGCACCTGGGACGCACCACCTTTGCCCCCGTTTCCCTCGCAGCAGCGGCCATCGTGATGACGGCGTTGAATCCCTACATCCTGTGGGACGCGGGCTTCCAACTCAGTTTCGCCGCCACGATGGGGCTGGTGCTCTACACCAGGCCACTGGAACAGGTCTTCGAGCAGGCGCTGGCGTGGCTCACCTCAGTCGAACGCGCCCAGAAGATCGTTGGTCTGGTTAACGAGGCGCTCATTGTCACGTTGGCAGCCCAAATCACCACGATCCCTATCATTCTGTATCACTTCGAACGACTCTCCTTCGTCACGCCGGTCACCAACTTCCTCATTCTGCCTGCCCAGGCGGGGGTGATGATCTGCGGCGGCATTGCCACGCTGCTGGGATTGATCGTCCGGCCGTTAGGGCAGGTGGCCGGCTGGGTGGCCTGGGTATTCCTCACCTACACCATCGAGGTGGTGCGGCTGACAGCGCAGGTGCCCTGCGCCTCGCTGCCGGTGCAGGTGGGCGGCGGGCTGGTGTGGGGGTACTACATACTCCTGGGCGGGTTCACCTGGTGGCTGGCGCAGGCCAAGGAGCGACGCCGTGAGTTATGGTCGAAGTTCTCCTCCCGCCTGGAGGCGAAGGTGCTCGCTGGCGCGGCAGTCATCCTGCTGGTGCTGGTCTTCTTCGCCTGGCGCGCGCGGCCCGACGGTCGCCTCCACGTCGTGTTTCTGGACGTGGGGCAGGGGGATGCTATCTTTATCCAGTCCCCGTCCGGCAAGCAGGTGTTGGTGGACGGCGGCCCCAGCGAGGCGGTGCTCCTATCGCAGTTAGGCCGTCAGATGGGCTTCTGGGACCGCACGCTCGACGTGATGGTGCTCACGCACCCTGACTCCGATCATATCACTGGGCTGGTGGGGGTGCTGGAGCGGTACCGGGTGGAGACGGTGATCTTCCGCGAGATGGACGTAGAGTCAGAAGTCTACGAGTACTGGCTGCAGTTGCTGGATGCAGAGGGAGCGACGGTCTACCAGGGTGAGGCCGGGCTGCGCGTGACGCTCGACGAGGGGCTGGAGATGGTCGTGCTGCATCCGGGGGCGGAACTGGTGGGCGGGAGGGCCGGGAGCACCAACAACAACTCGGTCGTGACGCGGCTGACCTACGGGGAGGTGTCAGTCCTGTTGCCGGGGGACATCGAGGCGGAGGTGGAGCACCAACTGGTGGCGGAGGGAGCGCCGCTTGCGAGCACGGTGCTGAAGGCGGCCCACCACGGGAGTTGCAGTTCAACGACGCAGGAGTTTCTGGAGGCGGTGGACCCGGAGGTGGTGGTCATCAGCGTGGGCGCCGACAATGATTTTGGGCATCCCTGCGCCGGGGTGCTGGAGCGGCTGGAGGCCCGCGCTGGGCGAAGTCGAAGCGGGTTGCCGGTCTATCGTACTGACGAGCAGGGCGCGGTCGAGATCATCAGCGACGGGACGCGGGTGTGGATAGAGACGGAACGATAAGTGCGCTCTGTCACGTGGCCTCAACACAGGGTCACGCCGTATCATCTCAATATGTAGGGGCGAACCCTCGTGGTCGCCCTCTTGGGCAGGT
>CAZZEX010000169.1:0-6043 GCA_964653285.1 uncultured Anaerolineales bacterium
TCTCGTGAGGCAACGAATACGTTTCGGTAACCTTTATTCGTGAGGCAACGCGGCGGTGTCTGCGGACAGCGTAAGGATAGACCCGCCCGCATTTGGCGATTGCGGGGCAATTACGGGCAGTCTGGGCGTAGTTGGTGTTACTCCTCGCACCAGGGAGCTGAGATCCAATAGTCGTGAATGACGGTCTGCCCGTCGGCCGATTCGATTTTGATGGTGTGTACTATCGCGCCGCACCCATGTGCCGTGAAGACGAGTGTCGGGTTGGTCTCCCAGGTGGTGAAAACGTCCAGGTCGTGGTGAACTGTGTATGGGGGCGCGCCACCTGTGATCTGCAAAATGATTTTGCATTCCTGTTTGCCATTGGGCAGGGGCTGCCAGTGCTCCAGCCTCTCTGGCCTGGCGAAGTCCAGCGGGCCGGTGCTGATGGGTGGGGTAGGCGTGGGCGTTGCCGTCGGCGGAGGCGTGGCTGTTGGCAGAAGCGGCGTATCCGTGACCTCTGGCAGTACAGGCGTGGGTATTGTCTCCGGCCGGGTCGCGGTCGGTGGAGGTGGCGGCGTCTCTTGCGGTGACAAGGTGGGCGAGATGTAAGGCGTCACGGTGGGGGAGGGGGCTTGAGGCGTGGAAGTCGGGGCGTTACAGGCCAGGATACCTGCCACGAGCCCGATAAATGCCAGCACCATCGGTGCATGACGTCTGTTCATTTTCATTTCTTCCTCCCAGGAATAGTCGCCAAGGATGATAGAAGTTGTCTGACCGGCTTTCCAGCCTGCTGGTCGAGGTGCCGTCACAATAGTGATGAAAGGTGCGCGGTATGCTCCAGGATGATGTGAGCGCCGGCCCGCTCCAGTTCCTTCCGCTCGCCGAAGCCGCACAGCACTGCCACAGCCCAGGCTCCTGCCCGCCGGGCGGCCTTCACGTCCACCGCCGTATCCCCCACCATTACGCATTGCTCGACGGGCACGCCTAGCAACTGGGCCGCGTATTGGATAGGAACCGGGTGGGGCTTGAGCCGCCAGGTGCTTTCGCGGGTTACCACCGCGTCAAAGAGGTCACGCAGGTCATGTTGATCCAGAAACGATTCTGCCTCGGCCACGCCTCGTGTGGTGACCACCGCCAGCCAGTAGCGCCCGCTCAATTCGGTGAGCATCTCCTCAGCACCTGCGACGATGCGAAAATCAGCCCGCGTGCGCAGGCCACGCCAGCGGCGGAGCCGGTCCGTGAACGCCATCAGCGGTGCATCCAGCCCCAGCACGTCCACCAGTGTCATCAGCGCGTTGCCAGGGGTCTCGGAGGCCATGACGAGGCGACGGGCGGCCTGCTGTGGGCGGGGCCAGTGCAACCGTTGCAACTGCCGCCCCAGCGTCTCTATCGCCTGGTCGTCGGTGTCCATCAGTGTCCCATCCAGGTCGAATAAGATGGCTCCCACCCTGTCTTTATCAAGCATCCTCTTCCTTAATCCAGCCCCTTAATCCAGCATCCAGTATCCAGTATCCAGCCAATAGTATCACGACGCCGCGAGACTGTCAAAGTTGACTCTACGCGACACGGCCCCGCCTTGTGGGGCGGAGCCGTGGGATGTATTGCCGGTCAGCGAATCGATCTCAGGCCGACCTTATTGTTCATTTGTTCATCTGGGCATTCCCAGCGGGGATCAGCACCACGGTGCGTTGGCCAGGTTATGTCCCTGTGCCAATTGCATCTAACGCACGTATTATACCATTTCCCCTGAGGGAAGACCATTCATACTTGCATTCTCCTGCCTCGCCGCCTATAATCCTGGGGAGGATTCACAATGACCCTGTCCGACGTCCTGACTGCCTTCCGGCAAGACCCGGCTTTCATGCGCTGTGTGACCGCCTGGGAGCGCATCCCGGCCCGGCCGGCCCGCGTCGCCTCCTGGCCGGCCGGGCTTGACTCGCGCCTGGTCGCCGCCGCCCGAGGCCGATCTATCGAGCAGCCCTACATTCACCAGGCCCAGGCGGTCGAGGCGGCGCTGGCGGGGGAGAACGTCGTCCTGGCTACCTCCACCGCCTCCGGTAAGACGCTGGCCTACAACATGCCCGTCCTTCACACCCTGCTTAACGACCCTGCTGCCTGCGCGCTCTATCTTTTCCCGACCAAGGCGCTGGCCCACGACCAACTAGATGTTCTCAGTAATCTCAAGTCCCAAATCCCAAATCTCAAATCTCAGGTCGTCGTGCGACCTTATGATGGCGACACTCCCTCTGCGCACCGGCCCGCCATTCGCCGCGAGGCTCGGCTCCTCGTCACCAACCCCGACATGCTCCACGCCGGCATCCTCCCCCACCACACCCGCTGGGCGCGGTTCTTCGCCAACCTGCGCTACGTCGTGCTCGACGAACTCCATACCTACCGGGGTATCTTCGGCGGGCACGTGGCGAACCTGCTGCGGCGGCTGCGGCGCGTGTGTCACTTCTACGGCTCCGACCCCCGTTTCCTCTGTGCTTCCGCCACCATCGCCAACCCGCGCGAACTGGCCGAGCGACTCGTCGAGGCTCCCGTCACGCTGGTGGACGGTGACGGCGCTCCACAGGGGGAGAAGCACTTCATCCTCTATGATCCCCCGCTGGTGGATCCGCAACTCGGCATCCGGTGCAGCGCTGCCCTGGCGGCGAAGGACATCGCCGCGCGCTTCCTCCAGGCCGACGTGCAGACCATCGTCTTCGCCCGTGCCCGTCTGACCACCGAGGTGCTGCTGGGCTACCTGCGCGATTCGGTCGCCGCCGGGGACGACCCCCAGGCGGTGCAGGGCTACCGGGGCGGCTACCTCCCCAGCGAGCGACGCGATATTGAGCGGGGGTTGCGCGAGGGGGAGGTGCGCGGCGTCGTCGCGACCAACGCGCTCGAATTGGGGGTGGATATCGGGCAACTGAGCGCCTGCATCATGGCTGGCTATCCGGGCACCATCGCCAGCGCCTGGCAGCAGGCCGGGCGCGCCGGGCGGCGGGCGGGACTCTCGGTCGCAGTGCTGGTCGCCAGCGCCCTGCCGCTCGACCAATACCTGGTCACCCACCCGCGCTACTTCTTCGGCCGGCCAGTCGAGCAGGCCCTGCTTGACCCGGATAACCTGGCTGTTCTGGCCAACCACCTGGCCTGTGCGGCCTTCGAGTTGCCCTTCGAATCCGGCGAGCCCTTCGGCAACTTCGGCGCCGCCGGTGTGGTACTGGACGTGCTGGCCGAGGAGGGCGTGCTGCACCGCCACAATGGCCACTACACGTGGATTGGCGAGGGCTACCCGGCCGGCGGAGTCTCCCTGCGCACGGGCACCCCCGACAACGTTGTCATCCAGGACGTGGGGGCCGGCGCTTCGACGGGGCCTGTCCTGAGCGAAGCCGAAGGGCTCAGTGCAGGCCCGCCGCGCATTATCGGCCAGATGGACCGCCCCAGCGCGCCCGTGTTGATCCACGCAGGGGCGGTCTACCTGCACGGCGGCGCGACCTACGTCGTCGAAACCCTGGATTGGGAAGGGGGGCTGGCCAGCGTGCGGGCCGCGGAATTAGACTACTACACCCGTGCCAGTTCCACGACCGATGTGCGCGTCGTTGAAGAGTACTCTCCTTGTCCCTCTGTCCCCTTGTCACCTGGTCACAAAGGCAGGGAGGCAAAGGGACAGGGGGACACGGTGAGGGGATATGGTGAGGTCCTGGTGACCACCCGCGCCACCGGCTACCGCAAGATCAAGCGCTATACCCACGAGGTGTTGGCCTGGGCGCCCATTGACCTGCCCGAGCAGGAGTTGCGTACCGTCGGTTACTGGCTGGCTCTCTCCGAGGAACTCACAGCGCAGTTGCAGGAAGCCGGCGTTCTTCTACCTCCGGCCGACTATGGCCCCAACTGGCCCGCCCAGCGAGACGGTGCCCGTGCCCGCGATGGCTATCGCTGCCGCCGCTGCGGCGTGCCTGAGCGGGGTGGGCGCCAGCACGACGTCCACCACATCACGCCCTTCCGCGCCTTCGGCTATGTTTCCGGCATCAACGACCTGTACAAACTCGCCAACCGGCTGGAGAACCTGATCACCCTCTGCCCGGCCTGCCACCGCCGCGTCGAGCGGGCGCGAGGGGCGCGGGGGGCGCTGAGCGGCCTGGCCTACCTGCTGCGGAACCTGGCCCCGCTGCACCTGATGTGCGACCCCGGCGACCTGGGCTCGGCCGTGCAGGCCCGCGCCCCCGAGACTGGGTTGCCCACCGTGACCCTTTACGACCGTGCGCCGGGTGGCGCCGGCCTGAGCGCACGTCTCTACGAACTCCACGACGAATTGCTGGAGGCCGCGCTGGACGTGGTGCGTCGCTGCCCCTGCGCCAATGGTTGCCCCGGCTGCGTGGGCCCGGCCGGCGATGTCGGGTCTGGCACTAAGATGCTCACCCGTAGATTGCTGGAGGCTGTCGTGGGGAAAATAGAACCTAAAACCCTCACAGGGTTGAGGCGGGTGTGTTTCAAATGAGTTGGAGGATAAGGAGCGGACGCCCCGCTTCAGCGGGGATTTTCCGGCTGAAGCCGGGCGTCCAACCGAAATGAGACACACCCGGTTGAGGCGATTATGCATATAGGTAGGTTAGAAAGGCCAGGCGGGGACCGGAATGCCGAGGTCAATCAACGCCTGCCAGAACGACGCTGGTGCGTACCACACGAACAAGCCTACCGCAACGCAAGCCAGGATGAGCACCAGACATCCGCACCCGACCCACAGCCAGGTATTGCTTTTCTTCTCCTTGACTGGCGGTGCGGCCGGTAGCGGTGCAGCAGTGTGGGCCGGCGGCGGTACGGGCTCGAAAGTCGGGGGAGGCGGTCCATAACTCGGTGGGGCTGACGATACAGTAGGCTGTCCGGCGAGAGGCTCAGTCGTGGCTATACCCACTCCGTAATAGGTCAACGTCACCGCATCGCCCAGGCCGATCACGTCACCATTGACCAGTGTGTGTGGCCCTGTCAGTCGCATCCCATTGACGAACGTGCCATTCGTGCTCCCCAGGTCTTCGATCACCATCAGCCCGCCCTGGCGTGTGATGCGCGCGTGTTGCCGCGAAACCTGCGGGTCGTTGATCGCGATGTCGCTGCCTGGATCTCGCCCCAGGGTGAGTAAGTCCTGGTCTAGTACAAAGGTTCGATCAGGTTGGGGGCCCTTACTCATCACCAGCCGGGAACTGTCGGTCATTGGTTTTCCTCCTTGCCGGTTTCACACTTTACATTTCTATCCAACGCCTGGTCCCCAGTATATGACTATTGCGTCCCGTTGTCAAACACACTATTTGTGCTATTTGTGTACACTGATACCCCAATGTCATTAAGTTAAAGGTGCGACGCACTTCCATCGCTGCCCTGAACAAGCCTACTATCGCACTTTTGCTGCATATTTTGTCGTTTTCACAGGCCAAGAAGTGCATCGCACCTCCACAGTTGCTTAACTTAATGACATTGACTGATACCCTGGCGCGAGCGTGCACGTGCCGCACCTTTGACAACCCTTTGGAACTGTGCTATATTTCAATCACCAGCGGTAATCTACAATTCTCGAGTCCATTTGTCATTTGTTCACTTGTCATTGGTCATTGGCTCATTGAACATGTACTTCGATATCCTCACCCTTTTCCCCTCGATGTTTCACGGTCCTTTGGATGAGAGCATCCTGAAACGGGCCCGAGAGAGCGGGCATCTTTCCATCGCGCTCCACAACATCCGCGACTACGCAACCGGCAGACACCACGTTACCGACGATGCTCCCTACGGCGGGGGGGGCGGGATGGTGATGAAGCCGGAGCCCATCTTCCTCGCCGTCGAAGCGATCCTATCCTCCCCCCCCGGCTGTCGGGGGGGGCTGGGGGGGGGCGCGGGTGTGCCGATCATTCTCCTGACCCCCCAGGGTCGCCTCTTTACGCAGACCATTGCCGCCGAACTGTCCCATCACCAACGCATACTCCTCTTATGTGGGCGATACGAGGGGGTGGACGAGCGGGTGCGCCAATATCTGGCGACCGATGAAATCTCCATCGGTGACTACGTGCTCACCGGTGGCGAGTTGGTGGCG
>CAZZEX010000170.1:0-6031 GCA_964653285.1 uncultured Anaerolineales bacterium
TGAGGAACTGAGCCACCAGGTGCGCATCCCCCTGCTCGACGTTGAAGGCCAGGACACCGCCCCGTTTCTCAGGATTGAGCGGCCCGTACACCCGCACTCCCTCAATAGCCTGCAACCCTTCCAGCGCATATCCGGTCAGCGCCCTCTCGTGCGCTCGCACCTGCGCCATCCCGATCCGTTCCAGGTAGTCCACGGCCCCTTCCAGACGCTTACCCGTGCGCAGGTCTGTGGCCCCGCCCAGCGCGATCCCGCCGCAGACGTTGGCGGTGCCAGCCTCAAATTTCCAGGGTAGTTTGTTCCAGGTGGCGTGCTCCAGCGTCACGTCGGCGATCATGTCCCCGCCGTAGAGGAAGGGGGTCATCTCTTCCAGCAACTCTCGCCGGCCATACAGCGCCCCGATGCCCATCGGGGCCAACATCTTGTGCCCGGAGAGGACGAAAAAGTCGCAGCCGATTTCTTTGACGTTCACGGGCATGTGCGGCGCCGACTGCGCACCATCCACCAGGAACAACGCCCCGGCCTGGTGGGCCAGGCGACCAATCTCCCGCACCGGATTGATAGTGCCCAGTACGTTGGAGACGTGGGCGCAGCAGACCAGCCTGGTGCGCCCGGTGATCGCTTCACTCAACTGCTCCAGATCCAGGCTTCCATCATCGTGGATGCCGGCGACCTTGATGGTCACGCCGGCCCGCTGGCGCACCATCTGCCAGGGCACCAGGTCCGAGTGGTGCTCCATCACGGTGACCACCACTTCGTCGCCACGACGCAAGCGGGTCCGCTCGCTCTGGCCGGACAACAGCGAAGAGGCCACCAGGTTGATCGCTTCAGTGCTGTTGCGCACGAAGACGATTTCCCCGCCATCGTCGGCGCCGATGAAGCGGGCCACGTTCTCGTGAGCCTGCTCGTACAGTTCCGTTGCCTCCTGCCCCAGCGTGTGGGACGAGCGATGAACGTTGGCGTTGTAGGTGCAGTAGAACTCCTGGATGGTGCGCAGCACCTGGCGCGGCTTTTGCGTCGTGGCGGCGTTGTCGAAGTAGATCAGCGGCTGGCCCCCGATCTTGCGCTGCAAGATAGGGAAGTCGGCGCGTATGGTCTGCACGTTCAGGGTGGATGTTTCCCTCATCTGTTTAATTTCCTGCAACGTGTGTCTTATGAGCCTTCACCTGAACACTGATGATTTTGCCTCTCAGTGCTTCGCTCATCCCGGGCTCGTCGAAAGCATGCTCGGCGACGATGGTCACGTCCTGGAAGCCTGCCCTCCTGATCGTCTCCAGGTATGTTTCCCTTTCGAGTGCCCCCGCGATACATCTGGCCCACGCTTCGAAACTCCGTCTGATCTCCTCCGGAAGGCCCCTTTCGGTGACCAGATCGGAGATCAACATTCTGCCGCCGGGTTTCAGCACTCGAAAGGCCTCCCGGTAGACCGCCTCCTTGTCCGGCGACAGGTTGACGACCTTGATCAGCCCCGCCTTCTCCGCCGCCTCGATCATGCTCACGCCGATGCGGTCCTTGACACTTCCCAGCGGGTTGAAGTATTCCATCTTGGCCACCACGGCAGCCTCCAGGCCCTTCGTCACCCTGTTCAGCCTCACCAGAGGCGTGTTGCCGATGGTCTCGGTGATGTCTTTGTAAATTCTAGTCATGTTCCTCCAACTCCCATGTATATCGCTCATTGTTTTGCGTGTTTGCGATAGGTTTTTTAGCCACAATTATCTCCGAAGAGATAACATTTGGCACGAATTCTCGTCCTATTTCAGAAAACCTGGCTTGCTTAACGGGGCCTTCCATCAGTACAGGACGACAGCCACCTAGCAAATAGGCTCGCCATCGCGCTGGCACTCTCAAGTATAATCTCTCCCACAAGGTGCGACCACTTCGTTCCTTTTTGCTCATGTTTACGAGCACAAGCCGACCTCCGGGTTTGAGCACTCGCCTGAATTCACTCAGGATGACTGGCATATCTTTCAACGGAATAAGGTCAAGCATTTCGCTCATTGTGTTACTTCCCTAAAAGGTAAGCGTTCACCTTGTCATCTGTCTCCGCGTTCCTACGGCCCTGGTGGATGCTGAAACTTGTTTCGGCTACGCGGGAGCGAGTTCTCCACCGGCCAGAACGCCAACAAGTTGGCGCTTCCACGACTGGGGGTGAACGCTTATGATGTAGTTCCCGCTTTTGTCCCTGACCGGGAAATAGCGGATGTAGACCTTGCGTGTGTACCTCTCAATTCCGTTTTGTGTAATCCTGTCCGGAACCAACGATCTCAAAGGCGCAGGTGATCGCGCTGGTGGGGCAGACCTCTTCGCACAGGCAGCAGCAGTCGCAAGCCTCAGCGCGAGTGCGGAGACAGGCTTCCGGGCAGGCGAAGATCGGCCCCCGTTCTCCCAGTTGCACGGCCTGGCAGGAGCAGGCCTCCACGCATAGCCCGCAGAGCGTGCAACGAGTTTCGTCAACCTGGGGCAGGGCCCACGTCCTGTTCATCCTCATCTCCTGTACCCAAAACAACCGCCGTTATTGTATCATCAAGGCGGTCGTCTGTCTGTGACAAAAGTCTCTTTTTCCTACCTGCCTGTAGCCTCCCGCTCCAGTCCCTCTCGATCCACCACGACGACCCGCCCGCGCTCGCGGCGGATCAGTCCGGTGGCAGCGAAGGCCCGCAGCGTGCGCCCCACCATCTCCCGCACGGTGCCGATGTGCGCCGCGATCTCTTCCTGTGTCCAGCGGTGGGATGGTTGCGCCTCCTCGGCCTGGGCCAACAGGAAACGCGCCAGGCGGGTGCGTACCGTGTGCAAGGCCAGGTCTTCCACCACGTCGCTCAGACGCCGCACCTCAGATGCCAGGCGCTCCAGGACGGCCAGCGCCACCCCCGGGTGCTCGCGCACGATGCGCCGGAAGTGCTCGCAGGGGATGACGTAGAACGTGGTATCCGTCACAGCGTCCACGCTGGCCAGGTGGGGCCCGCCGTCGAGCGCGGGGACGAGGCCGAAGGACTCGCCGGGGCCGAGGTAGGCCAGCACGTGCTCGCGGCCTGCGAGCGACGTCCGGTGGGTCCGCACCACACCCCGGACGACGAAGTACACCGCCTGGCAGAGATCGCCTTCCAACAGGATCACCTGGCCGGGTGAGAAAGTGCGCTCGTGGATGTGGGGCGCGCTCTCCCGCAAAACGTCGTCGCCGAGTCTGGCAAAGAACGGCAATTGAGAGAGGTTTTGAACCAACAATGGCGTCCACGTGCCGCCGGATCGTCTCCACGCCCGGTGCTACCAGGAGGTGGACCGGTTCGGCGTGGGAGTGTGGTGACCAGCACTGTCTCGATCTCCAGTGCCCGTCACCTGTCTGATCTTTATCTTGGCTTTCCGACGACGGTCATGTAAATCGCGCTCTCTTCGACGCCGTCCACATCCAGTAGGGCGTTCACCTCGTCGTCGTACAGCGCTGCAATCTGACAACTACCGAGACCCAGGGCCACCGCCCCCAGCGCGACGTTCTGGGCAATGTGTCCCGCATCCAGGTAGATGTAGCGGTAGGCCCTCTGCCCGTACTTCCATTTCGAGCGTTCCAGGATCGCTGTCCAGACGAAGACAACGTTGGCCCAGTAGGCGCTCTTTTGGTCGAGGGCCGCCCGGGCGATGTCCATCCGGAAATCCCCCGTTTTCAGTTGATCGAGTTCGTGCTTCTCGACACCGTAGTGATAGACGCCAGGCTCGATCCCCTCCACCGCGTGGATCACCAGGTACGTCTCCACCGGGTACAGGGCACCGGCGGAGGGGGCCGTACGAAATCCAAAGCCCTGGCCAATCCGGGTGATCCCCTGCGCTGCCCAGAGCAGTCGCGACAACTCCGCTTCTTGCAGCGCTGTGTCCTGGAAGCGGCGTACGCTGTGTCGTTGCCTGAGCATCTCCCAGATGGGCGCGCCGCCTTCTACCTGTGGCGGGCTCAGCGCAATCTTGGGCACCGAGGGATAGCGCTTGTAGGTCGCGGGCTTGCTGGCCCAATCCAGCCCGTCACCTGGCAGATGGCCGCGCTGGTATTTCGTCTCCCGCTGAAAGGCGTCCCCAATCCCTGGTTTCATCACGTCACTTCTCCTGGAACTGCCTGAGGTTGCTCCATGCTTTACTACTCGGCCCTTGCTCCCAGTCCCCGTCTCGGGGGCGTCCCATGCGGAGAATAACCGCTCAATCAGGGTGAGGTGCTCTCGCTGGCAACGCCCTTGGGGACGAGGAATGGGTCCTTCTCCGCGCTACGCTTCTCCGGCCACCGGCAGCCGAATGGTGAAGGTACTGCCTGCTCCAGGTGCGCTTTCCACGCTGATTTCGCCGCCGTGAAGGTGGATCAATTCCTGAGCGATGGTCAGCCCCACGCCAATCCCCTGTTGCTCCATCTGTTCCCGACCAATCTGCCGGAACCGCTGAAAGAGGTGGGACAGCTCCCCAATGGGGATGCCCACTCCTTCGTCGGCTACGGCTACCTCCACCCACCCATCCGCGGCCCGAGCGCTCACCGTCACCCGTTTTCCCTCGCCTCGGGAGAACTTGATTCCGTTGTCAACCAGCCGGCCCAGCGCATCCCTGAAGAAGGGCTCGCATAGCTCCACCGGGGGCAGGTCTGGTTCCGCCTTTAACTCCAGGGTCACACCTTGGGCTGCTGCCTGCTTCTCATACTGCTGGAGCACGCCTTTCAGTACCGTATTCAGGTCGGGGTGCAGACAGACCAGCGTGTGAAACTCCTCTTCTGCCCGGCCGGTGTCCAACCGAATCAGGAGCATGAGGTCCTCCACCAGCCAGTTCAGCCGATCGGCGCCCCGTTTGATCCCCATCAGGAACTCCTGGAGGTCGTCGGGAGTGAGAGAGGGGACGTCCTCCAATGCCAGTTCGGTGTAGCCACGGACGTAAGTGAGAGGAGTGCGCAGTTCGTGGCCCAGGATGTTGACGATCTGCCGCTTGAGTTGGTCCAACTTCGCTTCCGTGACCGTCTGAATGGCCCGGGCGCGCCTCAGCTTGCCGCGGATCGCTGCCACCAGCTCCTGGGGATCGAAGGGCTTGGTGATGTAATCCTCCGCTCCCATGTCTTTCCCCTTCAGCACGTCCTCTTTCTCCGCCTTTGCAGTCAGGAAGATGAAGGGAATGGGCACCCATTCTGGTTGGGCACGAACCGTCCTATAGAGGGTATACCCGTCCATTCGGGGCATCATGATGTCCGCCACGATCAGGTCAGGGTAGACCTCTCCCATCATCTGCAATGCCTGTGCCCCGTCAATGGCGGTGAAGACGGTGTAGCCTTCCCCTTCCAGAATGCCCCGGATAGCCGTCAGCAAAGGCTTGTTATCCTCGACAACAAGGATGCGTTGTCCGCTCATGTTTTTTCCTCCAATCTTCACCTGGCGAGGGGCAACCAGACGGTGAAGGTGGTACCCACGTCCACCTGGCTCTCCACCCCCACCCGTCCCCCGTGCAGTTCCACGATCTCCTTGACGATCGCCAGCCCCAGACCGGTCCCGGATATCTGCATCAGCCGCACCTCCTCCCCCCGGAAGAACCGCTCGAAGATGCGCGGCAACTCCTCCTCCGGTATCCCCATCCCCGTGTCCGACACCGTCGCCGTGGTCCACACCCGGCCTTCTGTCTCTTCCCTCCCGGTGGAGACCACCACCTTTCCCCCCTCCGGCGTGTAGCGGATCGCGTTCTCCACCAGGTTGTTCAGTACCTGCATCATTCGTACCGGGTCTACCAGCGTCACCGGTCCCGGCTCCGCCGTGTGGTGCTCCAGCGTCAGTCCCCGCTTCTGGGCCAGCATCTGGTGGCTGGCGACGGCCTGCTCGGTCAATTGGTTGAGCGAGGTCGGGCGCGGCTTCATCTCCAGCCGCCCGGTGTCAATGCGGGAGATCTGCAGGATGTTCTCCACCAGTTGCGCCTGCCGGTCTGCCTCCTGCGCCAGTGCGTCCAGGTACTGTCCCCACTCCTCCTCCTCCGGCGGTGTCTGCTGCATCAGCGCCGCGTACAGCTTGATCGTCGTGATGGGGGTGCGCAGTTCGTG
>CAZZEX010000171.1:0-5955 GCA_964653285.1 uncultured Anaerolineales bacterium
GTATACGGAAATGCTCGCAGATTTCAAATCAGAAGCCAAAACGGGAATTGCTGCTTCAAGACCAGGCATCTCGACGAGCTAAGGGCCGTCAGCAGCCTTCTTGGCGGACGTTTCTGCTCTCGGCTATTCGTGACCAATGTCCACCCACCTGATGAGAAATCTGGTGGCTGGCAGGATTATCAATCTTTCCTACAGCAAGCCAGGGATCGCGAAATAGTAGTGGTAACAGGTGACAGACTCACAGATATCGGCGCGATACTCAAACGAGAAGCCAAAAGACCAACGTACTGGAGAGTGTAAATGATCCTCCTCAACTTCTCCCACCCCCTCACTCCCGACCACTGGCAGCACATCGAGGCCCTCACCGGTCAGCAGGTGGAACGGGTCATCGAGGTACAGAGCCAGATTGACACCCAACAGCCGCTCGTGCCCCAGGTGATGGCCATTGCCGACGCCTGTGGCCTCTCGCCCACCGACTGGCAGACCCTACCCTTGCTCATCAACCTGCCCGCCCTCAACTTCATCGCCGCCGCGCTGCTGGCCGAACTCCACGGGCGCTGCGGCTACTTCCCCACCGTGCTGCGGCTGCGCCCTGTCCCTGGCTCCACCCCGCCCCGCTTCGAGGTGGCTGAACTGGTGAACCTGCAGGCCGTGCGCGACGCAGCCCGCCAGAGAAGGAGCAATGAAACGACGCGCTGAATTCCTGGACGTCCTCCTGCGCGGCGCTGGCCCCTCGCCAGAACTGCTGGGCGCTTTCGCGCTGGGGCTGCTGGTGGTGGGCCTCCTGGGCGACCTGACCTATGACCTGCTGACCGCGCCAGCGGACAACCTGCCCGTCGTCTGGCGTCCGGCGGCGGCGGCCCTGATCCTCACTGGCCTGGCCTACCTGCTCTACCGGCGCGACCGGCGGCGAGGGCGGGCAGTGCAGGCGGTGGTGGACGAGAGCCGGCTGGCCCCGTCCCATCCCGGCCTGATCTGGCTGTTTGGCCCGGGACGATTTGACCACCTGCTGTTTGCGCTGGAGCACCACCAAAATGGCGGCGGCGCGACTCACTGCTGGCTGGTGATGCAGGACAGCGAGCCAGTGCGAGAGACGCTCAATCAACTCTCCCAGCAGTTGCTGGAGCAGGGGGCCATGACCCACCTGCACCCGGTCTACATCCAACAGTTGGATGTACAGGCAGCCTATCAGGCGGTGCAGGCGGTCTTCGAGCGGGAGGCGGCCGAAGAGGGGCTGCAACCCGAGCAAGTCATCGCCGACATCACCGGCGGCACCAAGCCGCTGACCGCCGGGATGGTGCTGGCCGCTCTAACCACTGGTGGCGACCTGGAATATGTGGAGAGCAAGCGCGACGCCGAGGGTCAGGTTATATCGGGCACCCAGCAAGTTGTGTTGATGGATACGACATTCTACGTCGCGAGAGGGGAGTGAACATGCTCCTTGCAACAGTGATCACCCTGGCCCCGGTCGAACCTGCCTCCGTCCCGGCCGCGCTGGGCCGCGCCGTCCACGCCTGGCTCCTCGACCGCATTGAGGGGGCAGACGCTTCCCTGGCCCGTCGCCTGCACGAGGGGGAAGGGCCGCGTCCTTTCACCGCGTCCAACCTCTGGGGGACCGGACGGGCGCGCGAAGGCAAGGTCACGCTTGACCCGGAGCGGCCCTGCTGGGTGCGGCTCACCGGCCTGACCGAAGAGGTCAGCGGGGCCATCGAGCGCGCACTGCCAGCCGAGGGAGAGCACATGACGTTGGTCGGAGTCCTCCTCCGCGTGACCGGGATCGCCACCGAGGCCGGCCAGCACCCGTGGGCCGGCCGCGCCGACTACGCCGACCTGGTGCAGCGGTACACCCTGACCCCCGGCCAACGTCCGCGAGGGGTCACGCTGCGCTTCGCCTCCCCCACCCTCTTCCGCTCCGGGGGGCGCGACCTGCCGCTGCCGCTGCCCGCCTCCGTCTTTGGGGGCTACTTGCGCAAATGGAACGGATTCTCCCCCCTGGCGCTGCCTGAGGAGGCCAGGCGGTACGCAGAGGAGTGCGTTGCGCTGGGCCGGTTCAAACTGCGCAGCCACCTGGTCTCCTTCGAGCAGGGGAGCAAAGGGGCGCACGTCGGCTTCACCGGCCAGACGCGCTTCCGCTTCCTGGTGGGCGACGCCTACTGGACGCGGGTGATGCTCCTCCTGGCGGGTTATGCCTTCTGGGCCGGGACGGGGTACCGCACCACCGTAGGGTTCGGACAAACGCAGGCGGTGCGGAGAGCGGGACCGGCTGGCGCAGGCCGCCGGGGTCCGCCGGAGGCTCAACCCTCCGGCTCAAAAGCAAAGCCCCTTCGGGGCTGGGGGAGGAGCCCGCAGGGCTTCGCTGACTGAGCCCGGTGGCTTACCGCCGGACGGGGCCGGCCGGCGCGGGCCGCCGGGCGGGACCGAAGCACCTTAACAACCTCATACTTATCCAATCAACGTGAATGAAAGGTAGAACGATGATCAAGCAAATACTGGCCTGGCATAACCTGGAGGACGCCTGGAACGACGTCCGGGCACGCAAAGGAGCGCCCGGCGTGGACGGCGTCAGTGTCAAACGTTGGAGCCGCAAATGGGAGGAACGGCTGGTGAACCTGCGCCGGGCGGTGATGGCGAACACCTACGAGCCTGCGCCGCTGGAGCGGTACAGCGTGCCCAAGAAAAGCGGGGGCTACCGCCATCTGACTAACCTGACCGTGACCGACAAGGTGCTACAGCGCGCGGTGCTCAACGTCCTGGACGGCGTGTTTGACCCCCTCTTCCTGCCCTGCAGTTATGGCTACCGCAAGGGACGCTCGGCGGCCGATGCGGTGGAGGCTATCTGCGCCCACCGGGATGCCGGCTTCGTCTGGGTGCTCGACGCCGACATTGACGAATGCTTCGACAGTCTGGATCACGGGCTGCTGATGCAGTTCGTGCAAGAGGAAGTGGACGACCCCATCGTGCTGCGGCTGATCGAGGGCTGGCTGTGGGTGGGGCGGCGCGACCCCGACGTCGCGCGTGGGATTCCGCTGGGGGCGGTCATCTCGCCACTCTTGTGCAACGTCTACCTGCACCGGCTGGATGTACCGCTGGTGAGCCTGGGATGGCTCGTCGTGCGCTACGCCGACGATTTCGTCGTCTTGTGTCGGGCAGAGGAGGCAGCCCACGCCGCGCAGAGCGACGCAGCCGCCACGCTCGAACCCCTCAAACTGCAACTCGAACCCCAGAAGACCGGAGTGACCAGTTTCGACGCCGGGTTCGACTACCTGGGCGTGCACTTCGAGCGGGACGAGTATAGTTACCTGTGGGAAGGCAAGCGCATCACAGTAGAGGGGGACTTTCCTGATTTCCTCTTCGCCTACGGACCCGGGTATGAATAGTCTCCCGTCTCCGGGGGCGTCGTGGGCAAGGACACCCTGTTAGAAACTGTGACTCGCTGCATGGGACGTCCCCGGGACGGGGACTTCGAGCATCAGGGTGAGCAGTTACCTTCGGGACTGAATTTAGCCCGCAGGGCTTTGCTGCTTCAGCCCGGAGGTAAACCTCCGGGCGACAGGACTAAGAACTATGGCAACGCTATACGTGACCGAACAGGGCGCGCGGATCGAGAAGGAGTACCGCCGCTTGTTGGTGACCAAGCATGACGACACGCTGCTCGCCGTGCCGCTGGGGCGGGTGAGCGAAGTGGTGCTGGTGGGGCGGGTGGGGGCGACCACGCCGGCCTTGCTGATGCTGCTGGATAGCGGTATCCCCCTCAGTTTCGTCACCCGCACGGGAAAACTGCGCGGACGGCTGACCCCACCCAGCCTGAAGAACCTGCCGCTGCGCCACGCCCAGTACGATCGCGCCCGTGACCCGGATTTCTGCCTGGCGGTGGCGCGGGCGATCGTGGACGGCAAACTGCGCAACAGCCGGGCGCTGGCCTACCGCATCCGCCGTTCCCACCCGCAGATCGCCGCTGGCTGGCTGGAGCGCATCGAACAGACCGTCGAGGCCGTGGCCCAGGCCAGGGACATGGATACGCTGCGGGGTATCGAGGGAGCGGCGGCCAAGGCTTACTTCGCGGTCCTCCGAGGGGCCCTGCGGCCAGAGATGACCTTCGAGAAGCGCACCCGGCGCCCGCCTCGCGACCCGGCCAACTCCCTCCTCAGCCTGGGCTACACCCTGCTGACGCAAAACCTGATGACGGCGTGCGAGGTGGTGAGGCTCGACCCCTACGATGGTTTCTTCCACGCCGACAAGTACGGCCGCCCGGCGCTGGCCCTGGACCTGGTGGAGGAGTTCCGGGGGCCGGTAGTCGACTCGGTGGTGCAACTGGTGATCAACAAGCGGATGGTCCGCCCCGGCGACTTCGAGGTAGGACGGGAGGGAGGCATCTACCTCTCCGACCGGGGGCTGCGCAAGTTCCTGCGCCAATACACCCGCCGGCTGAACACCGAGATCCTGCATCCCTACTACGGCCGGCGGCTGACCTACCAACGGGTGTTCGAGGTCCAGGCCCGCTTGCTGGCCAAGACCGTCCAGGGCGAACTTGACAAATACCACCCTTTTCGTGTAAGATAGGGGCCAGGAGCGAGGTGGGAAAACAGTTTGTCGTCGTGGTGTACGACATCAGCAGCGACCGGCGCAGGACGAAACTGCACAACACGCTGCTGGATTATGGCACGCCCGTGCAGTACAGCGTATTTGAGTGCCTGCTGGACGAGGAGGGGCTGGCGCGGATGAAGCGAGCCATAGGAAGGGCAATCCGGCCCCGCGTTGACCGGGTGCACTACTACTATCTGTGCCAGGGCTGCCTCGAGAAAGTGGAGGTGACCTCAGGCGTCGAGGTGCTGAGCGAGGAAGAGGTGATTGTGGTATAGGCGCTCTATCCGCTTCCGTGTTGCGAGCATCGGGGGGGGTAGGGCCACTTCCGGCGATGCTCGCAAGCCGGCCCGTGCGGGACCTCGAAAATGAGTAAAAAACGGCCCCAGGGCCGCCAACAGGGGTAAAAAAGGGGGAAAAAGGCCCGCCCGAGGAGGGGTCTTGCGAGCATCGGGCCGGTTTTGGAGGCTGTGGCGATGCTCGCATATTGACATAACGATCACAAAAGGGGGAAAAAGGGGCATGAAAGCCATTTTGGGGGCCATTTATTGGCCTGGAAGCGGCGATAAGAGGAAAAAAACGGGGAAAATCGAGAAAGGGGAAGGGTAGAAAAGACCCCAGAGCCCACACGGGCACTGAAACCGGTCACAGCCACAACCGCCGCATCGATCACAGCGGGTAGAAAAGACCCCAGAGCCCACACGGGCACTGAAACAGGTCGCCCGTCCTGTCCATCTTGACAGAGAAAGACCGGTAGAAAAGACCCCAGAGCCCACACGGGCACTGAAACTTTTTGGTCAGATGCTCGGCTGGCGCCGATACCAAAACAGGTAGAAAAGACCCCAGAGCCCACACGGGCACTGAAACAATCGCTTATTCGTCGTCGCCGTCATCGTCGTCAAAGGGTAGAAAAGACCCCAGAGCCCACACGGGCACTGAAACGTGATCACCGCCACCGCCACGATGACGAGCGCTACCACCACCAGTAGAAAAGACCCCAGAGCCCACACGGGCACTGAAACCCACCGCTCGGTGTTAACCACCGTCGCAGTGAAGGGCGCGTGTAGAAAAGACCCCAGAGCCCACACGGGCACTGAAACTGTACCTGCTTGCTGTCCAGTGGATGTTGGATCAGATAGCTTAGTAGAAAAGACCCCAGAGCCCACACGGGCACTGAAACAGTGCATCGAGCGCCGCTTCCAATCCGCGTGCGACCAGTAGAAAAGACCCCAGAGCCCACACGGGCACTGAAACCGTACACTGCCTGGGGGTTACAGCCGGTGGGCAGGACTTGGTAGAAAAGACCCCAGAGCCCACACGAGGGAAGGACAAACTTTGGTCGGTTACGAGTCGGCCACGAGTCGGTTACGAAAA
>CAZZEX010000172.1:0-5689 GCA_964653285.1 uncultured Anaerolineales bacterium
CCCTGTCGCTCGTCCTTGATGTAGATGTGCGGACAGCCGAGCATCAGCCCCAGGTTGGTGGCATGAAGCAGGGGGGTTCCACCCTCGCCCATCGTCACTCTGTGGGCGTCGTCGCGGAGGGGGAGCAGTTCCCGGTAGCGCCACATGTCGAAGGGCCGCTCGCGCAGGACAGCGGGCCACCGTTCTCGCACGTCGTCGTAGTCGTAGCGCGCATCGAGCCATTCCCCGCCGCACTGCTCGCAGGCCTTCAGCGGCTGGACAAATGGGGTGCGATGTCCGCATGTCGCGCATTCCAGCCAGACTTGATGTTTGAACTTGTCCCGTTTCATTTGTTCGCTCACTTCCTATCCGTTTTGATCCGTTCCAACGCTGCTGCCACGTCCGCCAGTAACTCCTGTTGTTCGAAGAGCCCTTTCTGCAGCAGCGTTTCCACTCGTTTGTTGAGGGTGTTCCGTTCTTCCCGGGTCAGGTCTTTGGCGGTTACGACGATAATAGGAATGGAGCGAGTGGTCCTGTCTGCCTTAATTGACTCCAGGACGGCAAACCCGTCTACCTCCGGCATCATAAGGTCCAGGATAATGATGTTGGGACGTACCTGCCGGATCAGGGCGATGGCCTCCTGGCCACTGGCAGCCTCCACGACCTCGTACCCATCCTGGCTCTCGATCATCCGGCACAGAAGTTTCCGGTCCCTCGGCTGATCGTCCACCACCAGTACCCGGTGGCGGCCTTCTTCCCGGTCCAACCGCTCCAGCGCGGCCACCAGGTCCTCTTCGAGGATCGGTTTGAGCAGATAATCGGATGCACCCAGGCTGAGGCCGCGTTCCTTTTCACCGACGATGCTACACACGATGACAGGGATATTGCGGGTATCAGGGTCGGCCTTTAGTTCCTGGATGACCAGCCAGCCGTCCTTGTCGGGCATCAACACGTCCAGGGTGACGGCAAAGGGCTTGAGTTGCCGGGCTTGTTCCGTCACTGCCGTGCTCTCAGTGAGGCCGACGACCCGGTAGCCTTGCTTGCTCAGGTAACGGCGGAAGAGCGTGATGACACCCTCGTCGTCGTCCACACAGAGCACGACTCTCTGATCAGATTCCGATTCCGGCTCAAGTTGCTTCTTGTTCCCATGTGCTTCCTCTTTCCCGTATGCTTCCTCTACTTCCTCAGATGGCTTGGGAGGTCCCCCGATGGGCAACGCGACGTGGAAGGTGGATCCCACACCAGGCGTGCTCTCCGCCCAGATGCGGCCACCGTGCAGTTCCACGAAGTTCCTGGTGATGGAAAGACCCAACCCCGTGCCCCCGGCCCTGCGCGTGCTGGAGCCGTCCGCTTGAGTGAACTCCTCGAAGATGGTCCTTAACTTGTTGGGCGGGATGCCGGTGCCGCTGTCGGACACCGAGATGACTACTTCGGTAGGGCTCGCCTGGGCCTCAACGCGAATGAAGCCCTGCTCGGTGAACTTGGCGGAATTGCCGATCAGGTTGAAGAGCACCTGACGGATGCGGCGTGTGTCCGCGCGCATGGTCGGCAGATCTGGAGGTATGGACTGCTGTAACTCAATGGGCTTGTCCTTGATCAGCACGATGGAGGTAGACATGACGCCTTTGATGACCTCGCGCAAGTTCATCTCTTCGAAGGAGAGTTCCATCTTGCCGGCCTGGATCTTCGATATGTCCAGGATGTCGTTGATCAGGCCCAACAGGTGCTGCCCGCTATCGTAGACGGCCTGTAGGTCGGTACGCTGCATATCCGTGAGCGGGCCGTCAATGCCCTTGAGGATAACGCGGGAGAAGCCAATGATGGAGTTAAGCGGCGTGCGCAACTCGTGGGACATGTTGGCCAGGAATTGGGTCTTGAGCCGATCTATCTCCTCCAGTTGCTTGGTTGTTTCCACGGCATCCTGGTACAGCCGAGCGTTCTCCAGGGCTACGCTCAGGTTAGCGCCGACGATCTCGGCGAAGTCTAGGTCCTCAAGGGGGCGCTCCTCAGGCTGAGCGAGAGCCAGCACCCCTAGCACCTGGTCACGGGCGGTCAGGGGGACGTATACGTTGGTCTGAATTCCCAGTTGCTTGGCCAGAGACGCGGAGGGGCTTTCCATAGCCGCCGTGGCAGCGGGTTGGCTAGGATGTGGGGCCGACGTATCCAGAGTAGAAATGCGGCGACTCTCCACCATCTTAGAGAAAAGAGCGGGGTTCACCTCGCGGGTCACTCGCAAGCCATCGGCCAGCGGAACGTCGTCACCATGGGCATCGTGGACTGCGACGGGGCGGAGGTTCTCCTCCTCTGGCTCCCAGACGAGGAGGGCGGAGGGCCTCTGCAGGCGACGAGAGATGACCTCCCCGGCCTGGTGGAGCAACTCATCCGGATCAAGCGACGCCGCAGCGGCTTGTTGTACCTCGTTGATAAGGTTGCGGCGCATTGCGTCGGTCCGAACCTCCTGGAACAGCCTGGCATTTGCGATGGCGGCAGCCAACTGGTCGGCCAGCGTCTGCAAAACTGCCACGTCATCCTCGGAGAAGGCGGCCTCCTGGATGGACTGGACGTCTAACACCCCGATTACATGCTCCCGTACTTTCAGCGGCAACCCCATCTCCGAGCGGGTGTCTGGGAGGTCAGGGTTGACGAAGTGTATGGCATCCTTGCCCACATCCAGGGCAATGCGAGGCTTCCCCGTGCCAGCGACGTAGCCGACGATACCGACCTTACCGACCCGCAGTTTGTGACCCCGCTCCAGCATGCGGTATCCGCCCTCGGAGGAGGCGGCTTGCAGGACGGCGTATTCGCCTTCCTTGTCCAGGAGGAAGACGCCAGCGTGGTAGAAGCCGAACTGCTCGGAGATGAGGTGTGCCGTCTCGTCCAGCAATTGGTCCACGTCCAGGATGGCGGTTGCATCCCGGGCGACCTCTGCGGCGGCGGCCAGCTGGGTTGCCCTCCGCTGCGTCTCTTCCAAGAGGCGCAGGTTCTCGAGTGCCACGGCCGCCTGCCCGGCCAGCGTCCAGTAGCCGCGGACGAGTTCATCTGCGAAAGTGGAAGGCTCATTGCGACCGACGAAGACCATTCCGATCCAGCGTTCTCCGACGGTGATGGGTACCAGGATGAAGGAGCGCAGGCCCGAGAAGGTCGTGATTAAGGTGCGAGTAGTTTCGTTGGCTCTGGGGTCGGTAAGCACGTCTTCTAGGATGATCGGCTCGTTCGGGTTCATGAGGTTTACCAGCGGGTAGTCGTCCAGGGAGAGACGCGTGCCGTAGGGCTGGGCCGGCCGGCTATCCACCGTCCACCCCTCACGCATCACCATGTAGGCTGGCCGTCCTTGCTCGTCGTGCTCAAAGAGCAGGACGCGGGCGGCGTCTACGCCGCTACCAGCGGCGTAGTCCATCAGCGCCTGCCCCACCGCTTCGGGCGAGGTAGACGCGCCAATAGCCCGGTTGGCGCGGTAGAGGGCCTCGGTTTCGCGCAGGGCTCTTTGGGTCTCTTCGAACAGGCGGGCGTTCTCCAGCGCCAGTGCCATCTGGTCGGCCACGGCTTCAATGAGCGCGATCTCGTCATCTGTCCACCGCCGCCCGCCTTTTGTCTCGTGCAAACCCAGCGCGCCAATGGGTTCGCCGTGCAGGCTGATGGGCACCACCAGGGCAGCCTGCTCTGTCTCGTTGTCCGTATCTGATTGCACGACTGTCTCCCGCTGCGCTATCGCCTGCTCGATGGTTCGACCGAGCCCGCCGACCTCCTCGGACATCGTGGCGTCGCCGAGGGGTATCACGCCCGGCTGCGTGCGTTCGTAGCTGGGAACAGCCCGCGCGGACGCGAAATCCGCCCACTGCTCATGCGCGTGGCGCCTTTGGCGTGTCTCCATCTCCTCCAGCCTTGCCTGTATCTCTGCAAACAACTGTGCGTTATCAATCGCCACTGCCGTCTGGTCGGCCACCGCCTGCAGTACGGCGATGTCTTCCTGAGAGAAGGCCTTGCGCTCGGTGCTCTGCACATCCAGGGCGCCGATCACTCGGCCACGGGACCGCAACGGCAGGGCCATTTCCGAGCGCGCCTCCGGAAGCAGCGGATTAACCTCGACGAGGCTTTCGCGTGAGCACCCGGCCAAGTGCTCAATCGGGCCGCCAAGGCGCATGGTACCCAGGTCCGGGGCGGTGTGGGCCTGGGCATTGGCTGTGCACCGGCCGACCGTGGAGGTGTCGCCCACCTCGACCCTGTAGTCTTGCGCTAGCATCCGACGGCCGGCCGCGCCTGTGCCTGCTCGCAGCGTCGCCCATTGCCCGGATTCATCAATCAAGAACAGACCGACGTAATATAGGTCAAATCGCTCGCGGATCAGATTCACTGCCTGCTGCACCAGTTCGTCGGGGTCGAGCATTGAGGCGGCAACCTGAGAGATCAGGGCAGCGGTTTGAAGCTGGAGGGTGTGTTTTTGTAACAGAGCGTTTGCTGTGGCCAGTTCATCCATCTGCTCCTCAAGGAGTGTCTGAGAGCGGACTGCTTCGGCGTGCCTCTCTTCTGCTTCTTGGAGAGTTCTGGTCAAGGAGGAGTTGAACATCCACTGTATCAACGTGATGGTGAGAGCCACCGCACAGGCAGCGAAGTATAGGGTATGGAACTCCGACCAGATCACCGGATTATTGCGGATGGGCCAGATGAGGCGAATCAGCAGGAAGACGAGGAGCACTCCTCCGAGGATGGTTGCGCCGCGCAGCAGGATGTTAGGGATTCTGGTATGCTGTTCCCCTCGTGTGACCTCCCAGTAGGGTGGCTTTCCATAGCCACCGGAGCGGCTTGCCGGGGGAATTTGAGGAAGGCCGTGCTCTTCCTTGGATTCTTCCGGGGCTTCTTCCGGCCTTGCCGGGACGGGTGGAGGGACTTCCGCTGCCATGAGCCCGGCTTCTCCCGGTTCAGCCTCGGCTTCGTCTCCGAGGAGGCAAGTGATTGCTTCCTCCAGCGGCACTTCGGCTTTCTCTACCTCTGCCTCTGGCTTGAGATCAGAAAACAGCCCCTCGAGCTGGCTTCTAAGTTCTTTATCTGTCATGGTTCATTAACTCCTGGGCCAGGGCACGGTACTGTTGAGCCCCCCGGGTCTTTGGTGCATAGAGCGTGATGGGTTGACCGAACACCGGGCTCTCCCGCAACTTGGTATCTACCTCAACAATGGTTTGGAAGAGGACGCTGCCCAGCCCTCGCCGCATCTGTTCAAGTATAACCTGGTAGATCTTGTTGCGCCGGTCGTACATTGTCACCAGCACACGGTAGGTCAGCCAAGGGTTCGTTTTCTCTCGTACCTGTTGAATCATTTTCATGAAGTAACGAAGCGAGTAAGCAGCATAATAGTCGCACTGGATGGGAATGATGAGCAAATCGGCCGCGGTCAGTCCGTTGAGGGTCAGTGTTCCCAAGGAGGGCGGGCAGTCAATCAGGACGAAGTCATAGAAACCTTCCCCCATAGCGTCCAGTCCTTTCTTCAAACGAAACTGGTAGCCTGGTCGCCCGTACAGGATTTTGTCAAGGACGATCAGCATCCGGTTGGCGGGAACGATGTCCAGACCGAATACTGAGCTCTCGCGGCTGACGCTCACCAGCGAAGCGTTTCCCAGGAGGGCCTCACCCACTGCGTGACGTAGATTCTCGGGCCTCAATCCCAGCGAGACGGTGAGATGGGCCTGGGGGTCCAGGTCAATGAGCAGGACGCTTT
>CAZZEX010000173.1:0-5640 GCA_964653285.1 uncultured Anaerolineales bacterium
ACTGTGTGTCCAAGTAGGTGCGGTGAGTGCAACTCGCCAACTCCTACCCCCCAGGTGATGGGGAGAGAGTGCTACCCTACGGCGGGAGAATGGCTATCAAAAGTCGGTGTGCAAGGGGTGAAAGGAGATAAACTGCTAGCCGAGGGCGGTGACGCTTCGAGCGGGTGGCTACGGTCAGGATTTTCGACGAAGGCACGCAAGCGTCGTGAGTTAGAACCTGCGAAACGGCTGTAATACGCAGGCCCAAAAGGGAAACGTCTCCATTCGGCCACGTAGTATGCGGATACGTGGTACTCACTCGATACGAGGGACGCGGCGTACAGTGCCGACCTAAGGTCACGGAAAATGGGCACACGGAATGGAGTAACCCACCAACGGCTCTCTCAGCAATGGGAGCAGGCGGCCAGGCCGTATGCCATGACGGGAGGGATGCCCCAAGAAGCTAATGCCTTGGGTAATGCCAAGGATATGCAGACGTGGGGCCGGCACGCGAGAAGGCACGGGGGCAGAAAGAGTCTGGGTCTTAGGCGGGCGCTAATGGATACAGGGTGTCCTGGCGTATGAAGAC
Source organism: uncultured Anaerolineales bacterium (assembly GCA_964653285.1). Lineage (GTDB taxonomy): Bacteria > Chloroflexota > Anaerolineae > B4-G1 > B4-G1 > CAZZEX01. Next base: position 569 of record CAZZEX010000173.1, read on the forward strand.
CGGACGCAAGTCCAACCCTGACTGTGCATGTGCCAAGCTCCGGGGGCGAGTAACCGCCCCCAATGGAGTGCCTGTGACAAAGGCTCGTGTGACGAAGAGCCCCGTGATGGGAAACTATCACGCGGGGTTCGGGAGTGGCGGCGGGGTGGGCGACCGCCCCGCCGACCATAGCGGAGCCGACCAAGCTGAGTGCGCGCGAAAACGAAGGCTCCGTGGTTGTGTGAGGTGCCTTCTTGCGGAGGCTCTGGGGAAAACCCGCCTGGCGGGTGAAGCCGGTGCCGTTAGGCCGCTTAACGTTGAGTACTTCCGTACGCTAGCGAAGGAGGCGATGGCATATGAGTTGAGGTGGCAGATGCTTTCAGCGCAGGAGGAAGTAGGAGGAGGAGGAAGAGGTCAAAGTACATCCAAAGCGTGTATCTGTCTGAATCCATTTGGCATTGTTTCAAGCATAAGGAGGCAAACAATCATGTTCCGCAAATACAGTATCTCACTCGGTCTGTTGATAGTCAGTCTGGCTCTAACAGCCTTCTCCAGCCCGTTTCAGGCGGCTGGGGAGCAAAGTGGCATTCCCTGGTGGGTTTGGGTGCTGATAATCCTGGTGCTGCTAGGGTTGTTGTTTTGGTGGTGGCTGCGCAGTCGCCGCGAGGAAGAGGCCGTCCCAACAGTCAAAGCTGAGGCAGTAGCGCCTGTTCGTGTCGCTGAAGCAGCGGCACCTGTAGCAAAGTCAGCGCCACCCACGCCGGATAACTTGAAGCGCATCGAGGGGATTGGGCCAAAGATATCGAGTGTGCTTCGGGCGGCTGGCATCACAACCTTTGCCCAATTGGCTGCTACCGATGTGAGTCGGCTGAGGCAGATTCTCACAGAGGCCGACCTTGCCGCATTGGCGGATCCTAGCACCTGGCCTGAGCAGGCGAACCTGGCGGCTGCTGGCAAGTGGGACGAGCTTGAGGCTCTGCAGGGCGAGCTCAAGGGTGGCCGACGAGTGTGATTGATTGGTCTGGCCCACAGTGAGAACCTAATCGAGAGAGGAGACCAACATGTTGAAAGAGTTCAAAGAATTCGTCATACGTGGGAACGTGGTTGATATGGCCGTGGGCATCATTATCGGTGCCGCTTTCGGTACAACCGTCAAGTCGCTGGTTGACGATATCATCATGCCTCCTGTTGGTTTGCTGCTGGGAGGTGTAGACTTTGCCAACTTGTTCGTCTTGCTAAAGGCAGGCTCCCCGGCTGCACCCTACGCATCGTTGGCCGATGCGCAGGCGGCGGGCGCAGTGACGATCAACTATGGTGTGTTTATGAATGCCATCGTCAGCTTCCTCATCGTCGCCTTTGTGATGTTCTTGCTCATCCGCAGCATCAACCGACTGAAGCGGGAAGAGGAGGCACCACCTGCCGAACCGACAACGAAAGAGTGCCCATATTGTCTGTCCACTATCCCAATCAAGGCCACCCGTTGCGCGCATTGCACTGCTGAACTGTCGGTGGCATAGGATCAGCGATAGCTCGACTGGAGAGGAGGTGAGAACAATGGACGAGTTGATCAAGCTGGTCTCACAGAAAACCGGTCTTTCCGAAGAGATGGCCAAGACAGCCGTGGAAACGGTTATCGGCTTTCTCAAGGAAAAGCTCCCGGCTCCCATCGCTGGGCAAATTGACAGCGTGTTGGGCGGCGCTGGACCGGCGAAAAGCGCGGGGGATCTCGCTAAGGGACTGGGAGGCATTCTGAGCAGGAAGTAGCCCACTCACAGTTCATATTTGAGAAGGAGACAACGATGGCCATCTCAATCGGCAAACTCGGATGCACTTCCATCACGTCCTCTGTCGTGAAGCGCAGTCCACAGAGTGCGCAACAGCCACGCTGTCTCTTGAGCAGTCGCGTGACCCGTCGTGGTTTGCTCGGGTCACGTCCCAGCCGGGTTGACCAATAGACCCAATCACTGTCGTAGGGACTTCTGTCCCCCTGCACTTTAACAAAGCGGCTGACTACTACTACAACGAGACTTTGTCATTCTGAGGAGCGAAGCGACGAAGAATCTCGCTTCCGATAGGCGGTCCAACTCTGCAAAACGAGATTCTTCGCTCCCTCTGGTCGCTCAGAATGACATGGAATCGCGAAGTCTCGTTGTAGTGCTACCGTCGTCTGGTGAAAGCTGAGGACACTCTCGCCATCGCTGAAGCGTACTCGCCCGTTCACCTTGCGCCAGTAGCGCTGATAGCACCACTTCCCGCTCTTGCGTGGGTGGCGGTATCTGGCCCAGCGCGTGAGTTGGTGGTAGAGAACGTTGTCGAGAATCTGGTAGTCGTGTTTGGCGACACAGTACTGGTAGTAGTTGGCCCAGCCCTGGATGACTGGGTTGAGCGCGTGGACGAGGCCCGATTGAGGCGCACCGCGATGGTGCTGGATGATGTCCCGCAGTCTGTCTCGATGGCGTTGTAGTGCTTTGCGACTGGGTTTGATGATGGTCTTGAAGCCGGGTTTACCCCGGTAGGTACGGGTTCGATGTTTTCCCACTGGATACTGCCGCACGTGAAAGCCCAGGAAGTCGAAGCCGACTTGCCCGTCGTAGGGTTCGAGGGTGTGGGTGATGTAGGTTTTCTCCGGGTTCAGTTCTACGCCGATGCCTGCCAGCCATTCCTCCGCTACTTTGGCGAGTCGCTTGAGCGTATCGAGGTCGTGGTGGAGAATCACGACATCGTCCGCAAAGCGGACGGCGCCTGGCGGTGACTTGGCGGGCGCAGCCTGGCGTATGGCGGTTTCGAGTCCGTGGAGGGCAACGTTGGCGAGGAGGGGTGAGAGCGGGCCGCCTTGGGCTGTTCTGGCTCCTGGGAAGATAGTCTGGCCGTGGTCGAGCACTCCGGCCTTGAGCCAACCGCGAACCAGACGCTCTATCGGGTGGATGGCGTGGAGCTTGTCCAGGATGGCGTCGTGCGAGATTCTGTCGAAGCATGTGGTGATGTCGGCGTCGAGGACGTATTTGGGTTTCAGGCGGATGTAGTTGAAGACTGCTGGGTCTTCGGGATTTCCCGTGGTCAGGATTCGGATGCTCCAACTTGTTGGGGTGCCCGCTGGCAAACCCGAACAAGTTCGGGCTTCCAGTGCGCCCGCCACGGCAATTCCCAGAGAGCCAGACTGCTTCAATCGCGTCGTGTGGTGAGCGTCCTGGGCGGAAGCCGTAGGAGTTGGACTCGAACCGTGCTTCCCATTCCGGTTCCAGTGCCATTTTGACCAGGGTTTGGAGTGCCCGGTCAAGCATCGTGGGAATTGATAGTCCCCGCATTTCTGTTTTCCCCGGCTTGGGGATGTACACCCGCCGCAACGGGGCGGGCGTATGGGTCGCCAGGTTCCGCAGGTCGTTGACCATTCGCAGTCGTTGGTGCGGGGTAAGCGAAGCTACCCCATCCACTCCCGGCGTGCGCTTGCCTCGGTTATCCTGCGACACCCGACGTACTGCTAGACAACGTGCTGACCAAGAGCGCAACAGCAACCGTTGTAGGCTGTGGACGCGCTTGACGTCGCCTTGGCGTGCGGCTTGGTAGATGCGCCGTTGGAGGCGGAAGACGTTCCGCTGGATGGATTTCCAGGGGAGTGATTTCCAGTCTTCAGTACGAGTATTCTCGTCTGCCATAAGACCTGACCCCCTTGAGTACCTCTACCTTCCCGTACCCCGGCCCCACGTCAGCGTATCTTCGTCATTACACAGATAGCCAGCGTAGGCAGGTTCTGCCTGACGACGCCTCATCACACCTTCACTTGCGTTGACCATAGCCGCTTGCTCGGCGGGGTCACGGCGTCTGGCTCGCCGCTTACCGCCTTTCCGTCCTCGCTTCCGACATTTGATGACCAGTCGCCTGCCGTAGGATGGCGCTCACACCCCGGCACCTGGGGTGGTCGGAGTTGATGTTTTTTCGATTTCGGTGTATGCTTTGACGGAAACGTCGCACCGATGTGGATACACAGTTGTCAAAGTTCGTGGTGACCTGGCGTCCATTGCTCGCCAAGTTCACCGGCGACCTTTGCCGCCCATCCCCCGTGCGAATGCACGGTTTCGGGCGAACGGGTCGCACCAAGTCACTGCACCCGACCGTGCTATGTGCGGGCAAATCGGCGGCTCACTGCATTTGGAGTTGGTCTCATAGCGGGGGTGTCGTTGCATGGGGCCGCGCGACGGGTGAAGCCGGTACCGTTAGGCAACAGCACCGATTTGGGTTGACGGAGAAGAGACTATGGACAGATCACTGAACGACAAGGTGGCCGTCGTGACCGGCGCGTCGCGCGGCATCGGACGGGCCATCGCGCTGGAACTGGCGCGGCGTGGCGCTCGCGTCGTCGTCAACTACCACCGCAGCGCGGAGGCCGCCGCCGAGGCCGTGGCCGCCATCGAGGCCGCCAGGGGTCAGGCTATCGCGGTGCAGGCCGACGTCGGTGATTTCGAGCAGGCCGCGGGGCTGATCCAGGCGGCGCTGGACGCTTTCGGCCGGATAGATATTGTGGTCAACAACGCCGGCACCACCCGCGACCAACTGCTGATGCTGATGAAAGAAGGGGATTGGGACGAGGTGCTGCGCACCAACCTCAAGAGCGTGTTCAACTGCTGCAAGGCCGCTGCCCGCTCAATGGTGCGACAGCGCCAGGGGCGCATCATCAACATCACCTCTGTCTCAGGTATCGCCGGCCAGGGAGGGCAAACCAACTACGCCGCCTCTAAAGCAGGCATCATCGGCTTCACCAAGAGCCTGGCCAAGGAACTGGGCCCCCGCAACATCACCGTGAACAGTATCGCACCGGGCTTCATCCCCACCGATCTGACCGCCGACATGCCGGAGGAGTGGAAACAACGCGTGATCGAGATGACGCCGCTAGGACGGATGGGGCAGCCCGAGGAGGTAGCCTACGCCGTCGCCTTCCTGGCCTCCGACGAAGCCTCCTTCATCACCGGCGAGGTGCTGACGGTGGACGGCGGCCTGGTGATGCAAGGCTAAACAATGAAACAATGAACAATGAATCAATGAACAATGAACAATGAACAATGAATCAATGAACAATGAATCAATGAACAATGAATCAA
>CAZZEX010000174.1:0-5532 GCA_964653285.1 uncultured Anaerolineales bacterium
GCTAGTGTCATTGGATGTGTTCATACAACCTCCTTCGCGCGGCGCGGCCTAACGGGATCGAACTCAGCCGCCTGCCTGCGACCACCCACTTGACTCCTGCTTCCCCCATGCTTGCAGCCTTCGGTTTGGCGCCGCCGCTCTTGGGGTCGGCTGGAGTGAGTGGTTAGGCGGCATCGCTAGAGACATATTTCTCATATGCTGAAGGGGCAGCAACTGTTGGCTCCTTCGCAGCGTTGGCAGGAGCCTCAACACAGGCTCAGCTTCTTCGCAGTAATGCCAGTTCCCTATTCTTAAGAACGATATAAGCAACGACCGCCCCTGTTCCGACCCCAGCTATAAATATCGCCGGCTCCACAGCCCATGCAATTTTCACTACTGCTACTACGATTGTCGTAATGGCGGCAGCAGCCGCTGCCACAACGATCTCTTGCGTACGCGGAGTCATAATGCCTCCTTTCGTTGATGTCCGACCACAATCGGACGAATAGATTCTTCCCAGCCTAAGCTCATACCCCATGTTACGGTTGTTACGGTATTCGATGCCGCCTAACAGCCTGGGCGTAACCCGCGCGGCGGATGCGTGGCAACCACCTTCGCCAGAAAACCACCTACAAAGCGCGTTTCACCGCCGATTACAGCGGCGATAGCCGCGTCGGGTTGACGCCCTTGTTAGGCCGCACCCATCCGGGACACAAAACTCACTGACTAAGATGCACAATCTGGTCAGGTATTCCTGCTACTTCGAGGTTGTAGATCATTCTGCTTGCTTTTGCTTTCTCAATTGTATGTAGAATCCGATAGCCCCAAGAGTGAATGCGACTATCGTTACAATGTATAATGTAATTCCTATCCAATCATCCGGCAATCTGGCAAGATACCTGACAAGACCTATGATTTGGAAAATACAGGCAATCACAGAACACACTGCTGCAATCAGCAACCCTTTTGGTTTCGTGATCTTCATTTCTTTAGGACTCCTTTCGACCGCGATCTTGCGGCCTAACGGCTGGACGCCCGTGTTGGGCGGCCCTCCTTTTGGGCGGCCCTCCTTATAGATACTGCTTCTTGAATGAGTCGTAGAACATCATCCGGTCGGCGCGTCGAAAAGGAAATATCCCGCAAAGGCCCCACTTTTCTCTTAAACGCGACCACAACTCTGGGATATTCCAGAAAATTGAATGAGGCGCGGTATCGTTTCCGAATACTCATGAAGTGTATCCCTGCTCCCCCCAACCTCATCAACAGCGGTATCTTATCGAGATGGCATTCTTCGATGTTATCCAATGGTACTGTCCATGTGAAGATGCCAAACGTGAGCACCAGAGACTCCGGGGTGAGACGGATAATGAGTGTTCTGTAGTTCACCGAGTAGAAAAGGAATAAAACGAAAAGACAGAAGAAAAAAGCACCAAAAACGTCTGGATCATCTGTACTCACGCGCCAGATTAGTAGCAGGAAGAAGAGGATTGTGAGAACTAAGAAAAGCGCTTCTGTCTTGTTCGAAGAAACTCTCTCGTCATAAATTAGGTTCTTAGTCATAGTTATCATCTTGTCTTGTAAGCAGACCTCTCACACCCAAAATGGTAAACCCATCTATTCTGCCAGCGCGGCCTAACGGATGGCGCATCAGCCGCCGCCGGGTTTGCGACGCGCCCAACAATCAAAGACGCTACACATAACCAAGACCGGCAACAATAGAATCCTCGATCAGGCGGTCGGCTGCAGCGACTGTTAGGCGGCACCCGCTGGTGACACGCTCCGCCCTTCAGTCAAGCAACCGCCCCCTACCACCCCTGACACCGCCGATGGCCGGGGAGCCACACCGGATTGGGGCACCAACCTATCCCAAGTCTTCTCAGGAAGTCCGTCACACTTGGAAGCGAGACTGTCCAAATCTAGAAATAGAGTACCGAGACTCGAACAGACTCCGTGTCCGTCTATCCTTTGAAATAGAAGACGTTGAATGCTATAGCGAGGCCACTCATTACAACGAAGGACATCCAGCCGATCGCTGGGAGACCCCAGAAGAGCAAGGCCAATAGGATAACAATCGGGAACAGGATGGTAATGACGCACTCCATCTGAGCCACGATCTTCACCTTGTCCCATGATGTCTCCCTGAACGCCAAGAACGAACTTATGGCATAACCAAGGATGGCTGTACCGAACAGCCTGAATATCTGTGGTACCTGGTTGGATATACAACCTGTCAAATCGCCCCACAGCACCGGGAAAAATAGGTAGGTGAGGGCGAATATGGTCATCATGACGCCGTGGACAAGGAATGTGCGCTTTAGTCCTGGTGTTATTTGCTTTTCCATCTCTTTTCTCCTCCTTTAATGATTAGTAAGTTTTCGGTAATGACGCAACTCATCACCAACCCGCTTTTCTTGGTGCAGTGCCGCCTAACGGCCTGCGCATCACGCGCTTGGCGGGTGCGGCGTGAGCGCCGTCGCTGGAAAGTGAACTAAAATGCGCGTGAGAAACTTGAAAAGCGCGCCGATTAGCCAAGTCGGGTGCATGCGGGGTTAGCACGCCTTGTCTTGCTGACTAGATAGCACCATGCTTACGCATAAAATCCTGTAGTGGGGAGTAAGGTATTCTCTTCAGTTTACCGAAGTTAGTGTCTTTTTCATAATCGCTGTCTGTGAGAGGTAGGCCGTTACGATACTTTGCCGAGCTAGCCTTTTTGACAACTTGGGGAATTCCATCGTGCCATCGTCCCCCCAGCCTTGTGAGCCTGTCGTCTCTTGCACGAGTGCATTCAACCATTGAGAAGATGCCAATATCAACGATTACGGGATAGCATAATCCATCGAATTCACGAAGCTGTACTGCTGCTAGCATAAGTACGCCTTTTGCGGGATCAACATTCTCCTCAGTGATGTTTTCTTTCAATCGTGCTGAAGGTTCGCGGCGAGTAGGTGGACGCTTCAAGTCCAAAGAAGGGTTGTCCACAAAAAGACCTTTCAACTCGACACGGTAACCAGAAGTATGAATGTAGTCAGGATATGATTCCCTGTCCCCGATTTCCCTTGGAGCCTTGGACAGACCTAGGTGTTCAAGTTTCTTGCGGTTCTCTGGGTTTGTCGCGAGAAGTTCAATCTGCGGGAGTGCTGCATCGAGCAAAGTGTTTATGATGACGGCAATCTGGCTTGGTTCAAATCCCGGTAAGGCTTGTTGGGGTAGCGATAACCAATCAATTCGTAGACCGATAAGGGGTTCAAATTGCTTTTGCAGAGTTTGGATTTCCTGTGGGGTAATGTCTGGCATCTACAATCCTTTCACTAATGAGTTAACCAAGTCAATGGTAGATAGGGTTTTTGAATAATTCTCCCACTCCTTTCTTGCTAACACCTCAAGCTCCTCGTGAATTCGCTCCCTGGTTTCGACTGGGGGAATCCTTACCGGAGTTTGCCCTAATGATTGTGGCTGAAGTCGCGGGCGTGTACCTCCGGTTCCTATAGGTAGATTCTCAAGAAAATGCTTTGACCGCATATAAGCAAGCCAGAAGTAGGTTAGTCTATCGTGGGGTGACACAAGCGCAAACTCGGACTTGATCGAGAAATATACTGGGGGCTCTTGGCTTAACCATTTTGCTAGGGGGGTCACAATAATGTTACCCAGATAGGCTCGCATAGTTCCGAACAGAATTTCACCCTCACTGACTGCTGGTAGTCTGTTATAACGTGTTGCACTGTCTTGAGTTGGCCTGAGCATAAAGCTCAGGTAGTTGCCACCGGGGATATCTCGATATTCAATTGGTTGAAACGGAGAACGTTTGTATGGGCTGCTTTTAGCCGTAACCTTGCAAATGTCCGCGAATTCTGAAAGTGGATAACTCTCTCCATCGTGGCGGTAGACATATGGATCCCACACGGATGTGGTAAAATCAGGCGTACTGATTACAGAGATAAATAGCTTACCATTTCTACCCATAGCAGTTTCCCCCTAAATTCCAAAAGCCTCTCTAACTTCAGGGGCGTTCAACACCGACTCCAAGTAGTTAGGCGTTGAATCTGCATCGTTGCTATTCAATCTTATGCCCACGGAGGGAACAGACGCGAACACGTGCTTTCTTACTACCGGAGAGACAGATGTTTTGTTTTTCTCCAATACTACAATATCAGCACGTGTTGTCGTTCCTGCACTTAGATGAAAGACCCCTTCTGGCAAACAGATGACACCTAAGACTGTCCACGACTTCTCAACAATGGTTCGGAAAGTTAAAAATTCCTTGTTGGCAATAATTGAATGGGGTAGAAGACAAACGAGCCTACCACCAGGACGAAGCAGTTTTAGAGCTATGTCAATGAAAAGCGCATCACTGTTTCGATAACCAGATGAGAACAAAGGACTCCCAAACTGTTCATACCCAATTCGCAGTGAGAAGGGGGGGTTTGCTAATATATAGTCCACTCTTCCATACCAGCTTAAAAGTTCCTCTGGTGGTGAATAGATGTCGCCACAAACAAAGTGCTTTTCATGTTGTGACGACGTAGCAAGGTTCAGCGTGAGCATTGATAACTCAACAAGAGATAATTCTATATCATTTGCAACTAATATACAGTCACGCTCTCCCCACACTTGGGCTGCTTCCATCAGAAACGTACTGCTTCCACAAGTTGGGTCCATAATCACAGCTTGTTGTTTTACAGGGAGCATATGTGCCATCATGCTTGCTACAGGCTTAGGCGTGAAAAACTTCCCAGATGCTTCCCTAAATCGTCGTCCAACGAAAAACTGATACCATTCTGAGAGCTTGTGCCCTTCTGGGTCATTTGAGACTAATTCATCCAGAAACAAGAAAATGCGCAGGTCGTTCTCAATCTTCTGATGTGCTCGCTGCCATTTTTCAACAGTAGTATTGGGTATATTGTCTAGCCTTTCTGAGTAACGGGCGAAGTAGTGATAAGCCAGAGCATGGAAAGATATTTCTCCCCCTATACCATACCTTCGAAAGAGGTTCTCAAGTTCTTCCTTCTGACCAATGAATCTTCGGCTTGTCATACTTTGCAACTCCCTGTTCTGAAGCTATAGTATAGCAGACTACTTCAAATTTTGTAAGATTGTCCAAGATTGCGTGGGCGTGCTAACGGCTTGGAGCTCACCTGCCGCCCGGCTTGTGCGCCGAGCCTTCCTTGCCAACATCACCGTCGATAACCAAAGTGCCGCTGATTTCGCGCCCGGTCGGGTAGCCAGGGGCCATTACTGGCCCCCAGCCCCCTAAGAACCGTGCGTGAAAGTCTCCCTTCACACGGCTCAAGCATCTCAAACGCCTTGCGGAACAAGACGCGGTTTCCCAACAGTAATTTCCTGGGTTGCCTTCACGATACGCGCTTGCAGCCGGCGAACGTTCCGATGAACCTTCTCCCACTCGATGTCGTGCCAGTTCATCGTTTCGTTGGAAACCGCACCAGCAGTTGTTCCTAATACTGCCGTCATCTGCTTGTCTCCTATGCCGGTTTCTCAAACTCTCTCGTGACGAGACACCAGTCGGAAGTCTGCACCCTTTCGGGTTGGGTATCTCCA
>CAZZEX010000175.1:0-5506 GCA_964653285.1 uncultured Anaerolineales bacterium
ATTGTCAGAAATTCCTTTGTATCCAGCACTGCCCCGAAATATTGAGAAGATACTGGGATTCGACCTGACCACGCACAGTTTGGGCCAGGATGTGGAAGTCCTTGCTTTCCAGGGGGGCCCCCTTCGTAGTCTGCAGCTCCAATGCCCAGTAGCCAGCCACCTGCAGGAAGAAAGGATGCCCTCCGCCCAACTCAAGGATGCCGTTGACAGCTTCCGGGGGAAAAATGGCTCTTGCTTTCGTCAGGGATTCCTCAATTAGTTCCCGACTCTCTAGTTCATCGAAAAGACCCAGCTTCAATGGGCGGAAGATGTTAAAGAAGGGGGAGTGGTGTCCAGTAAATGCGGCGATCTGACGTTGAGAGGCAGTGAGATAAGCACTGTCGAATTTAGTGGCCAGAGCTCGCAATCCAGAGAGAAACTCCGTGCCCAAACCTCGATTTTGGCCCAGGAGCTCGAATTCGTCCAGGAGCAAAGCCAGCTTCAATTCCTGATCGAACGCCTTTCGGAGGACGCGTTCAAACTCCAGGTAAGAGATTGGGCGTTCGGGACTAGCGAGATGATATCCCTGTTGAGAAGCTCGATCCGCTACTTGTTCCAGAATCAAAGCGTAGAACTCCTCCAGCTTTAGGCTCCCTAAGCCCTCGCAGTTGAAATATACAAAGAGATGACGGGCCGGGTCAAATCCATGTTGCTGCATCACCTCCGGCCGGGAGACATAGAAGAGCAACGAGGTCTTGCCAATCTTGCGGGGACCGGTAATGGAGACACACTGCCCTTTGCCCAGCATCTCCAGGGTCCACTTGACCTCTCTCTTTCGGTTGTAGAAATAGGCCGGATCGCGGATGGGCCCGCGGTGGAAGAAAGGGTTTTCGATCATAGTTGGCGTACCCTCCCAACATCCGTCAAGTCACTATTTCCTCAAATCGTCGTCTGATTCCCTCACATTGCCCCTTGAGCAAATCTTCCTGATTCTCTTGCCACATCTGAAAGGCGAGGTATCCAGCTCGTTGGAGCCGGTGTGGTTCGTTGTGGCCCAGTTCGAGGATGCAATCTATGACCAACTCTGGGAATTTAGCACCGGCTAAGTTTAACAGCGTAACCACCAGCCGGCGGCTCTCCTCGTTCGTGAATGGGCCAATAGGTATTTGCTGGAAGATATTAAAGAAAGGCGAACCAGAGCCATCAGGGCAAATCCGCTCGAGCTTATCTATTGGTGACTGAGATGCTACGAGGTAGGCAACTTTATAATTGGTGTGGAGTGAACGTAAGGCAGAGAAGAAGTCTTCTCCTAAAAGATGGTTTTGGTTCAACACGTCGAGATTGTCTAAGACCATGACGAGTTTCAGTCCAAGGGCTCCAGCGCTTCGACATAAAGTCCGCAGTCCAAAGTATGCTGTCTGCGACCCATCTTCCCGGACTCTTTTCTCCAGTCGAATTCCGACGTCCTTATCTAATGCCACCGTGCCCTTGATCTGACGAAGGGCCTCCTCGCGGATGTGAAGGTAGCATTCGCCTTCACTAAGATCGGCCAGCGAGTGGCTATTGAGGTGGACAAAGACGTGTTCCTCAGCCAGCTTGCGTTCCGCGCGGACGTGTGGGTGGGCAACGTGGGACAAGAAGGATGTCTTGCCGATTCTGGCTGGTCCCACGATAGAAACACATTGCAACCGGTGCAGAAAACTGAGAGTCCGTTGAATTTCCCTCCTGCGACCAAAGAACTGTGATGGCAGCCTGATGGGTTCCAGACAAAAGGGGTTCTTAGGGTAAGCGCGGCTCATTTCGGTAGTATCCCTCTAGACATGGACAGGGACCTGGACACACCCTGAAGGCGGCGGGTAAAGTGGCAGATTGCCGGTCAGGGTTGATCACCCGTACGCTCCACATTCCCATAGTCGCGCCAGTCAAGTCCAGGACGCAGGTAATCTGCGTCGGGCTGATCAAATTCACATTCGCCCCGACTATTGGTGACTCTCCTTCCTTAATCAATTCGACCGTGGTCCCGGATGCAAATGTGCTTCCTTCCAGGGTGGCTGTGATCGCGCCAGTTGCGATTGTCCCCGTGTTAGGGGTGACGCTGCGGATCAATGGAGGCGGATTGGTAGATGTTGGGGCTACTGTCGGCGGAGATATCGTAGATGTGGGCTTTGGACGCAGAAGCTCCTCGATTTCCTCCTCGAGTTTATCCATCTGTATCGCTGCTTCGGTCGCAACAACCTCACTAGCCTGCAAGGAATTCCTCAACTGGTGGTTGTCTTCTATCAACTGCGTGTTCCATAGCAATAACAGAAACAAGAAACAAAACATCGTATTGAAAAGGGTAAAAAGGAAGATAAAGCGCTTACGCGCATCCGGCGTCAGTTTTTTCCGCGCACGCTCGAACAAGCTCATAACCAACTCGTGGACATTGTTCTTAGGCATCTTCTGGCAGATTTCCGCTCAATTGTAGAGTTGTGGGTATTGATGGCCCAACACGCGCAAACTCAATCAGTACCGATCTCAGTATAGTGCAATTTCGCTTCGGGCGCAAGTCCCGGTTGCCGACGGGTGCATTTCAGTTCTGGGGCAGATTTCCCCAGGAGTCCCAGTGGTGCGTCAAACGGGCATTTTTGGCCGTTCAGGCAAATTCTTGGCAGGTTTTGAGCACGTTTTGACCCGTTCAGGAGCTTGCTGGAAGGGCATGCACGAAACTCGCCCCCAAACTGAAATGCACCCTTGCCGACTCCGCTCAGATAACCAACGGCCCGGCGAACAAGCTCGCCGGGCCACTCAACAGCTTAAGGACGCAGATTCACGCTGATCTTTGATACGGTTATCCCCGCTGTGACATGCACGGGATGTCCGCGGGACCACCGTCTTTGCCTGGTCGATTCTGGCCCAGAAAGACAGACCTGCCGTTGTTATGACCCACGAGCGGGGGACGTTTGGACCACGAAAATCGCAAAAGAAGACGAAAGACACGAAAGCCTTTCGTGCTTTTCGTGCCCTTTCGTCTGTTTCGTGGTCCAGGACCCCGTGCCCTGATCAGCGCACCGGATTCCCTCTGCCGAGTTCTGTATTTTTTCCTTGCGTCCCTGCGACTTTGCGTTAAGATCTTGGCGGTCTGAGACGCAGCTTCGCTGGACGGTTACCTCAGGAGCGCTTTCCCCTTCAACGCATCTCCTGGCCGCCGGTCACGTTGACCGCCTGTCCGGTCATGTAGCCAGCCTGGTCTGATGCCAGGAAGACGACGACGTTACACACGTCCTCGTAGGTGCAGCCGCGCTTCACCGGCACCTGGTCAATATACTTCTGACGTACTTCCTCTTCGGTGATGCCCCACTTCTTGGCGTATTGCTGGTAGAGCGAATCCACCCATAGCGGCGAATCGAGCAGGTTGCCAGGACAGACGCTGTTGACGCGCACACCGTACTCAGCCAGTTCGAGGGCAATGCTCTGGGTCAGGCCAATGCCACCAAACTTGGAGGCGGCGTAGGCCGAATTCTTGTAACTCCCTTTCTTGCCCGACTTGGAGTTGATCTGGATGATGACACCGCTGCGCTGGGCCTTCATCACACGGGCAGCATGTTTGGTGCACAGAAAGTAGCCGAACAGGTTGACGTCCATCACGGCATGCCACTTGTCGGCCGGGAACTCGTCCATCGGCCCGGCGATAAGGATGCCGGCGTTGGACACGAGGATGTCGAGCCGTCCAAACTCCTGGACGGCGCGATCCACCATCGCCGCTACCTGGGGTTCGTCGGTCACGTCCACCTGGACGGCGATGGCGCGCCGATCGGTCTGCGATACGATGTCGGCGGCAACGCGCTCCGCGCCCTCCAGGTTCAGATCAGCGACGACGACGGGCGCCCCCTCGCGGGCCAGCCGGTGGCAGATGGCCTCGCCGAGCCCCTGCGCGCCGCCGGTGACGATGGCGATTTGATTTTGTAGCGTTTTGTCCATAATAACCTCGTGCTTTTCAGGGCAAGAAACCAGGTTTTTCGGAAAAAACCCGGTTTCTCCATCTACGGCAGCATCAAGCGGAGGAATTCTTGTTCGGCCTCCACTGTCCACTCGCGCCCGTCCTTCAGCCTGGCGTAGACGCTTGGTAGTTTGTCTTTCAGGTCTGGCAGTGCAGTGAGGGGTAGGTCCTTGATGTGAGGGTAGATGACAATCTTGCCGGGGAACACGGTGTCTTTCACCGCCCGCAAGCCGTCTCGAGCGGCGCTGAGAGAGCCAACCGCCGCCACCGACCGGTTGGGCGACAGTCTGCCCGACTCCGCCTGGTGCAACATCAGTCGCAGGTCGTCAATCGTCGAGGCGGAGTGTCCGATGATGCGCACGTCTTTCAGGTACACGTCGCTCAGGTCAATCTGAGCCATCGTGCCGCGCGCCACGCCAGCGAAGATGTTCATCACGCCCCGGGGCGCTAGATAAGTCGCCGCGTCGGAGATGACGGCGGGCACCGGGGCCAGCACGACGATGTCGTCGAAGCCCTGCTCCTTCAGCACGGCCATACTTGCCGCGTATTCTTCGTTCATCGGGTTGAGGCAGATAAATTCGATGGACTTGGCCTCCGCCTCGGCGGCGAAGCTGGCACGCAGGTCATCCAGGCGCAGGTCGCTGATGTCGGTGCAGAGGATGGTCGAGGGGCCGTCGGCGACCTGGATGGCACGCTGGACGTGCATGCGCCCCATCGGCCCGCCCGCGCCGACGAACCAGGCCCGCCCACCCGGCTTGAGCGCGGAGCGAACCGGCACGTCACTGTAAGCACGGGTGACGTCTGGGCCGGGGCCGCCGACATAGACCCAACGATTGTAATGCACGCGCCCGACGTCAACGTTTACTTTGCGCGAGAGCAGCGCGTCGGCGATGACGGCCAGGACGCCAAACTTGGCCAGGCGCGGGCTGACCTCCTCAATGAGATCGGGATCAGCGCCCAGCAGGACGATGTCGTCTACCTCTCCCCCGGCCCCTCCCCTGCGAGGGGAGGGGAGGCTAACCTCTCCCCCGGCCCCTCCCCTGTGAGGGGAGGGGAGGCTGACCTCTCCCCCGGCCCCTCCCCTGCGAGGGGAGGGGAGGCTGACCTCTCCCCCGGCCCCTCCCCTGTGAGGGGAGGGGAGGCTGACCTCTCCCCCGGCCCCTCCCCTGCGAGGGGAGGGGGGAGGGAACGGGGCGGCGAGGTCGTCCACCTCGATGACCTCCACGCCCAACGGTTCTGCCCGCGTCCTCAGCCAGTTGGCAAAATCGGATGGAACATTGGTCAGTAACAGGCGGCTGGGATGTGAGGTCTCGTCGAAGCCCGCGCTGATGGTGTAGACCTCTCCCCCGGCCCCTCCCCGAGGCGGGGAGGGGAGCCTGACCTCTCCCCCGGCCCCTCCCCTATGAGAGGAGGGGAGTGATGCGGCGGGGGTACCGATGATCCAGGTCGTGCCACCTGGCTTTAGCATGGTGCGGTACTTTAGTTGGTAGGCGGCGATGACGCAGGCCCACGGCTCGGTGAGGGCGCTCTCGGCGTAGCCGGTGCCGG
>CAZZEX010000176.1:0-5441 GCA_964653285.1 uncultured Anaerolineales bacterium
AGTATACGGAAATGCTCGCAGATTTCAAATCAGAAGCCAAAACGGGAATTGCTGCACTGACAACCACAGTAGCAATCTGGTTATACCCCACGTTGACAGGCGTGGCATACTCCACCGCCGAGTCTTGGCTGCTTTCGTGCGTCAGGTTGAAGGTATCAGGACCGTTGCCAGCATTGGTCAGGGTGTGGGTGTAGGTGATGAGACTGCCGGGATTCGTCAGACCCGTCCGGTCGGGCGCCAATGCTACACCAGGAACGTGGCCGACAGTGGTTGTGTCAGCAACGGTGGCATAGACACCTGCACCGGCCTGCGATGTGGCAGTGATGATAGTGTTGTCCACTGTGCCGCTGACGATGCCAGCGGGTACAGTGATACTGATTAAAACAGTAGCGGTCTGGTTGTAGCCTACACCGACCGGCGTATCGTACGCTACTGACCAGTCTTGGCTGCTCTGATGGGTGAGGTCAAAGACGTCGAAGCCGTTGCTGGAGTTGGTCAGAGTGTGGGTGTAGGTTACGATGGTGTCCGGGTCACCGGTCCCGATGCGATCAGGGGCCAAATCAACACCGGGGACGTGATTAACAACGGTCGTGTCGGTGACTGCCGCCTGGATGGTGGGGCTGGTTTGCGATGTGGCGGTGATGATCGTGCTGTCCAAAGTGTCGCTGATGATGCCAGCGGGTACAGTGATGCTGACCAGCACAGTGGCGGTCTGATGGTAGCTCATGCTAACAGGTGTATCGTACTCCACCGTCCAGTCCTGGCTGCTGTGGTGGGTAAGGTCAAAGATGTCGAGACCGTTGCCAGCATTGGTCAAGATATGGGTGTAAGTTACGATGGTGTCCGGGTCACCGTTGCCGGTGTGATCTGGGGCCAGTTCGACGCCGAGGACGCGATTGACTGTAGTCGTGTCGGTGACTGCTGCCTGCACGGTGCCGCTGGCTTGCGAGGTGGCAGTGATGACCGTGCTCTCCACTGTGCCGCTGATGGCATCCGTGGGTACGGTAACGCTGACGACCACGGTGGAGGTGTGGTCATAACCCACGCTGATCGGCGTATCATACGTTATAGACCAGTCTTGGCCACTACGGTGAGTCAGGACAAAAACGTCGGGGGCATTGCCTGTATTGGTGAGCGTGTGAGTGTAAATGACCACGCTGCCTGGGTCAACGCTGCTTGCACGGTCAGAGGCCATTATGACACCAGGGGCGTGGACCAGGGTCGAGCTGCTGGTATACACGCCGGTAGCACCTTCCTCAGTGGTGCCCCGGACCACGTTGGTCAGCGGTCCGGCATAGCCCATCTCGGCGGTGACTATGACCGTCTGCGTCCAGAAATCGCCGGGCGCGGCGATGACTGGCGTCCAAGTAATGAACCCAGTAGGCGTGACGTGTCCAGGCAGCGTATCAGTGACGATGGCGTGGAGGACAAAATCACCTGTGTTCGTGACATAGATTGTGTACGTCAATTGTTCACCAGGCTGAACCGGATCGGGGTGGGCCTGCTTGGTGATGTCCAGTGCCGGCGCAAGCGTGTGAATGTAGAAACCGCTGGCGCCTTCGTCAGTCGTGACCTGCACCATGTTGGTCAGCGGACCTTTGTGGCTCATCTCGACGGTGACGACGACCGCCCCTGTCCAGACGCCGCCGGGCGCGGTGATGGCCGGTGTCCAGGTGATAGACCCGGTAGGTGTGACGTGGTTCGGCAATAAGTCGGTGATGGTCGCGGTCAGAGTCACGTTGCCAGTGTTGGTGACCCGAATGGTGTAGGTCAGTTGCACCCCGGCCTGCACCGGGTTGAGGCCAGATTGCTTGGTGACAGCCAATGCAACGATACGTGCTTCATCCGCGCCGAGGTCGTAACCGTCGCCGTGCGGGCGCGCGTCTCCGTCTATGTCGTCATCTACCCCCGCATCCACGCCCTTGTCAATGGCCGCCGAAGTCAGGCCGATGTGATAGTCCCCCACGTTGGGGTCCACAAAGGCTGGGGCTCCTGTGTAGTCGTTGCTGTGGTTGATCGTGCCCTCGCCGTCCCAGTTAGTGGTGTTGCCGTTCCACAGCGTGCTCTCCAGCCTGACCGTGCTGCCAGTCGCGACGGTGATGCCTACGGTTTGACTGACCAGGATGGTGTTGGTCAGGGCCACAGTGCAATAGCAGACGAAGACCCCGCTGCCGTCACCGCCGGTGTTGCGGGCGATGGAGGTGTGGCGTAGTTGCGCGCTGCCACCGTCAATGTACAACCCGCTGCCGTGGCCCCCTGACTCCGACAAAGCGTTGTCGGCGACGATGTTGTTGACCAGCACGCCGTTAATTAGGAGCAGCCCACCGCCATTCCCTTTGGCGGTGTTGGAGGTTACGGTGTTGCCGCTGAGCATGACAGCGTCTCCGTACAGCCCGCCGCCGTCGCCATGGGCGGTGTTGCAGGAGATGGTGTTGCCGGTGAGTATGACGTCGCCTCTCGACCCTCCCCAACCAAGGTACAGCCCGCCGCCGGAGCCACCAGTGGTGTTGAAAGAGATGGTGTTGCCGCTGATCGTGGCGTCGCTGTCCCACAGGCCCAGCCCGCCGCCCTTGTCGGCGGTGTTGGAGGAGATGGTGTTCCCGCTGATCGTGGCGTTGCTTTCTTCCAGCAGGCACACCCCGCCGCCCTCGTCGGCGGTGTTGGAGGAGATGGTGTTCCCGCTGATCGTGGCATCGGTGAACCACAGAACCAGCCCGCCGCCTGCTTCGGCGGTGTTGGAGGAGATGGTGTTCCCGCTGATCGTGTCGTCGCTGTCGGACAGGATCAGTCCGCCGCCGTAGATGGCGGTGTTGGAGAAGATGGTGTTCCCGCTGATCATGACGTCGCTTTCGGTCAGGTACAGCCCGCCGCCTGCTTCGGCGGTGTTGGAGAAGATGGTGTTCCCGCTGATCGTGACGTCGGTGCAGAGGCTCAAGAGCAGCCCGCCGCCTCCTTCGGCGGTGTTGGAGGAGATGGTGTTCCCGCTGATCGTGACGGCACGGCTTTCGTACAGGCATAGCCCGCCGCCTTCTTCGGCGGTGTTGGAGGAGATGGTGTTCCCGCTAATCGTGGCGTCGCTTTTGTACAGGGCCAGCCCGCCAGCCTCGCCGCCGGTGTTAGAGAAGACGGTGTTCCCCCTGATCGTGGCGTTACTATCCTCCAGGTACAGCCCGCAGCCGTAGTAAGCGGTGTTACTGAAGACCTGGTTTTCGCTGATGGTGACCGTGGCAATGATGACGTACACCCCGCCGCCAGCATCCCCTATCCCCCAGCCGCCGCCCAGCCCGGCCGCGTTGCCGCCGGTCATGCGCAGTGCCTCAATCGTCGGGCTAATGTCGCCAGTAATGTAGAGCACACGCCCCTGCCCTTGGCCGTCCAACGTGGTGGGGTAGGAGATGGGGTTGGACGTGCTCCAGTTGGTGGTAGTATACCCACCCCGGATGGTGACAGTCTTGCTGATGTAGACCACCTGTGTCACCCCCGCACGGGCGTGAATGTCGGCGTAGGTGCCAGCCGCAACGCGGATTTCGTCACCCTCACCAGCCTGATCCACCGCGTACTGGATGGTGAGGCATGCGCTGCCTGGCGTGCTGCAATCGCCGCTATCGGTGCCGGTGATGGCTACGTAGTGGAGAGGGGTAGCATCGGAGAGAGGGGATTCGGCCATTTCTTCGACTATGCTCGCCTCAGCCGCGCTTGGGGCAGGCCCAGCGGTGACCGGTGTGCCTATAGTGCCCAGTAGCCATAGCAGGGTGGCGATACCGCCCACTCCCACGCCCGTAGCCATTGCAAGCCGTCTGAGATTCATGTGCAGCTCCCTCCTGTAAGTGGCGAGGCAGATGATCTCACTTCGATGCCAGCCTGACGCGATCTGCTGATTGACATTGAGGGCTTTTCGGCCAACCTCTGCCGCAGAGTTGTAGATCTACTCTTGAAGCCTGAAGCCTCCTGTAGCAAGAGTATCTTGTTTGGTAACTACTCACCCGCTCCCGCTGGATTGTCAAATCCAGCGGTTCAGCGGATAGAATCAAGCGGATCTGATCGCTTTTGACCCGCAAAGTGCCGCTTCTTGTTGCCAAGAGGCTTGGATTGGGCAATCCAAGCCGAGCGGGATGAGTAGTTACCTTGTTTGCACGTTTAGGGATCGTAAAAGAATAACTTCCCGTGCCATAACCTACAGGCGGGGGGCGTTTGGACCACGAAAATCGCGAAGGAAGACGAAAGCCGCGAAAGTTTTTCGCGCTTTTCGTACCCTTTCGTGTGTTTCGTGATCCAAGACCTTGTGCCCAGGGCGACGCACCAGGTTTTTTCCGCACCGTGGAACCGCCAAAGTGGCGGTTATCGTGCAAACCTTCGCAACGTGGGCATCTTTCCGCCTGTATCTCCTGTCCGGTATATTATGTGGGCGCTTTCTATCTTGAGCATCAAAACGCCCGCCGACCTTGACGGTGGGCGGGCCTGTGTTATCATGGCCTTGCCAGGGCGCGCCCACGTCCTGGACACCGCCTCGGACTGGCTAGAGTCGCGAGGCGCTTTGTTTGTCTGACACTCATCCAGTATAACCCAACCTTGTGCAAAGGTCAATAGGCACCTGGCACTAAGGCCGCAACCCAGGCAACGCAAACCGCCCCAACCGTTGCGGTCGGGGCGGTCGCTTCGCGGTCACTCACGCGACGAGTTGCGCGGGCGGACGGTCATCAATACGAAGCCGCTTGCTGCAGTGTGTTCATCAGTACCGTCTCTGGTTCATAGACGACTATCTTACGTTTGCCACACAACGTGCATTCATAAATTGCCATCTCAGGAGTGAGCCAAGTGCCGCCACGATATTCAACAGCCTTCATTTTGGTGGGACGATGTGGACCCAAACAATAGAAATCCATAGACATCAATTGCTCTTCGTGACTGCTCACGTCAAAACCCCTTTCTGCGGCCAACTCGGAAGCATGCAAGGTACTGCGCCCCGCTCTCGCGCGGGAACCTGCCTCTGCCGTGCGGCGGCTTTTCCTGCTGACGTTCTGGCCGCTAGACGTTGCTGAGGATGTTGGAGAAAATGTCCCCGACCGCCGGGCCCAGGAGTAACAGAACGACGATAACGATGAGAGTTACCAGAACAAGTAGTAACGCATACTCGACCAGGCCCTGGCCTTCCTCGCAGGGCAAGTACAACATCTCGCTTCACCTCACTTTCTGTCTATGTATGACTCGCTCTGATGCAGGTTCAGGTTAGAGAATAGTGTAGCAGAGAGTCGTATAGGGCCAGTGAACAAAAGCCTACAGCCAGAGTAGAGATTTCGCGCGCCCACCGGGGCTGTATCAGGCGAGGGTTACGTCAATAGTACGTTTTACCCATTGACTCAGACCGTTGTGGCGCTTATAATGATTATACTTAGTAATGGTTCAAAAACAACTTCGTATTATGGTATAATACCCTCATATTG
>CAZZEX010000177.1:0-5334 GCA_964653285.1 uncultured Anaerolineales bacterium
CCATCCCCCATCCTCTTGAGTGAGCGATGGTTTCGGAGGAACGGGTCGCACCAAGGGCTTGCACCTGACGCGGCTGAGCTGCGGCAAACCGAAGGCCACACGCACCTTCAAGCAGTCTTCCTGCGAAGGTGACTTCCCCGCAGCCGCCGCGCAGGTGAAGCCCAGACCGTTAGGCCGCTTAAAACATTGAAGATTCAAGATTTCAGGTCGACAAGAAAGGATACATAATGAGGCTCCCCGACCAACTGAGGGATAACACGGAAACAAAGATATCGCGGCGCATTCTTCTGGAAACTCTGATCATTTTTGCTTTAACTGTCATCCCATCACTGCTTTGGTCAAGCTTTAAAATCGTTTCTGTATTCTTACCAATCGCCTACCTCCTGATTGAACGCCGATTGAGGAAGCGCCCATGGCCAGAACTCGGTTTTGACTCTCATGGAATCAGACCAGCACTCATTGCCAACTGGTTCCTGATTCTATTAGCCTTGGTGATTCAACTAACCGTTGCACTGCTTGCGAAAAGCTTCTGGCCTGCTTTCCTGACTCATGTCGAATCCAGGATCCCCCTGTTCGATAGCACACAACTCATCCCGCTTTACGGTATGTTGATCTTCACAACACTGGGGGAAGAAATGGCTTTCCGCAGTTTGTTTCAAGAACGATTGAGTTGGTTCATCAAGACATCGATCGCCATCCTCGTAGTTTCTGTGATATTTGGCTTGATGCATTGGGCACAAGGTAATCTGGTGGTGACCATTGTCGATGTTGCCCTGGTCGTTTTGGACAGTATCATCTTTGGCATCATCTTTTCGCGGGGAAAAAACCTGTACGTTGCCTGGCTTGCGCATTTCCTTGCCAATGTGGTCGCCATTATGTTTTTGTTTGTGCTTTAAGGCTGAAAGCCCTGCAAAGCAAGTTGCTCAACGACCCAAAGCGGCCCAACACCGGCTGCACCTGACCGCCTTTGGCGTGGGTATGCTGCGGCAATTTGCCCGAGAAGGAGTCTCCAGGCTTTGTCATCTTGCCAGAATCGGCGGCAGGTGAGCCTTATCGTTAGGCGGCAGACGCCAAGTGTTCGGGATACAGATTGATGAGGAGGCAAGAACTGTGACTCTTATACTCACCCACATAAGCAAGCAGGGAATTGTACACGTGAGCGACTCCAACTTGACAGCAAGCGGTGACACTCCAGCAGGTGAAAGCCAGAAAACCTTCAAGGTAGAGCATCTTAACGCCGGTCTTACTGTTGCAGGCTCTTACTCAGTCGGAGGAGTCAGGATGAATCATTGGATGAATGACTTCATCCAGCAGCAAGTCACCGCGGGGGCCTCTCTCTCCAAGTTCGCACACAATCTGAAAAGTGAACTGGAAACACAGATGTCTCCCAGCGAGAAAGAGAACGGGAGTATGATACATATTGCGGGCTATGTCGAAGCGAAGAGGAAGTCTCATCCAGAGTTTTGGTTCGTCAGGAATGTCACAGGTATAGATTCCCACACGGGAGAGTATACAGGTACATCAAGCCGTTTCCAGGTAACCGAAGACTTCTGGACTAGGGATTGCCCAAAGAGAAAACTGATGGAATCTTTTCAGACAGGAGGTTACCAGGTCTACGTTAACGGGTTTGCATCGGGACGTATCGGGTTTGTTTTCCTTCAGCGAGTCATGAATCAGTTCTTCTATAGCATCTGGAGCAATCCGAATTGGGCATTCAGACCACCCAGTGCTATTGAAGAAACCGAAATGCTCGTAAAGCTAAACGTTGAGGTCATCGGCACACTCTTCAAACTAAGTGATTACCCTGCACCGTTTATTGGTGGGAATATCCAGACCTATGTCATTCCCCAACCCTCAAATGCAGTAACTAAGAGTCCATCGTCTTTGGAGTGAGGCCTGTTGGCAATGGAAAACGAATCACAGCTTATTCAAGAGGCAGTCAAAGCACTGCAGGCAAAGGACCGAAACCGTGCTCGTAACATACTGGGCCGCATCATTCGTGACAACCCCCAAAACGATAAGGCATGGATGTATTTAGCTTTCGCGGTTGACATCCCTGAGCAAAGCCTAGAGTGCTTGCGGCGTGCGGTGGAAATCAATCCAGCAAATGGCAAAGCAAAGGAAATGATCAACCGGCTTGAAGCAAAGATACAAGCCCAGACTGCCCAATCGCCGCCAGATTCTTCCAAGCCTACACAAGAATCATCAAAGCCAACAACAAAAAGCCAAGGCCGTTGTAACTACCCAGACGGGTACTGGCTACGGAGGCGCATGAGACGGGGGCGTTGGCATCCAAGGCTCTCCTCGGTAGGCGGCTTCGAGGGCATCGAGCACAGGTTGTCCCTGTTTCCGAGCCGTGGAGATGTAGCCGCGGATGGTGCAGAACTGCTTGGCTCCGTCAACGGTGCGGAATGCGCCTGAGACCTTTTGCTTGACCTTGATCATCCGCAGGTCTCGCTCGCCCTGGTTGTTGTCAAAGGGAACACGGAAGTCGTACATGAAGGCCAGGACTTCCTTTTGGTAGTCCCCGAAGCGATCCAGGAGGTTCTTGGGCGGGGATTGCTTCTGCCTTCCCCGTTCTTCTTGGGCGGAGGGTCGGGGGGAGGATTGGCCGCGAAGCCGCGTGCCAGGACCTCTGCGTAGCGGTGTTCAAAGTCGGCCAGGAGATCAGCAGACAGGTGGTCTTGAGTCGGGCGAGCTTGGTCGACAGCGTCCTTGATTTCCAGGAGCAAATCGATCATCTCGGCGGCCCAGGCTTGCTGATATTGCTCGTGGATGAAGATCAGATCGCGTAAGTGATGGGCGTTGCACAAGGCATGCGCCCCCTGATGCACCTTGAAATACGAACGCCAGAAATCGTGGACGGCAATTCCGCTCATACGAGGCAGAATGCCCCCGTCTATCATCGCATCTGACCCTCGCTTGGGGTGGAAGGTGTAGTGAGGCAGAGTTGGGGTACTGGCAACGTGCACCCAGTGGAGCTTGCCCGCAGCACGCAGGCCGGTTTCGTCACAGTGGACGACGTCTGAATCGCACAACTGGCGCTGGATTTCCTGTGTGGTCGGGGCAACCTCCTCCTCGATGCGACTATTGGCATGGCGGATGGTGTCCTCTTCCA
Source organism: uncultured Anaerolineales bacterium (assembly GCA_964653285.1). Taxonomy (GTDB): domain Bacteria; phylum Chloroflexota; class Anaerolineae; order B4-G1; family B4-G1; genus CAZZEX01. Next base: position 3,119 of record CAZZEX010000177.1, read on the forward strand.
GGGGATGTCCGTAGAGGTCGCCAAACGTTTCACGGGTGCGGGCCAGAGGGATATGCTGGTAGACATTGAAGTAGGTGGCCTGGGCTTTGATGCGTGGCCCATACTGAGTTGGCTGGGTCACATCTGAGGGGAACGCGGCAGTGGTGAGTTCGCCACACCGGACAGACCTTGATCTCCGCCCGATGCTCGGTGACTTCTACCTCCACGGGCGGCAGATCGAAGACCTGGCGTTTCTCATAGCCGGTGACAGGCACCTCGGCCAGCGATGCGTGGCAGTGATCACATTCTGTCACAGGATGGACCTCGACGTGGTTGGGTTGTTCTACCGGCTCCAGGCGTCGCCCGGTGTGGCCAGGCTGCCCGCCGGTCTGCTTCTCACCAGAGCGTCGCAGACTTCTCGTGCGTGGCACAGAAGGTTTCTCGTACCCGTCGCTGGAGGGTGGCTTGCTGCTGTTGCGGCTGTCTTTGGCCAGCTGATCCCGCAGCGATTGGATCGTGGCAGCCTGCTCCTGAATCTTGGCTGCCTGTTGTTCCATCGTCTCTTGCTGACGACGAATCACATCAGCCTGTTCATCCAGGCGCCGGAGGAGCCACTGGACGATGACGGTCAGGGAAGCCAAATCAGGAGGCAATGTCGGAGGAACCGACAGCGACACCATCTCTGCCACGGACAGAGAACTGCTAGTGGGTTCATCAATCGTCACGTCGTCGCTATGAGAGAGCACCTTGACTCCTGGCCCTGGGGTGAATATTACTTCCATCGCATCACTGCTGGTTGAGAAGCTGGACTGACTACCCGTATGCACGAGTATTGTACCCAAGTCACGTAAACGCTCTGTCAAAAACATGTCAAATCCGTGTTACATCTCGGAGCCCAGGCCCATCGGGCATGATGCCTGGGTAGTTACGATTCGTGTTTCCTGTTGATACTGCCAAAGTTCTATCCAGTGATCGGTTCTATGAAATAGTGTTCTCAACAAGGCATGCTTGGCAGCAAATCGCAGCGTCGCTGAACAATATGCTAACGGTTGTGAGTACAGAACTCAATGGACGTGTGTCTTTGGGAGAGGGAGCGCTGGACAACATGACTTATGAAGCGGCACAGAACCTTGTGGTTGGACCACAATTCATTCCTCCTGACACTCCAATATTTGCCAGAGAGGTATTGCCCGGGTTATGAACAAACAACCTAACTCTCGAATGTGTTTCGTCTGTGGCCTGCAGAACCCGGTCGGGCTGAAACTGGCCTTCTACGAGGACCCCGAGAGCGGGCAGGTGCGGGCCGAGTTCACCGTGCCCGACGAGTACCAGGGCTACCCCGGCGTCGTCCACGGCGGCATTGTCTCCGCTATTCTGGACGAGGTCTCCGGGCGGGCGGTGCTGGTGCATGGCTCCGACGAGAACCTGATGGCGACGCTGCGTCTCACCGTCCGCTACCGCCGCCCGACCCCCACCGAGACGCGGCTGACCGCCGTGGGCTGGGTGGAGCGGATGGGCGGGGTGGGCGCGCGGGTGGCCGGCGAGATCCGCCTGCCCGACGGCACCGTCACCGCCGAGTGCGAATCCGTCCTGACCAACGTGCCGGAGGAGTTCCGCGCCCAGTGGGAGGAGGAAAAACCATACTGGAAGGTGTATGAGTAGCACAAGGCGAGAGACAGGAGGCAAGAGAGCGGCACAGTAGTATCTCGTCGAGAAGTAGGGGCGGTCTGCCCAGCGCGCCGCCGTGAACAGGCGGCGTTGGGTTGCGAATCCGCCCAGCACTGGCGCTTCAGGCTGGTGCGCCGTCCTCGGTTGACAGAAAAAAGTGCGGGGAAACCCTGCGCCTTTCGTCTCCTCAATCGTTTCCGTGCTTAGAGACCGGGCACGCTGCGCCGGAGAATCTCATACTGCTCCAGAGCCCGTCCTGCCCCCAGTGCCACGCAGGCGATGGGAGCGTCGGCCACGTAGGCTGGCACCCCTGTCTCGCGCATGATCAGTTCGTCCACTTTCCGCAACAGCGCCCCACCACCCACCAGCACCATGCCGCGGTCAATGATGTCCGACGATAGCTCCGGCGGCGTCTTCTCCAACACCGACTTGGTCACACTGATCACTGCCGAGAGGGGGTCTGAGAGGGCCTCGGTTACCTCCTCGGAACTGATGGTGATGGTGCGGGGCAGCCCGGCGACCTGATCGCGGCCCTGCACCTCCATCTGCATTTCCTCCTCCAGCGGCAG
>CAZZEX010000178.1:0-5301 GCA_964653285.1 uncultured Anaerolineales bacterium
GGCATTACCGTGATTGGGTTGTAAAAGTACGAAGTTGTTTTTGAACAGGTCCTTACGCCTGGGTTGAAGCAAGGCGAGGGTGAACCTGACCTCCCGATAACCGGAGGATTCTTATGGCCGACACTAATGGTCTTGACCCGCGAGCCAAGCCAGCCCGCCCTTTGGTGTATCGTGTAGATAGGGGGGACAAAGCATAGTGGTGTTGTCACTTGTTCTAGGGATCTCTATTCTGCTTCAATTCACAGCGGCGTTCCTGGCCTTGAGGCTGATTCGGGTCACCGGGCGACGCACAGCGTGGGCGTTTATTGCGGCGGCCGTTTCCCTGATGGCGCTCCGGCGCTGCATCACATTGTTCGGGTTGATCTCCGGGGGCTTGCCCCGACCACCCGACCTGTTAGCCGAATTGGTTGCGCTTGGCACATCGGCACTCATGGTGGTCGGAATGGCCCAGATTGCTCCCTTTTTCCTCTCCATCAAACACTCGGAGGAGGCGCTACGGCAGCGCAACCGCGAACTGGCGCTGCTCAACCGGGCGGGCCGGGCGTTCAGCACCACGCTTGACCTGGACCAGGTGCTCGCCACCATCCTGGAAGAGATGTGCAGCCTGTTGGATGTGGTCGCCGGCTCGGTCTGGTTGATTGACCTGGCGACGGACGAACTGGTCTGCCGGCAGGCCGTCGGCCCCCAAAGCGAGATTGTGCACAGATGGCGGCTGGCGCCGGGCCAGGGGCTTGCCGGCTGGGTGGCGCACAGCGGCGAGAGCCTGATCGTGCCGGATGTGCAGGCCGACGAGCGCCACTTCAAGGAGGTGGACCGGCAAACCGGACTGGGTCTGCGCTCCATCCTCAGCGTTCCACTGAGGGCCGAACAGAATGTGATCGGCGTGCTCCAGGTGATGGATATAGAGGCCGACCGCTTCAGCCCAACAGACCTGGGGTTGCTGGAGCCACTGGCCGCGACTGCGGCCATCGCCATCCGCAACGCCCGGCTATACGAGCAGGCCCAACACCGCATGGAGAGCCTGACCAATCTTAACCGCACCTCGCAGGTTATTACCTCCTCCCTGGATATGGAAGAGGTATTGGAGCAGATCGTGGAGCTGGCGGGGTCCGTGGTCAACTCGGACTACACCAGTGTGGTGCTGGTGGACGAGGAAGGGAAGCCAGCGAGAGAGACCGAGCATTTCACTGGCATGCCTCCTATATCGCAGCGCATCCGTGGCAGGGGTGTCACCCGCCTTGTGATAGGTAGTGGGCAGGCGGTGGTCGTTGATGCTATCTCCGGCGAGGGGGAGATGAGCCCTCCAGTCCGCTGGTCCAATGGGGAGTTGATGAAAGCCAACCCCGTCGCCGTCACAGCAGGCATCCACTCCTTCGCCGCCGTACCTATCCGGGCCCGGGGGAGAGCGATGGGCATACTGTTCGTGCACAGTCTCCAGCCCCGTACTTTCCACGGGCAACTCCCGCTGCTGACCACCTTCGCCAACCAGGCCGCCGCGGCCATCGAAAACGCGCGGCTGTATGAACAGGCGCGGCGGGATGCCGAAGCCAGGTCTACGCTGCTGGACGAGGTCAACCACCGCGTCAAGAACAACCTGTCCGCCATCATCGGCCTGCTCTACGCCGAACGACGGCACGCTGGGATGGAGGATCAGGCCGTCTATCAGTCCATCACGCAGGCCTTGGTCAACCGGGTGCAGGGGCTGGCCACGGTGCATAGCCTGCTCTCCGCGTCCGAGTGGGCGCCCTTGCGCTTGAACGAACTGGCAGCCCAGGTCATTCGCTCTTCCCTGCAGATGCTCCCGCGCGATAAGCACGTGTCCGTAGACGTGACTTCCTCTGCGGTCCAGGTGACGGCTGACCAGGCGCAGAACCTGGCGCTGGTGATCAACGAACTGGCGACCAACACGGTCAAGCACGCCTTGCGGGAGCGCGACACAGCGCACATCGCCATCTGCATCGCTCTCGAAGAAGATACGGTGCTGTTCGAGTTTCGAGACGATGGGCCGGGCTATCCAGAAGAGGTACTGCGGTTGGAGCGGTACAGCGTGGGGTTTGATTTGATACAGAACATTGTGCGCAAGAGTCTGCGCGGGGAACTGTCACTGCATAACGATCGCGGCGCAGTGGCTGTGATTCGATTCGCAGCCCAGGCGTAGGGGAAGTAGCAGATGAGCAACCAGTATCTTCAGCGTGAAGGTGTCCGTGTACTGATCGCCGAGGACAACTACCTGGTCAGCGAAATGATCAGGGGGCTATTGGAAGAGTTGGGGTACACCGTCGCCGGGGAAGCAGCGGACGGGTTTGAGGCTGTGGAGATGACGCAGTCCCTGCGGCCCGACATCGTACTGATGGACATCAAGATGCCCGATATGGACGGCATCGAGGCCACGCGGTTGATTTACGAGCGTTGCCCCACGCCGGTGGTGGTGCTGAGCGCCTACGAAACGCCGGAACTGGTCGAGAGGGTCAGCGCGGCCGGCGTGGGGGCCTACCTGGTCAAGCCACCCAACGCGCACGAAATGGAGCGCGCCATCGCCATCGCCATGGCCCGTTTTGATGACATAATGGAACTGCGCAACTACGCCGGGCAGTTGGAGCAGCGGGTACAGGAGCGCACCGCCCAACTGCAGGCCCAGTACGCCCGCCTGGAGGCGATCCTCCACAGCGCCTCCGACGGCATCGTCGTCACCGGCGCCGGGGGTGAGATCATCCAGGCCAACCCGGTCGCGCGGACGTGGCTCACCCAGACTCTCTCCCCGGAGGACGCGGCCCGGCTGCGGGAGACGGTGCGGGACCTGGCGCGGCAGGCCAGGGAGCAGCCGGAGACGGTCCTGGAACTGAGCGGGCTGGACCTGGAACTAAAGGCTGCGCCCATCTCGCGGCCAGGGGCGGAGGAAGCCCTGCGACCGGTTCAGGGCGAGCCGGCAGCGGTGGTGGACATCCACGACGTGAGCCACCTCAAGGCGTTAGGCCGCATGAAATCTCGCTTCGTCGAAAACATCTCCCACGAACTGCGCACGCCCCTCACGACGATCAAATTATACACGGAGTTGATGCGGCGGACACTGCCGGAGGAGGAGAAACGGCGAGAGTACCTGGATGCGCTGGCGCAGGGTGTGGACTGGCTGGCGCGGCTGGTGAAGGACATCCTGGAAATCTCGCACATTGATACCGGGCGGCTGGAGATGAAGCCCCACCCAACCTCGCTCAACCAGTTGACTGAGGCGGCCGTCGTCAGCCACCGGGTGCTGGCCCAGGAGCGGGGGCTGACGTTGGAATACCACCCGGCGGATCCGGAACCGGTGGCGCTGGTGGACGCGGAGCGAATGACGCAGGTGTTGGACAACCTGGTGGGGAACGCCATTCAGTATACGCCGGCAGGTGGAAGGGTGATGCTGTCCACCGGGAGGGAGGAAGCGGAGGGACGCGTCTGGGCCACGGCGACGGTGTCGGACACGGGGATGGGGATACCGGAGGAGGAGTTGCCGCACGTCTTCGAGCGGTTCTTCCGGGGGGAGAAACCACGGGCGATGCAGCTATCCGGGACCGGCCTGGGACTGGCGACCGCGAAGGAAATTGTGGAATTGCACGGGGGACGGGTGACAGTGGAGAGCCAGGTGGACGTGGGCACCACCTTCACCGTCTGGCTGCCCCTCACCGACGGTCAGGCATAAGCGTCCGCCGGAAATGGACCTCCCGGTACCACTCCGGCCCCAGGGGCACCACCGTCTCGCCGTCCTCCGTCTGAATCGTCAGGGCGCGCTCCAGCGCGCCCTGGAGTAGCAGCCGCAGTAGCTGATTGACAGGAGAGCGTGTTGAGGCTATAATGGGCTCAAATCATGCCCAGGAGGACAAGATAATGGCTGTCACAACGGTGCAAGAGGCCTTCGAGAGCATCGCCAGCGCGGATCCGGCGAAGATCCAGGGGATCAACGGCGTTATCCTCTTCGACCTGAGTGGGAAGGGGGGCGGCAAGTGGACGTTGACGCTGGAGGACGGGGAGGCAAAACTGGAGGAAGGGGAAACGACCTCACCCAGTATGACCCTCTCTATGGACACCCAGGACTTCGTCGCGATGTCAAACGGCGAACTGAACGCGATGGCCGCGTTTATGCAGGGCAAGATCAAGGTCACCGGAGACATGTCGCTCGCGATGCGGCTCCAGAGCATCCTGACATAACGCAGGCTGGCCGCCAGGCAAAGTCCGCTCCCGGCATGGGAGCGGTTTATTGTTTTGTGGTAACTTTCTGCCGGATAACACGATGGGTGGTTACGATCAAACGACAGGAAGCAGTCATAGAAGGAGAACATAAGATGAATCTATTTGAACAGATGGTGGAGGCCACTGTAGATGAAGATGAAGAGCGCTGCGTGGCCCTGGCCCAGCAGGCGCTCGACGAGGGCACGGATCCATTTCAGGCCATCCAGGAGGGCTACACCCAAGGGATGCACATCGTCGGTGAGAAATTCGCCAGGCTGGATTGCTACCTGCCTGACCTCATACTCTCCGCCAGGGCTATGAACGCCGCCGTGGAGGTACTCAAACCCCGTCTGATGCAGCGTGACGACCATGGATCCCAGGGCACTATCGTCCTGGGTACGATCCAGGGCGACTTGCACGACCTGGGCAAGAACATCGTCAAAATTATGCTCCAGGCGGCTGGCTTCACCATCCACGACCTGGGTTACAACGTGCCCGTCCGCCAGTTCGTGGAAGAAGCGGAAAAGGTGGGGGCCGATATCATCGCCGCTTCAGCCATACTGACCACTACCATGGCATACATGCCTGACATCGCAGCGCTCCTGAGCGAGTTGGGCCGGCGCGACAAGTACCTGATCATGCTTGGCGGCGCATCGGTGATGGCCGAGTGGGCGGTAGAGGCCGGAGCGGATGGCTACGGGGAGAACGCGGTTGAGGCCGTCGAGGTGGCCAAGCGCCTGATGCGGGAGAAAAAAGGAGGGGAGAGAAAATGATCGGTTTCTGGGATATAATCGGACGCAGCGAAAGCGGTCCTCTGGTCAAGGAAGAGGAATTTGACCTGCAGGTGGGGCAGATGGCCCGCCATAAGGTCGAGAAATACGGCATCCGGTACGACCCGGAACAGGTCATCCCGGCCGACGACGATCTGGCGGATCGGGTTTACCAGGCCGGCTTCGATCTGTTCCTGGAACTGGGCATCTACTGCCGGGACACTGGCCGTTTGATGAAGTTCACCCGCGATGAGGTGGAATGGGCTCTGAAGTATGCCCCGACCACAGTCACCTACGGGCAGGGTCGGGACGTGGCGGTGATGACCTA
>CAZZEX010000179.1:0-5285 GCA_964653285.1 uncultured Anaerolineales bacterium
AGGCCGTTGGCGACGTACTCGGAGGCGAGCCACGGATAGTAGCGGTCGTAGTCCTCGCTCAGCCCGGCCGGCTTCGTCCCCGCCGCGAAGCGCATCACCACCTGGTAGACTGGCCCAGGCGGGGTGTAGGTGGTGGCGACGTATATGATGACGACGACTGCTGGCGCGACGACGAGCCACCAGCGGCGAATCAGTATCTTCCAGTAGGTGCGCAGTTCCATTCGTCCTCCTTGGTGAGTAGATGAGGAATGGGTAGATGAGTATATGAGTACTCATGTATTCTCCTCATCTCCTCATTTACTCATCTACTTTTGCCACTTTTCCTCTACAAATCTCATCAGTTGCCGTTTGAACACACTCACGTCGAAGCGATTGGCGTTCTGGACGCAGGCGCGGGGGTCTATTGCGTCGGGATCGAAGGTGCGCACGGCGGCGGCCAACGCCTCGGGTGTCGGCTCGTGGAAGAAGGCACCGGTCTTTCCCTCGACGACCGTGTCGAGTGCGCCGCCGGCACCGTAGGCGATCACCGGCCGACCGGCCGCCTGGGCCTGGACTGGTGCAATGCCGAAGTCCTCCACCCCCGGCAGGATATACGCCCGGCATCTTGCGAACAAGTCAGGCACCTCTTCGTCGGGCACGCGGCCCAGGAAGGTGACGTTGGAACGGGCCTGATCCTCCAGCACTGCTCGACACCGTCCGTCACCGGCGATGACCAGCGGCAGACCCAGTTGGTTGAAGGCGTGCACAGCCAGGTCTATGCGGCGATAGGGGATGAGACGGGAGACGATGAGGTAGTAGTCGTCGTGAGTGACAGCGGGATGGAAACGAGCGGTGACCACCGGCGGGTGGATGACGACCGAGGCGCGACCGTAGGTACGGCGGATGCGGGCCTGCACCTCGCGGGAGATGGCGACGAAGTGATCCACTCGCTGGGCAGCCTGGTAGTCCCAGCGGCGGAGGAGTGCGACCAGGGGGCACAGCGCGGCCTTGAGGGTCGGCGGGAGCGCCTCGCGGGCGGCGTAGGTCTTGAAGTTCCACACATAGCGGGTGGGGGTCAGGCAGTAGCAGACGTGTACCGCCTCGCCGGTCCGCATCCCGTGGCAGAAGCCGGACTTGTTGCTGAGCACCACGTCGTAGCCGGAGAGGTCGAGGCGGGCGAAGGCCAGGGGGTAAAGAGGCAGGTAGGGCTGGTGGCGGCGGTAGATACCCGGCAGGTGATCCATCCAGGTGGTGCGGATGTCCCAGGCACGGTAAGCCACGGGCATTCCCTCCCTCCAGTACATCGAGGTGTAGATGGGGGCGCGGGGAAACATCTCCACCAGTGTCTCCAGGACATCCTCCGCGCCGCCGATTTGGTTTAGCCAGTCGTGGACGAGAGCGAGGCGCACTTACACCTCCGGTATCTCCTGCATGGGTCGCCAACTCATCCGGTGGGTGGGCGAGGGGCCCAGCCGCGCCAGAGCCTCTCGGTGCTGACGTGTGCCATATCCCTTGTGGCGGGCAAAGCCGTAGCCGGGGAAGTCCTGGTCCAGTGCTACCATCAGCCGGTCCCGCTCCACTTTAGCGACGATGCTGGCGGCGGCGACGCTCAGGCAGTGGAGGTCCGCCTTCGGCAGCGCCCGCTGGGGCAGATCAAGGTCCGGCAGTCGCACGTAGTCCACCAGCAGCGCGTCCACCCATCCATCCAGCCGGGCCACGGCGCGGGAGAACGCCTGCCGCGTGGCCGGGAGAATCCCCACCTCGTCCACCTCGGCGGGGGTGGCCCAGCCCACTCCCACCGCTTCTGCCGCTTCCAGGATAAGTGGCAGGAGTGCCTCCCGCTGCGCCGGGCCCAGTTGCTTGGAGTCGCGCACGCCGCTCAGCAGGTCGGACAGGTCGGATCGACCGAGCGGAAGCACCACCGCCGCCGCGCAGACTGGCCCGGCCCATGCACCGCGTCCGGCCTCGTCCAGGCCGGCTACGCGGGTGTAGCCGGTGGCGTACAGGTCTAGTTCCTCGTGAAGATCAGGCAGCATCGCGCAGGCAGTTTACCTTCTGCCTCTTCACTTCCTTCGTTTTCTCGTTCTCGATTTCAGTGAACGGTTATCCCGGGCCTGCTCTGGTGGGGCGATGAGTTCAAGCGCTCCTCCAACTAACCTGAAACTTGGGGCTACCTATCGTAGAGGCGGGTGCGCCAGTTGCGGCGGATGATGAGCAACTCCATTATGGCGCGCAGTGAATCACGCACCAGCCGCATGCGGCTCTCGGCACTGTAGTACCAGTGAACGGGCACCTCGATGATTTTGTAGCCGCGCTTCTGAGCGACGAACAGCAACTCCACATCGAAGCCGATGCCGTTGAGCGTCTGCACGTTGAACAGGTCATCGGCCACCTCGTCGCGGAAGCACTTGAAGCCGCACTGCGTGTCCCCGAAGCCGCGTACGGCAATCAACTTGATCAGCAGATTGAAGATGCGGCCGATGACGTGGCGATACCAGGGCTCGTCGTAGCGCACGGCCCCGGGCGCTTCACGGGAAGCGATGGCGACGTCGTAGCCGTCGAGCACTGGCGGTAGGAACCTGCTGATCTCCTCGATAGGCATTGAGAGATCAGCATCGCAGATGAAGCGGTACTTGCCTCGTGCTTCAAGCATGCCCCGCCGCACCGCCAACCCTTTACCCCGGGCCATCTCCTGGTAGAACTGGATGTAGGGGAAGCGCTCAGCGTACCGGCGGGCTACTCCCACAGTGTCGTCCGCGCTGCCGTTCTCGACAATGATCACTTCGTACTTATAGGGCTGCGTTGCCAGAAAGGCGGCGATCTTGTCCAGGCTGCCTGGCAGCCGGTATTCCTCGTTGTGGGCGGGGATGATGATGGAAAGTAGTGGGGTCTCGTTAATGGTCAACCTCCGAAGTGCATTCTTCCGAGTCGCCATCGGCCACGTGGAGCGTGGAGACGCTGTCGCCGACGACGGGGTAGGTGAGCTCCGACTCCCGTCCGACGACGTAGCGCTCGTAGATGGCGGTGATGATCTCCGGCAGCGTGGCGTCGGTCAGTTCCAGGTCAGGCACGTCGTAGCGGCCGGGGACGGGGTGTGTTTCCAGCAGTTCCATCAGGCGCGGATAGTCTGGCGCCAGGTCGCCCCCGTCGTTGCTGAAGCCTTTGATCTCCCCTGTCCGCAGTCCACGGATGAGGTGGAAGCGATACTCGTACACCTCATCTTGCCAGGCCGCCGTCGGTTCCCGAGGACAGTCGTCGAACATCAGGCCAAACACGTCTGCCAGTCTGCTGTACCATAATCGGAACGGTCTGCCCATGATCTCACCTTCATGTCGGTGGGTAAAAGGTCGCTACGTACCATCGCCCGCTTCGGGCACGTTGAATCACCACCTGCAACACTGTATCCTCATCCTCACCATCGGGAGTCTGGTAGCGGCGCTGGCTGTGATAGATAACCCGGTCTGGCTCTTCCTATACCACGTTACCACGCTGTAGGATCATCGGTATGCGGTCAAGATACTCCAACGCCCACTCGTCGCCAAAATGTATGCGGCCGGCCATGATGTGATCAACTTCCCACTCGACGTAATGGTACACCCGCCGTCCGCCCTGATCCACGACACTGTAGGCGACGGTCATCTCCTGGCCACGCACCAGGTGGACCGCTCCGGCCTCGTCGTAGTCGGCGTCGGGCGGCGAGGGAGGCAACTCGCATCCCGCGTTGATCAGGTACTCGACGATGCGTGCTCGCCGCTCGCGGACATCCTCAGGGGCGGTGAACCAGGCGATGAGGTTGGGCGTCATTGCTGAGTATCCTCAGTCCGCATGATACCCGCTTCGGGGGCTTTCGTCAACCCCGGTCAGAATACGTTCAAGGTACACCCGGTCAACGGTTCGGCCACGTTGCACTGTCCGTCGCTTGCGGCCCATTCTGGGGATGCCCAGGAGTCCCGCCAGTTGGCCCCGGAGGTGGGCACGTGCTGCCTTCCCCTGCCAGGCTCGCAGCGCCCAGGCCACGATGCCTGAGCATTCCTCAGGCCCGTGAGACACAGAGAAACAGACACCCGGAGTCTCGCCGACTCCGGGTGTCTTGCCGAGAGGCTGTCAACTGCTCTGGCTCAGTTGATCTAGGGGAATATCCCCCGGGCGCGCACCGCGCCCGCCACCTTGTCCACCGCCAACATGTAGGCTGCCAGCCGTAGCGATACGCCTTGCTCCCGGCTGAAGTCCCACACTTCTTTGAAGCTGCGCACCAGGATGCGCTTCAAGTTGCGATTGACCTCATCCTCGTCCCAGAAAAAGCATTGCAGGTCCTGCACCCACTCGAAGTAGCTGACCACGACTCCCCCGGCGTTGGCCAGGATGTCGGGCACGACGATGATGCCCCGATCGTTCAGGATCTCGTCGGCCTCGCGGGTGGTGGGGCCGTTGGCAGCCTCCACGATTATCTTTGCCTGGATGTAGGGCGCGTTGTCGGCGCGGATCTGATGCTCCAGCGCAGCCGGGATCAACACGTCCACATCGCTTACCAGCAGTTCGGCGTTGGTGATCTTCTCGACGCCTGGGGCTTCGTATCCCTCCAGCAGTCGCTTGGGATGGACAGCCACGTGCTGATTGATGCTGGCGATGTCCAGGCCTCGAGAGTTATACAGCCCACCGCTGATGTCACTCACCGCCACAATCTTGCAGCCCATCCGGTCCAAGATTGTCGCTGCGGCGGAGCCAACGTTGCCATAGCCCTGCACTGCCACCGTCGTATCCGAAAGCCTCCGACGTTTGCGCTTCAGGAGCTCTCTGGTGATGATGGCGACGCCCCGCCCGGTCGCCTCCTTGCGTCCCAGCGACCCGCCCAAGGGGATCGGCTTGCCAGTGACGATCTCTGTCACGGTCTTGCCTGCCAACATGCTGAACGTATCGGCCATCCAGGCCATGATCTGAGCGTTAGTGTTGACGTCGGGAGCCGGGATGTCCCGCTTCGAGCCGATGATAGGCATGATCATGGCCGTGAAGCGACGTGTCAGACGGCGAACTTCGTCCTCGGACATCTGCTTGGGGTCGCACTGCACTCCCCCCTTGGCCCCGCCGTAGGGGATGCCCACCACAGCACATTTCCAGGTCATCAGAGCCGCCAGCGCCTTGACCTCGTTGAGGTTCACGTCTGGGTGATAACGGATGCCACCCTTGCACGGCCCCCGGGCACTGGAATGCTGGATGCGATAGCCCGTAAAGACCTCAATGCTACCGTCGTCGATCACGACCGGCACGGCCACCGTCAGTTCCCGCTCTGGCTGGCGCAGGATGGCGTG
>CAZZEX010000180.1:0-5271 GCA_964653285.1 uncultured Anaerolineales bacterium
CAAGCTCGAGCGTCTCTACCCGGATATATCAAAATCGGATTGACGAGGTACTAGGCTAGTTTCCGGTACAAAACTCAGACGAGTCCCCACATTGCGGCGTTCTGAGGCCTGTTTTAAAGCTTGTTCCCCCACTTGCGGGGCTAATTGCGGTCGCATTGAAGGGTGATGCCCCACTGTCAATAGTTTTGTACCGAGAACTAGGCTATGGTCATGAGGAGATCGTTCAGATTGTGGCAGAACAAGCACACGATCTCACCCACGTCCACCAGGGATTCAACTCTCTACCCCGACTCTATCTGGCACGGGAGTTAGCCCGGCTGACTCCCGACGGTCTCAATCGGGTGTCTTTCACTGTCGGCGGAGGCCTTGCCATTGAGGCCGCCATGAAGATCTCTCTCAAGAGCCGTCCTGGGTCCAGACAGTTCATGAGATCCTCCGCCCGGAAACCCCGGCGCTTGCGCCGGGGAGGAAGGGCGGCCCGCCGAAGGCGGGCAAAGCGCCTCGCTGACTCGGGCAGCAAGCGACGTGCGGCCCGCGAAGTGGGCCGCGCGAGCGGGTCGTGTTATAATCGCTACCGTGAAAGCACGGCGAGGCGCTCACACGGTATATCGGCTGGCGTATCACTTTGTCTGGATTCCACGCTACCGCCGCAAAGTGCTGGTGGGGGATGTAGCTCAGCGGCTGGAGGAGTTGATCCGCGAGATTTGCGCTGCGCGGGATTGGGAGATAGAGGCGTTGACGGTGCGACCAGACCATGTGCATCTGTTTGTCGGCTGTCCGCCCCGTGATGCACCAGCGAAGGTGATGAACGTGATCAAGAGCATCACGGCGCGGGAGTTGTATGCTGCGCACTAACACAGTACACCCTTCGTTGATTGAGACGGACCTATTGCACGAACGATACCCTGATCCAGCGAGTCGGGCGCGAGCGGCTTCTAGGGTGCCCCTCAAGCGCCTTGGTCAGCCAGAGGATATTGGGAACCTGGTTGCATTTCTGTGCAGCGATCTGGGTAGTTTCATCTGCGGACAGTCAATCCTGGTGGGTGGTGGCCGGCTCCTCGGTTGAACCAACAACAGCACACAGGGCTGGCAAGACGAACAGGGCACTTGCTTCAGATCTATATTCAACATTATGGGGAGAGTGTTAGCAATGGCAGAGTGTTTTACAGTCTGGGGGGGGATTGGAGGAGACAATGGTCTGTCCCCCCGAGAAAAGCATGCAGATGTGATCCGTGAGTTTCTCGATCAATGCGCCAAAACCGGTGTAACGCGGTTTATCCCCGGCTACAGCCTTGGTGAGAAAACCTGCCTGCGTTACGATCACGCGAGAGGGACCTTTGACCCCAAGGACGTGCTGGCGATCCTGCCAAGCTTCTACGAGTTGCATGGGTGGGATCCGCTGGCCTTCTTGGTCAGAGAGGCACACCAGCGCGGTATCGAGGTACATCCTTACAAAGCCGTAGGGTATGCTGGGGGCACCCTACTGAACACCCGGACGGGGACTGGTACGTACGACATACGCATCAGCCAGTTCGGCAACGATCATCCCGAGTACTGGATGCAGCGACGGGATGGCCTGACTTCCTTTGATGTAGCTCGCTTCATCGTCCTGAGCTATGGGTACCCGGAAGCAAGAGCCTACGGACAAGAAGCTTTCGTTAGAATGGCGCAGGAATATAAAGTGGATGGGGCACAGTTGGAGTTTCAGATAGAATCGGTACCGCATCAAGTGGATGCTCATGGCGTTACAGTCTACGGCTACGAAGAGCCTATCTTGAAAGCCTACCGGCAGCAGCGAGGGAGAGACCCCTTCGAGATTCCCAACCACGACGAGGACTGGGCCAGATTCCGTGCCAGTTACGTGACCGAGTTTGTGCGGGAACTTAAGAGCCAGTTTGATGCTCTGGGGCGCTCAGTCAAGCTCACCGCTGCCGTGGCTTCCAACCCGAATACTGCTTACAAACGGATGCAGGACTGGCCAGTATGGGTGGAAGAGGACATCATTGACGAGATCCATCTTCGACATCTCACTGGCAATCTGGCCCATATTTACGAAGATACAGCAGCGGCGGCGGCTTCTATTGCTGGCCGTGTCCCTCTAGTGGCACAGTTGGTTTGTTGGGGCAGCAACAAGCTCATCACTCCGGATCTGATGGAAGCGGGGGCGGAAGCGGCTCTAACAGCAGGAGCAGATCAAGTGGGCATCTATCGGGCTGACCGAATACAGGAGTTGAACCTGTGGGAGACTGCCCGCCGCATCGCTCAAGGGAGAACCGACGGCTAGCACCGACTCCAACTAATAAGAGGAGCAACTGATATGTGCCAAAACAACATGACTTTTGAGCAACTGCGCCAGGATTTGCCCATAACTCAGAAGATGGCCTATTTTCAAGCGGGATCCTACGGCCCGACCCCCGACTCGGTGATAAAAGTGATTCAGGACAATATGACTTATCTGAGCCATAACGGGGCCGCCTCGCCGGAAGCAGTGCAAGTGCTGGTTGAGCGGGAGAACACCGTGAAGCAGCAGTTGGCCGATTTTCTTAACGTCAAGGTTGAGGAATTGGCCTGGACGTCCAACACTTCTCAGGCAATGCAGCGGGTACTCCATGCCACACGCTGGCAGCCTGACGATGAGTTTGTTGTCTCCTCAGCGGAGCACGTCACCACTATGGGGGCCTGCCGAGTTCTGGAGGAATGCTATGGCGTTGTCATAAAGACCATACCCGCCGACCAGGGTGAAGATGCGTTGCTGGGAGCACTCTCGTCTACACTGGGGAACCGTACGCGCCTGGTGTGCCTGAGCCAAGTCTCGACTCTGGACGGGCGTCGCCTGCCCATCGTTGACGCAGCAATCATTGCTCACCAATGGGACGTACCTGTGATGGTTGATGGTGCTCAGTCTGTGGGTCAGTACCCGGTAGACGTGGCTGCGCTGGGCTGCGATTTCTTCGTTGCATCGGGTCACAAATGGCTACTCGCGCCCATGGGCTTGGGCTTTGTCTGGGTTGCTTCTGGGCGGATTCCTGACTTCCGGCCAGATTTTATCCCCGATTATAGCACATGGCTGAAGCCTGGAGACCCGCGACCGCCTATCACTGCGGCAACCCGGGTTGAGCTGGGAACGCACAACTACGCCATACGAATTGGCCTGGGCCGGGCTCTGGAGATAGCAGAGGCCCTGGGGCTGGATCGTATCGAAGCGCATGCCCAGCGGCTCGCCGATATCTTGTTCCAAGAGATGGGGCAATGGAAGAATGTGAAGATCATCACCCCGACAGAGCCAGGTCGTGCCTCTGGCCTTCTGGCATTGGTCTTCGATGGCTACGACGAACCGAAGCTGCGTGATCTCATCGCCAAGCTGCAGAAAGAGCGAATTGTCGTCAAGTTCCAGCCAGAGTTGACCGCAATGCGTATCTCCATCGCCGCTTTCAACAACGAGGACGAAGTCTACCGCTTGCTAGAGGCGCTGAAGCGACACATTTCTCGCTGAGGATGCCCGGGTTTTTTGACCTCTATAGAGGAGAGGTCTTCTGGTCACATCTATGCAAGAAACAGCGTGACTGCTCAGGCTGCTTTTCTCAGAGAGGGCAGACCGGGGACTAGAGCATCCCCCAGATGCGGAACGGCGCTTGCAGAACCCAGGTTTACACATTTTGAGTATCGCCCGACCCGCAGTTGACATAAACCGCCGGCAAGTTGACATAAACAGCGATTTTGGGCCTATTTTGGCCCTGTGGAGGCCACTTCAGGGCACTTTTACGCCTCATTTGAAGTATGCACTGCCAAAAAAGTGTAAACCGATCTCTGGTCAGTTTCGAGCCGAATGAAACGATGCCTTCTTTCCCGACGGGAGCAGGGCGCTGTGGACGGGATGTTGCCGCAGATTCGGCGTCTTCGTCGGCATCATCACCATCGTGGCCATGCTCTCGGTGGCCGTGGGCGTTGAGCGGGAGGTGCAGCGCAACATCGAGGCGGTGGGGCTGGAATCGGTCTTCGTCACACCGCCCCGCGCCGAAACCGACGATTTCGACCCCTACGTTGAGCACCGGCCGGCCACGCCCATCACCCCAGCGGCTGTCAAGACGCTGCGTCAGATGCCTGAGGTGGCCAGCGTCGCCCCGCTGGTGGACCTGCCCCCGCACCTGGACCTGCGCGTGAAGTGGGGCGACCGGGCAACGCTGGCCCGGGTGCAAAGCAGCGCGGAACGACTCAGTCCCCTTGAGGAGCAGTCGCAGATGCGGGCCGGCAGGGAACCAAATCCCGGCGCGATGCGAGGGGTCGTGCTTGAGGGGCAATCACAGGCGTTGGCCGGCCGGGAACTGGATCCCGGTGCGGCGCGAGGTGTCGTTCTCTCGGCCCGACTGGCCCGCGATCTGGGCGTCGAAGACTACGCCGCGCTGGTGGTGCAGGTGGTGACGCTCGTCGTGCGCCTGCCCCGGGGCGAGACCGGGGAGTTCCCCGTGACGGTGCTGGGCGTCAAGGAGGGACGGTGGAGCGCCGTCGAACTGGGCGTGGAGGACGCCGCGGACATCAAGCACTGGTGGTACGGGCAACCCGACCTGCTGGAGACGCGGGGCTACGACGGCCTGGTGGTCAAGGCCAGGAGCCTGGCGGCAGTGCCGGCGGTGGAGGACCGGGTCAAGGCTATGGGCTTCCAGGCCCGCTCGCTGCGCACCTTCCTTGACCTGGCGAACCGGATCTTCGCCGTGCTCAACACGCTGCTGGGGTCGGTGGGCGGCCTGGCCCTGTTCGTGGCTGCCCTGGGCGTCACCAACACTATGATTATGGCCGTCTACGAACGGACGCGCGAAATCGGCATCATGAAGGCCATCGGCGCCTCGCGAGGGGATGTGCTGCGGCTCTTTATCGTCGAGGCGGCCCTGATCGGCTTCCTGGGAGGCATCTTGGGCCTGGTCCTGGGAACGTTGCTGGGGCGCGGGGTGGACTGGGCTGCCCACTGGTATCTGGAGTCCGAGGGGATGCAGGGTATCGGCTCCCTGTCCGTGGTGCCCTGGTGGCTGGCCCTGGGCGCGGTCTCCTTCGGGACGCTGGTCGGGTTGATGGCAGGGGTCTACCCGGCCTCCCGGGCCGCCCGGCTGGATCCGGTGGCAGCCCTGCGGTACGAGTAGGAGCCGTCTGAGGGACCTGGGCCGCTGGGTGTACAGGTTCACCACCGGCCCAAGGATCGGATGGACGGGAGCAGAGGTTGTTTCCAATGGCTTACCAAACCATCCTCGTCGTGGACGATGAACTGCACATCGTCGAGGT
>CAZZEX010000181.1:0-5152 GCA_964653285.1 uncultured Anaerolineales bacterium
ACGCCGCCTGCTTCGCTCACAACGGCATCCCGAGAAATGGACTTCGTCAAAAACAAGGTGGGCGTAGAGGTTCAGTTTGGGAAGTATGCTTTCATGGTCTACAACGTTTGTGCGAAAATGACGATATTCCATAATCACGATGTCATTGATGTAGGAGTTGAAATCGTTCCTCTCAAAGAATTAGCCAGTGAGATGTCAACAGGGGCTTCTTACTTCGAACAGTTCGTATGGGATTTGGAACATCGGGGAGTGGCTAATATTGATATACCTGTTCTCGTTCTAGGAATCACGGTATAAAGCTGGCGGCGCATGGGCGTTGACAACCGGGGGACTGAGTGTACAATGCGTTACCGGCTGGCATCGCCCGGTACCTGATTGCCCGATTTTTTGCCCGAAAGAGGGGGATTGGATTATGACCAAGAAGCCGCTCAAAGTCCTGTTTCTTGCTGCTGAGGCAGTGCCTTTCGCTAAGGTGGGCGGGTTGGCCGATGTGGCTGGCTCGCTGCCCAGTGCCATCCGGGCGCTGGGCCACGACGTGCGGCTGATGATGCCGCGCTACGGCACCATCCGCAGCGATCAGTTCCACCTGGAGAAAATCGGGGACCCCTTCCCCATCCCGGTCGGGCCTGGGGAGGAGCACGTTCATCTGATCGGCAGCGCCATTGATAGGGAAGCCGATAAGGAGGTCCCTGTCTACCTCATCTGGAACGAACAGTACTTCTCCTCCCGCGACCGCGTCTACGGCTTCGAGGACGACGCCCAACGCTTCGCCGTCTTCGGGCGGGCATCCCTTGCTGCGCTCCACCTCCTGGACTGGAAGCCGGACGTAATACACGCCAACGACTGGCACACCGGCATCGTGCCGACCTGGCTGGACATGGACGGTCGGAGGGACCCCTTCTACCGTGACATCGCCACCCTTTTCACCATTCACAATCTGGCCTACCAGGGCATCGCCGGCCGGCTGATCCTGACCTTCGCGCAGATGGAACACGTGAAGCATCTGCCCGTCGAGCAGCCCGGGACGGTAAACTGGATGGCGCAGGGCATCGCCCACGCCGACCTGATCAACACGGTTAGCAAGCGCTACGCACAGGAAATCCTCACCCCGGAGATGGGGATGGGGTTGGACCCCTTGCTGAGAGAACGACAGGAGCGGCTCTTCGGTGTGATCAACGGAATTGACTACGAACGGTGGAACCCAGCCACAGACCCCAACATCCCCCACCGCTTCGACGTCGAGACGCTCGACCGGCGGGTTGCCAACAAGACCGCCTTGCAGCAACAGGCGCGCCTCCCTGTGCGATCCGATGTGCCCCTGGTCGGAATGGTCTCGCGGCTGGATGAGGTCAAAGGCATGGACCTGATGGAGCCAGTGCTGGAATGGCTTCTGGAAGGAAAAGCCCAGTTCGTCCTGCTCGGCACAGGTCAGCCCCAGTACCATGAGATGTTTGAGCGGGTACAGGCCCGCTTCCCCGACAGAATGCACGCCTTCCTCAAGTTCGACGACGTGCTGGCGCGGCGCATCTACGCCGGTGCAGATGTGTTCCTGGTGCCCAGCAGTGTCGAGCCGTGCGGACTGGGACAGATGATCGCGATGCGCTATGGCTGCGTGCCCGTCGTGAGGGCGACCGGGGGACTGGCCGATACGGTCACCGATTACACGGCCAAGCGAGGCCGTGGCACAGGGTTCGCTTTCACAGATTACACTCCCGAGGCATGTCAGGATGCATTGGAGCGGGCGCTGAAAGTCTACCACAGAAAAAAGGCATGGCATAGAGCGCAAAAGCGGGGAATGGTGATTGATTTCTCCTGGTCGGCCTCGGCGCGGGAGTACGTCAAGCTCTACCAGCGGGCGATCAAGGTGCATGGAACATAGGGGGAAGGATGCGCACCCTGGCAATGATCCTGGCAGGCGGTGCAGGAAGCCGCCTGAGCGTGCTCACACAGAAGCGAACCAAGCCGGCAGTGCCCTTTGCCGGCAAATACCGCATCATTGACTTCACGCTTTCCAACTGCTCCAACTCGGGCATCTTCACCGTTGGTATCTGCACCCAGTACCGGCCCCGCTCGCTCAACGACCACATCCAGTCCGGCTGGCCCTGGGACCTGGATCGTGTAACTGGCGGCGTCACCCTGTTGCAGCCCTACATAGGCCGCCGCGATTCTGATTGGTACCAGGGCACTGCCGACGCCATCTACCAGAACCTGGACTTCATCCGTCACCACCGCCCCGACGTTGTCCTGATCCTCGGCGGTGACCACGTCTACAAGATGGACTACGACGTGCTGGGCGCTTTCCACCTGCATCACGGAGCCGACCTGACCATCGCCACGCTGCGCGTCGCACCGGAGGAGGCCCTCCGCTTCGGCATCCTGGAGACGAACGAGGAGTACGAAGTCATCGGTTTTGAGGAAAAGCCCGCACAGCCCAGAGGCACTTTGGGGTCAATGGGCATCTACGCTTTCAATACCGATGCGCTGCGCGAAGTCCTGGCGGCTGACCACGCCCAGGCCGGGTCACGCCACGACTTTGGCGGCAACATCATCCCACAGATGATAGAGACCCACCGCGTTTACGCCTTCCCGTACCGCGGCTACTGGGTGGACGTCGGTACCATTGACACCTACTGGCAGGCCCACATGGATCTGCTGGTGGATGAGCCCCGGCTAGACCTGCTTGACCGGGAATGGGTCATCCACACCCGCAGTGAAGAGCGCCCTCCTGTCAGCATCCGCAGCGAGGCGACCATAGCCCATTCCCTCTTCACCGACGGCTGCGTCATCAAGGGCACTGTCGAGTACTCGGTGTTCTCACCAGGCGTGGTGGTGCAGCGGGGAGCCGTCGTGCGCCACTCCATCGTGATGACCGACGCAGTGATTGAGGAAAACGCGGTGGTGGACCACGCCATCCTGGACAAGCGCGTCCGGGTCGGGGCGGGATCCTGCGTCGGCTGGGGAGAGGACTGGACACCTAATGCCACGGCCAGCCTGCACAGCGGCCTCACCGTCGTCGGCAAGAACACGCCAATCCCGGCCCATGCGCGCGTCGGCCGCAACTGCGTCATCGCCGCCGATCTCGGCGAGGATGCCTTCGAGAAAGATTTGATCCCCAGCGGGACGACCGTCGGAGTCGTGGGCGAATAGCTGAGATGCCTATGCCCGGAATTACCCTCTCCCTCGCCGTGCACAGCCATCAGCCCGTCGGCAACCTCGACCAAGTCTACCAGGGCATATGCACGCTGTTGTGGTGGGAGGTGGCGCTGGAGGTGGAGCGACCGTGGGAAGTGACATAGTGACATTGTGCTTTTTGTGCATGGCTCCTTCTATGGTAGCCGAATTGGCCGACGTGTTGACCTATGAGCGCCTCCAATCCCGCCGGGAGCAACTGGACCTCACTCCCGCCTCAACTTATTGACAGATACGAGGATGTAGTGTAATGGAATTCCACATCTCCCGCAGAGCACGCGACCGGTATCAGTTTGACCAATCCCTGTTTGCCCTAACCGGAAACGTCATCTTCGCCAACTTCCACGCTGCGCGGGTGTTCGCACAGAAAATGAATGGGAAGCGAGACCTGGTTCGCTTTCCAGAGCAGGCTGTGAAAGCGGGGCAGATCAACGCGATGGGGCTGATTGACGAAATCATGCACCTCGTGGTCAGCCTGTACCGCGAGCAAGAGAACCCACAAGTCATACAGCAGGCGCTGGATTGGCTGTACAAGAGGCTGGGCAAGGAAACAGTTGACACAGCCCTGTACAAATTCGCGGACGAATTTCCCCCGCTGGCCATCTCCCGGCGGGAGGTCACGCTCAAGGATTACCTGGAGGGAGAAACCGAAGCCGTCTCCCATCGCCAGATCGTGCTGGAAGAGATGTTGATGCTTGGGCTGGCGAACACAAACCCGGCCTTCTCCCCGTTTCTGGAACTGTTCGACGACACCGCACTGGACAAGGAAACAGCCTATCGGCAGGTCATGTCTGGCCTGCACGAGTTCTTCGAGACACAACCTCCCTTCGGCCCCGAGAGCCAGAACCTGGTGGATATGCTCCGCCGCCCTGCCATCGCCGTGCCCCACTCCCTCCCTGGACAACTGGAATACATCCGCGAACAATGGGGGTACTTACTGAGCAGACACTTGTACCGCCTGCTCAGTAGCCTGGACCTGATCAGAGAGGAAGACAAAGCGATCTTTCTGGGGCCAGGCCCCAGCCAGGTGGTCGAGTTCACCGGGCTGGAACTGGAGGCCGAGCGTTTCAGCCCCGACCGGGACTGGATGCCCAGCCTGGTGTTGATCGCCAAGAACGTCTACGTGTGGCTAGATCAGCTCTCCAAGCAGCATGGCCGCCCGATGACGCGCCTGGATCATATTCCCGACGAGGAACTGGACACCCTGGCCCGCCGGGGCTTTACTGGCTTGTGGCTGATCGGCCTGTGGGAGCGCAGCGCGGCATCGCGGAGGATCAAACAGATGTGCGGGAACCCCGAAGCCGTCGCATCAGCCTACTCGCTGTTTGATTACCAGATTGCGACTGATTTGGGCGGGGACGAGGCATACCAGGATTTGAGGGAACGCGCGTGGAAACGCGGCATCCGCCTGGCCAGCGACATGGTGCCCAACCACGTGGGCATTGACGCCAAATGGATGATCGAGCACCCAGACTGGTTCATCTCCTTGGACTACAGCCCTTTCCCCTCCTATACTTTCAACGGCCCCAACCTTTCGTGGGATGAGCGTGTTGGTATCTACCTGGAAGACCATTATTACAACCGCAGCGACGCAGCGGTGGCCTTCAAGCGAGTGGACCACTGTACCGGCGGTGAGAAGTACATCTACCACGGCAACGATGGCGCCAGCATGCCCTGGAACGACACCGCCCAGTTGAACTACCTCAACCCGGAAGTCCGGGAGGCCGTGATCCAGACAATCCTGCACGTGGCCCGCCAATTCCCCATCATCCGTTTTGACGCCGCGATGACCCTGGCCAAGAAGCATTACCAGCGCTTGTGGTTCCCCGAACCCGGCACCGGGGGGGACATACCCTCGCGGGCGGAACATGGCCTGACCAGGGCACAGTTCAATGCACTGATACCCAACGAATTCTGGCGCGAGGTGGTGGACCGCGTGGCGCAAGAGGTGCCAGACACCCTG
>CAZZEX010000182.1:0-5109 GCA_964653285.1 uncultured Anaerolineales bacterium
CACTGGTTGCCTGCTACGCGGCTGCCTGACCATTACCGCGACCGGACTTCCACCGGCTAGCAGACGACAGCTTTCAGGACACACCAGCGGGGGTTATGCGGCCCCCTTACCCTACGCAAAAACTGACCTTGCTGCCCAAACAAAAGTTCTGTCTTAGGGCTGTCAATGCACCCTGGCCCATTATCAAGGTTCTTCAAGGTATTACGTACAGGCGCAGTACCAATGGCAAGTGAATATACCTAGGGGCTCCAGGTGGCCAGTATTCATCGGCACCCAGGTCGGGGCTGCGAAGTCGTGGTTGGTTGTCTATGTCGGCGGATATGCCTGTATCTATACCCTTGTCAATGGCCGCTGAGCCTGTAGCCAGATGGTAGCCGTCAAGGGTAAAGACTGGGTCACCCTCGTGCTGATTCTGCACTGTTACTGTGGATGTGATGGACCACGACACGGTGATAGGTGTGTTATGCCAGAGGATACTATTGACCGCGACTGTGTTGCCGCTAGTGACGGCGATGCCCACGGAATGGCTCACTAAAATAGTATTGGTGAGGACAACGCTGCTATTGGGCAACATGGTGCTGGTAACGTAGACCCCACTGCCATTGCCGCCAGTGTTGCGAGCAATGGTGGAATGCAACAAATGAGGAGATGAGCGAGAAACATACAGACCGCTGCCCCTCCCGCCAGCTCGATTATCGGCGATGACAGTGTTGACCAATGTGACATCGCTGTAGTCTTTTAGATATACCCCCCCACCGTCGTCTGCAGCAATGTTGGCGGCCACAATGTTGTCGCTGAATCGGGCGTTACTTACACTCAAGCATAGCCCCCCGCCATCATCCTCTGCGATGTTACTGGAAATTGTATTACCAGTGAACACGTTACTGCCGAACAATATAGATAACCCACCACAACTGGAGTGAGCAGTATTGGAAACAATGGTGTTGTCGCTAAGCGCGACATCACTGTTGACTAGGGATGCTCCCCCACCCCAGTCAGCAGTGTTGGAGACTATAGTGTTACCGCTGAGTGTGGCAGGAGCAACGCCGTAGCCAGAATAGGTCACAAACAGGCCACCGCCGCTTCCAGCAGTGTTGGATTCAATCTTGTTGCCGTTGAGTGTAGCAGCACTCTGGTATATCCCCACCCCACCGCCTCTATAGGCGGTGTTAGAGATAATGGTGTTGTCGTTGAGTGTAGTAGCGGTCCTGTACACATATACCCCACCTCCAACATCAAGCCCATAGTCATCTCCTCCTAGGCCATCTGCGCGTCCGCCAGTAATGTGCAGGCCTTCGACGGTAGGGCTGACATCGCCAGTGATGTAGAGCACGCGTCCCTGCCCCCCTGCGTCCAGCGTAGTAGGGTAAGTGACAGGATTAGAGATGTTCCAGTTGGCGGTAGTATAGCCACCTCGGATGGTAATAGTCTTGCTAATGTAGACTACCTGGGTAACAACCCCAGTAGTCGTAACGTCCCTGCGAGGACGTACACAAATGTCGGTGTATGTGCCAGAGGCCACGCGAATCTCGTCTCCATCAGTAGCATTTTCTACTGCTTCCTGCACGCCCCCGTAGCAAGGAGTGGCTGTGCCTCCGCCACAGTCCCCACTGGGGGCCACATAGAGAATGCCAGGGTCGGCCCGCACATCCGACCTAGCCAGGACAAAAACAGTCACCACAGCTGCCAGTCCGCTTAAAAGGGTAAAGGTGATCAGATCTGTCTTGCGCCTCATTCTGCCCTCCTTGCCTATTCGTGGATATTGAGATACGTCGTCTCAAAGGCCGCATAACGGCACCCGCATAACCCGCTTGGCGGATGCGTGGTGAGCACTTCCGCCAGACGAGCTAACTACAATGCGTGTGGAGATGTTGTTTTGGCGCGAGATTAGCCAAGTCGGGTGCGTTATGGTCGGCGAGGCGGTCGCCCACCCCACCGCCACTCCAGGTAGGGTCGAGAGCAGGCGCGCGCGCTTTAGGGTCAGGTGGCTTTTCTACGCCTTTCGTTGTGGGCCTCAGTCCAGCTCCCATAGCCACGTTTCCAGCTCCCGCCTCGTCCAACCCAGCGTGCGGATTTCCCGCACTGGGCTGTCCTGTTGGCTTCTCGTCGAGGCTTATGCGACCTATCGCGCTGGCAGCACTTTCGGATTCTGGTAGTACCGCACCTGGTAGTCTCCATACAGTCCTGGCGCTTGGTACAACCACTTCCTACTCCATCTGTTCCAGCCGAATCGGCCTTCGCCTTGACGTATATCCTCCGTCTCAGGTCTTGCAGATTAATGGACGCCTTTGTCATCTCGTCCCTGCCTCCCTTTTTGTTAGAGGAACTACCAACAGCAGGGCCCCTTCGCTCCCCAGGCATTACCCCGGTTCATCGCTACTACGGACCCATCCGCCACCCTCTCGCCTTCGACCCATTTCCCAGTGTCACTGGTTATAGGGCCTATCTTTCTCCAGTGATTTCTCCCTGGGGCGAGGAGGGTTTCTCCAGTTGCTTAGCGTGTCCTTGTCACCATGCTGTCGCTACCACCCCGCCGGAGTGGGTCAGCCGTCAATGCCAGCCTTCCGCTGCCCATGCTGCCTTCGCCTCCGGGATGCAGGCTCGGCCTCCGGGACTTTGCACTTTCGGGGCCACCTGTGCGTTCACTTTCGTTACGGCCTGGTGACTCGCTGTCATCCCTCAGATGGCATTGTCGATAGGCTTCAGAATTTCGGTTTCCCTCCACCCTGCTATCCAAGCTACGGGGCTCCTGGCTTTTACCCCGACGGGACTGCCTCCCGCTGAACACGCCAGCCTTCGCTGGACACACAGCCCGGCGTGCGGTTTTCCCGCACCGGGCTCTTCAGACAACCTTGCTTCCGCAAACGCTTCTTTCGAAGCGCCTTCGCTATTCCCCGCAGTGAGGTTAGCCTTGTTGGTCCGGCCCTCCATGTCCGGGCAAGGTTTCCTTTGCGGGCTATGGCTGCCTGTCAGCCCCTTCCCCTAGTGAGCCCTTTGGCTCACACGTGAACGGCCCTACCGTCTCAGAGTACTATGGGCTGATCTGACTCCCTGGCATCCTTCGGCTTCCCTTCTCCTTTTCGGGCGGGATAGCCTACCTGGCCCATCGTTCGTATGCGTTTGCTCATCTACGTTTAGGGTCCGGCCTACTTCAGTTTCCGGGTTTCCCCTTCTGTGGCTCACCATCCGTTTCCCTTGCGTAGATGCCCCACTCACTCACGCTGTCCAGGAACCACCAGGGTCTCCCAAGTTCCTGGCATTTCTCTCCACACATCCCACGCTCTTCGTGGACCCCGGCAGACCCTCCGAGCACTCACCTGTTTCTCGGTGCTCTTTGTATTGGCTTCTGGCCCGTTAACACCATCGCCATCTGCTTATGAGGCTTGCGCCCCCTAACTCTCTATCGAGGCTGTATCAAGTCTTGGGGGAGTGCGGTCTCCCTTGCGGGCTATGTGGTTCCCTGTGTACGCCTCAACCGCTTCGTTCGGTAATGTTCACACCTCCTGAACTACCTTCCTAAACAGCTGCAACACTCGGTATGGGTGGTTGGTTAGACCTTACCCATTGGGGACTTTCACCCCAAAAGAAACGCCAAGTTCGCTTGGCGCACTAACTGTCAGCATCACCCGCCCGCGCCGGATTTGCAGTCACTCCAGATTGTACAATGATTCCCGACAAATGCAGAAAAGCCGCGATTTGACGGAGCGCCGAAGGCGCGGGTCGGGTGCATGCAGTGTTGGGCGCGCACCGCAATCACACAGGAATACTCTACAACAGGACAACCTCGCTCTTGATATCATAAGCAAGTTGACACGTGAACGTATGACTCTCTAGGAATGCATTCAGCCTCTCGTCAAATGCACTATCATTGAAAAGGGGCTTTGCCTCGAGATCTATTGGACGGAAATCCCTAGGGATTTGGTAGTCCGCGTAGTCGTGGATTGTTGGCCGCTTATCCGCGGCAATGATCACTCCGTAGCCGCTCCAGACGACCTCACATTCACTTTCCGTGCCACGGATGCAGACTCTACCCATCCCGTTCCGCCTCAAGTATTGAGCGAACAACCTCAACTCCTCCGCAGCGCCTGTGCACAGATCGGGGTAGTGAGTGACCAGAATGTGATCAAACACATACAGCTCAGAGAGGAAAAGCACGAGCTTCATCGGAATGTAGACCCACCGGTCGGTCTCCAGCCGCGTGATCAAGTGGATTTCCCGATACCCCGACTGGCGGAGTGCTGCAATGATGTCAGGAGTGAAGAAGTATCTGTAGAAGTCCTTGGCGGCAATCTGGAACAACAGACTCTCCGTGTCAAAGACGATCAGGTTAACGTGGATAAGCTCTGCCGCATACTCCTTGAGTTTCTCATTCTTACCACGGATGACTTCAGCGACCATACGGGCGTATTCGCCAACCCTCGGCACTTCTTGGAAGATACCCTGTATTTCCTGGTCAGGTTCGCCATCTCGGACCAGTGTAGCCACGCAGACCGGGAGGGCCGTCTTGTCATCCTTGTGACGATAGCGTTCCTCGGTCAGTATCTGCGTGACGTACTCCGCTATGTTGCGAACCCTAGCATTGGATTCGGAGCAATAGAATTCCGTCACTTCAACCCCGAACGCCAAGGCTTGGCCCTTTTTCTTAATCCGGAAGTCAGGGCTTTCGCTTTCTATGACTTCCTCGAAATCGCCATCCCCATAGACCATATCCAGGATGGCTCTTTCTCTTTCCTTCCGTCCCACTACTGGTGCCTCCTAGATTGCCGCTTCAGCCCACGGGATGAGCCGACAAGGTAGATTGCGCGCCCAACGATTTAAACGATTTAGCTCAGCCGCGCACACCCCGTAGGCACGCGAAACCTACCCCGCCAACCCGAACGTTGTCTCGGAGAGTCCGTTCTGCCTTGAACGATTTAGCTCAGCCGCGCACACCCCGTAGGCATGCGAAACCTACCCCGCCAACCCGAACGTTGTCTCGGAGAGTCCGTTCAACGGTCAGGCTTCACCCGCGCGGCGGATGCGGGAAAGAGCCTTCGCCACAAGACACCCTGAAAGCGCGTGTGGCCGCCGATTTCGAGCGGCGATAGCCGCGTCGGGTGCAAGCCGTGG
>CAZZEX010000183.1:0-5101 GCA_964653285.1 uncultured Anaerolineales bacterium
CAGCCGGCCCACTAAACGGGCTCAACACGCCCACCTTGAGTACCTTGGTCGCCTCGACAGGCTCAGGGGCTTCCGTCGGTTCAGCGATCGGCGGCTCAGTGGCTTTCGGCGTGGCGGGTGCACAGCCAGCAATGGCGGCAACAAGCGCCGTAACAACCAGCAGAACCAGTACACTACGGCTTACCTTGTTCATTTTAATTCTCCTTCTCTCCTGTTATAGGTTTACACGCGACATGTGAGACTTCTCAATCGAAAACAGTTGTGACGCAGTAACCACCTCCCTTCAAACAGTCTGTGCATTAGAAAAAAAGGGAGCAGTCGCACGACGCGATCTGCTCCCCCCTCCTCGGAAGGTATCAGATTAGGGCAAAGGCAGGTAACCTGACTCTCCTGGCTTATGGAGGATGGCCCTGTTTTTCTTCCGTCTTCCCATTCCAGGCCATCGGCTATTCGCTATCGGCCAGGATCACAGTTGCGGGACAGCGCCGGACTCGCACCGGACTTTCCCTTGTTCAGCCCCACAGATGGGGGACACCTTTGCTATTTGCTCGTCGTCCTTGTTTAGGTACACAGAGGGGCCGGCTCCGGCGGTTGCCGGGCACTGCCCCGACATTTACAACACTGCTCTAATCCTCTGCTGAAATTGAAGAATATGCTGCTGGACGAGCGCTTCCGCTCGCGCTTCATCTCCTGCTTTCAGCGCCTCAACGACTCCCCGATGCTGCCCTATCGAGTCTTGCACGTCACCGAGGCGATCCAGAACGAGATACCAGAGGCGCAGACCCAAATCGTAAAGGTGATTCAATGTCTCGGCCAGGAATTCATTGCCCGCAGCCTGGTACAGCAACTGTTGGAAGCGTCTATCAATGACCATCAAAGCCTTAGAGTCTCCGTCCTGCACCTGCTCCAGGTCCTGGAGCAGCGCTTCCATCTGGGCGATTTGGTCTTTGGTGATCCGCTGAGCGGCCAGACGGGCGCAGAAACCCACCAGTACCATACGCACTTCGAAAATCTTTTGCAGGTCGGTGATGCTGATCTCGGCTACGAACATCCCCCGCCGGGGGACGATATTCACCAGGCCCTCGACAGCCAGCCGTTGCAAGGCCTCGCGGATCGGCGTGCGTCCCAACCCGAGATCTTCCATCAGAACCTGCTCGTCAATCACCGAAGAGGGCGCAAGTTCCAGAGTGATGATTTTCTCTTTGATGAGGTGGTAGGCTTTCTCACTGGCCAGTCCCACAGGAACTCCTTGCCTGTTGTCCAAAAAACTCGGGGGAATTCGCAGGTATCTTGCGATATATCCCTAATACATTTATAGTATACCATGTTTTGCCTGGCTTGTCAACCCCCCGGACAGTAATCGCACAGCAAAGGCAAACAGACCGCCAGGCGAAGCAACGGTGACCCGTTGATGGGCGGGGTATGCAGGGTGATACAGCCTTCTGGAGGGTATAAGGAGGAGTTCGCCGTTCGCGTTCTACACGACGTTGTACTCGACGATCTCCCTCCCCTCCCGGAAGCGGTCAATGTGCAACGGCGTGATGTCCAGCGTGTGGGCCGCCCCGTCCAGGATCTCCTCCGCCAGCAGCAGGCCACAGGCGGGGCCATGCTGGAAACCGTGGCCACTGAAGCCGCCGATGCAATAGAACCTCTCCACCTCAGGGATGCAGCCCAGGATGGGATGCGCGTCCGGCGAGTTCTCGTAGAGCCCGGCCCAGCGACTGGCCAGCCCCGCTCTCTCCAGGATGGGCAAGCGCTGCATGGCCGCCTCCAGGTGCACCAACTCCCACTCCTCGTCCACCGACTGACCGAAGCCCACTGGCTCGTCGTGGTTCGACATGC
Organism: uncultured Anaerolineales bacterium; assembly: GCA_964653285.1. GTDB lineage: Bacteria > Chloroflexota > Anaerolineae > B4-G1 > B4-G1 > CAZZEX01. The sequence goes on from CAZZEX010000183.1 coordinate 1,843, forward strand.
CTGTCAGGATACCCCGGCCCTCATGGTGGAAATACAGAGACGGGGCAAAGTCAATGGTAAAGGGGAAGTCGGGCGGTACCTCTGATATGGGGCCGGTGACGACGATCTGACGACGCACCGGCACGATGGGGATGTCCACGCCAGCCATCTTGCCGACCACCCCCGCCCACGGGCCGGCCGCGTTGACGACGACCGGCGTCGCCACTTCCCCCTGGTCGGTGACGACGCCTTGCACTCTGCCCCCCTCAACGCGAATGTCGGCTACCTCGACGTCGTTCAACAGTTTCGCCCCCAGCCGCCGCGCCCCGGAGACGTACCCCTGGACAACGCTGTTGGGATCCGCCAGGCCATCGCCGGCATGGAAGGTCCCGCCCAGGACACCCTCCAGGTTGATCAGCGGCACCATCTCCGCGATCTGCGCCGGCCCCAGCCACTCCGTCCCCACGCCTAACCGATGCTGCATCTCCACCTGCTGGCGGAAGGCGGTCACGTCTTCTTCGGTGGTCAGCAGGAAGAGGTAACCGCAGTAACGCAGGTCAATCGGCTGCTCCAACTCCTCCTCAAACCGGCCCAGCATCGGCAGGCTGAGAAGGGAGAGACGGACGTTGATCTCGGTGCCGAACTGGTAGCGGATGCCGCCAGCGCATTTACCCGTGGCCTGCATGCCAAAGAAGGACTCCCGCTCCAGCAGCAACACGTTCCGACAGCCCTTGAGGGCCAGGTGGTAGGCGGTGCTGGTACCCATCACGCCCCCACCGATGATGACGACGTCTGCCGTTTTGGGCAGGTCCATCTTACACCTCTACACTGCGTTGAAACTAAAACCCATCGCGAGAGGATCTCTTGGGTCGATCACAAACTGCTGGATGCCGGTGATGTAGGCGGTGCTGCTCACACGAGGTACCACGGCCTTAAAGTCCCCTACCATCACTTCGCGCAATAACTGGCCGTAGAACAGCGTGCTGATGATGCTTTCATGCACGAAAGGCTCCCCGATCTTTAACTCACCCTGGGCGTACAACGCCGCCATGCGGGCACAAGTGCCCGTTCCACACGGCGAGCGGTCTACGGATCCGTCTCCGAAAATTATTACGTTGCGGGCATGGGCTTCAGGGTGCGACGCCGGAGCGGTGATCTCGGTCAGTTCTACCCGGTTAATGTGCTTTTCAACAGGATGCTGTACCTTCACCTGTTCGTTTACCGCCTCCCGGATACGTAAGCCCAGGTCCACCAACCGCTGAGCATTGGGTGGCTCCACCGTTACGTCCAATTGATCGGCGGACACCAGGGCGAAGAAGTTGCCACCGAAAGCGATATCAACGGTGATCTGCCCCACCCCCGCCACTTCCACCGGCACGTCGCCGCGATACAGGAAAGCGGGCACGTTCTCGATCCACGCCTCGCGTGCCCTCCCATCCTCGACGATAACGTGGGCATGTACCAGGCCGGCCGGCGTGTCGAAGACGATCACGGTTTCGGGTTCCTTCACCAGGGCCTGTCCCATCTCCACCAGCAGAATGGCCGTGCCAATGGTGCCATGGCCGCACATGGTCAGGTAGCCACCGCCGTCCATAAATATCAAGCCCCGGTCCGCCTCGGGATGGCAAGGGGCAGTGAGTATAGCCCCGAACATATCTTGATGTCCCCGCGGCTCGTGCATCAGCGCGCGCCGCAGGTGATCCATGTGATCGCGGACATAGGCCGACTTCTCGGCCATGGTTTGGCCCCGGATCGGTGGCAGACCACTCAAGATAACCCGGGTGGGTTCACCCGCCGTGTGTGAGTCAACCGCCGAGATGATATGGCTGAATTGTGTCATTTCAGGACTCTCCTTTCCGCGTAATAAGGGAATGTAAGAGAGCAGTGGGACATAGTCCCGCTACCCCTTCTATCCTTCTATACCGGTCTCAGTTTTTCTCGCCGTCCCTTTTTCCCCGTGTCCCTTGATCCGCTTCCCTATCCCCTGGATGATCCCAGAGAGGCCTCGTGGATAAACCATCATCACCAGTATCAAAAGGAAACCATAGATGATCAGGCGTACCGCCATCAGTGGTTTGAGGTACTCGAAAGTGGGGGTCACCAGGAATGAGGCTATCAGCCCGCCCCAGAGAGTGCCTCTCCCGCCAATATAGGCTAGAGCCAGCACTTCCACAGTATGTTTGAAATGCATCATATCGGGGGTCAGTATGCCGATAAAATGGGCGTAGAAACTACCGAGTAAGCCTGCAACAGCACAGGCAATCGTCCAATTGATCACCTTATATCTAGTGGGGTTGACTCCAGAGGTTCTGGCAGCCAGGAGATTCTGGCCGATGGCTCTAAAGGCGAGTCCCACATTGGAATTGACAATCATTGTCAGGACTACGTAGATTCCAACAGACATCAGCAGCAAGATGTAAAAGTAAGGGGCCGTGTGGAGCGTACTCCCCAGAGGGGGAACAACCAAACCCAAGGCTCCCCTCGTCAAATCCACATTGACGGTCGCCAGCCCCATCAGGGCGATCTGCACAAACCAGGCCATACACGCCGCATAGATTCCTCTTAGACGCAGGGTCAAGAGGCCGGTGAGAAAACCCAGCACCCCTGCAGCAATAGTCCCCCCGATGAAGCCAAGCCATGGGCTAACCCCCAACTCAATCACCAAAAGGGCCGAGGTATAGGCACCGAGACCCACGAAGCCGGCAAAGCCGAAATTAATAACGTTGATGAAACCTGTAGTGAAGTTGAAAGCCATCGCCTGCGCGCCAAAGAGCAGGCTGATCACCAATAGACGGAGGATATATTCGTCCTTGACGAATAGCGGCAGTATAGCCAACATCACGAAGAAGGCTAGAATGGGTATAGAAAGGCCTACGGATCTTAACCGGGCCAAAAGGCGGGTCCCCAGGCCAATGGCCGACGTATTCTCGTGTGTCTTGTGCATATCTCTACCTCTCCAGTACGCCCTTCACTTCGGATCCAAAGAGCCCAGAGGGCTTTACAAGCAATATGAGGATAAGTATAACTACACTTACTACATCCTGCCAACCTGCCCCAAGCGCGTAATAAGAGATGGATTCCAGCATCCCCACTATGAAACCGCCTATGATGGCCCCCCGAACGTTGCCCAAGCCGGCCAATATCACAACATACCACGACTTGGCAAGGGGCACGCCTCCCATGGTCGGATAGGCCGGGATGAGAGACAGCAAGCCCGCCCCAGCAATCCCCGCCAGCATGCTGCTCAGCCCAAAGCTCAGAGTGTATATATTGTTCAACT
>CAZZEX010000184.1:0-5081 GCA_964653285.1 uncultured Anaerolineales bacterium
GTAGGCATTTCACCATCACCAACAGACCTGCCCCAACTTATTGAGATGATACAACTGAACTGACTGTCCGCTCTCCCCTCGACAGGCTCGGGGCAGGCTCCTTCGTCCGGCTCAGGGTAGACCCTGCTGCCTATCAATACCATCACCACAGCCAGAGAGATGCTCGTCCCCTTGGCCCTCGTAGTCCTCCCTGAGCAAGAGATCTACAGGATCGATTACGAGTGGCAGTGAGAGAATTCGGGATCCGGAATCCCAACCCCCGAACCTATGAATATAGGGAGATGACGATGAAAGAGCTTCAACTTATCAGTGAGGACCGGCGGCGCGGGCGAGTGCGCTCAACCCGCCTGGCTCTCGTGGGTGGTGGTGTGATACTCGTCCTGGCCGTGGTGCTGATCGCCTTCGGCATCCGGCGCATCCAGGCCGGGGGGCAGATGCGGCCCGTGGTCACGCCAACGGCAGCGACGGCGATCCGCCTACCGAGAATGCCGCGCAGGCGTCGGAACCGACTTCTGCACCGGGAGGCTGTCCCACCGACCGTGGTGAATGGCGCCTGCTGCCATACAACCTTCCCGGCAACGACGCTACGCTCTACGCCATTGACCCGCCCTGCGTGATGGAGCAGGTCGAGCGAGCGTTCCTGGAATACCTGGCTACCTACCGCGAGCACGGGCGAAACTGGACCGCCCAGGACCACGAACAGTTCTACTCCCCGGCCGGCTTCACCGCCCCGCTGAGCGGCGACACGGTGCACGAGTTGACCGAACCGCCGGCAATATCTTGCGTCGAGGAGGTCAACCCGGACGGCACGCCGGCAGAGTACGACGTCCACGTCGTCTTCTATACTATCTCGGAGGACGGGCGGGTGGCCGACGTGCTGTACGTCGCCAGGCCGCGTGGTGCGTACGTCACGCGCACCTACGACTGTGAGACGGGCGAGCTGACGAGCGAAGTCCCGAACGACGGGACACAGGCGTTTATGCTCTACCAGCCGCTGTTATACGAGGGGGAGGGACGCTGGCGGCTGGGTCACCGGTACGATGGATATGAGTACATCCCGGCGGATCAGATCGCCCCGCAAGCCATGGTCGGCCTGATCCTGAATACCCAGGGCCGCAACGGGCCCTGATGCTTGTCCTGAGCGAAATCGAAGGAGAGGTGAGAAATGACGAAACGCGCAAGTATCGTAGTATGGGGTGCAGTCGGAGTATGTGCGGCACTATTGCTGCTGGCGTCCACGTTCGGAGGGCGTGCCGTGGCTCGCCCCCTCGGGCAGGTCTGTGAACCACCGTGCTGGCTGGAGACCGATTGCCAGGTCGTGGGAAACGAGGTCCGCTGCCAGACTCACTGCACCTGCCCAGGTGGCGGGACGCCAGGAGTGACGCCAATCGGCACCCCGTTCCCGTGGACGCCGATGCCCTCGCCCACGCCGCCGCCAGGTGGAAACGTCGAGTGGTGTCTGCCCTACGAATGTGCTCCAGGGGAGACGCGGCTGTGGCTGGTCTGGTACCTCTACAATCTTCACATCTACCAGCCGGTACGCCCTCTCGAACCCTGCTGCGGCCCGTCCTGTCCCTTCGACAAGCTCAGGGCAGGCCCTGCGGGGAACCGACGGACGATCTCCAGCCGTGCCGGCCGGGGATCGATACGGAGTGCTCCGAGTGGGGAGCCACGGTTCAGGCCGGCCTCCCGGCCTGGTACGCCGACCGGATTCCCTATCCCCGCGGTCTGGTCACGCTGGGCACGTCCTTCTGGACCAGCGACGCGGATGGCAATTTCGCCACCGACCTGCCCGTCACCGAGGTCTGGGGGAGTTCAGTGGACCCCGGGGGCGACGACTGCGACTGCTGTAGCGACGGCACGTGCGAGGACGACCCGCCCCCGGCAGGGACAATCTGCGAGTTCAGGCTGGGCTTGAGGGCCGAGCCGGGCAACGAGCCTCCGACCTGGGGCTGCGAGGACGGCGGAGGGGGCATCGGCTACCGCGTCTCCTGCCTGTGGAATCACTCCTCGGCGGGAAAGGAGTACCTGGGCAAAGGTTTGAGCTGCGAGGACCTGCCGGCCTTTGCCGTCCGGGCCTCCGTGCCCTACTGGTGGTCCTTTGGTCGGCAGTGGGAGCAGTGGGAGCAGATCGGGGAGGATTGCGAGTGCGTGTGCCACGGTGGGGCCGGAGATGACGAGTGTGGTGGTGAGCCGGGCCTGTGTATCGGCGAAGACGAGCACTGGGAATGGCATTGCGATCCGATCTATGGCTGGAGACATCATGGCCCAGACTGGGTGCTGCTCGACCTGCGCGACTACGGCTATTCCATGCCCTTCATGCGCAACCCGCTGGTGCAACTGGCGCCGTATCGCGACTGCGGGCCTCATCCGGCAGGCGTGCTCTACGTCCCCTGCATCGAAGTACAGGGGGTCATCTCGAACCCGAAGGGCCCGCCCTGAGCGGAGTTGAAGGGAGCCTTGAGCTTGAGTATAGCGATGTCGGACGCTGCCAAAACCATCCTGACCGCCTACCTGGTCCTGGCCGCGGCGTGGGATCTCCGCACCAGGCGGGTGCCAAACTGGCTGACGCTGCCTCTGCTGGCAGGCGTGCTGACCTGGCGGCTGGCGCAGTTGGACTTCACGTTCGTGCCGTACTGGTGCGCGTGCCTGGTGGCCTGGCTGGTCAACTCCCTTCGGCAAGCTCAGGGCAGGCCCTGGGGACGGCGCGGGAGTTGCGCTGGCTGTTCTGGCTGTGGCTCAAAGGGCTCGTCCTGATGCTACTCCTGGGACCTGCCAACGGTCTGCTCCTGAAGCTGGCCCACGTGGCGGCGGTGTCGGGGCTGGACGAGATCAGCAGTCTCTTCGGCGGAGTGGTCAAGTTCCTCACGGCAGCGGCGGTGCTGAGCGTGCTGCTCACGGTGGACTACGCCGTCATCAAGGGAGTCTTTGGCGCCATCGGGGAGATCGCGGGCAAGGCAAAGGCTACCGCGCAGCAGATCGTGGCGGGACTGGTGGCGCTGGGCGGGATCGTTCTCACCGGTGGGCTGGCCGGCCTGGGGACTTCGGCGAGCCCTTCGGCTTTGCTCAGGACAGGCTCAGTCGAGCCGCTGGGAGCGGAGGCGGCAGGAGGTACCGCCGTAATCCTACCCTGGACACCGTCATCCAGACCTTTCTTGAGCTAAGTGACTGTTGCGATCAGCTCAAGTTCCTCGATGGCTTCAAAGTCGGCGGGGTTATGGGTAACAAGCGGCATACGGTGTTGGAGGGCTGTAGCGGCTATCCAGGCATCCTGGGGAGAGATGGGGCGTCCAACAGCGCGACATCTGGCCCGAACCTCGCCCCACAAACGGCACAGGGCAATGTCGAAGGGCAAGACCGTGTAGTTCTGCAGGCTCGTTTCCAGTTGGCTCATTCGACGCGCCCCCCAGTTGTGAACGAAGGCCCATTGAAACAACTCGGCCACTGTCACAAACGAAATCGCCAGTGTCCGACCTCGTAAGTGGGGCGCGTAAGACCTGGCCCGGCTGTCTCCCTTGAGCAGAAATGAAACGATGTTGGTATTGAGCAGGACGACGTCCATCAAGCCCTCAAGCGGTCCTCACGCCGTTGCTGATAGGTGTACGCGATAAAGTCATCGGCGGACTCCTCCTCGGGCCAGAAGTCGGCCACCAGGTCTGCAATGTCTGTAACTGGCCGGGTCAATTGAGCCTGGACATGCTGCTCAAGTTTTTTTGGTTCCCAGAAGTCCGCTGCTGGCTGCGCCTGCTGATAGCTACGGTGTATGGATTGAGAAATGGTACTGATCAAATCCAACTGTTCTAGCAGTGACAGTTCCTGGACCGCATCAATTAAGGTTTGTACTCTTGTGGTCATTAGCCACCTCGTTTCTTAATCTGACTGCTGGGTGTGGGGGTATTATACGACAGGTCCACGCTATGGTCAACGTTGTCTCAGCCTGCCGGCGTGCACATCCTCGCTGCCGTGGAATGGTGGCAGGTCTTAATTATACTCATAACGTGACAATCGCACAAACAGGAGTCCTTCGGCAAGCTCAGGTCACTGCGCCCGCCGCTCCGCTTCCTCCACCACGACCGGGGCTGAGGCGGATACGGGCGCGTCGGCCACCCGGTCCGCGCTGGACGATCCCAGTTTCCTGAACCGGATGTTGGCCATGTTGCGGATGGCCGGGCACGCCAACGTGTCCAGCCGCTCGCCGGTCGTCCGGGCCCTCTCAGGCGTGGCGCGGGGGGCAGGGGATGCCTTCGGCGAGCGGGGGCGACAGGTGGACCGGTCGCAACGGGAGGAGCAACGGCAGGCCGAACTGGAGACGGCCCGGACCGAGGCGCAGGAGCGCGCCTACCACCGGGGGTGGCAGGGGCTGCTGGATGCCAACGGTGTGTCTCCTGACGAGGAAGGCTTTGTGGACATAGCCCGCTCCCTCTCCCGCCTGGCGGATGAGTACGGGGGGCAGGCGGTGCGGGAGAGCGCTCCCGAGGTTGTCCAGGGTATGGTAGCGGCGCGGCGGTACGGCGGAATTCCACTGGCAGCCCAGGCCCAGGCGGCCGGGTTCTCCAGCCCGGCGGAGCACCTGGGCAGGCAGGTCGAGCAGCGCCTGTAGGCGCGGGGAGAGCGGCGAGGGGCACCTGCCTTCCCGCCAGGACAGGGGTTGAAGCCTGGGGCCTGGGGGTCTGGGCCAGGGCCCTACGATTACCAGGTAGGGATGCACCTGGCCGGCAGCCTGGGACGCCGGGGGGCAGAGGCCACAGACGTTTATGCCCGGCTGGCGTGGGCCCTGCGCAACCCGGTGCTAGGAGCGGGGGAAGAGGCCGTCGAGCAGCTCTACACGGCGGCAGGGAAGGCCCTTCGACTATGCTCGGGGCAGGCCTGGGAGTCGGGGGCCAGGGAGCTTTCCGACTCCGGCGAGTTCGACCCCGATGTGGTGTGGCCGGCCTTCGCCGGCCAGGCCGCCCAGATCGCCCGATCCCTGGGGCTCGCGGACGAACAACTGCCCGGTGCCTGGCTGCGCGAGCAGGCGTTTCTGGCACGAGCGGGGAGAACCGGGAGAAGAGGTACAAGCTAAATGGCCGGACGAGGGGAGA
>CAZZEX010000185.1:0-5043 GCA_964653285.1 uncultured Anaerolineales bacterium
TCATCGGCGAGGAGGAGTTGACCTCGGTTGACCAGCGTTACCTGAAGTTCGGCCACGCCTTCGAGCGTGGGTTCGTCAGGCAGGGCGCGACGGAAAATCGCACCGTCGAGGAGACACTGGACATTGGCTGGCAGGGGCTCTCGATCCTGCCCCGCGAGGAACTCACCCGCGTCAGTGAAAAGGAAATCGCGCAATACCACGGAAGGAGTTAGGACGCAGATTCTCGCAGATAAAGAAGAAAAATCAGCGTTCATCAGCGTTCATCTGCGTCCCTGAGAATAGAGAATGGCACGGCTACGCGTCGCTCCCACGCACAGCAACCTGATTCGTATACGCGAGTCACTGGAACTGGCGCGCGAGGGGTACGAGATTCTGGACAAGAAACGCGAGGTGCTGACCACCGAACTGATGCACGTGGCCCACGATGCTGTAGCGCTTCAGGAGCAGGTATGGAAACTGCTCGCGGAGGCCTACCATGCACTGGAGATGGCACGGCTCTCAATGGGCAGGGAGCGCCTGGAGTGGGCGGCGCTCTCCGTGAACGAGACTGTCGAGGTGGAAGTGAAGCCACACAGCGTGATGGGAGTGGTGATACCCACCGTCGAGGCTCACGGCGCGCCGCCGGAGATGCCCTACGGCCTCGGCGACACCACCGGAACGCTGGATGAGGCCGTCGCCCGCTTCCGTAGCGTCCTGGCCGAGATTCCTGTGCTCGCCGAGACGATGACGGCCGTCTGGCGGCTGGCACGGGAGTTACAGAAGACTCAACGGCGCGTCAACGCGCTGCAATACATCTTCATCCCCCAGTACGAGGAGACAGTCGCATTCATTGAGAGCGCACTGGAGGAGCGGGAGCGCGAGGAGACCTTCCGGCTCAAGCGCATCAAATCACGGGTCGCCCAGCCGGCGATAGGCCCTGCGATGCGTGAGTATGCGCAGCCCTACCGCGACATCGGCGGTGGTAAGTCACCTATATACCGCGATATTGGGGGCGGCAAGGTGACATCACGCGAGTTCGGTTAGAAAAACTTCAGAAACCAGGTTTTTTCCGAAAAACCTGGTTTCTTGCAAGGAGGCTGCTGATGGAAGTAGAGAGCCCTTTCACACACATCCTGGTCCCCACAGACGGATCAGAGACCTCGATCAACGCCGGCCGGCTGGCGATCCAGGTAGCCGCCACACACGGCGTGCCGATCACGTTCGTGTACGTGGTGGACAGCGCCATTGTGGATGAGATCGCGGGGGCCACCTCGAAGACCACGGAGATGGTACACCGGGAATTGGAGGCCAAAGGACGGCGCTACCTGGATTACCTTTCCCGCCTGGCCCGGGACAGAGACCTACAGGCCAATCAGGTAGTCCGGAACGGCATCCCGCACAGCGAGATCGCCAATCTGGCGCGCGAGCGGGGTATAGACCTGATCGTCATCGGCCAGGTAGGCCGCCACGGGCCACGGCGCGTCCTCATTGGCAGCGTGGCCGAGCGGGTGATCGAATACGCCCCCTGTCCCGTCCTCGTCGTCAGGCACACCCCCGCCAGACGCCGACCAACCAACTAACCGCCTCCAACTACCCAACTTCCCCACCCTGCGGTATAATTCCTTTGACTTTGTTCCCCTCCCTCAATCCCCCCATAGGAGGAATGAGGGTGGGGGCCTATATATGATGTGGAGGCGAAACGATGACCAATAACAAACTCCAGGCCGGGGGTCTGATCCAGAATGATCACCTGGCTATGATTGGCATAATGGACATCCCATCACACCCAGGCGTGGGCGGCCGGCTCTTCTCTGCGTTGAGCGACCAGGGAATCAACATCGAACTGATTGTGCACCTGATTGATCTGGAGGAAAGGGACCACATCGTCCTGTGTGTGGATCGGGATGACCTGAATGAGGCATTGGCAGTGGTCGAGCGCCTGCGAGAGGAGATCGGGGGGAAATCTATTACCAGTGATCCTGAGATGGCGTCAGTGAGCCTTTTTGGCCTGGATTTCCGCGAACAGCGCGGCATCGCCAGCCGGATGTGCAAGACATTGGGTGATCGTAACATCAACATCCATGCCATCAGTACCTCCCTCTCGACCATCACTTGTGTGGTTGAGGCTCAGCGTCTGGACGAAACCGTCCAGGCGTTGCGCGATGCATTCACGCTGCCCTGACGGGAACGCTATGAGCGTACAACCTGTGGTGAGCGGACTTGAACCACAACCCAACCTTGGCACCATCGTGCGCATCATCGGCCCGGTGGTAGACGTCTCTTTTGCGGGTGATGAATTGCCACCCCTGTTGAGTGCACTGATCGTTCGCAACGGCCAACACAATGTCACCATTGAGGTTCTGGAACACCTCGACCGTCGCACGGTGCGCGGCATTGCGATGGAATCAACAGCCGGGCTGCGGCGCAGTATGACGGTTGAGGACACCGGCGCTCAGATACGGGTGCCGGTGGGGAGAGAGACACTGGGGCGCGTGTTCAACGTGCTGGGACAGCCCATAGACGAAGGGCCACCCCTGGGCGAGGTGCAGATACACAGCATCCACCAACTGTCTCCCCCTTTCGTCCAGCAGCAGCCCTCGACGGAGATCTTCGTCACCGGGCTGAAGGTCATTGATTTGTTAGCCCCTTACGTGCGCGGCGGCAAAATCGGCCTGCTGGGCGGCGCCGGGGTAGGCAAGACGCTGTTGATTATGGAAATGATCCACCACACCTCGGCCGAGCACCGGGGCGTCTCGGTCTTTGCCGGCGTGGGCGAACGTACCCGCGAGGGCAACGAACTGTACCTGCAGATGAAGCGCACCGGCGTGCTTAAAGACGCCGTGCTGGTCTTTGGGGAGATGAACGAGCCGCCGGGGGCACGTTTCCGGGCCGCGTTCACGGCCCTGACCATGGCCGAGTACTTTCGCGACATCGAGCATCGGGACGTATTGTTCTTCATTGACAACATCTTTCGCTATATCCAGGCCGGCGGCGAAGTGTCGGCCCTGCTGGGACGCCTGACCAGCGCCGTAGGCTACCAGCCCACGTTGGCCACCGAGGTGGGCACGCTGGAGGAACGCATTGTCTCTACGTCTAGGGCTGCCATCACCTCCGTGCAGGCGATCTACGTGCCGGCCGATGACCTGACCGACCCGGCGCCCGCCTCGACTTTTGCGCACCTCGACGCCACGGTGGTGCTCTCGCGCCAATTGGCCAGCCAGGGCTTTTATCCAGCCGTTGACCCGTTAGAATCGAATTCACGCCTCCTCGACCCGCGCATTGTCGGCGAGGAGCACTATCGGGTGGCGACGCACGTGCGTGAGATACTGACACGCTACAAGGAATTGCGCGATGTGATCGCAATCCTGGGCATCGAGGAACTGGCCGAGGAAGACCGGCTGCTGGTGCGGCGCGCGCGCAAGATACAGCGTTTCCTCACCCAGCCTTTCTTCGTCGCCGAGGAATTCACCGGGCAAGCAGGGGTCTTTGTGCCCCTCGAAGAGACAGTGCGCGGTTTCAAGATGATTATTGACGGCGAGTTGGACGATGTCCCAGAACAGGCCTTCTACATGACCGGTGACATCAACAGCGTGTTGCGCAAGCGGGAGCAACGGCGTGGCTAAGACGATGCGGTTGGAGATCCTCACTCCCGATGAGATTATCTTGAACACCGATGTAGAGGCGATTCGCGTGCAACTGTCTGACGGCTGGTGGGGCATCCTGCCACGACACGCGCCCTTTCTGGCACACGTCGTTGCCGGCATTATGCTCTATCGCCGACAGGAAGATATCCGCTACGTAGCCCTGTACCAGGGCACGATCGAAGTGCAACGACACTCTGACGCTCTGCAACCAGACCGCGTGCTGGTTTTGACCGCCGCTGCCGAGGAAGGCGAAGACCTGGCAGTGTTAGAACATGCGCTGGAGCGACAACGCACCCGGCTGAACCGGATTGCCCAGGAAGCCCACATCGAGTTCACGCGGGCGCGGATGGCCCTTGAGCGGGCACTGCGCGAAACGGCGGAACTGGCTCCGCTGGGGCCGACGGTAATCTGAACAATTTGGGGTCTCCTTGAATTAGTGGGATGCTCAAGGCGGACGTGTCGTCCGCGTTCTACGTCGGGGGGTAACGTTTTGTCTCGACGCTACATACGGGGACGGCACGTCCCCTTCGAGCGTATTTCAGTACGAACTCTTACAGGAAGAAGAATGGACGACGGACGCTCCGAGCCGACATCCGAACAGCCAAAGGACAAGCCCGAAAACTTCTGGCAACTGGTTGCTCAGGCAACCCAGTTGGGCTGGAACCTGGTGGTACCCATCGTGGGCGGTGTGCTGCTGGGACGCTACCTCGACGACCTGTTCAACGAGGAGTTCACGTGGACCCTCACACTGCTGCTGATGGGTGTGGCTGTGGCGTTCAACAATCTGTACGCCATGTACATCGAGCACAGCGGCGCCGAACCGCTTCGAAAACGGATCAAGAAACGTCGCCAGAAGCCAACACCGGCTCTTCAGGCTGGTGCCGAAGAGAGTGAGAACCATGCAAAGAATAAGTAACCCGCTCACCCTGGTGCTCCTGATCGCGCTGGTCATCGGCCTGGCCGTGGTCAGCCACCTGCTGCAGGGGCCAGCCGGCGAAGCCAAAGAGCCCAACGTCGCTGAAGAGATCACGCCGCACGTGATCTTTACCGTGGGGCCGTTGGAGGTGACCTCGACAGTCGTCAACACCTGGGCGATGATGCTCCTGCTCAGCGTGGGGGCCTACCTGATCGGGCGCAACCTCAAACTGCGCCCGGGCCTGATGCAGAACATGCTGGAGTGGATCGTCGAAGCCATCGAGAAGTTGATCCGCGAAATGGTGGGCGTCGAGGACACGGCGATCTTCTTGCCCATCGTGGGTACACTGGCCTTTTTCATCGGCACCGCGAACCTGATTGGCCTGCTCCCCGGCCTGAAATCTCCCACGCCGGACATCAACACACCGTTGTCCATGGCGCTGGTCGTCTTTTTCAGCGTGCCCTATTTCGGGATTCGTACGCGCGGCCTGTGGAGCTACCTCAA
>CAZZEX010000186.1:0-5011 GCA_964653285.1 uncultured Anaerolineales bacterium
CAAAGTTAGCGACGATGTCAAACCATCCATAGATGACAGTAGCGGTGAAGTAGCGGCCATTGCCCACCGGCCCCAGGATACGGGCCATCAGCGCGGCGAAGGCCATATCAATGACCCGGTTGAACAGGTTGAGGATGATGGGGGCAATGGAATTCTTCGCTACCCGCCGGACAGTGCTGGCGTCGTCCTCCTCGTGGTAGAAGAAGCGCCACAGGTAGAGCCCTGTCAGGAAGAGCGTCGTCACTCCGGCAATGAAGGTAATGAAAGCGCCTATTTTCACGCTGTCGGGGCTGTACTTGAAGCGCATCATCCACGCGCCAGGCTCCAGGCGCACGCCGCGGAAGTTGCCATCCACGCGATAAATCTCGGCCTGCTGCTCGTCCTCTTCGCCAGCCCCCTGCGGGCGGACGAAGGCTTTCCAGCCGGGGAAGTAGGAATCGGCCAGGATGAGCCAACTGGGCTCGGAGACGGTCACGTCTACGAATACCTCGTTGATGGTGTAATTGGATACCCATTGCTCGATACTTGATGCCGGAAGCGTGTTGCGTGTTGCGTGTTGCGTATCCAGTTTCCAGTTTCCAGTTTCCAGCATCACATAATTGCGAGGATCGTACTTCTGCACAGCAGCAGCGAAGTCATCGGTCTCCACTGTCGCTGAAATCGGGAGCGTGAACGCGCGGGGCATCACCGCCAGGTTCTCGTACACTCGCACTGCATCGTCCTGGTAGACCAGCCGGTACTTGGGGTTGGGGATCTCCACCTCGGTGATGACGTACTTGACGTTGAGCAGGTCGGTGAGGGGGCTATCCAGGCTCGACCACTCACTGAAGGAGGCGATGCGGTTGTACTGGAGTTCGTCCTGCTCCTCAATGAGCGCCATGTAGTCGGCGTACTGGCGGGAGAAGAGCGAGTCGTAGCCAGCGACGCACTGGAGGCCATAGAACATCCCCACGTTGACATTCATCGTCTTGGTGGTGCCGGGCGGGGTGAAGGTGGCGTAGCGCCAGAGGGAAGTGTCCTGCCGCAAGAACTCGACCACCGGCGGAGTGTAGTCCAGCAGCGCCGGGTCCACAGCCGGGTTGAAGCCCGCGCCGAAGGTGACAAAGTCCAGCACCAACAACCCCACCGCCAGGAACTCCCACACGGGCCGGCGACGGACGAAAATCGGGCAGCGACTGACGCGCAGGACGACGCCGGTCCCCGTCAGCAACAGCCCACAGAGCGCCACCCACTTGAACTCGTAGGAATAGAAAGCGCGATGGTCAGGAAAGGCCATAGGAGCCTTCGCCAGCGACAGAAAGACACGCTCCACCAGCGGCTCAATCTGGGCGAAGAAGACCCGGCTGAGGGCCAGGCTGACCAGTGTGGCGAGCCCGCCCCAGAAGGCAACACTGGCGAGGAGGGAGATCAGAGACGGAGAGGTGTTGAGCAGGAGTAGACTGCGAATTGCGAATAGCGAATGGCGAATGGCGAATGGCGAATGGCGAATGGCCTCTTGCCTCCTGCCTCCTGTCTCCTGCTTCCTGCTCCTCCGCACTGCCTCTACCCCAAACCCCGCCAATATGGCGACCGAGAGCGTTAGTGGGAAGACCCAGCGGAAGGGAGAGTGGGATTGCTTGAGGAGCGGCAGCGCGTACACGAGGGCGTAGAGCGGCGTGCCGAAGATGCAGCCCACGGAGAAGAGGGACAAGAGGGTGAAGAAGGGGATAGCGTGTTGCGTGTTGCGTGGTGCGTGGTGCGTGGTACGTGAAACGTAGGGCTTGAGCCACCACAGGATGGCGATGGCTGCCAGGAACAGTGGGAGGAGGCCCAGGTAGACCCCGCCCTCGACGTAGTTCTTGATGCCCCAATCAATGTACTGCCCGTCGAGGAACGTCAGCGCAGGAGTCCAGCGCCAGGTGAACAGGTCAAAGTAGCCGTGATGGGCCGGGTTGCCGAAGAAATTGGGAATACCGAAGGTGATCAGCCGCCGCCAGGGGTAAGCCCAGCCCAGCACCTGCTGGAGACTGGCCGCCGCCTCGCCACCGCGGAAACTGCTGGCGACCACTCCGGTCAACGGCACAAACTGCACCGCGCCCAGCACCAGGCCCAGCGCGAGCATCAGTGCTAGCCACAGGACAGGACGAGCGAGACGCCTTCCTCTATACATTTCCTCATTTACCCATTTACTCGTTTCCTCAGTACTGAGTATATGAGTACATGAGCAAATGAGGCGCCAGGCCGCGTACAGCACCGTCACCAGCAGCACGAAGTACGTGATCTCGGCGTGACCGGCCAGCATCTGGCAGCCCAGGCCCAGCGCCCCCAGGAGCGCCCAGGGCAACGTTGCCGGTTGCCGGCCCAGCGCCGGACGCTGCTGCACGATCAACTCAACCATGGCCAGGATGAACGGCAACCACGAGGCGCCTGCGACGATCATCGGGTGTGCAGCCGATGACACGACCATGAAGCCGCTGAACTGAAAGGTGATCCCGGCGACCAGCCCCCCCAGTTGGCGGATTCCCAACACGCGGGCGAAGAGATACGCAAACATCCCCGCCAGCCCCAGTTGCAGCCAGGCGAAGACCCCGTAAGCCCGCCACAGCGGGAGGACGTAGAAAATGACGCTAAGGGGATAAAACGCCGAGTGCTGCCCGTTGGCCAGGAAAGGGTGACCGGCGAAGACGTAGGAGTCCCAGAGAGGCAGTTCCCGGCTCTGGAGTGCCTCCACGAGGAAATGTTTCCAGGCGTAGTTCTCCAGAATCAGGTCGGCGACCAGGTGATTGTGAGGAAAGGCTATTCCCAGGTCAGCGGCTGCCGTCCGGTAGGGCTCGAACAAGAAGAGATTGTCGGCTGGCAGCAGCGTCTTGGGCCCCAGGGCCACCGGCGCGAACAGCAGGAGGGGCAACAGCAGCAGCAGGATGAGGATGCTCAGATCGGGCAGTACTTTGCGGATCATATCCAGCCGTCTGACGGCGCTGACGGCGCACCGGCCTGAAGAGCCGGTGCTGGGCAGGTTGCAGCCCAGCGCCGCCTGTTCACGACGGCGCACCTGGCAACCGGTCGCCCGGCCGCAGGTGGCGATGGCTCCCGCGCACCTTCCACACCCCCAGCGCCGCCTCAATCTTGACCGGCATCGTCATCTTAGAGCGGCCGATGCGCCGGTCCTCGAAGTAGATGGGGATTTCCAGCACGCGGTAACCCAGCCGCTCGGTCACGTAGGCCATCTCGACCTGGAAGACGTAGCCCTGCGATCGAATACGGCTCAGGCCAATGCCCTGCAGCGTCTCTCGCCGCCAGCATTTGAAACCTGCGGTAACGTCCTTGACCTGGCACCCCAGGATCAGCCGGGTGTAGATACTGTTGGCCCACCAGGAGAGCAGCCAGCGGCCCCAACCCCAGCGCTCGTCAGTCCGACCGCCCCTGACGTAGCGGGACCCGACGACCACATCGTAGTCTCGGATGTACTCCAGAAACTGGGGGATGTACCTGGGAGAATGGGAGAAGTCGCAATCCATCTGGACGATGAGATCGGCGCCGTGCTCCAGAGCCTGACGGAATCCACTTATGTAGGCTCGACCCAAGCCACGAGGCCCAGTGCGATGGTGCACGTACACCCGACCTGGATGCTGAGCGGCCAACTCGTCAGCGATGAGACCGGTGCCATCGGGTGATTCATCATCCACGATCAGGATATCCAGGGCGGGGATACCCAGGTCAAGCAACGCCTCGGTCACAGGCATGACGTTTTCGGCCTCATTGTAGGTGGGGATAACAACGGTCAGTTTCACCAGTGTCCCTATTTGCAGAAAGACTCCGGCCAGACGCAGGGCCTGGGCCACAACCCTGCCAGCCGGAGTCTGGGCTAGATTGCCAGAGCCCGCAATATTCTGCAGCGCAAACCAGGCTATCCTGTGTGCCTAATCTGCGCGTTGAGCCTCGCTTTGAGCCTCATTTTGAGCTCTAATGATGGCCCGTTTCAAGTCATCCAGGTTGCCAAAAGAACGCACCGGCGACCTAAGCACACCGATAGCGACATCCAGACGCGGCAACTTGGCATCGGAGTCCGTTCGACCGGCCTCCCAGTCTGCACGGGGATAGAAGAAGGCCATCGCCTCGTTCAGACGCACCGTGAGGGCTTGCCGCACCTGCTTCACCCTATCCGGTGCGATGACGACGAAGAAGTTGGTATCGTCCAGATGGCCCACAAACGCATCTGAATCATGGCTCTCGTTCACAACGTGGCCCAGCATGAGCGCCACAGCGCGCACCACATCATCCCGTGCCACAAACCCGTAGCTCTCAGCGAATCCTCTCAGCCCCTGCAGCCCCACGGAGAGCACTGCCCAGTCGGAACTAGTCAGCAGTTCACACAGACGCTCATCAGCCAGTGATGCGGCCGGCAGACCAGTGATAGGATGAGACAATTGCTCCAGGTTGGAGCGGCGCAGCACGTTGCGCACTCTCAGGCGCAGTTCCTGGACATCGAAGGGCTTGGTGACGTAATCCACAGCGCCCAGTTGCAATCCCGCCAGCCTGTCCCCGCGCTCTCGTCTTTCGGTCAGGAAAATGACTGGGATATGTTCGGTGCGCCGATGAGCGCGCAGGCGACGACATACTTCATAGCCATCAATGTCTGGCAGACGTATGTCCAACACAACCAGGTCAGGGATAGTTTTCTCGATGAAGGCCAAAGCATCGTTCCCCCAACCTACCGAAGTGACCTCGTAGCCCTGTGCCCTGAAGTATGAGGTCAACATTTCGGCCGTGCTTACCTGGTCCTCCACGACGAGGATATGAGGGGCTCCTGCCACGTTTTTACCCTCCACCCTCACATGCGTGAGGGACGGCCTCATTCAACATATCTACCCTATCGGCTCCTTGTAGATGGCATACGTGCAATTCTCTCCCCCCATGGCTACACACTCGATTTCCTCCACCCGGAACTTGCGTCCGCCGCTGACCCAATGTAGCCCCTCCTCTAACAGCCCCTTTCCCGCAAAGCAGATCGGTCGGTCAGCAGTACGCCCCC
>CAZZEX010000187.1:0-4979 GCA_964653285.1 uncultured Anaerolineales bacterium
GGTAGGCATTTCACCATCACCAACAGACCTGCCCCAACTTATTGAGATGATACAACGTCTTCCTGTGCGAATGACCTCGTGAATCTCCTCACCCCACTTTGGCACCTCCCAGACAGATTTCAGGCTCTGGGCCTTGCGATCCCACGTGATCCTCTCGGCTTGGCCCTTTGTCGCAGCTTCGAGGCTACTGGGCAATCGCCAGCATGTGACCGCACAGTCAGATATGGCGGTAAGCACGCTGTCAGAAAGACGCACGACTTCGTGCAGCCTCTCTTGCCCGGACACATACGCAGAGAGCCCTGCAACGCCAAGCCTCAGCTCGTCCAGCGCTGGCAAGAGCTCTTGTAGATCCTGCCACGCGTCTGGCTTTCTCACACGCTTGCTCAGCTCAACCATGCTATCTCTCCTCTAGAGCTTTCTTGACTGCGCGACGAACGTCGTCGGACCTGGCAGGTTTGGGAAGCAGGTGATCGTGGTTCCCGGTGAGTAGTTGCTCGATCTGCTTGATTGCCTCGTTATTCCCCCGTGCAGTGAGTGCAACAACGGGCACGTCCTTCGATACGGCCGAGTAAGCCCCATCTCTTATCAGTTTCAAGATCGCGATCCCAGCGTCCAGGTGCACCAACTCGAGGTGAAGATCCTCGTCGTTCCGTGGCAGCATGATGTCAATTAGCACGCAGTCGAATTGTTGCTCTCCCTGCAAGGCCCGCTCGGCCGCCTCAGCAGTCTGCACCAGCGTCAGATTATCCTTCCCGACAAGCTCCTCCAGGAGGCGGCGTCGTCCTCCCTGGCGTGGCCACTCGTCATCCACCCACAGCAGTTGCTTGTTGCACGGCATTTCACTCCCTCCCCTCTGTTCTTGTATGAACGGGCAGCACGACCGATACGGTGGTAATGCACTCGTTGATGTTTTCCCTCGTGACAAGATCACCCGAGTGGTGACGACTTCGCGCCTGCACCTTTCCTCCGAAAACATGAGCAATCCGCCGAGCCTCCCAGAGGCCACGCCCCATGCCCGGCGTCCTCTCAAACCGGGTCCCTTCGATGATTCGTGTGCCCTTCTCGAAGATCGTCTCCAGGTACTCAGGCAGGATGCCCAGGCCAAAGTTCTCGACTTCGATGACGAGGTCCTGCCCGACCTGCTCAGCTCTCAAATTCACCCACCGGGTGCCGCCTCTCAGTGGTTCGCGCGAGTACTTGATCGCGTTGTGCACCAGGTGAATCAGCATCGTCCTCAACCAGAAGGGGTCGATCTCCACAGGGGCTGACGATATCTTGCCTGTTAATAGGTCGACTTCCTCAGCCTCCGCGTAGCTGGCGTGGTGATCTAAGGCGGCCTCGATGATCGCCGGCACAGTAATGACCTCTCGGTGCAGCTTCGTGGGATCGCCGAGCAGGGGCTCATCTCGATGCGCCAGGTTCGAGAACTCCTGCAAGTCCGCTATCGCCGTCGTCAGGTTTCCGTCGGTAACGTCGAAGTATCCACGATCCTCGATGCCCTGAAGCAATTCACGGACTGTCTCTTGGTAGCCCACGATCACGTCCAGCCTGCTGCGCACCTGATGGGCCAGGAAGTCCCGTCCCTTGCGCAGCGAATCCTCGCTGTGCTCCAGGCTGGCCTGCAAGAGCAGACGTTGGACTCGCTCACATATCCGGGTAAGCAGCTGGTCGAGGAACTCGCGAACATCCTCGCTCGTTGCCTGCTCCAGCGCGTCGAACTGCCCGACGGTGACCACGCAACGCAACCCCGTGGCTTCGTCTCCCAGAGCACGCAGCACATTGCCTGGCTGAACCTGAGGGACATTGTCACGCCGAATGCCTCTCTTCCAGATCGGGTCCCTCGACTTGGGGTCGAGAACAAGCGCCCGGCCGTAGCCAGCACACCCCGCCTTCTGCCAGTTGAGGTGGGGACGAGCCTCTCGGTTGACCTGGGGCAGCCCTACTGAAGCCTTCAGACGCAGGATATTCTCTGGACTCCTCTGTGCCCGCCGGGACTCAGAGGCAAAGAGCAGCACCTGGCGGCATCCCAGTCTCTCGCTCAGTTGTCCCAGAATCGTCTCCAGGGCTTGCCAATTGGGCTCCTTGCCGCTCGTCGTCAATTGCGCTAGCTCGGTGGAAAGCCAGCCCAAGATCTGGCCTTGGTTGATGTCGCGTTGCTTCTTCCAGTAGCCGTCGAATATCTCATTGATGTCTCTCACAGCGTCGCACAGCCACTGCTTGTCATCCTGTGTGCAAACCCGATGCTCGGCGACCTTGGCCTTGAGTTCATTGAGGGGTCCGCAATCCTTGAACTTCCGCTCTCTCGCCCATTTGTCCACGGCCGTGTGGACTTGGTCTAGCCGTGACGGCTTTCCCTCTTCATGCAGGTACTGGCCTGTGAGCAACGCATACCGGTACCCGCCTGTTTCCATGATGACGACGTAGTCCTGCAGTCCCATCCAGCACGGAGAGTCCTGCGGGACCTTGAGTGGGATATCGGTCCGTTGCAGGAAATCCTGTGCGACCATCTTGTCCCATTCTCGGCACGCGTCGTCCGCGCCAGGGAAGGCTGCCTCACCGTTCTCACGGTGGTGCCTGAAGAACTTGCAGAACGGCTGGTAATTCTGCTCCAGGTTGAAGGGATCGTAGCGCTGGCCGCTTGCCTCGACGATACTAATGGCGATGCCGTACTTCTCCGCAGCACCGGCGATGACAAAGCGGATCATGTCCTCGTTGAGGAAGTCAGCGAGGCTGTCGGGGATGCAGGGCCATTGATCAATACCCATGGCCATTTCACCTTCGCACACGCGCCAAGCGCTTTGCAGGTTATCGGAACGATACTCGGCTCAGCCTTATTCTAACACGGGCGGGAGAGTCCGCCAAGTCGCTGCGGCTCTCTGGGCTTGTCCTGTACTCAGACCACGGCGGTGTTCTGAACACCTGCCCTATTAGTCCACAGACAAGAATGCTATCTCTTTCGGATCACAGTTCACTGCTACCAGTTTGGGTATATCCTGCTGTCCCAAGTCCTCCAGATCGATTTGCATGCAACCTAACTCAAAAGCAGTCCCTACATCTCTACCGAACCCTAAGGCTTGGTAGAATGCCATAGCGAAATTGATGGCGGCCAAGTCTCCGATTGTGCTGGACATTCCAATGACACAGTCTATGTGGCGTGCAATTGCGTTAGCCTGCCGCTCTGAATAGCACGCGTTAAGTACTACGCACCGAATATTGTCTTTCAGAACAGAGAATAGCTTATTCAAAGCGCGGACCGGAACTGGCTGGCTGTTTCCCAAGGCATCTTCGAGAACTATCTCACAAGACTTGCTCCCGTGACCACTAAAGTGCACGATATGAGGCTTGTGGCGAAGAAGGCAACTCTGTAGGTCAGCAACACGAACAGCCCAGTGCTGCTCAATCTCGAATCTATCCCGAAAATCAGCTTGACGCAGGGCCTGGTCTATGGCCCGGATCTCTTGGTCTACCCTTAGTTTGGGAGTGTCGATAGGATCTGCCGAAAGGAACAGGATCTTGATTCTCTCTGAAGACTCCCTCGTGCTTTTCTTCTTGGCAGAAACGTTCGACCTGGATTCCAAAGCGAGCTCGAGTGATAGTCGCACAGAGCCGTCCTCATCTATTCGGACAGTTGTTGTCGTACCACAATATGGACATCCAATGGCTTGAAGGCCAGGAACATACGTGATACTACCCAACTTGCTGCCACATTTTCCACAGCGAATGGTAATAGTCTCTGGCATTCTTTAGAACCTTTCTATCGTGGTCTTGGTTGACGCTTCACACGATTGCCGCTCAACAGCATACACCCCAGCCGCGCTCAGTCGCCGGCCCACTTGCTTGGAATGCTTCAATGATCTGGCGATTGTCAAGGGGCGCACGTGGGGACACCGGCTGAACGTGCGGCTCAGGTAGACACAGCCGCCTATGCAATGACATAGGGCCTCAATTCGATTTCGCCAGGGCAAACCCTACTTCTCCGCCTCCATGGGAGTATGTGCGACACCACACCCTCATCTCCAATCCTTCGCCTTCATGCACTGCTCTGAAACGTTCCTTTCCATCAGTCTCTACTACCCACGTTGTTGGAAGAACCTGCTCGATTTCTGCAACCTTGTCGTGGAATAGGACTCTTGCCCGCTTATGATCGTATTGATACCCTAAGCGAGGCGGATCGCGCCTGTCAATGAGGTAGCAGCAAAAATCAATGCTTCTGTCTCCTCTCTCCCATATGCGGCCTTCCACAGCACCCTCTAGTTTGTACAATGACTTGTAGGCTCTATCACCGTCGTCAGCAGTATGAGTATGTGCACCGATGATCTCTGTGAAATCCTCCCTCGCATATTCAATCAGATCCATAATGCCACGTTGAAGTCCTGTCCCAGTTCTAGTTGGAGACTCAACCTCTTCTGCCTTCTCCGTCGCTTCTGGCGCAGCAACTGGGCCTTTCACAACCGCCTCCAGTGCAGCAGCCATCTCACCTGCTGTCGCGTACCGTGCATCTCGATCCTTCGCCATGGCTCGCTCAACCAGTGTTTGGCAACCTGGTGGCAAATCAGGCTTTATAGCCAGAACACTGGGCACAGGCCCGGAGATCAAACCTACCAGATCACCAGCGTCGTAGGGACGTCGGCCTGTAAGCATCTCGAAAAGGATGACTCCGAGCGAATAGATGTCGCTCCGTCCATCTATTGTTTTCTCGCCACGCGCTTGTTCCGGGCTCATATACGGCGGTGTACCGATCATGCCTGCGCGAGTCAGTCCCGGCGATGTGTCTAGTAGCAGTTTGGCGATCCCAAAATCCGCGATATATGGATTGCCGAGTTGATCAAAAAGGATATTGTCAGGCTTCAGGTCACGATGCACAATGCCTCTTTGATGCGCCATATCTAGCGCCGGCGCAAGTTGCCCCAGGAGTCGAGCAATCTGGCATGGTTCATTTTGAGTCAATAAGCACCTTTACAAATTAGGCAAGCAACTCC
>CAZZEX010000188.1:0-1086 GCA_964653285.1 uncultured Anaerolineales bacterium
GTCATTCTCGCGCGCCTATCGGCCATCGCCGAGCTTGACAAAGCATGTCCGTTCCTCACGGTCTCCGTCGGGTGACTGTGAGTGGTACTTGGCCGTCTTCCTGATGGACCGGTTGACTACGTCCTTGAGATGGTGCCAGGGGACGAAAATGCAGGACGTATGTGTCGTAACCAATTGCCGATTATCATACGTCACGGGAGGATTACCTGCTACGACTACGAGCGCAATGAGTTTCTCTCTCGCATCATGCAATTCGGGGAACGTTGGGCGAGCGAGCTTCCGTGGTGCCCGATCCGTGCCCCATTCCAAGTACCTGATTCGGCGAATCCACCAAGGCACAATATCCTTACCTTCAATGAAAGGCTTGGGATGCTTCTTGTCTTTCACCTCAGACACCAGATCCGCAGTCACAAATTCGCCCTTCCAATAGCGATCATGTGCATTCGCTCGTAAGCCATAGCTGATATAGCAAATCTGCGTCAACGGCACGAATGTTTCGTCTACCTTCATCGGCTTCTGCCCGTCCGGGCGGAAGAGGGCTGGCCCAAAGCGGCCTTGAGGCGCAATCGGCAGCGTCTCAACGTTGTCCTCAAAGTCCTCAGGCCTATCTCCCCAACGGCGGAAGCGCAGCGGGGTGTGCTCGTCGTCGGGCTCAGTTCGGGCAAAGTGGAGGATGGTGTTGCTGACGCCAGCCTCGAACAGCGGGAGATTGGAGCAAAAGTCCAACCGCGCGATGCGGGCGTTGTTCAGGAAGAACTCGTGCGACTTGCGGGTGTACTTGGCAGCGTTATAGGCGTCGGAGATGATGAACACCATCTGCCCGCCAGGGCGCAGCAGTTGGTAGGCCCGTTCCAGGAAGGGGATGTACAGGTCCCATTTCTCGTAGAGGGTCTTGTATATCTTGCTGGCCTTCAGATACTTGCGATACTGCTGCCAGCGGGCGATGGCCTGCTGGCGCTCCTCTTCGTCCTTGATGTGGCGGTACTGGGCGTCGGCGCGCACGTAGGGCGGATTGGCCAGGACGACGTCGAAGCCACGGGCCCCCACCCCCCCGCCCCCCCCCCCGCGAGCGGGCGGAGGGGGGAG
>CAZZEX010000188.1:1096-4787 GCA_964653285.1 uncultured Anaerolineales bacterium
CTCTCCCGAAGATCGGGAGAGGGGGAGAAGACCTCAGCGAACTCGACCGCCCAGTCGAAACCGCTATCACCGCCGCCGGGATGCGCCCAGGCCGCGATCTCGGCCCGCAGCGCCTCGATCTGCCCGCGCAGGGTCAATTTCTCGCCGCCGTGAGCCATCAGGTAGTCGGCCTTCAGTTGGAAGTAATCTTTGATCTGCTTGTGGCGGAACAGGTCGGGTTGCAGGCCGCCGGACGGGTCGGGCGCGGTCAGGCTGTCGCCCACCTCAATCTTGAAATCCAGGTTGGGCAATGGCGGTGGAGTGCCGTCCTCGTAGTCCACAACCAGTGAGAGCCAAAGTCGCAAGCGGGCGACGTTGACGGCGAACGGGTCCAGATCCACGCCGTACAGGTTGTTCTGGATGATCTCCAGTTTGCGCTGGTAGGCAGTCAGTGGGTCCAGGCCGCGTGTGGCGAACAGGCAAGCGCGCAACTCCAGCAGTTCGTGGAGCATGCCCAGCAGGTAAGCGCCGCTGCCGCAGGCGGGATCGCACACTCTGACCGTCTTGAGCGCATCCAGCACCGCCTCAGGGTTCACCAACCCGGCCGGGTCGTGCTCGTCTACAAATGCGGCCAAGTCTTTTGATGACTCGTGCGGGCAGGCGGGTTGCAGGTAGCCCTTTAGTGCCTCGCGCCCCATGAAGGCCACCACTGGCTTGGGGGTGTAATAACTGCCCGTTTCATGCCGTCCTGTCACCAGTTCCTCGAAAATCCGGCCCAACATCTCCGGGTCCACTGCCACTTCCACGTCCAAGGGCGTGCTCTCGGTGACGGTGAAGTTGAAGCGGTAGAACAGTTCGTCCAGCGCTGGTTCGATGGCCTCGTCGGGCAGGGTGATCGTCGGGTCACGGTCCTCGTCATCTTCCTCGAACAACCCACCGTTGAGATAGGGCACGTCGCCGATGCGGGTTTGCAAGAAACCGTCACGCCGGATACCGACGACGTTCACTTCGTGGGGCGTGTTGAGTCCAGAGAAGAACAGCAGATTGAGCCGGTCACGGTAGAAGTTAGCATCGGCGTTCGTCCGCTTTTCGTGTTTATGATCTTCCCATAGGGCATGCAGATAGTCCCGAGATCCGTCAAAACCTAGCCAACCCTTGCGCTCCAAAAACACCAGGAACATCAAGCGGTTGAACAATTTTTGGGTGAACAGCCGCCGGGCATCGTCGCTGATGCCGGTGACCTGTTCCTCAGCCTTGCCAAAGACGTCAGCATAGGTGGTGAAGAAACGGCGGGTAACGGCTTCGACGTCAAAAGCAGCGTTCAGTTTGTCGGTCACAGCGGTGACCGGTGGCTCGCCAAACAGCCCCAGTTCCTCGACGGTGAAAGCCAACTCCCCCAACTGTTCGACGGTGGTGCGGGCTGGCGAGCCGACGGCGTAGGGCAGGGCGCGCATCTCTATCCGCGAATAACGCGAATTTTCACGAATATCGTTCGCGTCCATTCGCGCAGATTCGCGGACAGATCGTCGCCGCGCCCAGACGAAGGTGGCTTCCTGGCCGTCGGCGGTGACGTAGGCTAATAGATGCTCAATATAGGTGGGGGCCAGGGCACGATGCACGGCCCGGCGTTGGGTGACGTTGGGTGGTTTGTCGTAGGGCCAGTCCACACGGAAGACGGGCAATCCACTCAGTTGGGCCACTGGCACAAAGGCGAGTTGGGCTTTTTCCTGCCGGGCAACCGTGGCCTCGCGGGCAAACACGCTCGCCTGCGAGTGGCCCCACAGCAGCGTTTCGCAAAACAGCGGCGCCAGGTTATCTCGCAGGTGCGGTGTGTTGAGGTGGGTTTCGATGGTTGAGAGCAAGTCAGGCATATTCATTTCCTTCTATCCGCTAATCCACGCTAATCTCCGCTAATCCTTGTCCCATTCCCTTCCATCCGCCAATCCACGCAAATCTTCGCCAATCCTGTTCTCATAATTCGCGTCCATTCGTGCAGATTAGCGGATTACTTCTGTGTCAGCACCATCCGCTTCCACTCCAGTCCACCCGCAGAACCAAAGTTAATGAGAACACCGACTTGCATTCCTGTCGCTTTCAAGTAATTCAGCAGTTGAGCTTCCTCACGAGAGGTCAAGTGGTTCAAGGCTTTGATTTCGACGATGATCTTGCCAAAAACAACAAAATCAGCGATGTAGGTCTTTTTCAGATAGCGTCCTTTGTAGGAAATGCGCAATTCCTTCTGCGGTTCAGAAGGAACGCGGCGCTCTGTGAACTCTATTCCGAGGGCTTCCTGATAGACAGGTTCGAGAAAACCTGGTCCCAGTACATTGTAGACCTCCATAGCCGCACCGACCAAGGCGTATACCTCATCCTTATAAAGCAATTTGACCACGTGATTACTCCTTGGACATCCGCTAATCTACGCAAATCTTCGCTAATCTTATTTCATTCGCGTCCATTCGCGTTATTCGTGGATATTAGCCCCATTGAGCAGACGATGATTGGCTCCGGCGCCTGCTGTTCCTCGGTGACTCTGACCAGTCGCTCGTCGGCGTAGAGATTGACCACCATCTCGGCCAGGCCCGGGTCGGTGATGCCCAGCCGCAACTGGCGGCCCAGTGCCTTGCGGGCTCGTTCGGTGAGAGGGAAGCGGAAGAGGGCATCGAAGGCCCGGTCCAGGTCAGACGTATCGCGGCCGGTCTGCCTGAGTGTATCCCGATAGACTTTCAGCCTTTCGTACACCTTGCGGCGGGTGCTGCGCAGCGAACCGAGTTGCCCGCCCAGGTTACTCAATTCGCCCACCGCTTGTTCGACGGCCTGGGCAGTCAGGTCGTGATGATCGGGACGGCGGGGCAAGGCGGGTGTTTCGGGGGCACAGGCGGCAGCGCGCAGGATGGCCGTCATAGACTGCGAGACGACGTTCCCGGCCTCGTTCACGCGCACCAGCGCGTCGGCACCGTCGGGGAAGCGCAGGTAGACCAGCACGCCGGGGGGATCATCTGGTGCGGATGTGTGCGGACGAGTAGCATAGACCACGGGGGGCAGACGCTCGGCCTGGCGGCGGGCCTCATCAGGCGCGCTGTTCCATACCTGCAAGGCCATACTGGCCAGGTCCACGTCTTCGTCCTCGTCCTCGTCGAGCACGCTTGCCTTTTCGGTGTACAAGTCGCGCAACTTCTCGGCCGCCTCTTCGCCGAAGAACGATTCGTCGGTGCCGATGACCTCCTGGTTCGCCTGCAGGCGTTGGCTGAGCCGGGCGCGCAGACGGATAATGTGCTCCACGCCCTCGGCAGGTTCGAACAAGTAGACCAGTATCATGTCGCGCTGCTGACCGATGCGGTCCACGCGGCCGGCCCGCTGGATCAGCCGTATGATAGCCCAGGGCAGGTCGTAGTTGACGACGATGGCGCAGTCTTGCAGGTTCTGTCCCTCGGCCAGCACATCTGTGGCGATCAAGACACGCAGTTCTGTTTCGCCGCACCTGAGCGTGTAGTTGTTGCTGTGCGGGCTGAAGCGCCGGGCCAGGGCCGTCGGGTTGGTGGCCTGGGACGTGACGGCGGATAGTTCCGCAACGCCTCGCTGTTGGAGTTGTTCGGCCAGGTAGCGCGCAGTGTCGGCAAACTGGGTGAAGACCAGCACTTTCTCGTGTGGGTACTTTTCGATCAGCATACGATAGAGGGCGTCCAGTTTGGCGTCACGCTGCGGGTCCCAG
>CAZZEX010000189.1:0-4662 GCA_964653285.1 uncultured Anaerolineales bacterium
ATTGTCAGAAATTCCTTTGTATCCAGCACTGCCCCGAAATATTGAGAAGATACGAATTCGGTGACTGGCTGCTTGGAGAATACCCCAGGCTGGTGACTTCTACTACGACCCAGCCGCCATTGGTAATGAACGTTGCACGGTGGGCTCTGGACAGTGTAGCCAGGGGGGACAAGGTCATCCTGTTGGTCCTGGATGGGCTGGATTGGGAACTGTGGCGACACCTCCGCCGCGCTCTCGGCAGACGGGGGTTTGTTGTCCAAGGCGACGAGGCAGGTTTAGCCATACTACCAACCATTACCGAGTTCTCTCGCCGCGCTGTCTTCGGAGGAATGCCACCTCGCGGCCTGGCCAGTTTCGTGGACGACATCTATGGCACGGATATCCCGCCGAGGGAAGAGGCCAGAACTCTGGCACGAGCCCTGGGTTATCTCGGTCGAGTTGACCAACTGAAGGCGTTACCGGCCAACAAGCACATTCAGTATCTGAAAGGGGAGTTGGTCTATGTCAACGGTGGCGATAAAGACTTCCGCCAGGCTCTCACGCTTGATGCCAAGTGCTACGCCTTTGTCTACCCTGAGATAGACTCCCATATCCACGTCTCAAAATTAGAGGAGTCCAAGTTGAAGACCACGGCACGGCGGTGGCTTTCGGATCTAGTGGAGGAAATTGCCCGAGGCGTTCGACGAAACTCATCGCTCCGGGATGAGGTGAATCTCAAGATTATAGTCACCAGTGATCATGGATTCCTGGATGTATCGGAACAGGGCCAGGCCAAGTTTGAGAAGTCACTGAGAGCCTTTCTTGACCTGGAGCGCCACGGCCGCCTGGCCATTGTCAGAACCAAAGATGAGGAAGATACGACACCTGCATTGCAAGCGGTCAAGGATTTCTACAACAGGCACTCCGCGGCATGGCACGTCATCTGGCGGGAGCAAAGCGAACTATTTGGCTTACCTGAATCCAGCTCTAGCGAGGGCGAGGTAATCGCCTGGCTTATGCCCAGACTTCTACAATACGTGAGAAGAGGTAGGGGCAACTATGTGCATGGTGGGCTATCTATGTACGAGACGATAGTCCCTGTGGCCATACTGAGCAAAGGTGGACTTGAGCTGGAGGCTCCTGTGGTAACACTGACTGGCCGGCTGGTCAGTGAAGAAGAAAGCACACTTTCTATTGCGATTCTCAACAAGAACGACCTACCACTGCAAGATTTGGTAATAGATATTCCCGAGATGGACCTAAGAGCATTGCAGGTGGGAGATATCGGGCCACGTGATGTAGGAAACTTGGCCGTGTCAATCATTCCACCCAAATCTGGCGATATTCCTGTCCAGGTTATCCTTGCTGGAGAGATTGGCGGTGTGCGGAAACGCTTTGAGGAGACGCGCATCCTCACTGTGCAGCCGGGGCGCCGAGAAAGGATGCGCTTATCCACTCGCCGCGCTTTCGACGATGAAGACGGGTGGTAGGAGACCTGGCATATGAAGTCACCGAGCAGACAACCTGTAAAGCAGCAAGACGTTGAGTGGAGCAGGCGATTGGCGGAGGTCTATCCGGGTGCTGTGGTGAACAAGTCGCTCGGTCTTCGCCACGAAGTCAGTCAATTGCCGCGTTTCGTATCCGAGTGGTTGGTTGGAAAGTTCTGTGAAACAGGTGACACCAAGGAAAACCTGGCTGAAATGGACGCCTATGTCCACGCTCACTGTGTGGAGCGCAGGCAGAAGAACGTAGCCTTGCATCGCCTGGAGCAACAAGGGCAGATCAAACTGATTGATGCCTACAAAGTCAGAGTAGACTTATCCAGGCCTGAGAATGAACGGTATATGCTGGAGATTCCCTCTCTGGGATTGTTCAACGCTAAAGTCCAGAGGCACATCATTGACTCTCACCCGCGCATGCTGGTGGATGGCGTCTGGGGGATGGGCCAACTGTTGTACAACAGTGAAACCCGCGAAGTGATCCTCACTCGATTCCGCCCATTCCAGCTGTCCAACGTGGACTTGGCTGCGTTTCAGGAGGGGCGCGGCTACTTCACGGCCGAGGAATGGCAGAAGATACTTATCAGCAGTACTGGCCTGAATCCCGACGCCTATCCTGAAGAAGTCAGGTTGCATATTATCTCGCGAATGGTGCCCTTGGTCGAGAAGAACACTCATGTAGTAGAGTTAGGACCGCCTGGTACCGGCAAGACCTACTTGTTTGACAAAATCTCGGTCTACTCCCGTGTGATCTCTGGTAGCGTGGTCAGCCCGGCCGTGCTATTCTATAATATTCGTGACAAGACCCCGGGCTTACTTGCCTACTATGATGTCGTTGCCTTTGATGAAATCGACAAGGTCGGGCGTGGATTGAAGGGCGAAGTCGTGAACAAATTGCTCAAGTTCATGGCCGACGGCTCATACGACCGGGGTGAAGTGGAGATCCCCAGTACAGCCTCCGTTGTTCTGGTCGGCAACTTACCGCCCCTCAACCAGGACTATGAACATGTCCCTTGCTTCGAGCTTTTTCCTTCCTCTATGCAACATAAAGCCTTTCTAGACAGGCTGGCTGGCTTCATACCTGGCTGGGAGATCAGCAAGATTGGTAAACGTCAGGAACACCTGACACCATATAACGGATTTGCCGCCGACTACTTCTGCGAGATCCTGCACCTCCTTAGAGCACCCAACTTCCAGAACTATATTGATCGGTACGTGAGTCTGGAGAATGCCAACATTCGTGACGAGAAAGCGATCAAGACGGTAGCCAGCGGTTTGCTAAAACTCCTTTTCCCCGATGGCAGGTTTCAACCTGAAGACGTAGCTGTCTGCGTGAGACACGCAGTTGGATATCGACAGCGGGTATTAGACCAACGGTATCTTCTCTACCGGGACCCTAAGGACAAAAAGCATCTCGGCTTCAATCCGCTGAGTAGCTAGGATTCTTCTCGTCCAGGAAAGGATTCATATGGGCAATCGAGACTCGTCTGCAATCAGCCTACGTGTGATTGAAGGTGGCTTCATGAAAGCCCTTCAGACCAATCTACTCATCGTGCAGGTCTCAGCACCAGGACGAGAGCCTCCCTACTCTGTCAAAGTGAGACTTCTCGAATCCGAGCAATATGAGGTGGCATCACTCAATCCAGTCGTCGTTGAAGGTCTTGACGAAGGTCCTCAAAAGGCCACCTTCATCGTCCGACCGAGAAGACTGGGCGAAGTCACGCTCAACTTCAGGGTGGGAAACAACATAAGGACTGTATACACGATGTCTCAAATGGAAAACCCATACGTATACGGCGAACCAATCAAGAGTGACCGTATGTTCTTTGGCCGAGCATCTGAGCGGAGCGAGATACTTCGTGGAGTCACCAAGGCCAACAAGCAGAACTACCTCATCACTGGTCCTCGAAGATCAGGCAAGACCAGCTTATTGTACCAAATCAAGGCCCGCCTTGAGTTCCCTTTCGTGGCTCTCATGGTGACACCAGAATCGATCGGCCACCAGCACCATGCGATGTTTCGTGGCCTTCTGCTACGCCTTAAAGATCAAGTGCTTGAAGACGCCGGAAAGGAACTGCCGCGCATTGACTGGTACATCGCAAATGCAAGTGCCGAAACACCAATCGACATGTTCAACTACTACTTTGAGAAAGATCTGAAGAGGGCTCTTGCTGACTTGTCCAAAATCAGCTCGCAAGCCAGAGTGGTGCTATTGATGGACGAAGCAACGTTCCTGCTGAGCGAGTCTTCCGAGAAGAGTGAGGAAGCACACGACTCCCGCCAAGAGTTCCTGCGTCACCTCTTGCAGACCTTTAATCGTGTCGCTTGTGTTTTGGCAGGCACTCCACAGATTCTAAGGATGACCAGTGTAACCTCGCCGCTCTACAACATATTCTCCGGGATCAAGCTAAGAGGACTTTCCAGGCGAGAGACAGAGATGTTGATCAGAGAGCCGGCAAAGTCAGTCGGTGTGGACTTTGAAGATGAGGCAGTAGACAGAATCATCGAGCTTGGTGGATGCTCCCCATACTACACTCAAGCTCTGTGCGGACTGTCACTAGAAAGCGCAAACGAGGACGTGAGACAATCTGTCCTGCTTACAGATGTTCAGCGGGCTGCCGAGACCATATTGGATACCCTGGACTATGGACTTCAATCCGTTTGGAGGGCACTGGAGCCCGAAGAACAGGATATTTTAGCCAGGATTGCCAAAGAGCCAGTAGTTGTGAATCGAGCGAATCAGGAGGTCATATCAAGACTGGCAGATATGAATCTGGTACAGAGGGTTGTCCGCAATGCCAACACACCAGCGGAGAAAACCTTCGCCAGCATTAAGGCCAAGCTCGATGAACAATGGCTCCAAAGGCTGGGAGTCTGAAGATGACATCGCCTTACTTCGTCGCCGTTGATCCATCTCCAGCAAAATCATGCATGTTCTTCGGCCGCAGACATGAGATTCGGGCGGTTGCTGACTATCTTCAAAATGGGGATTCGGTCTTGCTTATTGGTGAGAGAAGAATGGGCAAGACTTTTTTGGCATGGTTCATTTTGCCTCCTATGAGGCAGAAAAACTGGTTGACAAATTAGGTCACACCTCCGGTTAGCAGGCGCAACGATTTTTATCGCCGCGAGCGACAGGTTATGGACAGTGTTCAGTTGATGGCGAGATCAATTGTCAGACGGG
>CAZZEX010000190.1:0-4635 GCA_964653285.1 uncultured Anaerolineales bacterium
AAGTGTCTAGCCTGAGGGGTTCACTCCACTGTAACATAATCTTCACATTGAGAATAATTACCATGTACCCACCCCTTTATTAAGCCTAACACTACCACCGCGTTAAAATGTGCAGCAAAATCTATATGATTTTTAATCCTTTGAATAGCTGCCTTGCGAGTTGATTTATCTGGAGAAGAAAATATCAATCCATCTCTCACAGCTGCTCCCCCAGTAGCTATGGCAGAGATTCCTACCCGGTATTTACTTACCAAATCTTCCACTTTAGATAAAGAAATTTCTTTAGGATCTACTACAGAAATTTCTATACCATCAAATCCTAATTCTTTGGCCACAGAAAAGGCTTTTTCTAAATCACCCGAAAACAAAGACAAAACTCTTTCCACTTTTAAATTACCAAATAAACCCATACCACCTTGAGTAGGTTTTAAATTGGACGTCATAAAACTGGTTTTCATTTTTTGCTTCCTTTTTTATTTATGTTTGATTATTTTTTTAAAACTTCTTTGTTAACTATTGAAGGAGGTGTCTTTCCATTTAATACCTGTGCAACACCTTTAGCAGCACTTCTTTGAAGGTCTTTTAAAGATTCTTCTGAGTAAAACGCAACATGAGGAGTAATTATTATGTTATCTAATTTTAATAAATTACTATTCGGATCAATGGGTTCTTTTTCGACTACATCTAAACCAGCACCTGCAATCCACTTCTTGTTTAAAGCTTCATATAAATCTTCTTCTTTAATTAAAGGACCTCTACTTGTATTAATTATAAAGGCTGTATCTTTCATTAGTTTAAATTCTTTTTCGCTAAATATATGTTTTGTATCTTTAGTCAATGGCAAATGTAGCGATATAATATCTGCTTCTTTCAATAAATCCTCTAAACTAACCTTTTTAACATTATTTTGAGTCATAACAGATGAAGAAATATAAGGATCATAGGCGAGCACACTTAAACTGAATGCTTGTACTTTATGAGAAACACTTCTTGCAATATTCCCAAATCCAACTAATCCTAATTTCATATTTCTTAATCTAAAAATTGGTTCAGAAATTTTAAGATCCCATATCCCCTTTTTAACAGCATTGTTAAGTATTACCACTTTTCTAACACAAGCTAAGGCTAAGGTAATAGTGTGATTTGAAACTTCATCGATACAGTATTTTGGAACATTTACAATACAAATTCCATGCTCTGTAGCTGCTTCAAGATCAATACTATCTACCCCTATTCCATACCTTGCAATAACTTTACACTTCTGAAATGATTCAATAACTCGCCTTGTAATACTGGCGTATTGTACAAGTAAGCCATCCGCATCTTTGGCGATTTTAATTATTTCATCTTCTGTTTTACATTGACCTACAACTACCTCAGCAGCAATTTTATTTAATTCTTCCTTTTCTAGTTCAAATGATTTATATTCTGCTTCAGTAATTACAACTTTATATTTATAATTATTTTTTTTCATTATTTGCCCTACAATATTATTTTTTTAAATTATATTATCTTTAAAAAACTATACTATACTGTTTATCACCCTATTTATTTTATTAATAAATACAATTTTATCTATTTATCTGTAAAAGATGCAATCGTGATACAGTCTGAATGACCCGGGCGCCAACCGCCTACGGTCCACTCCCAAGATCAACGGACAACCCTAACACTTACTCCTTGCATAGCCCTTTCTGCTTCTTCTTTGTACGCCCAGTTCCAGTCGCCTAAGAATCCATGACATAAAGCAGAATACGCCGCCGAGAATTCTATTGCTTCTTGCGGATCTTTCTCTTCAAGCATGCTATAAATTAACGCAGATGTAAAACTGTCTCCCCCACCGGTTCTATCAATAATTTCAAGGTTTTCATATTTTCGGGAAACAAAGAAATTGCCTTTATAGAGCATCACTGTCTGCCAATCATTAAGCAAACCAGTTTTTGAATCACGCAATGTTGTGCAAACAATTTCTATATTCGGATATAATTCAACTGCCTTATTAGACACTGAACGATAACTTTCCGGATCAATTTTTGAGTATCCTTTTGCAACATTAGCTTTTATGCCTAACATCTTCTCAAAGTCTTCCTCATTTCCAATTAGTACATCCACATAAGGGATAACACTTTTCATAACTTTTTGCGCTTTATCAGATTTCCACAGGGTTGACCGGAAATTTAAGTCGAAACTTGTTTTCACGCCAAGCTTTTTTGCTGTTTTTAGTGATAAAATAACCTGTTCAATTGCATCATCGGATAAAGCTGTTGTGATACCGGTAGTATGATACCACCTTGTTTGAGAAAGAATATTATCCCAATCAAATTCATCTACTTTAGCTCCACTAATTGCAGAATGTCCTCTGTCATAAATCTGTCTATTCGGTCTCGGACCGATTCCTACTTCAATAAAGCACAAACCGTTTCTGATATCACCCCTACCATCAAAAGGAACCAACTTAACACCACTCATATCAACCCCGTGTTCTCTCCCTTTATTAATAATATAGTGCCCTGACCAAGTATCAACTAATTTAGAAACCCATGCTGTCTTTAAACCAAGTCGTGATGTATTAACGGCTACATTCAACTCTGCTGCAGAAATAGACAAATGCAGAGAGCTCGATTGCTCTAATCTGGCATGATTAAGAGGGGTAAATCTTACCATGGCTTCACCGAAACCTATTAAATCATATTTCTTTTTCATACTTGTTTTTCCTCCGATTTTTTACATCTTAATAAGTTAAAATTATTTTAATAGCAATTCTTTCTTATTATAAATATGCTTTGGTTGTCTCCCTTCCAGGAAATCTATCACAGCTTGGGCAGCTTCTATAGCAAGTTTCCTTTCACAATCACGGTTTAATCCTGCTGAATGAGGAGTGGTTACAACATTGTTAAATTTTAAAAGTGGATTATCTAAAGAAGGAGGTTCTTTTTCAAAAACATCAAGACCGGCACCAGCGATCAAAGCATTTTTCAATGCCTCGATTAAAGCTTTTTCATCCACCACTGCTCCACGGGAAGTATTAATGAGATAGCTATTAGGCTTCATTAAACTCAGAAGCCTAGCATTAACTAGATGATGGGTTTCTTCCGTATAAGGAACATGAATAGAAATGAAATCACTCTGGCTGAATACCTGATCCAAACTTGAGCATAATTCTAATCCTTCTGCCCGTTTTACATAAGGGTCATAGGCAATTACTTTCATATTAAATGCCAAACGGCATTTCTGTGCCAGTAAGGAACCGATATGTCCTATTCCAACCAGTCCTAAAGTTTTACCGTCAAGATCTTCAGCCTTAGAAGTATATCTAATTTCCCAGTTACCAGCATAAACGGCCTTATCTATTGTTTTTAGCTGTTTTGCCATAGCCAGTATTAAAGCTAATGTATGTTCAGCAACAGAAATTAAGTTCACGCCAGGTGCACGACAAACCAATATTCCCTTTTTTGTAGCAGCAGTCACATCAACATTATCAACTCCCGCTCCAGTACGTGAAATGATTTTAAGATTGGGAGCAGCATCTATAATTTTTCGGGTGAGCTTAATATTTGTTCTTAAAATTATTCCATCTACATCTGCCACCATTTTTTTAGTAGTTTCTATAGTTGAATCAGCTAAAATTATCGGCTCGACTTTGCCTTCTAAAACCTTCATTCCGGCTGGATTAATTAATTTCGAAAGTAATATTTTTTTCATAGTAATCCTTCCTTTTCAAGGACAGCTTTTAATCCTGCTTTTTGTCTATTATTTAAAGGTAATAGCGGAATTCTTGGGTCACCACCAAAATAACCAAGCAAATCCATAGCGGCTTTAACACCAGCAACTCCGTATTTTCCTGCAGCATTACTGCTAAGTTCACGTGCATAAACATCCAGTTTTTCCGCTTCTTTAATTTTTCCTAATTCAAAGAGTTCCTGTAATTTACAGCACATATCCGGAAGATAATCAGCCATGGAAACTACACCACCAATAGCACCAACCTTAAGACCTGCATATAATTTATTAATTGTTCCAGCAAGAACGTAAAAGTTTGCCCCTTTAGGGACAGCATTAACGTAGATAGAAATATCTTCCTTTGACGTATCTTTCATACCTACAATATTTGGATGTTCAGCTAAAACCGAAACCATATGAAGTGATATCAACAGTCCCGCAGTAAATTTAGGGGCATTATACATCATAATCGGAATTGGTGATTGATCCGCAATTGTTATATAATACTTTATTAACGCTTCTTCGGTCATATACTTTACAAAATAATGAGGCAGTAGAATCGTCCCAAAATCCACACCTTTATCTGTTATTTTCTTGATAAATTCGATTGTCGCTTTTGCTGATTCTCTCATTACTCCAACAATTAAAGTCTTCTCTGGAGATATGTATTTTTGATAAACATCAATAATTTTAATGTACTCTTCATCTGTTAAACTTCTAAATTCACCATTGCTACCAAGCGGCATGTAACCTTTCGATTTTGTTTGATTATACCGCTTAATGTTTTCCGCAATTTTATCATATGCAATTTCTTCATTCAGAAAAGGAGTTATATTCGGGGTAAATATTCCTGATAACTTTTTTTTATAATCCGTAGCCATATTAAAATCTCCTTTAGATTTACTATTTTATTTT
>CAZZEX010000191.1:0-4527 GCA_964653285.1 uncultured Anaerolineales bacterium
CGTCCAGGCGGGCGTACTGGGCCTGGAGTTGGGCGGTGCGCTCCTGCACCCGCTGTTCCAGTTGCTTAGCGTGGTTGAGCAGTTCCCGGTGCAACCTGGCGTTCTCGATGGCGGTGGCGACGTGGCCGGCGAAGGCCGCCAGCCTGCGGGCGTCGGCGGGGTTGAACTGGCCCGGCCGGGTGCCGGCCACGTTCAGGAAACCCACCGTCACGCCGCCCACGCGGATAGGCGCGCCGACGTAGGAGCGTAGCCACTCCTGACCCTCCAACGGGACCCAATCAGGGTCGGCGGCTGCGTCCGGGGTGACAACTGGCTTCCCACTCTGCGTCATTCTCACCAGGTTGGAGTGGTCGGCGATGGGGGCGGCGAAACGGGAGATAGCGTCCTCCACGCCCAGGCGCTCGTACCCCCGGTGGCGGACCACCCGAGCGGTGTTGTTCTCTACCAGCATGATGTTGAAGGCGTCACCCGGCACCACCCGCTCCACCTGCTCCAGGATGTGGTCCAGCACCTGGTCGGGATCCAGGGTGCTGCTGACGGCGGCGGCTGCTTCCTCCAGCGCCTCGGCCAGTTCCCGCTGCTCCCGCTCCGCCTGGAAGAGGCGGCTGTTCTCGACGGCGATGGCGGCCTGGGCCGCAAACGCCTCGGCCAGCCGGGCGTGCTCCTGGGTGTAGAACCCCGGAGCGCGCTTATCCAGTGCGATCATCCCCACCAGCCGCTTGCCCACCAGCATCGGCACCCCCAGCCAGGAGCGGATGCTGGCCTGAGCATGGGCCTGGTGTCGAAATTCCCCGTACGCGGCCGAGGCATCCGCTACGATGAGCGGGGCCCGGGTGTGGACCACCTCGCTGTTGGGGTTGTCGCCGCCCACGAGGAAGGGAAGGCCCAGGATATCGGGCAGGTTGGAGAAGCCACGCCCGCCCACGATCTCCATCCGGTCCCCCCTGAACAACTGGACCGAGGCGCTGTCGTAGGGCACCACCTCCTGCAACTGGGCCAGGATGCGCTCGATCACCTCGTTCCGGTCCAGGGCGGTCGTCAGTACCAACGCTGCCTCCCGCAGCGTCTCTGCTTCCTGGCGTCGGTCCCGCTCCGCTTCGTACAGCCGGGCGTTGGCGACCGCAGCGGCCACGGTAGCGGCGGCGGACTCGGCCAGCCGGCGGTGGTCGTCGTTGAAAAAGCCCACCTGGTCGCTATAAATGTTAAGCACGCCTACTATTTCCTTCCTGCTGACCAGCGGCACACTCAAGGCCGAGCGGATCCAGTCGTCCAGGCCTGACACCGTCCGCCACTGCTCATCCTTCGTCACGTCCTCTACCAGCGCCGGCTGCCGCTGCGCCGCCACCCAGCCGGCCAAACCTTCGCCCACGCGCAGCCGGATCCGCTGGTCCAACCTCTTGGCCGACTCCGCATCGTAGCCGGAGATGGCCACCAGCCACAGGCGATCACTGCCTGGTTCACGCACCCAGGCGACGCCACGCAGGGCTCCCAGGACGGCGCGGATACCATCCAGCGCCCGCTGCGCTACGTCGTGCACGTCCAGGCTCTCGGAGAGACGATGGCTCAGGCGGTAGAGCAAGTCCAGCCGCTCCTTCTCGCGGGCCAGCGACGTGAACAGCCGGGCGTTCTGCAGCGCCGCCGCTGCCTGATCCATAAACGTGGCCAGCATCTGCATTTCATCTTCGCCTACGTGGCCCCCCTTTTGAGAAAGGCCGCGCTTGCTATAACCGGCCTCGACGATCCCGACGACGCGGTCGCGTATCTTGATGGGCATGAAGACGCGCAGAAACCGCTCCTGGCCGAATTCGTCCCAGATTTGACGATCGAAACGCTCGTCCCACTCCTCAATCACCTCCGTGCGGCCGGTGCGATAGACGTCGGTCAGCATGTCCGGGTGGCCGAGAGGGTATTGGGTCATCTGAATCCACTCGGGGAAGACGTCAAACTCCCCGTGCCAGATGCCGTGCCTGATGCTGATGCTTTCTGCCTCCTCCTCCACGGTGGAGATGATGACGTACTCGCAGCCGAATGTGCGATACACGGCCTCCAGAATGGTACGCAGCACGGGCTCTTCCTCCAGGGAGGAGGAGAGGGCGCGGCTCGTTTCGTACAGGGCCTGCATTTGTTGAGCGGATTTCTGTGTTTCCGCAAAGAGCCGGGCGTTCTCCAGCGTCACGCCCAACTGGCCAGCGATAGTAGTGAAGAGGCGCAGTTCATCCTCGCCGAAGGCTCCGACCTGGGGGCTCTCCGCGTGCAGCACTGCGACGATGCGGCCACCGATCCGTACCGGTACGGCCAGTGCGGAGCGTATCTCAGAACCCTGCTCAAGGTAGGCACCTTCCTGCGTCATATCTCGCACCAGCACCGGCTGACCGGTGCGATAAGCCTGTCCGACCAGGCTGCCCTCAATGGGAATGCGGAAAGCGCTCTCCGTAGTAACACCGACCAGGGATGGATAAGACACTAACTGGCTGTCCCGCTCGTCGGGCAGCAGGAAGCCGAGCCGGTCAATCTCCAACGCCCGGTGCAGCGCCTTAACGGTGCGTTCGAGCGCAAAGTTGAAGTCCAGCGTCGAGGCGGTCGCCAGCATCACTTCCTGGACCAACCTGGCCTCAGCCAGACGGCGCTTGGCCTCCTCGTACAGCCGGGCGTTGCGCATGGCGATGGCTGCCTGGGTGGCGAAGAGGCTCAACAGGCCAGCGTCGGCCGGGGAGAAGGCGCGCTGAGCATCGCCCTCGACGGTCAGCACCCCCAGGAACTTGTCTCCCCAGCGCACGGGTGCGCCCACAACGGCTGCGATGGGGAGCCTCTCGTAGGCGGCTGCCCGTCCCTCCCAATGCTGGTAGTCATTCACGACCAGTGGTTCACCAGTCTCCCACACTCTGCCCGAGAGACCCTCACCCCGCTGGAGGGTGCTCCCAGTCGGCACCGGGCTGGGGCCGACGACCGTAGCCCACTCCAGCACGTCTCGCTCCGGCCGGTGGAGGTAGAGACCGCCGGATGTCCCGCTCATCAGTCTGATGGCCCGCGAGACGATGGAGTGGAGAAGGACGTCCAGGTCCAACTGCGCGGTGATCTCCAGCCCCACTTGCTGCAGCGCCTCCAACTGGGCTGTGCGCTGCTGGATCTTCTCCTCCGCCTGCTTGCGCTCGGCCAGTTCTTGCTGAATCTCCTGGTACAGCCTCCTGTTCTCCAGTACCAGGCGCTGTTTTTCCAGTGCCTCCCGCACGGTAGCCAATATCTCATCCATGTTCAAGGGCTTGGTGATGTAGGCCGATGCCCCCTCGTTCAGGGCCTGCACCGCTGTTTCCAGGGAGGCATAACCGGTGACCAGGATCAACACCATGTCGGGGTGCATTTCCTTCAAAGGCACTAGTAGCCCTATCCCCTCCATGTCGGGCAGCCTGAGGTCCAAGAGCGCCAGATTAAAGAATCTCCCTCGCGTCTTCTCTAGCGCCTCTTGTCCTGTCCTGGCCGTCTCTGTCTCATATCCCTTCTTTCCGAATATGAGCGACAGGCTCCTGCGGGTGCTCTCATCGTCATCAACGATCAGGATGCTTTCCTTCTCGTTCATCCCTTCCTTCCCTTTCTGCAAGGCGTTCTCAGGAGAAGTCCGGTCTGTTGGTCCCTTCCTTGGTGGATAGAGCATTGATATGATACCAGAAAGCCGAAAAACTCACCAATTATACGCGCCCGCCTGACACTTCTGCTGAGTTCATCGCTCAACCGCCCGCTGTAGGTGTTGCTTGGGGGGCAGCCGACCGTGGGCGAGGGGCACTGTTCTTCTGGCAACGCTGATGAGATTATAGTAATGAATTATAGCACAGCCGCCAGTGACTGGCAATGCCACCAAGGGATTTCCGAAGTACATCAACTTAATCAAGTTCCCTTCAAATCCGTCATTCTGAGGCGCGTAGCGCCGAAGAATCTCCATTGCGATTGCCCTGTCTTCCTGCGCTATCCGTCTTGACGCTCTT
The DNA here is from genome assembly GCA_964653285.1 of uncultured Anaerolineales bacterium. Classification (GTDB taxonomy): domain Bacteria; phylum Chloroflexota; class Anaerolineae; order B4-G1; family B4-G1; genus CAZZEX01. Next base: position 3,978 of record CAZZEX010000191.1, read on the forward strand.
GACATCTCCATACTCTGTGCTATACTAAATCTATACTAAGCATAAGCAACTTATGGGTGTGACTCTAGATATGACTCCATAGGAGTGGCACAGTGGCGGGTGAGATTGACCAGATGCGTAAGGGGACGACCACCGTCGCGATTCTGAAGCTACTGGTGGATGAGGGGGAACCGCTGCACGGCTACGAAATCATCCGCCGGCTGGAAGCGCGCAGTCAGGGTTACTTTCGCTTCAAAGAGGGGCTCATCTACCCCCGGCTGCACCGCATGGAGCAGGATGGGCTGCTGGAGAGCCGCTGGCTGGGCCAGCCTGGCACCCGCCAGCGCAAGATGTACACCGTCACCGGGAAGGGACGCCACCAGTTGGAGGTGGAGATGCAGCAGTGGCAGACCTTCAGCCAGCGAATGGACCAACTGCTGGGCCTGGAGGCAGCGTGAGCGTGGAGCGTGCTCCCCCTTCCCTGGTAGGGAAGGGGGCCGGGGGGTTAGGTCTGCTCCCCTTCCCTGGTAGGGAAGGGGGCCGGGGGGTTGGGTCTGCTCCCCCTTCCCTG
>CAZZEX010000192.1:0-4413 GCA_964653285.1 uncultured Anaerolineales bacterium
TACCGCGAAGCGCTGCGCTTTCGCACCCCGGAGGCCGCGCCCCTCGATTACGCGACCACCCAAAACAACCTGGGCAGCGCCTACGCAGACTTGCCGACGGGGGACCGGGCCGCGAACTTGCAGCAAGCCATTGGATGCTACCGTGAAGCGCTGCGCTTTCGCACCCCGGAGGCCGCGCCCCTCGATTACGCGATGGCCCAAAACAACCTGGGCACCGCCTACGCAGGCTTGCCGACGGGGGATCGGGCCGCGAACTTGCAGCAAGCCATTGGATGCTACCGCGAAGCGCTGCGCTTTCGCACCCCGGAGGCCGCGCCCCTCGAGTTCGCCGGCACCCAAAACAACCTGGGGCTGGCCTACGCAGACTTGCCGACGGGGGATCGGGCCGCGAACTTGCAGCGGGCCATCGAATGCTTTAACAATGCACTCGCAGTATTGACCGCCGAAGCATTTCCCCACTATCACGAGATCGCCACACGCAACCTGGAGCAGGCACTATCACACCTGGCTCAGGAAGGAGAACCGAAGACATGACGGAGACCACCTACATTCCCGTGAACGTCATCGAAAACCTCATGATGGACGTATTCCAGGGACTCGGCGTCCCCGAGGAGGACGCCCGCATCTGCGCCGGCGTGCTCATCACCGCCGACCTGCGAGGGATCGAATCGCACGGCGTGGGCCGGCTCAAGTACTACTACGACCGCATCCAGCGCGGACAACACCACACCAAGACCGAGATGGAGATCATCAAGGAGACGGAGACGACCGCGCTGGTGGACGGCCATCACGGCATGGGGCACGTCATCGCCCACCGCTCCATGCGCATGGCGATGGACAAGGCCCAACGGTACGGTCTGGGTGCGGTGACCGTGCGCAACGGCACCCACTTCGGCATTGCCGGCTACTATCCGCTGCTGGCCGCCAGGGAAGGGATGATGGGGCTCACGGTGACCAACGCCCGCCCCGCCATCGCCCCCACGTTCAGCACTGAGCCAATGCTGGGCACCAATCCCATCGCCTTCGCCGCCCCTTCCGACCTGCCCTACCCCTTCTGCTACGACGGGGCCACCCCCATCACTCAGCGGGGCAAGATCGAGGTGCTGGCTCGCGCTGAAAAACCCGTGCCCGCAGGCTGGGTCATTGACGCCGAGGGGAACCCGATGACCGACCCGGACAAGATTCTGGAGTACCTGGGCACGGCGACGGCGGCACTCCTGCCGCTGGGCGGCGCGGGGGAGGAGTTGGCTGGCTACAAGGGCTACGACCTGGCCACGATAGTCGAGATCCTCTGCGCCTCGCTGTGCGGGGGGGTGTTTATGAAAGACCTGCTGGGGTTCGCCCCGGACGGCTCCCGCCGCCCCTACATGCTGGGCCACTTCTTCCTGGCAATTGACATCCAGCACTTCATCCCACTGGAGGTCTCCCGCCGCATCACGGGCCAGATCATGCGCGCGCTGCAGGACGCCCGCAAAGCGCCCGGCCAGGCGCGCATCTACGTGGCCGGGGAGAAGGAGCACGAGAAGGAACAGCGCATCCGCGAGCGGGGCGTCCCCGTCAACCCCAACCTGCGCCGGGAGTTGCAGATCATGCGGGACGAACTGAACATCTCCGGGTACGAGGCCTACTTCTAAGTACGTAGTCTGAGAGTATCATCTCAATATGTAGGGGCGAACCCTCGTGGTCGCCCTCTTGGGCAGGTACAAGACCTGCCCCTACCCCGGTTTATTGAAAAGATACGTCTGAGCGGCCCGAAAGGAGCAAGACGCGTGGCCCAACCACAGTTGACCTTTTTCTGCGAACTGGAGGCCGACGCGCTGCAGGCGCTAATCACCGCCTCGTCCGTGATAGACGACCTGGCGGCGCTGAAGGCCAGCGTCAGCCTGGGCATCCTCGACCTCAGGCCCGGTCGGGCTGCTGTGGTGCGCTGCCTGAACGAGGCCGGTATTCCAGTCATCGCCTGGCAACTGTTGCCCCAGGAACAGGGGTACTGGTTCAACCTGGGCAACGCGCCCCAGGCGGTCGCCCGCTACGCCGACTTTAGAGCCTGGACGGCTGAACATGGCCTGCGATGGGCGGGCGTGGGCGTGGACGTTGAGCCAGACATCCGCGAGATCCAGCAATTGTCGGCCAACAGGCGGCGGTTGCTGTCCACGCTGCTGCGCCGGGCCTTCGACAACGAGAGGCTGCGCCGTGCCCAGGCGACGTACAGCGCGCTGGTGGCACAGATGCGCGCTGACGGTTATCGTGTGGATGGCTACCAGATACCCTTCATTGTAGACGAGCGCCGGGCTGGCTCCACGTTGCTGCAGCGCGTCGCCGGGCTGGTGGACATTCCAGTTGACCGGGAAGTCTTGATGCTGTACACCAGTTTTCTGCGCCCACGCGGCCCCGGCATCTTGTGGGGCTACGCACCAGACACACAATCGGTAGGGGTAGGCAGCACTGGCGGCGGCGTGGAGATCGGGGGCATCGGGGATGTCCCCCCGCTGGACTGGGACGAGTTCTCCCGCGACTTGCGCCTGGCTCTGCGCTGGAGCGACGACGTCCATATCTTCAGCCTGGAGGGCTGCGTGCGCCAGGGCTTCCTGACCCGGCTCAAGACTTTTGACTGGGATCAACCGGTCACCGCGCCCCTGGAGATGGCCAGGCAGGTGGAGAGGTGGCGCAGGGCACTGCGGATGGTCCTGTGGGCCAGTGCCCACCCGTGCATCCTCCTGGCCGGCCTGCTCGGCGTGCTGTGGTTGCTCTCCCGCCTGCGCCACACAAAGAGGTAACTCATTTGGGTGTGTCTCAAATGAAACACACCCAACTCATTTCAGTAGTGAATGGAGGTCCGATGTCCCTACGTGAAAAACTGCAATCGTGGTTTGCACCCCTCAAGCCCCTGCCCCGCGAGATGCTTCACTACCAGACCCCACCCGACGCGGCACAGCAGTACCGCCTGCATCTGCGGGTGGAGAAAGACGGGCGCGGGCTCCTCGTCGTCAACGCCGCGACCGTCCTACACCTGAACCAGACTGCCACCGAGTATGCGCGCCTCCTCATCCAGGGAGCCGACGAGGAGGAAGCAGCCCGCACCGTAGCCCGGCGATACCGCATCAGCCGCGCCACCGCCCGCGCTGACTACCGCCGTCTCCGCAACCACATCTTCACCCTGTCCACCTCCACTGACCTCTGCCCGGTGACCTACCTGGACTTGGAGCGAGTGGAGCCATTCTCGGCGGAGACCTCGGCCCCCTACCGCGTGGACCTGGCCCTGACCTACCGCGCGGACGAGGCCGGCACCCTCGACCCCGAGGCCCGCCGGCGGGTGGACCGTGAACTGAGGACCGAGGAATGGCAGCAGATTCTACGGATGCTCTGGGAGGTGGGCGTGCCTCACGTCTGTTTCACCGGGGGCGAGCCGACGCTGCGGGATGACCTGGTGGAACTGGTGCGCTGCGCCGAGGAGCAGGGCCAGGTCACGGGGCTGCTGACCGACGGCCGGCGGTTGCGGGAGCGGGAGGTTCTGGATAGGCTCCTGCTGGCTGGCCTGGACCATCTGCAAATTACTCTGCTCTCGCACCGCCCGGAGGTGCACGACGGTATCGTCGGGCGGGCCGGCGCCTGGAAGGAGACGGAGGCTGGGCTGCGCAACGCCCTCGCCGGCGACGTCTACGTCGTCGTCCACGTCGTCGTCACCCCCGCGAACTGCGACTCCGTGGCGGAGATGGTCCCCTACCTGGCCGGGTTGGGCGTCCCCGCCGTCGCCCTGAGCAGCCCTCTGAGGACCGGGGCCGCTTCGGAGGAAGAGCGGCTGCGGTTGCAAGCCGCGCTGGAGGAGGCCCAGAGCGCCGTTCACGAGCACGGCCTGACGCTCGTCTGGGACCTGGCTGCGCCCTACTCCCACGTCAACCCGGTGGAGGTGGAGGCCGGCCTGGCCCCGGAACAGGTGATCCGCCAGCATCTCTACGTCGAGCCGGACGGAGACGTCCTCCCGGCCCAGGGGTACAACGTCGTTTTGGGGAACCTTCTGCGGGATCCCTGGGAGACCTTATGGGAGCATGCGGAGCGGAAGAGGCTGGGGGGAAGCAATTCGTAGGCAGGTTTCTGTACCTGTTGCGTCACTCGTTCGCCACCCACGTGCTGGAAGACGGCGTTGACTTGAGGTACATGTACATCCAGGAACGGTATACGCACGTGAACAAGCGTGCGTTAGGCCGAGTTCGTAGTCCGCTGGACGGATAGCCCGGACACGCTTGACGAAGGGGAGATGAAGATGTAGAATCCGTGTATCAGGTAGTTATGCGGCCTGACCCAATGCGAAGTATATATGTAAAGAGGTACAACATGAGAGTTCGACATTTGCTTTCCGTTATCCTAACCTGGACAAGCCAGAACCAAGAGGGTTTTGACTTGTGCTAAACAAGG
>CAZZEX010000193.1:0-4403 GCA_964653285.1 uncultured Anaerolineales bacterium
CCGCAGCGCAGGTGGTGGTCCAGGAACGAGAGCGGCTTGCCCCTGGCGACCGTCGTCAACCACAGGCTCAGTTTGGCCAGTTCCACCGCCAGCGGGTTCAAATCCACCCCGTAGATGCAGCGCTCCACCACCCACCGCCGCCAGTAACTCAGTTCGCTCTCCTCGTTTCCCTCGTTGCCGTCGGCCAGCGGTTCTGTCACCACCCCAGCCTCGACGATGCGCCGCGCCAGGTAGTCGGTCGCCTCGACCAGGAAATGCCCGCTGCCCATGGCCGGATCCAGGAGGTTCAGCGCCAGGACACGGCCGGCGAAACTGTTCTGCAGGCGGGCCAGTTCGTCCCTGTACGCCTGCGTGCGCCGCGCCGCGCCCTTGTTTTTCGCCTTCAGCGCCGCGATCTCTTTCTCCACCGCCTCGGCCTGCGCGTCGGCCAGCGGCCCCAACGTCTGCTCGACGATGTACTTGACGATGTAGCCGGGGGTGTAGTAACTGCCCGTCGCCTTGCGCTCGCCCCGGTCGGTGACCAGGTACACCTGCCCGGCGGGGATGCGCTCCACCACTTTGGATGCTCCCGCTGAATTGTCAAATCCGGCGGAAGGTGGCGGATCTGGCGATCCGCCACGAGCGTGTCGTGCGGGGACGATCTCCTCCCGCTTGCCCCGCCTGACGACGGCCATCTCCTCGGCCGCGTAGGCCAGCCGGTACTCCAGCAACCCCTCGTAGATGCTGCCCAGGTGGCGGATCGAGAGGTCACGGTAGTCCACGAAACTCAAGTGAGGGCGCGGTGACCGCGCCCCTACCGGTCCGGCCTCGGCACGGGCCAGCAGGTCAATCGCCTGGGCCAGGTACTTGTCGCCGATGGTGCGCTCCTTCAGGAAGGGGTAACGGGCCGGGTCGAACAACCGGCCATCGTAGGCCGGCACACCCAGCGTCTCCTGCCCGCCGTAGATGACGTCGAACAAAGTGCGCAGGTCGTCCCAGATTGTGGCCTTTTGCGTCAGGTAGACCACGCCTTCGTCCGTCTTGCGGGCGACGTCCTCCTTGATGGCCTTCAGGCTGTACTGTCCGGCGTAACTGGGGTTATCGAGAGGCAGCAGTCCCCGGCTCTCGGCGTAGAGCAGGAATAGCAGGCGGTACAGCAGGATGAGGCAGGCGTCGTGGATGCGGGGCAGATCGGTGGCCGGGTCGAGGGGTTGTTCGGGGTCGTCAACCGGGTAATCGAGGAAGCCCTGGGCCAGAAGCCTCAGCGCCTCGTACATCCGCTCCTTGAGTTCGCCGCCGACGCGTATGGCGTAGGCTGTGCTCCGGGCCAGCACCTCGTCCAGCCAGCAGCGGCCCTCGGCGTCGGGGTAAAAGGTGGCAGCGCGGAAAAAGAGGTAGAAGTAGCGGAAGGCGGCCAGGTCGCCCTGCCTGCTCTGTTCAATCAGTTGAACCAGGTCAACCTCGTAGAAGACATCGAGGCGGAAACTGGAGTCGCGGTGATAGAGCCGCCAGCGCCGCCCGTTGGAGACCATTCCCCAGGCGCATCCAGTCCGCCGCAAGTAGTAGTCAATCTGGTAACAGGGGTTGGCGTTGGTGAAGGCGTCGGGCGCGCCATCCACGATGCGCTTGTCGAGGGGGCGATCCCAGCGCTTGGCGTCGCCCACGGCCAGGGCTGCCCCCCAGAAGGCGTGTGTACCCCACATAGGGGTGGCTGCCTGCTTGGCAGGCTGGTCGGTGAAGAAGGCGTAGTCAGGCGTGCCCAATGCACCGGTCAGAGAGGGTTGAACGTGGTAGACGTGCCCCAGGATGTCGAGAATTGGACGAACCCACTCCTTCTCCAGAGCTCCCTCACTGTAGTGGGGCAACGTGTCGGCCACCTGGTCGTACAGTTCAGTGATGGCCTCTAAAGTCTCTTTGGCCTCGGCCTCCACTTCGCGCCACACCGGTTGGCGGGGCAGCAGTTCGTTGAGGTAGTGGCCTGAGAAGAGGAAATGGTTGCGGTGGGTTTCCAGGGGAAGAGCGAGTTGGCGGATAGGCTGGGACATAACCCCTCACTTCGGTCTGGCTGCACCTTCGCTTTGCTGCTCCCATTGTAGCACAGCCGCGCTGGGGGTACAAGCGCACACCCGCCGCCCCCGCTGCTAATCCCACCACATAGTGACCAACCGCTGTTGCTCGACGCCGCCGCCCAGGGCCCGGCCCGTGGTGCAGCCGCCGGTAATCCGTGTTGGTCAACGCAGCGTTGATGCGCAAATACGCCAGCGCCAAACGCTGCCGGTCGTTGAGAGGGACGTTAGCGAAGCGGCCGAGCCAGGCCAGCGTCTCCTCGTCCAGCAGGGTGTGGTTCTTGAGCGTGACGACGAAGTCTGACTACCCAAGGGCCTCGGTTGGATCACAAGGCGTGTAGGTCTCGCAGAAGAAGCCCCGCAGTCGCACTGATGGATCACAGGTTTCCCGGCCATCCAGCAACTGTTCGCCAAATTCGATGCTGATGGTGGACACCTCGTCCGGGCAATTTGGGTCGTACAGGTGAATCGTGCCGTGGGCCTCATCCGCCTCATCGTAGCCGATCGCCAGAACCTGGTGGTTGTCGTAGACGTTCTTCGTATCGCGCACCAGCCCAACCGGAATCGGTTCGCCCGCGTCCACGGAGGCTTTCAGCTTCTTCCATTCCTCCTTCGACCTGGCCAGGAGCCAGGAGGTTCCCCCCCCGAAGGGCCAGGACTGGGGGATGTGGTTCAAGGCGATCAGCCAGGCCAGGAAACTGGCTCCATCCCTGACCAGGCTCTCCACCTGACGCTTCCAGATGTAGCTACGCAGGGAAGTTCCGGTGGCAGGTCGATCATCACGATGCTGTCCCCTGGGGAGAGGGATGCCGGCCTTGTGGAAGTCGAGCGCGGTGAAGCACATCCCCCCACACAGGCCATACGCTGGAGCGAGGTGGCTTTCCATCATGTCGCGCAGGGCCCTGATGCCACGAGGGATGAAAATCGCTCCGGGCAGCCCGAACGCGGCCGCCCCAAGGATAGTACCCCACTTGAGATAGTTAGCGAAGGTCTTGTGCAACTGCTCTCGCTCGTCATCGTCGAATTCCCACCGATTCACAAAGGCAAAACCGTGCACCTGAGATTCAAACGCTGTCCGAGTCACGATCACCTCCTCTATCGCTGGAAACCACGCGCCCGTCTACGTCCACTGCTTCGCTGCCATCATTGAGTAGCCAGCCACCAAGTGCGTCCAACAGTCAGCAGCCAGCCGGTTCAGACAGACTCGGCCAGCACCGCCCGGCGGAAGATATCCAGCCCTTCGTCCACCTGCTCGCGGGTGATGGTCAGCGGTGGAATGAGGCGGATCGTCTGGACCCAGTGGCCGCAGGGGTAGAGCAACAGCCCACCCTCGAGTGCCCGCTCGAGTATGTGGCGGACGACCTGGGTGTTCGGCTCTTTGTCGGTGCCGGGCTTGACGAATTCGACGGCGATCATCATGCCCACGCCCCGCGCCTCCCCCACGATGGGCGACTCGGCTTCTAACTCGCGCAACGCCTTCAGCACGTAGTCGCCTTGCACACGGGCGTTCTCCAACAGGTTCTCCTCGCGCATCACGTCCATCGTCGCCAGGGATGCCGCACAGGAGATGGGGCTGCCCCCATAGGTGGTACCGTGCGATGCCGCCCCCCACTGGCCCATGATCTCCCGGCGCGCCGCCGTCGCGCCCAGCGGGAAACCGTTGGCGATGCCCTTGGCCAGGCAGACGATGTCCGGCTCCACGCCGAACGCCTGGGCCGCGAACCACTCGCCGGTGCGACCAAAGCCGGACTGCACCTCGTCGAAGATGAGCAGGATACCGTGCCGGTCGCACGTCTCACGCAGCGCGACCAGCCAACTGCGCGGCGGCACCACGTAGCCTCCCTCGCCCTGGATCGGCTCGACCAGGAAAGCGGCCACGTCCTCGGGCGCGACGACGTACTCGAACAGCCGCTCGATGTCTTCCAGCGCCTCCTGCGCGCACGCCTCCGCGTCGGGGGCCGGCGAGCGGTAGGGGTAGGGGAAACGGGCGAAGTGCACGTCGGGGATGAAGGGACCGTGGCCAGTGCGATACTTCACCTTGGACGTGGTGACCGTCGTAGCCCCCAGCGTGCGCCCGTGGAACCCGCCCAGGAAGGCGACGATGCCGCGCCGTCCCGTCACGTAACGGGCCAGTTTGAGCGCCCCTTCGACTGCCTCGGACCCGCTGTTGCCGAAGAAGAACATATCGGCACCACCGGGCGTGATCTGCCCCAACTCCCATGCCAGCCGCAGCACCGGCTCGTGGGTGATGACCCCGACGGGGGCGTGGACCATGCGCTCCATCTCCTCGCGGGCCGCCGCTACGACGCGCGGGTGATTGTGTCCCACGTTGCAGGCGCCGAAGCCGGCCAGGAAGTC
>CAZZEX010000194.1:0-4352 GCA_964653285.1 uncultured Anaerolineales bacterium
TCCTGTGGCAGGACGTGACCGGGCGACTAGAGAGCACGCACCTCGATATGTTCGTAGCCGTATTCGACGAACTGGTAGGAAATCCAGCGGGATGGTGGCGGGGAGGGATGGCTGAGCAGGGGCCTTTGTGGAGCGGCTGCCACGGCAGCACGGTGGCCATCTCGCGCCCGTGGCCGTCGCTGGCTCCGTGTTCCGACTCCCGTCCCGTGATGGTTCAGAACCTGGCCGACTGGCTACAGGAGAGAGAGCACGGCCGACGACGCCTGGTGCGCGCTTTCCTGGCCTTGTCGGGCAAGGAGTGGGAGGTGCTGGAGGGAGTTGCCCGCTGGCCTCTCCTGCGGAGCGGTGACCTGGCGCTCCTGGGTGGGTACTCTGATAGCGGGAAAGGCCTCGTCGCCGGGGCGGTTCAAAAGCTGGAGGCCCAGGGGCTCATCAGGGTTGTGTGGGAAAGTGAGGCCACCCGGCGTGGTCTGGACTTGCAGCGGGCCCAGTTGCGTGGACGTGTGGCGAAGGCCACCGAGAGTGTATCTGTGAAGAAGCTGGAACAGCGTCTGGTGCGGGTTAAGCACGCCCTGCAGGATCTTCCCGAACAGGGTGAGGGGGAGAAGCGCTACGTGATGTCCCACCTTGGCCTGGAGTTGCTGGCCGCTACCCGGGCCATGCCGCCGCTGGCCTACGGGCGCGCTAGCCTGTGGCCAGTGGGGTATGAGGAGCAAAACGGGAAGCGGGTGGTGGTCCTCCGCATAGCCCGTCATCTCCTGGCCTACGAGCACGCGCTGCTCATCAACGAGTTCTTCCTCGGTCTGCGGCGTTTGGCCGAGGAGCAGTGGCACCGGCGGCACAGGAACCACCAATTGTTGATCTGGGACAGCGTGGAGTGCCCCCGCTGGTTCTGGGACGATCGGGGCCGGCAGCGGTTGCTGCCAGACGCTGGCGGCGTATACCAGATCGGGCAGGAGGTGTACGAGTTCTGGCTGGAGGTGGATCGGGGTCACAGTGTGGGAGGAAAGCATGGCCAGGCGCTCAGGCGCAAGTACGAGCGCTACTATCTCTACCGTCGCCGGCCGGATGCGACCTATGGGGGGAGTATGCCGCGCCTGCTGATCGTGACGCGGCAGCTCGGGCGCGCTCGACAGGTGCGGCAGGTGATCGTGGACCTGGCACGCGAGCGAGGGGAACGGCCACTTCGGGCGTACGTCGCCACGTTGGACGACATCTGGCGAGAGCCCGAACGGTTGCCCGATGGTACTGTCAGCCTCGCTCGGGGGACGGTGACGGGCCTGGGTGGCCGGCACGCAAGATGATGTGGCCGGGACTGCGAGCCTGGCGTAGGGTGGATGACTTCAACACGCTTGCCTGGTGCTTTGAGGGGCTGGGCCGCATACCGCCGGGGACACAGCGCGGGCTGGATCTGGGGGCATTGAGCCGGGAGACACAGGCCCATGCACGTCGCAGTGCCGCCCAGCGACGACGCAGGCGCGCAGAGCAAGCAGGGTAAAGCGTGCAACGGTTCATCGCCTACCTGATCTGGACAGGCTTCCTGGCCCTTCTGTACCAGGGAGTGATTGAACTGGCCGTGGATCGATTGAGCGGCCGGTTGCCGGAGGCTGGGCCTCTCCTTGAAGAGGCCCGGCACTATGGGTGGATGGCGGGGGTAGTGCTGGGGTTATTGACGGCCCGCTTGCTGATCTAGTCAAGTTGTTTATAAGGGTCTACGCAGATTTGTGGGGTGAAAACTGGACTGGAGGCCAGCTTGAGTTAGAATACACAGCAAACTGACCCAAGGAGGCCCGATATGAAGAAGCCCCTCCAGCTGCCACCGCCAGCTAAAAAGATACCCAGAGATGCGGCGCGGGCAGTGAAACGTGTGGATAGTCTGACGACGCAGGCAGTGACAGCGAAAACCTTGAGCGATCTGCTGGGGTTGCCTGGAATGAGAGTCACTCGATTTGCCATCGAGGAAGAAAACGAGGAGCAGTATCTACACCTGTTCTGTGAACATGAACACGATGTGGCCATATGCCCACGTTGCCTGAAGGCGACGACCGGAGTTCACGAAGAGGAGGAGCGCTGTGTGCGTCACCTGGACATCTGGGGGATGAAGACGTTGGTTCATTTCCCCCAGCGGCGCTTTGATTGCGACGTGTGCGGGAAGCCCTTCACTGAGAACCTGGAGTGGATTGATCCCAAACGACGGCAGACAAGTGTCTTCGAGGTGCACGTTTACGAACGAGTGAAGAACAAGACGCCCCGCAAGCAAGTGGCACTCCAGGAAGGGCTGCATGAAGCAACGGTATTGGATATCTTCAAGCGGCAGGCAAAGCGTGCTGCCCGCCAAGTCGACGGTCGGAGGGTACGCATTCTGGGAGTGGACGAGATTTCGCTGCGGAAGGGACACGAGCAGTACGCGTTGGTGCTTTCTGACCTGGAACGACGCAGGGTGATGGCTGTGTTGCCAAATCGCCTCAAGAAGACGTTCGAGGAGTGGTTGGATGGCCTGACAGAGGAAGAACGCTGTGCTATCAAGGTTGTGTCGATGGACATGTGGGAAGCCTATCGCCAGGCTGTGCGCAAGAAACTGTCTCATGCCCAAATTGTCGCAGATCGCTTCCACGTGATGAAGCAACTCAATCATCAGATTGACTAGCAAGTTAATTCTGCTTGGAGCGGGCATGTCGCCCGCGTTTCAAGCGGCGGACTGCACGTCCAGCGCGAGCCTGAGAGAAGCGGCGCTCACTCGTTCGATATGACCAGCAAATCCTCCGGCCCGTAGATGTGCTCGGCGGTGAAGGCGACCCAGCGGCCATCAGGTGAGATGAGGGCGTCTTCGTACTGGCCGGGGTGATAGCCCTGTTCGAACAGTTCTCTTTTAGCGAGCGCCGGCAAGACGCAGACCGATGGGGCGCAGGTCTCGTGCGTGAGTGCGTCCAGGTCACCCTCGAAGGGCGAGACCTCATCCGTGTCCAGGTGGTAAGCCTGGGGTGGCTGGGAGTCTCCAGGGTGCCAGACGCCCACCTTGTCGTAATGGCTACCGCACCATTGGCAGTAGACGAGGGTCTGCGCATCCGCCCAGCCCAGCGGTTCGTATTGGCACCCCCGCACTTCGGCTGCGGCCTGGCAACTCTTGACCACTCCTTCCAGCAAACCCGGTTCGTCCACGAGGCGCAGTTCGACGCCGGGAGCGGCCTTAACCACCGGCTGGTAACGCATCAGCAGCGGGAAGACCAATACCGAGGCGCAGGCAGCGAGGAGCACGTAGAAGCACCCGCGCCGCCAGGCCTGTCTCCGCTCCTGCGCTGCCAGCCAGGTCAGCGCTGCCAGGGTCAGTATCAGCGCGGCCAGGCTGAGGATCACGTAACGGGTCATGTCGCTCAGGAGTGAGGTGGAGAGAAAGGGGTACATCTCGATTCCGAAAAACAACCACGGTGTGGAGGAGGCGGAGGGGAACAGCCGGTAAGACAGCCGCGTCAGCAATGACAGGGGCCAGAAAGCCAGGAAAGGCATGGCTAACGGAACCGCCACGGCGGTGAGGACGAACTGCCATCGTCCGGCCCGTCTCCATCGGCGCACCAGAAGCCTCATCAGCCCCGCCGAAATCAGAACGTGTGCTCCCAGGACGGTGATTGCGTACCCCTCAATTCCCAGCCAGGCCAGGAACGACGCGGAGGGGAACAGCCGATAGAGCAACCAGAACAGCGCCTGCATCGCTCCCACGACCAGGAAAGGCGGGGCGAACAGGATGGCCAGCACAGTGAGCCAGCGTTTCAGGGTTGTGTGTCGTTCCATTTGAAAGACCTCCTGTATTCGTGATTCGTAGTTCGGGCAGGTCCCTATTACGGCGGCGTGGCCGGGTTACTCGTCGTATACGCCTATCTCGACGTAGTGCCACATCCCGTCTTTGAGGGCGTAGAACCAGAGCATGTGCTCGTTGGAGCCGATATTGAACACAGACGGCTCACAACACTGATAGTGGACCACCTCGTCGTAGGTGAGCGGCAGCGTTTCGCCACCGTAGGAGACGCGCACCTGCCCTCTCTGCTCGAAGAAGAACAGCGGCTGGCCCTGGAAGATGACGTAGTGGAAGATTTCGCCAACCCCCAGTTGCTCGGTGAGACTCTCCCCGTCCATAAATACTCCTTCGATGGTCTCCAGGATCCAGCGCCCCTCCCAGGCCGCCAGCCGTTTGGGATCGCCTCTGTGCGGTTTGCTGGCCGTGTGGGTGTAGACGACCTCACCATCCTGCTTGACTGCGTACTGTATCCCGTAGTTATCGAGACTTTCCACAGTGAGCAGGTCATTGCCCAGGTAGACAGGGACGACGCCGTGTACAAATCGAGTCCAGCCCACTGGCT
>CAZZEX010000195.1:0-4338 GCA_964653285.1 uncultured Anaerolineales bacterium
CTAGTGGGCATTTCTAATTGTCATCAATGGGTAATTATAGTTGTCGTTGAACAGATGGCGACCAAAACTGGCAAAGAACTCGAACTCCGCGTAGCCCAAGCCTACCGTCAGATGGGTGCGCGGAAGGTTGAGCACGACGTCGAGCTGTCGGGCCACCAGATTGATGTCTACGTCGAACTGGAGACAGCGGATCGTGCTCTGCACAGAATCGCTGTCGAGGCGAAGGACTATAACTCTCCAGTAGGTATTGCAATCATTCGAGATTTCTCCAGCATTGTGGACCGCCTGCGCCGTAAGCGGCTGATTGACGAAGGAGTCATTGTCTCCACCGCAGGCTTCAGCAAGCAGGCCCGCGAGGCTGCCCAGACCGATGATATCCGGCTGCTCACACCAGAAGATCTGGACCAGAGGGTTGCTGATGCAATGCGAGAGCAGGCCACCCGGGGATCCACCTACGTGCAGCTAAAACTTCAGACTCTCAGAGTGGAAGAGGGCGCTTTTGACAACAAGACAATACAGGTAATCGTGACTGCTGCCTTGGGTGATTCCGACCCTTACGTTCGTGTGATGGCCGCTGACTTTGTAGAAGAGTGGAGTGAGACAAGCAAGAGAGAGGCCGCACAATTCGAGTCGCAGCTTCGCCGTATGAGCCGGCACGATAGTGACGTCTTGGTTCGAGAGCGAGCTATGGATGCGGCCAAGCGATTTGCCATCATCGACGGAGGCAGAATTGATCTTGAGCTATTCAAGGTAGCGGACGCATACCGCAAGATACAGGTCTTGCAGAAGGTGTCCCAGCGCATTGGAGACTTCGATGCCGAGACGATACGTATGCTGATAGACTGTGCCCTGCACGATGTTGATCCATTGATCCGGGGTACCGCGTGTGAACTACTGCAAAAGCTGGCTGCATCTGACGTCTGGAAATGGGCTCATTTCGAACCTCAAGTCCGCCGGATAACGCTTCATGACCCGAGCCTTTTCGTGTACAGACAGGCCGCTGCCGTGGCTCAGAAGCTCTATTGGCCTGCGGCTGTTCAGCGGTGGGGTCTGACTGTCCTGCTATGTGCAGTACTCGCGGTGATTCTGAGTCTTGTCGCATTCTCGATGATAGCAAACGCGCTCCCAGCATCGTGGGCCATCATCCCGCCCTCGTGTGACGAGCATCCGTACGCACACTCTGTGGTGCAGGCGACAGGTACAGAGAATGCATCTTACGCCATCGGTTCACCTGATGGCGCATACGCAAGCGTGGGGCTGGAAGCGAACTCTGTACTTACTCTGGATATGGGGCAGGATACTCCCATCGTCACGGGCCCAGGGGTGGATTTCTACTACTACGAGCGGCCATACGATCCAGGAATCTGGCTGGACGCTATGCAGATCTCAGTTGCCCAGGACGACGGTTCGGGTAGTCCAGATCCGAACTCGTTCGAGGTAGTGTTCGTGTGGGGAGATGACGATCCCACCAACAACGGCTCCATACCTCCAGGATACTTCGAGGATGGTGAGGAGGAACCGAACATACCCATCGAGTCTGCCGCACTGTACAACGAGACTGCCATTGGGATTGATATCGGTGGTGACGAAAGAACTGCCTACCGCTATGTTCGAATTCAGACGTATCCACCCGATGCCCCGGCGTCAGATCCAGAACTCTTGACCGAAGTAGATGCCGTTGAAAGGGTTTGCCAGAACGTCAGCCCAGTGTTGGAGTGCGTAGAGGAGGGGGAGGGCGGTGTCCACGTGGCTCACTTTGGGTATGTGAACCCGTACAACGTAGCCGTACCGATTCCTATTGGCTCGAACAACGAATTCCATCCCCCACCAGCCGATCGCGGCCAGCCAACCGAGTTCAAACCTGGACGGCACCGTGATGTCTTCGCAGTCGGATTTGACGGAAGCAACTTGGTGTGGGAGTTGGATGATCGCACCTCCGCTGCCTCCAGCGACTTCGAGCGCTGCCTCACTCCGGTACCTGCCCAGGGCAATCGCATCGTAATCCAGGCGAGCCCAGATGGAGCCAGAGAATGCCTCGTGCGCTGCTCCGATCAACCACTGGGAGCGGATATTCTCACTTCGCTGCGCCAATACCTGTACCCAGGACAGGACATTGTGCCGTCTTCCCCTGCGGAACGACGTGCTGGACAGGGTTCGAGTTTGGATGCGATTGCCCTGGTACCTACCCCAGCGCCTGAGCCCATGGCAACGCCGACGCTCAGGCTAACACCAACACCCACTCATTCTCCAACTCCCGCACCGCCTCCCGTCGGGATAGTGCCCGTACTTCAATCCCTGCTAGGTAGTTCGACCTTCCTCTTGGTAGTTGCATCTTGGGCACTGATGATAGCTCTTCTGCTGTGGCGGCTACGTGCTTTACGCTGGGGCGAAAGAAAGCTCAGAGAGCGTGAACGAGAGTTATCGGCTGATCCGGAAGCGGCTGCCCATCCCGCAGATGAGATTCGCCAGCGACACGATCACCTTCGCGAGGAAATCGACCAACTCAGGAGAAAGATTGATCTTATCCGCGATTCCGGGCGTGACGTGCCGTGGGACCGCACTCTCGAACTCAACAATAAGATTGCCCAATATGAAGAAGACGAAGAGCTGCTGAAGATGATCAGGTACTCGTGGGAGGAAGTCTGAGATATGGGACGAGCGTTTAGGACAAGGAACATGACCTTCAGAGTTGTTGAGTCGCTCACGACAGTTCTCGTAGCAACACTCGTGGTCGTGCTTGTTGTCTTCATACTGTTGACACTTCTGGAGGGTTTTGTCGTAGAAGGAGGTATCGGTAGAGACGTGGCTCTCAACCTGGCTGCCGAGGCTATAGCTTTCACTCTGTCTATCTTCCTCATCAACGCTATCACTGACTACATTGACAAGAGGAAAGAGAGACTGCGACGGCTGCCTTTGGAACGCATAGTATACGCCAGACTACTCAGGATAGTCAGGGATTTGATAGTCAATATACTTCCCCAAGAGGCTTACGAGGAAAATGATAGCGTATTCGAGAGCAATTACGGTGATAGTGCTGCCCCTAGGATTGATCTGAAGCAAGATAGTCTCGATCGCCTGTTTGCGCTCACGAATGAATATGTCGAACGTAGATACACCGACGGCGGGAAGGTCGATGCCGTGTCTCTGAATCATATCAAGGAGCGGCTTGGAACCGTCCTTGACCGCGCGTTTTCTTTTCTAGACCCCAAGTTCGTTTCCTGCCTGGTGACACTGGAGATGCGCTTGGAGCACAGCACCGAATTGCTGGACGACATGAAGGACAAGGATTGGGAAGAGGAGCTCTTTCGACAGAAGGTGGCCTATTCGCTGAGTCTAGTTGCCTTCGCAGTAGTCGAAGTAAGAGAATGGCTGGATCGTATGCTCGACAAGCATTCGGGGCGGTGACATAACATACGGATGAGCCGGCATCGGAGGGGGGAGAAGAACCCGTAGTACGCAGAGATGATGTGCAAGAACAACCGGGGCCGTGTGAAAGCGGCCCCGGTTTCTGTTGCTGGCAACCCCGAAGCCCGGCGCTTGCACTCGCACAAAAAAAACCGCCCGATCGGTGCCGGTCGGCGAAGGGCAGCGCGATGGTTTCGCCCGCGAAGCTGAAGGACTTACCTTGCACTGCTGCCTTCTCTTTCCACAACAGCACACGACCCTGGATGTGCCCCCGCTGCTCCTGGCCCCCCGTGACCGGCGGGAACCCTTCGGCAAGCTCAGGGCAGGCTCCTTCGGCCCTGCTCAGGGCAAGCCCTTTCTGTTGTCCAACCTGCCCCTGGGCACACCTGACGGGCAGGACGTGCGCTGGTGGTGGAGCCGGTGGTACGAGCCGCTGCGCTCCAGCCTGCAGCAGGACGTCATCTCTCCGGTCCTCACCAAGGTGTTTCGCCTCTCGGGCAACAGTTCCTCCCGTAGCGTGTTCGGCCAGGCCGTCTCCACGTTGAACCTGCGCCAGGTCCTACGCCAGGGAGGCATCCTGCTGGTCCACACGGCGACAGGCGAGCTGGGAGAAGAGATCGGCGGCACGTTTTCATTTTCTGGGGGCGCGGTGATCCTGAACCTGCTCAACGTAGTCATCCGCGAGCGGACGTCCGAAGCACGCGCCCGGCGATGTTTTCATTTCTTGGCGTGCCTGGTAATCGTAGACGAGTTCCAGTCCATATTTGTTCATTTGTTCATTGTTCATTGTTCATTCTCCCGTGGGCGGGTACAGCCGCCTGGCAGCAGGTGCCCAGGAGCAGGCCTCCCGGCTGGCTGCGGAGCTGAGCGATAGTGCAGAAGCCCGGCAACGCGAGGAAGAGATCAACACCTGGCTGCAGGCCCGGGAGGAGA
>CAZZEX010000196.1:0-4314 GCA_964653285.1 uncultured Anaerolineales bacterium
CTCCACAGTCCTGCCACTCAGCGTGTCGGCCCCCCACACCATCACCTTATCCCCATCGCGGAAGATCTTGCTCACCTTGCCCCGTAAGTACAGGATATCTTGCTCCTCCATCGCCCGCTGGACATACTCGTCGTATCCCTTGCCCGCCGAGCGGATGTCAATGTAAAAGACGTAAGCCTGACCCTCCGGCACGCGCTCCTTAAACATCATCGCCTGCTTGGCGACGTACATGCAACAGACCTTGGAGCAGTAGGGCACCCCCCGCTCCGGGTCACGGGAGCCGGCGCACTGGACGAAGACCACCTCGCGGGGCGTCCGGCCATCGGAAGGACGCCGGATACCCCCCCCAGCGGAATTGCGGATTGCGGATTGCGGATTGCGGATTTCCTGGCCGGGAGAATACTCTCGTAACATCCCCTCGAATGTCAGTCCGTCTACAACGTCTGGGATCTCCCCACCGCCATATTCAGGCAGGCGCTCCAGCGGGTAGGGGTCCCAGCCCGTCGCCACCACGATAGCACCAATGTCAAACATAGAATCAGTAGACAAGTCTTCCTCCTCTTGTTTCCTTGTTTCCTTGTCTACTTGTGTACTCTCTACCGTCACCTCAAAATTCCCCACGTACCCTTCAACCTCCACCACCTGCGCACTCGTCAATACCTCAATATGCGGGTGATTGAGGACTTGCTCAATCCTGCGCTTCAGCAGGTCCGGCGCGGCAGTGAAGTTGAGATAAGTCCCGCTAAGCCGAGCCATCTTGCCACCCAGGCGAGCCTCCCGCTCGATCAGATACACAGGGAAGCCTGCATTGGCGATGTCCAGCGCGGCCTGCATTCCGGCGACTCCCCCCCCGATGACCAGCGCCCGCTTCGTCAGCGGCAGATGGAACGACTCAAGTTCCTCGTCCTGCATGACCTTCTCCACGACGGCGCACACGATCTCGCTGGCCTTCTCTGTGGCGCGGGCCGGCTCGTGTTCGTGCACCCAGGAGCACTGTTCGCGGATATTGGCCATCTCACAGCGGTAGGGGTTCAATCCCACCGCCGACGCCGCCCGGCGGAAGGTCTTCTCATGCATGAGGGGCGAACAGGCAGCGACGACTACGCCATCCAGATTGTGCTCCACAACAGCATCTCTGACCAACTGCTGGCCGGGGTTGGAACACATATACTTATAGGTCGTGGCGTAGACGACCTCCGGGTGCCGGCCAATCTCCTCGGCCACCCGCTCCACGTCCACCGTGCCAGAGATGTTGATGCCGCAGTGACAGACGAAGACACCGATACGACTCATATCAACCCTCGAAAACCAGCCCCTCCTGCGCGATGACGGATTAGCGACTCCCCAAGACAACCGGCAAGAACACCCGTCGTGTCTCCCCCAGCACGGCAAAAAGCGACAGATGACTCACCTGCGCGGTGACCACGTTGCCGGCGATGTTCACGCTGCTGGTGATGCCCTGCTGTGACCACTGGCCCGTTCCTTCGTCCCACCAGTGATGAAGATTCGTGCTTGCAGGGTTGCCCTCCTTCGGTTGTGTAGTAGCCCGCCCCAATCATCCCCGCCCCTCGCAATTGGGAGTGACGACTGATCGTCGGAAAAACCTATTCCAGTGAGTTGTGTGGCCGCCAGCAGGCCTGCAAGGCCTGCAAACTCGGCTGTTGAAGCAAAAACGAGGCATTCTGTGAGCGAAAATCCGCCAAAAAACCGCTCGAAGCAACGAGATTTTCACTCAATCTCGGCCACGAAGCATCAGGAGCAAAGATTCCGATGAACAATCGTCGCACCCCTCGCAATTCGCTTTGTTGACAGCCCATCCCGTATGTGGTACAATATTTTTGCGGGTGGCCGCACGCGCTCCTATCCTTGACCGGACGGTATGCTCGGCGGCGGCAGGCCCCAACACCTAAAGGGGTCCCCCGCAGGTCTCATTGGCCGATGATCTGTCTCAGCAGGTCATCGGCCTGTAACGTTCTATCGGCCTTGGCATTTCTACAATACACGGCTAGCGCCCTTTTGTGGGCCGCCTCGTCATTATTTGGAATGTTCACCACAGCATGGTATAATCTTATCAGGAGGACCGATATGATAACTGTATTGAACGTTCAATTCACCCCTGAGGGGCTGCTGATTCCAAGAGCAGCGTTCCAGGACCTGGGCGAAGTGGAGGTCGTGCGCAGCGATCATTACATCATCATCCGGCCCAAGAATATGACCGAGCGTATGAGTGGCTTCATCCGCTCTCCTCTCAGTGTCAGAGAAGCACTCGAGGACTACGAACTCTCTATGGCACAGATAGTCCACGATGAAACTCCGTGATTTCGCCCTGGATGAGGCCATATTCATTGACGCCAACATCTTCGCCTACTTCGCGGTGGCCGGTTCACCCTTCCAGGCAGCCTGTACTCAGTTCCTCTCCCGCGTCGAGGAGGAGCAGATCCAGGCAATCACCTCCACGGCAGTCCTCAATGAAGCGTTTTACGCCGTTCTGATTACCAAAGCAGCAGAAGAACTCAATTCAACCAGGACTGCATATTTGCGGAAACGACTGGGCAAGGACAAAATACTCTCCTCAACATGTTACCGAACTTGCCAGGACTTCTCCCAATACACCCAGACTTTGATGTCTCACGGCCTGACCATCCTTGAGGCCGGTTACGACCTATACGTTGCCGCTCTGTCCTTAGGCCCGATATATCAGTTGCTCCCCACCGACGCGCTTCACGTTGCCACCTGCCAACACTACAATATCTCCCACATCGCCACCGCTGACGCTCATTTCAAGCGCATCTCTTCCCTCCAGGTCTGGCCGCCCTAATCATCCCTGCCTCTCGCAATCCGCAATTCGCCATTCGCAAGTTGTTCATTGTTCATTGCTTCATTGTTCATTGACTTGGCCGCCTCGAACAGTGCCAGCACCTTGGCCGCCGCGCCGGAGGCCTGCGCCACCGTCTCCGGGATATCCTGTGGCCCCAGACACATTCCGGCCAGGAAGACCCCCGGCACCCCACTCTCCACCGGCGTCATCTCCTCGTCCGACGCGGTGTAGAAGCCAAACTCGTCCACGCCGATGCCCAGCATCTCCGCAACGCGGCGGCTGCCTTCCGAGGGGACAATCGCCGCCACCACGACCACCATATCGGCGGCGATCTCCACCTTGCTCCCGGTCAGCGTATCAACCCCCCACACCATCACTTTGCCGTCGCGGGAGAAGACCTTGGAAACTCGCCCCCGGATGTAAACCGTGCGGTCCTCCTCCATCGCCCGCGTGACGAATTCCTCGTATCCCTTACCGCCGGCCCGGATGTCTATGTAGAACACGTAGACCTGCCCATCGGAGACGCGGTGCTTGTAGAGAATGGCGTGCTTGGCGGTGTACATACAGCAGATTTTTGAGCAGTACGGCATGCCGTGTTCCGGGTTGCGCGACCCGGCGCACTGGATGAAGACCACCTCTTTGGGAACCTTGCGATCAGAGGGACGGATGATTTTACCGCCGGTCGGCCCGGAGGCGGAAAGCAGCCGCTCGAACTCCAGCCCGTCCATCACGTCGGGGTGCTCCATATAAGTGTAGGCCTGCACCGCCTCGTCCTGGTAGAGTTCGTAGCCCGTGGCGACGATGATGGCCCCCACCTCCACCTCGACGATCTGGGGAGCCATATCGTAGTCAATGGCGTGCGCTTCACACGCCTCCGCGCACTTCCCGCACGCCAGCGGGAAAAGGCCCAGGCAGGCGTCGGGGTCGAGTGTGTAGACCGCCGGCACCGCCTGGGGATGGGGGATGTAGATGGCACGGCGGGCGGCCAGTCCCCGGTCGAACTCATTGGGCACCACCACCGGGCAGACCTGGGCACAGTCGTCGCAGGCGGTGCACTTCTCCTCAATGACGTAGCGGGGATGACGCAGTATCTTCACCCGAAAGTCCCCTACTCCCCCTTGCACATCCATCACCTCGCTCAGCGTTAGCATTCGGATGTTGGGGTGCTGGCCGACCTCGACTGTGCGGGGGGTAAGGATGCACTGAGAGCAATCCAGTGTCGGGAAGGTCTCCGACAACTGGGCCATGTGCCCACCGATGGAGGGCTCCTTCTCGACCAGGATGACCTCATAGCCGCTGTCGGCGATGTCCAACGCAGCCTGCATCCCACCGATTCCGGCACCGATGACCAAAGCCCGGTAATCCATTGCAATCCTTGACAACTCTTTTGGCCAATTAACAATGAATCAATGAACAATGAATCAATGAACAATGAACAATGAATCAATGAACAATGAATCAATGAACAATGAATCAATGAACAATGAATCAATGAA
>CAZZEX010000197.1:0-4215 GCA_964653285.1 uncultured Anaerolineales bacterium
AGCGCCTTGTGCCCGGCGTAGAGCGAGGTCACCGTCGAGTTGACCACCAGGAAGATGAGATCGGCCTGTTGCAGCACCGTCAGGTGCACGGGGTGGTTGTAGGTCTGGCCCAGGTCAAACACGATGAAGTCGTAGGCCGGTTCGGTCAGTTCCAGCAGCTTCTTGATCAAGCGCATACCTTGCTCTCCCGCCAGGCTGGCGTCGGAGGCCATCCACGTCTGGGGAATGCCGATCAGCACCGACAGGTTGCTCCGCCTGTACGGGGTCAGGAATCTCTTCACGTCCAACGGTGTCACGTTTCCAAAGGTGACCAGTTGCTTGGCCAGCGCACCCCCTCCCATCCTCCCCCTCCAGGTTCAGCAGCAGGTGGGCATCTCCCTTGTTCATGTCGGTGTCGATGAGCAGGGTACGCTTGTTGGCGATCACGCCCAACGCTGCTGCCACGTTGACTGATAACGTCGTCTTGCCCACGCCACCCGAGGGGGCCCAGAAGGCCACCGTCTGCCGCCGCCAGCCGCCTTGATCCACGATCTGTGCCACCTCCGGTGAGAGGCGGGGTATGTACTTGTCGGAAGTGCGGTAGGCGTAGGCATCCCGTACCGCCGGCGGCAGCATCGCCGCCAGCCGGGAGACGCTCTCCGGCGACAGCGGCGTGGTCAGGTGCCCCACCGCCCCCGCCTTTTCCATCGTCACCGCCCAGTCACCCACCGCAGGCACCAGCGCGACGGTGAGGATGGGGTGCTCTTCGTAGTGGTAGAGACGCTGCACGAGCTCAGGGCGTATCTTCTCAAAAAGCTGGGGCGGAAGTAGGTCGGATCTGCTATCCGACCCTATGGCGGTTAGCAAAACTGCCCTACGCTGCCCCTGCCCCAAGATATTGAGAAGATACCTCAGGGCTGTATCCGGGGATGGTCGGGGAGAGCAGGACGACGTCGGCCCCCTTCTCCACCGCGTCCTGGTAGACCACCGTCCCTTCGCGGGCGATGCCGGCGATCTCCAGGTGATAGGGAGTTGCGAATGTGCTGCGCTTGGTGTTGGCATTTCTTCTACACAATCCACAGCACCACCGCCAGCCCGGGCCAGATCGGGCGAGGGCAGGGGGCCGGCTTGCACATATGGGCGGGGCGGGGTGGAATCGTTCAAGCCGAACAGCCATTCAAACATCAATTTGGGTATGCCGATTTGTAAAGTCAAATGGCCTGTGTTATAATCTTCATAACGTAAGCCGCCCCCTCGTCCTGGAGGCGAGGGGGTCTCGGTTATGTCACGGAGGCAAAACGATGGAAATCCCAGAGATAGTGTGGATAGCAGGCAGTGTGGTTGTCCTTGTCGTGGTCGTGACGTATGCACTGCTCATTCTGCATTCGCGCCGGATCAACCTCACTCGTTCCCAATCACCCGACCACAAGCCAGAGTGGATGAGGACCACCTCTCCGCCGGAGACGATTGCCGCGACTCAGGCGGGTGGCGAGGGCATTGCGCTCTACGATTACGATGCAGGTGGGCACGTCGCTGCTCCCTTTGCTGAGCAAATCGAGGACATCCTTCGCGCCTGTCTGAGTGCAGACCCGGCTCTGGCAGCAATGGATGTGGACCTGGGAACAGCGCCTGATGGTGGGCTGGAAATCTGGGTGGATGGCGAGTGCTATACCGACATCAACCTCCTCCCCGACGAGCGGCTGCGCCGGGCCATCCGCCAAGCCGTTGAGAGGTGGGAGCAGACACAGGAAGGATAACATGCTCGACATTGCACGCATTCGTGAACAGCCGGAACAAGTCAAAGAGCGTTTGCTGAGCCGGAACGAAGGCCCAACTCGGGTAGATACTATCCTGGCGCTGGACGCGCGGCGGCGTGAACTGCTCAAGGAAGTCGAGACGCTCAGGGCTGAGCGTAATCGCGTCTCCAAGGAGATCGGCCGGCTTCAGGACCAGGTCGAGCGGGAACGGCTCATCGCTGAGATGCGCCAGGTGGGAGATCGCATCAACGCGCTTGAGGCACAGTTGCGCCAGGTTGAATCTGGGCTTAAGACGGCGATGCTGGAGGTACCTAACCTGCCACACACGAGCGTCCCCGTTGGCCCCGACGAGACACACAACCCCGTCTTGCGAGAGTGGGGAAAGCCACGGGAGTTCAACTTCGAGCCGGTGCCTCATTGGGACCTGGGGCCGGAATTGGACATTCTCGATTTCAAGCGGGGTGTGAAACTCTCCGGCAGCCGTTTCTACGTCTTGCGCGGGGCCGGGGCACGGTTGCAGCGGGCGCTCATCGCCTGGATGCTGGACGTGCACACCAGGGAGCATGGTTATACCGAGATCTACCTGCCCTTTGTCGTGAAGGAAGAATGTATGTGGGGGGCGGGGCAACTTCCCAAGTTCGTTGACAACATTTATCACGACGTCGAAGATGACTTGTGGCTCGTTGGGACGGCCGAGATTCCGCTAACCAATCTACACCGGGATGAGATCCTCAACGGTGATGACCTGCCCCGGCGCTACGTAGCCTATACTGCCTGTTTTCGCCGCGAAAAAATGAGCGCCGGGCGGGACGTGCGCGGTATCAAGCGCGGGCACCAGTTTGACAAGGTGGAGATGTATAAGTTCACCAGCCCGAAGACAAGTTACGACGAATTGGAGGCGATGGTCGAGGACGGGCTGGACATTTGCCGCCGTCTGGGCATCCCCCACCGCGTGGTACAGATGTGTACGGGCGACCTGGGTTTCACCACGGCTAAGACGTACGACATCGAGATGTGGGCACCCGGCTGCGGGGAGTGGTTGGAGGTCAGTTCTCTGAGCAACTGCGAAACGTTCCAGGCGCGGCGAGCGAACATCCGCTACCGGCCGGAGCGAGGGGCCAAGCCTCGCTTCGTCCACACGCTCAACGGCTCCGGGCTGGCGTTGCCCCGGGTGATGATCGCGATTATGGAGAATTACCAGCAGGCGGATGGCAGCATAGTGGTGCCCGAGGTACTGCAGCCGTGGATGGGGGGGATAGAGGTCATTGGCAGTCAGGAGGGCGGTAGGGAGGATTGACAGTTCCTCGCTGGCGTGGTAGAATTTGACCCGCCAGCGGGAGTCACCCTCGGAACCGGAGGGATGGCCGAGTGGACTAAGGCGACGGTCTTGAAAACCGTTGTGGCCGCAAGGTCACCGAGGGTTCGAATCCCTCTCCCTCCGCCACAACAACGGAGTGAGAAAACAACAGAAGCAGGACAACAGAATAGTGATACCCGGGGAGGTGCCAGAGTGGTTGATTGGGGCCGCCTGCTAAGCGGTTGTGGGGTTAATAGCTCCACCCAGGGTTCGAATCCCTGCCTCCCCGCCAGTCTCGCCCTCGTGGCTCAGTGGATAGAGCGTCTGGTTGCGGACCAGAAGGTCACAGGTTCGAATCCTGTCGAGGGTACTGGAAGTCGAAATGGGATACCGGCCATCCAGCCATCCAGGGCAAACTTGACAAATAGCACCCTTTCAAGGTAAAATAGTAATCAGTCTACCCCCGCGTTGACCGGGTGCGCTACTACTATCTGTGCCAGGGCTGCCTCGAGAAAGTGGAGGTGACCTCAGGCGTCGAGGTGCTGAGCGAGGAAGAGGTGATTGTGGTATAGGCGCTCTATCCGCTTCCGTGTTGCGAGCATCGGGGGGGGTAGGGCCACTTCCGGCGATGCTCGCAAGCCGGCCCGTGCGGGACCTCGAAAATGAGTAAAAAACGGCCCCAGGGCCGCCAACAGGGGTAAAAAAGGGGGAAAAAGGCCCGCCCGAGGAGGGGTCTTGCGAGCATCGGGCCGGTTTTGGAGGCTGTGGCGATGCTCGCATATTGACATAACGATCACAAAAGGGGGAAAAAGGGGCATGAAAGCCATTTTGGGGGCCATTTATTGGCCTGGAAGCGACGATAAGAGGAAAAAAACGGGGAAAACTGAGAAAGGGGAAGAGTAGAAAAGACCCCAGAGCCCACACGGGCACTGAAACCCCCCTCAAAGAAATTCACACTGGCCATTTTTATCTTGTAGAAAAGACCCCAGAGCCCACACGGGCACTGAAACCGAGCTAGGCTCGTCACGTCGGTGTCTTCGTGGACGGTAGAAAAGACCCCAGAGCCCACACGGGCACTGAAACGAGCACAGGGCAATCCATTCTTCTGCATTTCGACTCTGCAGAAGGTAGAAAAGACCCCAGAGCCCACACGGGAGGGTTGGACAAGTCAGGACTGGTTAC
>CAZZEX010000198.1:0-4101 GCA_964653285.1 uncultured Anaerolineales bacterium
CCATCATCCACCAGGTGCTGGAACAACTGGGCTTCGACCCCGACCGGGTCTGGCTGCGCTGGATCAGCGCCTCCGAGGGGCAGTACTTCGCCGACACTGTCACCGAGATGGTGGCGGCGATCAAGGAAAAAGGGCCCTCTCCATTTCGTGGACAATGGAGTATCTGACAGAAATCGGGTTTTTCGGGAAGGACCTTGTTCTTCGCAAGACTTGGAGTAGAGAGGCGGTCTACCCACTATGAAGGGATGGCTGGAAGTACAGGACGGCACGGTACAGACGATTAACCGCCTGCTGGAGACGTTGCTGACCAGCGGCGTCGTGGACGGGCTATTGGTGCCACTGCGAACCCCCGATGGTCGCAACGCGGTGCCCGCGCTGGTGCGCGATCCCATCCTGCTGGAGCGGACCGCGCTGCTGGCCCCGGTACTGCCGGTCAACGGGGGGACAGTTCTGGGACAGGTCACGGCCACCGGCGCGCTGGGCCGCGTGGGGGCCGTTTTGCGCAACTGCGAACTTCGCACGGCGGTCGAACTCTCCAAAGTGCGACAGGTGCTGCTCGACGGCGTGGTGCTCATCGGGATAGACTGCCTGGGGACCTATGGGGTGGAGGACTACGCCCGCATGGCCGAGGAGAGGCTGGATCCGGTGACTCCTGCGCTGGCGGCGGCCTGCGAGGGCCGGGTCGAGCCGTTGGCCGGCTATACCTTCCGCCCGGCCTGCACGATGTGCGAGCGGCCCATCCCCGGCACGGGCCAGAGTTACGTGCCTCACATCTCCATCGGCCTGCTGGGAGTGCCCAACGGGGAACGGCTGTGGGTATCGGTGCGCGACGAGGAACTGGGGAGCGCGCTGGGGCTGGAGCCGGCCGAGGAGCCCGGTGCACGCGTCGAGGCGGTGCAGGCCCTCGTCGCCGCCCGCACCGCCGAGCGGGACCGCCGTTTCGCCGCCTTCCGCGAGCGCGTGCACGACCCGGCCTCGCTCCTGGCGGAGTTCGCCACCTGCATCCACTGCCAGAACTGTATGCGCGTCTGCCCCTTGTGCTACTGTAAGGAGTGCATCTTCCGCACCGACACCTTTGACCACCCCTCAGCCCGCTACTGGGATTGGGCCGAGCGCAAAGGAGGGTTGCGTCTGCCGTCGGACACGTTGCTCTTCCACGTGACTCGTATGCTCCACATGGCCCACGCCTGCGTGGGGTGCGGCGTGTGCAGCGACGCCTGCCCGGTCGGCATCCCCGTGGCCGACGTCTTCCGCGCCGTCGGCCAGGCTGTGCAGGAGCGCTTCGGCTACGTGCCCGGGCGCGCCCCCGCAGAAGAGATGATCATCGCTACCTTCCGCGAGGACGAACTGCGGGAACTGGGGAAACCGGGGTAATACCCAGCGTATCGCCTCACTGCTCTCTCCGGCCCGCCGCCTCCATCCGTGAGAGGGGGGCGGGTGTGGGCGCCTCTTGTCTGACTGCCTCCGTAAAATTGAGCGCAATTTCACCTAACGGCTCGAGTTATTACTCCATCAACAAAGCTCAAGGCTGCGTCAGCCCCAAGTGGAACAGTGCATATCACTCTCGTCGAGTTGAGCGTTACAGCCAGGGCATACCTTTTTCCGCTGTGTCAGTGTCTCGAATAGCCAATCGAAGAACAGCGCATTGGCAAAGATAGCAAACGCCACAATCAGCAGCGAGCCCACCGAACGGGGCTTGAGACTAAACCATGTTGGTGCGCAGCCCATTGAACCACTGAGGCACTGAAAGCACTGAGTACACTGACTGTCGTGTCATTGCTTGGTTTCAGTGTCCTCATCCTCTTCAATGCCTCAGTGATTCGACCACCGCAATCTCCTCCTCCGTCAACCCATACAACTCGTAGGCCAGCGCGTCAATCGGCGCAGCGGATGGGAAACGGATAAGCGGATAGTCGCTGCCCCCCTCATCCGCTTATCCGCTCCTATCCGTTGCCTCTGACAACCCATACAACTCATACACCAGCGCGTCAATCGGCGCAGCGGATGGGAAACGGATAAGCGGATAGTCGCTGCCCCCCTCATCCGCTTATCCGCTCCTATCCGTTGCCTCTGACAACCCATACAACTCATACACCAGCGCGTCAATCTGCAGGTCCGTGGCTTCGATCTGCCGCTGGTAGAGTTCCTTGTCGGGGGGAACAGTGGCGACGGCCAGTTTGCGGTGCAGCGCCAGCATGTGCTCCACCAGCGCGACCATCTTGTCGTGGCGGGCTTTGTCAGCGGGGTCGGAGAAGTTGATGGTGCGGATGGGCAGTTGCTCGATGTACCTCTTCACGTACAGATATGCAGTCTGATAGGCTCGTACGCTGATTTTCTGCAAGTACCAGTCCAGCAACTTGCTGTTGAGCAACCCTAGCACGTAACAAGGCTCAATGTCTAGCTTCAGCACAATTCCGTAGCCTCCAGCTCCACCTCCGAAGAAGTAGAATTCTCCACCCTTGTCATAGCAGTAGGATGCGTGAGCATAGTACTCGGGTGTGAGAATCTTGGGCCGCCACATCATGTTGAGAGCTTGGTTTCTGGTATAGGCATACCAGTTTGGACCTTTCATTTTCCCGCGCTCGCGACCCTTCAGATACTCTTTATGCTTGGACAGATAGTCCCAAGCTCGCGGATAGTCACGTTGGAGATCATCTGCTGGGATGAGTTTACCTTCTTTGTAGGGGAACAGTACCCGTCTGTTAGTCTCCCCGATGTGATACCGTTTCATCTCACCGCCTTTGATGAGCGGCTTCAGAATGGCACTTTCAACCTCATACTCCTGACTATCTCGTGAACACAACACACGGGTAGTTTCTTCATCTTCCCTCACCACTCTGAGGGAATACACCGAATCTCCTCCGGTTTTCAGTCCCTGGAAAACATGAGTTGCAATATCGGAGAGACGGCAGTCCGTCGAGTTGAGTTTTTGCCACAGGGGTTCCTCGTTTGGGAACAGAAAAGACCAAGACTCTTCAGTAAGATTACTCTGGCTTAGCATACCCACTGTGACGTCCTCATCGAGTAGTTGGTCGGCCTCGTGTACCTTTTGAAGAATGGCAGATATGCCAATCGTCGGCGGCTGGATGAATCGAACTTGTCCAAACTTGAATTTGTCTTCCGGTTCCTTGCCAATGATCAGAATGCAGGTATTGATACTTGCGGCTTCAAACACCATGTATCCGTCGAAATCTAGAATTTCGCGCACGTTTTGGCGTTTCGCGATGAACTCGCGCAATCCCTTACCATAGCTTGTCTTGAAGAACCGATGTGGCAGAATGAAGCCCAGCACACTGCCTGGACGCAGCAGTTGCCACCCCCGCTCAATGAACAGGACATAGATGTCGTAATTGCCCGTCGTCGCCTGGTAGTGGTCGTTGTAGTACGCCTTGTCTACCTTCGGCAGCGTCTGGATGCGGATGTACGGCGGATTCCCGATGACCGCATCAAATCCCCCCGCTGCCATAATCTCCGAAAACTCCGCCTCCCAGTCAAACACATTCACCCGCCGCATCTCCTCCTCGTTCTCAAGCGGCAGCAGTTGCGCCGCGAAGTAGTCCGGCCCGATGAGCGAGTTGCCGCACTTGATGTTGTCGCCCAAATCGGGCAGGGCGCGCTCGCGCCATAGGGCCAGTTGCCGCCCCAGCGTCTCCTGGCTCTCCCCCTCCAGCACCTTGAGCAGCAGGCTGAGTTTGGTCACCTCCACCGCCTGCCGATCAATGTCCACGCCGTAGATGTTGTTCAGCAGGATGCGCTTCTTCTCGGCGGTGGTCAGCCGCCACTCCCCTTCCCCGCTTCCCCCCCAGAGTTGGGGGGGACCGAGGGGGGGCGGGGAGGGGCTAGCCTGGTAGATGGCAGGTCGCTTGCCGCGGGCGTGCTTGACCGGGTCGTGCGCCTCGTACCAGCAGCGGTGGTAGTCGAGCAAGTATTGGTACGCGCCCAGCAGGAACGAGCCGGAGCCGCAGGCGGGGTCGAGAATGCGTAGGGGCGTGCCCTTGTGCGCGCCCGCGATCTGCCGGGGCGTCTTGCCCTCGATCAGTTTGCCGACGGTCTGCCGGACGATGTAGTCCACGAGGTAGGTGGGGGTGTAGTAGACGCCGC
>CAZZEX010000199.1:0-4074 GCA_964653285.1 uncultured Anaerolineales bacterium
TCGTAGATGGCCGAAAGGTACGGCCCGGCCTCCATCTCAATGTCGGTGTACCCCTCGCGGTAGAAGACGTCCATGTAGCGCCGGTTCTGGAGGAAGGTGCCGCGCACGCTGATGGCCTTCTGGTTGTCGAGCGTGGTGCCGTAGATGAGGTAGGGAGCCACATCGCTGACCGTGAAGCAGTTGTTGAACAGGTAGGTGTTGCGCGAGTGCTCGTCGTGCACGACGTAGGGAATCATCACGTCGCCGATGCGTCCGTTGAGCGTGGCCGCCTTGCCCAGGACGTAGATCCCCCGGAGGGAGTCCACGCTGGTGGCGACCTGGGAGAGGATGTGGTAGGCGCCCATCCCCAGCGGGTAGTCAATGTTGACGATGACGGCATCGCTGCGGGCCAGATGGTCGAGCGCTGGGATCCCCAGCCGGGGGTCGAACCAGTCGGGCTGCAGGCGGCGCAACTCGATCACCTGTGCCTCAACGTTGAAGACGTGGCGGCTGTCAATGTGCTTGATGCCGCACAGCGCCTCCTCCGCCTCCCGCTCGTCCCACACGGCCTCGCCCCGGTGCGCGTCCATGTACTCCCGCAGCACGAAGTAGAGCAGGTTCTCGCGGCGGGATGGGACGTCGCCGGCGCGGATGTGGGCGTGCTCGGCCAGCAGGTCACTCTCGCCTCGAGCCTCGATGAAACGCAGCAGTTCATCCTCGCGGCGCAGGGCGAAGCCGGAAAGCACGTTGACCACGCTGTGTACGTTGCTGGAGATGAAGTAGACCGGTCGCTCGCTCAGGTCCACCGGCGAGGTGTCGGTGATGAAGCCCCACCAGCGCCGCGTGGCCTTACGATAGTCCACCAGCGATCCGGCCAGCAGGCGCACGGCGAACCGCTTGCGCTCCCGGCCGGCGTCGAGCAGGAGGGCAGGAAATTCGTCACCCCATAAGGCCTCGAGGCGGGCCAGATCGTCGGGGGAGAGGGATAGCGCGGCGCGCAGTTCGTCGCGCAGCGTCTCCCACCCCCCCCCGCCCCCCCCGGAGCGGAGGGGAGTCTCCTCCGGCTCGCCACGCTCAATGCACGAGACCAGTCGCTCCAGCAGCGGGCTGGCGTACAGTTGCTGGTGCATCTTGTTCCACTCGATCTGGAAGGCGGTCAGCATTGGGATGAGGTCGTCAATGTCGGAGACGCTGGCGATGAAGGCGGCCAGTGTCTCGTGGCCGTCGAAGAAGATGCGGCGACGCCGGCCGGGCGCGGTCACTGGCTGCCACTGCTCGATGTGGGGGTAGCCGCGCCGGGCGAAGACGCGCTCTGACTGGCCCATCACGACGAGGCGGGTCTGGCGGATGCAGCGGGGCAGCCGCAGCGAGCAGTAAATGAGCGCAGCGGCGTCGGGCTCCTCGGCGCGGGCGGCCGTGTGCAGCGACGAGTCCATCCCCAGGTGCGTCTCGACGAGCGAGCGAATTTGCACCTCGTCGGTGGCGCGCAGCAACGAGTAATAGGTGCGCATGTAGAGTTCGATTTCTTCGCTGCCGGTAGTAGGGACAGTGCGTTCCATCCGTGCTCTTACTCCTTCAGCACCCACAGCCGCTCCCCTGCCTCCTCGACGGCATCGTTGACCACTTCCAGAAGCCCGGAAAGGTCATCGGGGAGGCCATCGTGTGGGGGCAGCCAGGGGTACTGCCGCTGCTTGCGGCGTACCTCCCGTCGGGCTTGGCGGGTCAGATCGTCCAGCCGCCCACCAGCCCACTGGAGGTCGAGGAAGATGGCCGGAATCAGCGTCTCCACCTGGCGCAGAAGGGTTGTCTTGCCGATCTGGCGGGTGCCCAGGACATAGGTGGCACGGCAGCGACCCGTGGCAATCTCATCGAAAAGTTCCCGGCGTCCGTAAAAGTCGGCGCCTGTGACAGGGCCGCTGGTGGCGTAGGGGCTGATCACGGTTTGTCCTCCTTGTCGGTGCGGTATTCTGCCCTCTCCTCGGCGACCGTCCACGCCGGGCGGCGCACCTCGTAAACTGGGCTGACAGCCCCCTCTGCTGCCCGGCAGACATCCTCGGCCTGCAACTCCCGCCAGGCTGCTTCCACATCGTCAGTTGTGACCTGGAAGCGGTTTTCCGCCAGCAGTAGCCGTATGCAGAGGGAGCAGAGGCGCTAGGTGGGGTAGGGCTTGTAGCCGGTGAGTTCCAGGATGCGCTGGACCGCTTCGTCATCGTAGGTGAAAACCCGCTTGACTGGCTCCCGGATCAGGCGCACGGCGGCTTCCTCCTCCAGGCCGCTCAGGTGGATCTCCCGCTTGAAAAGGTTGTACCATGGGCTGCTCTCCAGGCGCCATTCTCGGTTCATCGTCTGGCCGGACCAGGCCAGTTTGACGTGGCGGCCAACAGGGGTCATCAGCAGGCCGCGCAGTGCCTCTTGGGTGTGGGGGTCGTAGCCGTTCATTTTGTCCGCCTCGTCTAGGAGGAGAACGATGCGGGGGGGGGCGGTCGGTGGCTACCCGAAATGCCTCAACGATGGTCTCCAGGTCGTCGGCCAAGTCCAGGCTATCGTACCCCTCGGGCCGGCCATCCAACCGGAGAGGGGGGAGAGCCTGGTCCAGTTCCCGCCGGGCGGCTTTGGCGATGGCGTCGGTCAGAGCGTAGAAGAAACGAGGTTCAGGCACCATCTGGAGGTTGACGAAAACCGGGAGGAAGTGGACGGATGGATGGGGCAGGCGGCAGAGACGGTGGGCTAGTTGGTGGAGGAGGGAAGTCTTGCCGATGCGTCGCTCACCATAGAGGGCAATGTGATTGCCGGCTTCCAGTGCGCGGATCAGTTCGGTCAGCGCCTCCTCGCGGCCGTAGAACCTGTCCGGGTCGGTGATAATCGGGCCCACCAGGTAGGGATCTTGCCCAGACCGCCAGGTGGTCAGCCTTCGGCGGCGGCGTATAACCGGAGCAAGGACAGATGCGAGTGCCATTACAGCCACGCTGACCAGGCCTATGAGAAGGTATTGAACTGAGCGCGAGATAGTATTCTCAGCCGTTAGACTAATACCCAGCAGACTTATCAGCCTGGTCACAAACCAGCCCAGGCACAGAAATAGGAACGTCATCACGACCCATATCAGCATCATCTCGGCCCAGGGGAAAGGAGTCGCGTCTTTGCCACTTCTGCCCTGTCCCGAAGTCTTAGGAACTGCGCTCTTTTCGCTCATGGTTACCATTACTCAAAGCGGTCGCTGGTAGGGCAGAGAACAGCGGATTCCAGGACAGCAACGGATGGTTGCGCCTGGGGGTACGGTGCTTTCGGTCAGCTCTTCGCTTCCTGATGCTCATCAGATGCCCTGACTCAAGATAGCTTTATCACGCCTACAGTAGGTCTCGGAACTCCTCCACAGATAGATCCGCCTTGCGCAGGAGCGAACGCAGCAGGCCGGGTCCTAATTCCCGGTGTAGAGGAACGGACAGGGTATAGATAGACCTAGCTCGAGTCAGGACTACGTGGCTGCCTCGCTGGCGTGCTACTTCCCAACCCGCTCGCTCGAGAGCCCGCACCGCCTGTCGGCCCGATACACGCGGCAGTTTAGGCATACACAGGCACCTCGACCTCGAAGGTCTCAATGGTCAGCGGAAGGCCCTTCTCACGGCGCACCTCTAAGCACAATTCGATAGCCTCGCGGATGTTGGTGAGCGCTTCTTCTGACGTCTTGCCCTGGCTGACACAGCCGGGAATGGCCGGACATTCCGCCACAAACCAGCCTTCCTCGTCTTGTTGTACAACCACTGGAAGTTTCAGCATTTTCTCCACAGTATACCTCCTGCGCTCACTATCACCCCACCTCTTCTCCCGCCGCCCGCTCAATCGCCCGCACGATCTTGTAGTACCCCGTACAGCGGCATAGGTTGCCGCTCAGCCCGGCGATGATCTGTTCGCGGGTAGGGTGAGGGATTTCCTCCAGCAGGCTGGCGCCGGCCATGATGAAGCCCGGCGTGCAGTAGCCGCACTGGACGGCCCCTTCCTCGATGAATGCCTGCTGCAGCGGGTGGAGGCCCTCACCCCCTTCCCCCTGCGCCCCCCTCCCCCTCTCCCAACTTTGGGAGAGGGGGAGGGGGGATG
>CAZZEX010000200.1:0-4056 GCA_964653285.1 uncultured Anaerolineales bacterium
TGATGATCCAGTGTGTAGGTTCCCGTGACGAGGAGCACCCCTACTGCTCCCGCGTCTGCTGTACTGAGGCGATCAAGAACGCGCTAGCGATCAAAGAGCGCAGTCCGGAGACGGAGGTGTACATCCTCTATCGCGACATTCGTACCTTCGGCTTCAAGGAGCGCTACTACCGCGAGGCACGGCAGAAGGGCGTGATCTTCCTGCAGTATGACAAGGACCAGAAGCCGGAGGTGAGGGTCGAAGAACAACCCAGCACCGGCTCTTCAGGCCGGTGCCTGCGCGTGGACGTGGCGGTGCAGCCGGAGGGAGAGGTCTTCACGCTGGACACGGACCTGGTGGTGCTCAGCGCGGGGATTGAGCCGAATGTGGACAACGAACCGCTGGCGAAGTTGCTCAAGGTGCCGTTGGACGAGGACGGGTTCTTCCTGGAGGCGCACGTGAAGTTGCGACCGTTGGAGTTTGCGGCGGCGGGGGTGTACCTGTGTGGGATGGCGCATAGCCCGCGTTTTCTGGATGAGACGATAGCGCAGGCGCGGGGGGCGGCGGTGTGGGCGGTGACGCTTCTGGCAAAGCAGGAGTTGGAGGCCACGCCCACCGTCGCCAGCGTCAGCCCGAAGCGCTGCTCTGCGTGCGGCCTGTGCGTGGAGGTCTGCCCCTACGACGCGCGGGTGCTGGAGCCGGGGTGGCCCCACGCGGAGGTCATTGAGGTGCTGTGCCAGGGGTGCGGGGCGTGCATCGTCGCCTGCCCGAACAAGGCCAGCCAGCAGAAGGGCTTCGAGGTGGGACAAGTGTATGGGATGTTGGATGCGGCCGTATAATGACCAATGGCCAATGACAAACGTCAAATGACAAATCCGCAATCCGCAATCCGCAGTCCGCAATCTGCAATTGGGGCCGTGCTGGTCGTTGGGGCTGGCATTGGGGGCATGCAGGCGTCGCTCGACCTGGCGGAAGCCGGGTTCAAGGTCTATCTGCTGGACAGGAAGCCGGCTATCGGCGGGGTGATGGCGCAACTCGACAAGACTTTCCCCACCAACGACTGCGCGATGTGCATCCTCTCACCTAAGTTGGTCGAGTGCGGCCGGCACCTCAACGTCGAGGTGATGACCTACGCCGAATTGGAGAGCGTTAAAGGCGAGCCGGGCAACCTCACGGTGCGCGTGCGCCAGAAGCCGCGCTACGTCGTGGTGGACGAGTGCACCGGCTGCGGCGACTGTACGGCAGCCTGTCCCATCATCCGTCCCGACCCGTTCAACGCCAATATGTCTGAGCGGCGGGCGGTCTACAAACTCTATCCGCAGGCGATACCCAACGCCTACGTCATCGAGAAGCGGGGGCGTGCTCCCTGCCGCGATGCCTGCCCCATCCACCAGCGGGCGCAGGGGTACGTGGCGCTAATACGCGAGGGGAGGTATGCCGACGCCTACCGCACCATCCGCGAGGACAACCCCTTCCCCTCCATCTGCGGGCGGGTGTGCAACCACAAGTGTGAGGACGCCTGCTCGCGGGGGCAGGTTGACGGGCCGGTCAACATCATGCGCCTAAAGCGCTTCGTCGCCGACTGGGCGCTGGCTCATCCTGACGAGATCAACATACCTCTCTCACCCTCCCTCCCAGGGGGGGGCGGGGGGGGTAGGCGGGTGGCAGTGATCGGCTCCGGACCGGCAGGGATGACGTGCGCACAAGACTTAGCCAAACTCGGCCACAGCGTGACCGTCTTCGAGGCGCTCCCCGTTCCGGGCGGGATGATGCGTGTGGGTATCCCTTCTTACCGCTTGCCCTACGATCTGGTACAGAAGGAGATTGACGATATCCTGGCGCTGGGGGTCGAACTGAAACTCAATCACCGCGTGGACGATGCGACGGCTCTTTTGAGCGACGGGTACGACGCTGTCTTCGTCGCGGTGGGGGCACACCAGGGCGTCCGCCTCCCCATCCCCGGCGTGGACCTGCCCGAGGTGACGGTGTCGACCGATTTCCTGCGCCAGGTGGCGCTGTCGGAGAAACCAGGTTTTTCCGAAAAACCTATTTTCTTGGTCAAGGGGAAGCACGTCCTGGTGCTGGGCGGCGGTAGCGTCGCGGTTGACGCGGCGACGACGGCGGTGCGGCTGGGCGCTTCCTGGGTCGGGATGTCCTGCCTGGAGAGCCGCGAGACAATGCCGGCCCACGAGTGGGAGATACAGGACGCGCAGGAGGAGGGCATCGAGGTTTTCCCGTCCCGCACATTCAAGGAGATCACCTCCGTAGATGGGCACGTAACGGGCGTGCGCTGCGTTGAGGTTGACTTTCGGGGCTTCGTGGAGGGGCGACCTGACTTCGATGAGAAGCCGGGCACCGAGCACGTCATTGGGGCCGACGTGGTAATCTTCTCGATCGGGCAGCGGCCCGACGTTTCGCTGTTGCCGGATGAGGTAACGGTGCGTGGGCGATGGGTGGCGGTGGACCCGGTGACGCTGGCGACCGAGGTGCCGGGGCTCTTCGCCGGAGGCGTTGTGGTGACGGGGCCCGGGTTCGTGGTTGACGCCATCGCGGCGGGGCGCAGGGCTGCCCGCTCGATTGATGCCTATGTGCGCGGCGAGCCACTGCCGGAAGCAGAGCCCGAGGTCGAGGTGGCCGAACTCACTGAAGAGGAAGCGCGGGCGCAGGTGGCCTCCGGTCGGGTCTCCGAGACGCCGCGTCACGAGGTCACCAAACTCCCGGCGGCCGAGCGGGTGCAGGGCTTCCGCGAGGTCTATCCCGCCTTCACCGAGGAGGAGGCGCGGGCGGAGGCGGAGCGGTGCCTCTCGTGCGGCATCTGTTCCGAGTGCTTGCAGTGCGTCTACGCCTGCCAGAAGCACTGCATCAATCACGAACAGCGCCCCGAGATCGTCGAACTGAACGTGGGGGCGGTCGTGCTGGTGCCGGGGTCGGAGACTATGCCCGGCGACGTCCGGCCCGAGTTCGGCTACGGGCGTCTTCCCAACGTCGTCACCAGCATCGAGTTCGAGCGCATGCTCTCGGCCTCCGGCCCGTGGGGTGGGGAAGTGCGGCGTCCCTCCGACGGCCAGGTGCCGCGCAAGGTGGCCTTCATCCAGTGCGTCGGCTCCCGCGACATCTCGTGCAACCAGGGCTACTGCTCCTCGGTCTGCTGCATGTACGCCACGAAGGAGGCGGTCATCGCCAGGGAGCACGATCCCAACGTCGAGCCGGCAATCTTCTACGTGGACATCCGCTCCTTCGGCAAGGACTTCGAGCGTTACGTCGAGCGGGCGGAGCAGGAGTACGGCGTGCGCTACGTGCGTAGTATGGTTAGTATGGTCACGGAGGAGCCGGGGACGGGTAACCTGCGGCTGAAGCACGCTACTCCCGACGGCAAAAACGTCGAGGAGGAATTCAATCTGGTGGTGCTCTCGGTGGGGCTGAAGCCGCCGGAGGGCACGCGGGAACTGGCGGAGCGGCTGGGCGTCGTCCTGAACGAATACGGCTTCGCCGAGCCGCCTCCCTTCGAGCCTGGGCAGACGACGCGGCCGGGCATCTACGTCGCCGGCTCGTTCAGCGAGCCCAAGGACATCCCGGAGACGGTGATCGAGGCTTCGTGCGCGGCAGCCCAGGCCTCGGCACTGTTGGCCGAGGCCCGTGGTTCGCTGGTGCAAGAGATCACTTATCCGCCGGAGCGGGATGTGAGCGAGGAGGATGCGCGGGTAGGCGTCTTCATCTGCCACTGCGGCATCAACATCGGCGCTGTGGTGAACGTGCCCGAGGTGGTCGAGTATGCCAGCACGCTGCCCTACGTGGCCTACGCCGAGGAGAATCTGTACACCTGCTCTCAGGACACGCAGCAGCGCATTCGCGAGCGCATCCAGGAGTACGATCTGAATCGGGTCGTGGTGGCCTCCTGCACACCGCGCACGCACGAGCCGCTGTTTCAGGAGACGATTCGCGGGGCTGGGCTGAACCCGCATCTGTTCCAGATGGCGAACATCCGCGAGCAGGACTCGTGGGTACACAGGGACGATCACGGGAGGGCGACGGAGAAGGCGAAGGAACTGGTGGCGATGGCGGTGGCGAAGGCGCGGA
>CAZZEX010000201.1:0-3998 GCA_964653285.1 uncultured Anaerolineales bacterium
TAGAGCCAGCCTCGCGGATGTGGTAGCCGCTGATGCTGATGGTGTTCCACCTGGGAACCTCGGCAGCGCAGTAGCGGAAGAGATCGGTCACCAGACGCATAGAGGGGCGGGGCGGGAAGATGTAGGTGCCGCGGGCGACGTACTCTTTCAGGATATCGTTTTGCACCGTGCCGCGCAGTTTCCGGGGGTCCACCCCCTGCTCTTTCGCCACGGCAATGACCATCGCCAGCAGGATGGCCGCGGGGGCGTTGATGGTCATTGAGGTGCTGACCTTGTCCAGGGGGATACCCTCGAAGAGGGTCCGCATGTCGTCCAGGCTGCTGATGGAGACGCCGACCTTGCCCACCTCTCCCTCGGCCAGCGGGTCGTCGGCGTCGTAGCCGATCTGGGTGGGGAGATCGAAAGCGACGGAAAGCCCGGTCTGTCCGTGCCCCAGCAGGTACTTGTAGCGGGCGTTGGACTCCTCAGCGGTGGCGTAGCCTGCGTATTGGCGCATCGTCCACAGGCGGCCCCGGTACATCGTGGGCTGCACCCCCCGGGTAAAGGGATACTCGCCGGGGAAACCCAGGTCGTTGAGGTACTGTTGGGCGAAGGTCTCCGACCGAGCCTCGGCAGGGGTGTAGACCCGGTCGAGGGGGATGCCGGAGAGGGTCTCGAAGTGCTCCCGCCGCTCGGGGAAGCGGTCGGTGACCTTCTTGACAGTTGTCTCTTCCCATTTCTGTTTGGTACGTTTCAGGTCGTCCACTGTTATCTCCTCGGCCCGTGGTATCGGACGCCGCAACTTGTCACGGGCAAACGCGAACGAGTTCGCGCATCCGTCGGTATCGGACGCCGCAACTCGTTGCGGGCTGACGCGAACTCGTTCGCGCTTCCAATTAGAAGACGTCCCCCTCCCACGAGCGTGGAATGGGATAGTCGAGCCAGACATTGACCATGGCGTCCAGCCCGTATTTGCGCGCGTAATAGCGATAGCTGGTAAATTCGTACCGCGCCAACAGCTCATGCAACTCAGGCACGCCAGCGACGGATAGCGTATATGTGTCGGCTGGTCCTATGCCCAGCCCATCTGGCACTAGCAAAATGCCGTGCTTGATGGGTTGGATGTGGATGTAGTTGAACACGCGGTAAAAGTCACGGTCGTCGCGAGGGCAGTAGTCCCAGTAATTGTACCACACTTTGCGACCTGGCGTGCGATCCTGTTTATTGGTCTGAATTGCACTGGCACCGTGCAAGCGTTTGATGAATGGCACCAACTGGGTCTTCTGCTCGATGTAGATCAGCGCGTGGTAATGCTCGTGCAGAGTCGCCCAGGTGTAGAGGGGAATGCTGTAGTCCTGGATCGCCGACCGCAGTTCCGTCACGAAGATGCGCTTGGCAGCGTCGCTACGCCAGATCTGCCGTCGGTTGAAGGTCCGAGCGGTGATGAAATAGAAGCGGTTGTCGGCGTAGTAGTGAGGTGGATGATATGGTTTGTTTGGATTCCACGGCATTTCATTGCTCCTTGGTTATTTGTGCGCGAACGAGTCCGCGCTTCCATTAGTATCGGATGTCGTAACTTGTTGCGGTGTGACGCGGACTTGTCCGCGTTTCCATCGGCATCGGACGCCGCAACTCGTTGCGGGCTGACGCGAACTCGTTCGCGCTTCCACCAGCGTCGCTATGTTCTCGCCTCCCGCAGCATCCGTGCAAGCCACTCTCGCGAAGGGTGCTCCACCCGCTCCAGTGCGGTGACTACCGTCTCCACGTCGTACTCGACGCGGCGGATGGTGACGGTGCATTGGCCGCCCTCGAAGTCGAGCAGAGCGTAGGCAGGGCGGGGGTCGCCGTCCAGCGGCAGACCCACGCTGCCGGCGTTGACCAGCCGGACGGAGTTCACGGTGCGGTCCACGGGGCGGTGAGTGTGGCCGTAGAGCAGCAGGCGGGCATCCAGGCCGGCCAGGTGGGGGCGTACTTCTTCGCCCGGGGTATCGGGGAGGAGGTTGGTCTCATCGTCGGTGGGGGTGGCGTGGACGGCGACGACGCGGCCGTAGCCGGGGACCTCGATCTCCAGCCTTGGCGGCAGGTCGCGCAGGAACTCGTAGTCGGCGTAAGAGAGTCGCTCCACGGTCCAGCGGAAGAGGGCGTCCCGCATGGTCAGAAAGGCGGGCATCTGAGCCCAGCCATCGGGC
Organism: uncultured Anaerolineales bacterium; assembly: GCA_964653285.1. Taxonomy (GTDB): domain Bacteria; phylum Chloroflexota; class Anaerolineae; order B4-G1; family B4-G1; genus CAZZEX01. Next base: position 2,169 of record CAZZEX010000201.1, read on the forward strand.
GAGCGGACCGGGGCGGCGGGCCGGCGGCCAGTGACCAGGTAGCGGTCGGTGTTGCCGCACAGGAAGGCGACGTTGGGCAGCGCCCGTAGCCGCGCCAGCGCCTCGGCCGGCCAGGGGCAGAAGGCGACCAGATCGCCCAACACCCAGGTTGCGTCCGGCACGCCCTGGGCCTCAACGTCGGCCAGGACGGCCTCCAGGGCCAGCAGGTTGCCATGAACGTCGGAGAGAAGAGCGAGTTGGGTCATTGTGTCCTCCTTGAGGTGCGCGAGGTGCGACGCACTTCCAAAGATACTGTTGGCGAACTCGGTTTTCTAGGGATGAGACCCCACAAGAACGCCCTTTTAGTGAAGTAATTCCCCACTGAACAGTCAAAATGACCTGAAAAACCGCATTCTTGCCCCACCGGAAGGGGTTAGCCAACAGTATCTTCCAAAGTGCGTCGCACCTTGGGCATGTTCAACAGCCCCCAGACGAGGGCCAACAGAAGCAAAGTGAGTAACAGGTCCCGGGGCCGGGTCTGGCGGGCATAGTCGGAGGCGTCGAGCAGGAGGTAGTTGACCCACACGTGGGCCTCGTAGAGGGTCACCGCCGCCAGGGTGGACCAGCGGCCCCAGGGGCGGAAGCGCACCAGGCCCACCGCGCAGGCGACGAAGACGGCACCCCAGACGCCGCCCATCGCTGCCAGGTAGGTCAGCGGCACCGTCAACGGCAGGTCGGGCAGGAGGGCATTGTAATGCACGGCTACGCCCGCCCGCCCCAGGTTCGCCAGCCCCAGGGCCAGCACCAGGAGGCTCACGGCGATCACGCACTTCTGGGAGGGGGTGAGGCGCTTCCTACTCTTCGTCACCGAATCTTGTATTGCTTGAGCAAGTCAGTAAGCTGCTCGCCGTCGATCAGTTCAAGTGGCTTCCCTTCCGCAAAGCGCTGTGCTGCCTTTGTGAATTTTGAAGTAGTGATCAATATCCCCTTGTTTGCGGACTCCGCGTGCACAACGCCATACAGGTCACGCACAACAGGCTGTCCCACGGTGTTACTCCAGTCCTTGCATTGTATGATATACTTGCCAGAGAAGAGAGGTTGTGTACTTGTGGCTACAATATCTATGCCGCCATCAGTGGTAACGGATGTCGTAGTGGCCGAGAAACCCATTGCCTTCACCAGGCTCAGGCACAACTCCTCAAAGGCGATGCCTTTTGCTTGCGTGCTTGAGGCCCGTCTTTTCCTCGACTTGCTCCTCCTGCTTTCTTTCAAAACACCCAGTTCTTGGAGTTGTCCGGCCTTGGTGATTTCAAGGCTAATTCTCTCGTAGTCCGCCGTCCCCCCCAGTAGTTTATAGGCTGCAGCAAGGAAAAGCAAGGTATCAAGATCTTGCGGGTTGGAGCGAAGCCAGCGACGAAATTGTCGAACGGCTTCCTTCAGTGCCGTATCTGCCAGCGCTGTTTCTCCCTTGGACTTGGCGTCGCCTTTCAAGCATCCAGAACTCCAGGCAATGTCATATGTCCCCATTGCAAGGCTATATGTCGCCACTGCATAAAAGAAATGCGCTACGCCACTCAAGAATGCCGTATCAAGGCCCAGCGACATAGCATTCAAGAACTCTCCCGCAATCTTGGTAAGACGCCGAATACGGTTTCCCGACAAAGTGCCACCCCATTGATAAGAAGTCACGTGGTGCATGGGGTCTAGCCACCAATAGGTTAGATGCCTAATAACCAAACATACTCCCAACTCCAAGTGCGCCTGAGCATCTTGAGGGTTGACTTTTAGCCATGTCTCTAGTACTTGAACACATGGATTTTGATAGATGCTCCTCTTGAGGTAAAATAGGGC
>CAZZEX010000202.1:0-3838 GCA_964653285.1 uncultured Anaerolineales bacterium
GAATTGGCCGGTGTTGCGGACACCACTGACCAGCATGGCTACGAGTGTGACCGTTGTCAGGAGCCACATAATCATCAATGCAAGACGATGCGGCGCAAACTGAGATTGTCTGCCCAACTCCGGGACAGTTCCTGAAGGTATGGATTGGTTTGTCATAAGATTCTCCTTTCTGGTCCGAATGCCCTTGGTCAAGGAATGCGGCCTAACGCCCGGCGCGTCAGCCGCGCCGCGACTTTTCCGAAGTGCGCTTCAATGCGAAGTACGTTACATAACCCAATTGCGCCCCGATACCAGGCCGCGGAGCGGCGTCGGACTGCACGCGCTTGTTAGGCAGCTTGCGTGCTCACTCGATAGATTGCAGGGCTATCAGCAGGTAGTCTTCTCCACATTCGATTGAGTACGATAACAAATAGCATGAAAACAAAGAGGAGTATGAGGGCACCCAATGACCCCGTGAGAAAAGTGCCAGTGGTGTTCATTGCTGGATGAACCAGCGCTGTTACCAAAACACTTCCCTTTGTGCGGTTAAAGAACCACGTGAATATTACAGTGACCAATACAATCAGAACCCATTCAACAAGTGTATCAGAAAGACTCTTGGCTTCGGCTCCACCGATTCGCAACGGTGCATGCCAAACTGCCCAAAAAACCCCGAGGATTAGACTGGAAACCAGGGGGCTGAACTTTGCCTGAAGTCTCGGCAAGGCAAATCCCCGCCAACCGGGTTCCTCAGAAAGTCCACCATAGATGATGTTATAGAGGTAGAAGAGGATCACCATCCCCATGAGCTTGACATCCACCATAGGATAGCTAGAAAATGGGACTTCCATTCCCAGGGCACGACTCAGGAAATTTCCCAGGAGCCAAAAGGCAGGGAATAAAACAAGCGCCAGGAGGTAGTAACCAGGGGCGCCCCTTGGCTTGATATACGTGCGAAGATGAGCTCTTACACCCGGTATCGTGGAAAAGGCAGAAGAAACAACAAATGCCGGCAGTAATCCAGTTATAACGCTTATTACCACTAAAGATGTGGACAAGTCCTTCTGTCCGTTAGCGATTAGATCCATAATGATGATCGCGCTGGCAAGGATCCACACAACGATAAAAGCAATCACTGCGGGTTTGCGACTGCCCTGTCTAGGACGCGGCTTGAGGATAGCTGACAGCCCAATGCCTACCAGCGCAGGCGCAAAGACTCCCAGGCTGATTAAAGGCATCAAATAACTTTGCCCGCCAAGAACAAGTTGTTGAAGGGGTATCCATAGCGCCCACGAAAATACATAAGTCAGAACAAAGTACGCTATCAACTGATGACGCTTGAGGTATTCAGTCAGGTTGGTCATATGCTTTCACCCTCTCATAAGTGGCTGCCTAACGGTTAGCATCACCCGCTTGGCGGATGCGGGAAAGAGTCTTTGCCAGCCAACCAACCCCAAAGCGCGTGGAGCCATCGAAAAAAGCGCCGATTAGCCAAGTCGGGTGCATGCAGGGTTGGGCAGCCCCTCGAAAAGCACTCCTCTACAAGCCACAGCGTCCCAGTCTAATGCTCCGCTACGTAAATGGTCGTCATCGTGAGGTTATAAGGCAGGATTACCTCGTAGCCGTCCTTGCTTCGCGGTATACCTCTCACATAGGGCTTCCACATCTGAAATCCCAGCGGATGCCAGACGAATACTCCGCCAACGTCCTCAACTAAAATTCTCTCTGCTTGTTGGTAAAGCTGAAGCCGCCTGTTGTAATCCACTTCGTGAGCTGCTTCGCTGGTCAGATGATCGAATTCCTCGTTTGACCAATCGTGCCTTCCAGTTTCAGAATGCCAGACCTGATTCATGAAATTGGCGGGGTCAATATAGTCAGCCATCCATGAAATGAGGCTCATTGGTATCTCGTTCTCCGATAAAGAACTGTAATACACTTGTTTTTCCTTGCTAACAATGTTGACGTTGATGCCCAGGTTTTCCAGTAGCATGTTTTGTATAGCCTCTGCAGTGGCTTTCTCAGCCGGGGCCGGTTCGCGCAGCCACATGTCAACGGTTGGAAAGCCTTCCCCATCTGGATATCCAGCTTGCGCCATGAGTTGCTTGGCAAGATCGGGATCATATATCTGAAGACTGGCTAGAGCATCTCCTTGAAAACCAGGGAATCCTGGCGGCAACATTCCATAAGCTGGGACAGCAATATCATTCAATGTTGTCGAAGCGAGCGTTTCTCTATCGATTGCATGGCTAATCGCTTGCCAGATGATGGAGTTATCGAAAGGTGGTTCGCTTGTCTTGAAGAAGATATACCATGTGCCAAATATGGGAAAGGTATGCAACTCACGACTTAGTTCAGGGTCCCTCTGTATAACTAACAGGTCAGCAGGGCTCACCATCTCAACATCTCCGCTGGCATGAAGTGCATCAAGTTCCTCTGCTTGGTAGGCTGGGAAGAAATTCTCAGCAGTGCCAAACGTAACCTCGATCCGCTCCAAGTACGCCTTGTGGATGCCACGATAATTGGGATTCAGTCCAATCACCATTCCTCTTCCCTTTGTGTATTCCAAAAGTCTCCAAGTGGAGTTTGTCAAACATGCGTCTGGATTTATGCTCCACTCGCTACCATATTCTTCAATGATCCATTTTGGTGCAGGAGAACTGCTAGGAAATGCCATAAGCATTGGAAGATAGGGTGTGACATCTTCTGTCTCGACGACTAGGGTGTGATCATCAATGGCAGTAATTCCTACAGAGTTTGGATCCGTGTTCTCTCCTTGATTGAACCCCCTCGCGCCTTTGACATCATAGTAGAACCAACCAAATGTACTCCCTGTGGCTGGGTCGAGTTGTCTCTTGAGACCGTACTCGAAGTCTTGAGCTCTTAGAGGAGTACCATCGCTCCACTGTGCGTCCTCACGCAAGTGGAAGGTCCAACGTTTCCCATCTGCGGAAGGCTCCCACTTATCGGCAACGCCTGGTACGACTTGGTAGTTCTCATCCAGCATGACCAGACGTTCCCACAGAAAAGCCGCACCTGACTCCATACTTGCATTATACTGATCTGCGGTTACATCAAGATGCTTTCTCTCACGGCCCATGATCCGAAGTACCTGCTCATGTGGAGGAGCAGCATCAGGCGGTAGCTCTTGTCCAACGCTATTGGTCGTGACTTCATGTCCGGGCTCTGTTGTGGCGGGCGGAGTTGTTGCTGGTACACAAGCAGCAACTACCATAATTGTAATAGTGGCGGCTATGCCTATGAAGAATCGTCTGTTTCGCGTCAAGTCCATAGTTACACCTCCTAGGTTGAATTCGGCATGCGGTTCAGGTTTGCAGGAATCCTACTGATTTGCTGACATCTGCACCTCCTCGTCCTGGATTATCGGGGATAGAGGCCATTAAATCCAATAGCTCCGTGTAGTCGCTCTGGGGCTTAAAGCCTCACTGAGTCCATCGCCGATAAGAATAAAAGAGAACATTGTAATACCTATCATGAGAACCGGAAACAGGGACAAATGCCAATAGGATTGAAAGTATCTGTAATACTCACCCACCATTTGACCCCAACTCGGCGTAGGAGGGTTAACTCCTATTCCAATAAAGCTAAGGTTGGCCTCGGCGAACACTACTTTCGGAACGCCAAGCGTTACTGCTACTACAATGGGTCCCATTGCATTCGGCAGTATGTGCCGGCATATAACTCGGATGCTTGACATTCCGAGCGAACGTGCTGCCGTGATGTACTCCTTTTCTTTCAGAGAGAGTGCTTGGGCACGTGTAAGACGGCATACGTCAACCCACCCAGTTAGTATCTTATCAATTAAATCCTGGCACAAAAAGCAAGGACTTCAGGCCTGAGC
>CAZZEX010000203.1:0-3734 GCA_964653285.1 uncultured Anaerolineales bacterium
GCGAAAGCACCGAATTTGTTGCCCGCGTACCAGCTCAGCAGGATCGAGGGAATCAAAAGAAAGACGTCATAGGGTACGGCACGCATGAGTACCCTGGTCACAGGCGTCGGAAACAGATATACGCTTATCCCAAGGTCGCCATGGAAAAGGGCATTCCAGAAGTTGAGGTACTGTTGCCAGATGGGAAGATCTAATCCAAAGACTCTTGAGAAATAATCGTACATCTTCTGAGCAGCACCAGGGTTCACCACGGCGCCGATCCTCGCCATTACATTCGCAATAGGATCGCCGGGCATGAAGCGCGGGATCAACCAGTCTATGGTCACCGCAAGGAAAAACGTGAGGATGTAAATGAGGAGCTTTCTACCGAAATAGCGTCTCACAGCGCCTCCTTCCTGAAAGAAGGTGACAAAAAACTCCGCCCCTCCCACGAGCCACCAAGGAGGGGCGGGGCCTGAACAGTCTTACCGTACCAACCCCAACTTGTTTACTCTGCCGGCTCCAGCCCAATGAGCGTTAGCAGACTACCCTTGTTCCAGTAATCGGACCAAGTAGTAGGAAGCGTTGGAGCATCTGATGCTTCTGTCGGCCAGTTCGTCCAGACCGCGTTGCTGAACTGGGACCACAGACCGTTGTACCAGAGAGGAATCATGGGCATCTCTGTCAGCATTTTTTCCTGAATAGCTGAACAAGCGGCCTGCACACCCGCCTCATCCGTAAGAGGTACCCTGGCAAGTGCATCCACCAGATCGAACATTTCCTGGTCATCGTACCTGCCAAAGTTGCCCTCTTGCATTTGCTCTATGATCGGGTGTACAAACAAGAGGTTGTACAACGTCCATGGGGTGTTGCTCATCCCCGCCCAGTTGTTCAGGGTCATATCAAATGTGCCACCCATGAGCGCAGTGTTCCAGGCGCCATAATCTGGGGTCACGGCTTTGATGTTGATCCCTGCTCCTTGGGCGCTGGTGGCGATAACATTAATCGCCTCCATCCAGTCCGTCCATCCGAACGGGCAAGTAACTTCCAGTTCGATCGCGGAGCCATCGGGTGCTTTGTAGAAGCCATCGTCGCCCTTCGTATATCCGGCGCCTTCAAGGATGGCTGCGGTTTCTGCCGGATCATAGGTGTAACCCAACCTCGCAAGCACGTCCGCGTCATCGAACCTGGCTAGGGTAGGAAGAAGGCCGGTCGGGCTGGCGGCCCTGACCAGTTGGGCGTAAGCGACGTTCACAATGTCGTCTACATTGATGGCAAAAGCAAGCGCCCTTCTGAAAGCCGGGTCGTCCATCGGCGGTTTTGTCGTATTCAAGAACAAAACGGCCGTATTGGCAGAGAGCATGTACGGTGCTTCGGCGAAATAAGTCTGAACGTAACCTTTTTGTGCCAGCGTTGCAATGCCGGGTAAGAAGTTGTTGCTCAGATCGAGATCGCCCTTAATAACCGCACCGAGAGCGACGTTGTTACTGGCAAAGCGAATATCCACGATCCTCTTGGGAGCGGGCTTGCCAAACACGCTCATTCCCCACCAGTCCTCGTTTCTCAGCCATACGTTTCTATCTTCGCCATGTGACTCATACAGGTATGCACCCGAGCCAACAGGATTTTCATTAGCGCCGGTGGTGATCTCCTCTTCTGTTCTGCCTTCCCAGAGATGCTGTGGAACAATCGGAATATTGTAGAGGTAGTAATCCCATTGCTGGTAGAGGGGGTCGGTGAAGGTGAATTGCAGATGGGTTTCGTCGACCGCAGTAACACCAGTCAGATACGTCCACAGTGCGGCGAACCCAAGCGCATCATACTGTTGGGTCAGTTCGAGGGTGAACACGACGTCAGCGGCTGTCAGTGGTTCGCCGTCGCTCCAGGTGAGGCCCTGCCTGAGCGTTACGCCATAGGTCGTGGCATCGCTCCATTCCCCACTCTCCGCGAGCCAGGGAATAAACTCACCGGTCAACGGGTCAAACGCGAATAGGAATTCATACACGTTTCCGATTGTTCCTGATGTGTTGGCAAGACTCCCTGTTTGGAAAGGATTCCAGGTCGATGGTGGACCCCACGCTGCTCCGCTGACGTAGAGGGTTTCGCCCCGTTCGTATTCAACTGTAGGCACTTCGGCGGGGACCTCCACTGTCACCTCGACTTCCACTGGCACTTCCACTTCCACCGTCTGTTCGACTGGCACTTCCACCGTCTTCTCGATGACCTCTGGCGTAGGTGCCGCGCAGGCAGCGAGCACCAGGCTCAAAGTCATCAGCAGACTCACAAAAAGCAGAATTGACTTACGCATTTCTTTTCCTCCTTGACTTCATGTGAATGGTCTGGTAAACTATACCCTGTGTGGAGCTTGGCTCCGCACAGGTCTCGCGTACAGGTCTTCCCTCTGTCTATGTCAAGCCGGGGGTGAAGACCTGTATGCATCTTTCTTCACATTGCTTCAAATTCCTCACCACCTCCTTTCATCTGGGCAACTTTAAGCAGAACCACAAGAGGCTCTAACTACCAGTTCCGTGGGCAAGATAATCCTGTGGGCGGGAGCCTCTTCCTCTGAGGAGTTTTCCAACACACTCAATAGCAGCTCTACTGCCATCAAGCCCATGCGTTCGATCGGCTGACGAACGGTTGTCAGTGCCGGTTCAATCACCGAGGCAGCAGGAATATCATCGAAGCCAATCAAGGCAACGTCATGGGGAACTTGCCAGCCCGCCTGGCGGAGAGCTTTCAGAGCACCGATAGCCATCATGTCGCTGGCAACGAAGACAGCGTCGGGGGAGTCAGGGAGCAATCGTTGCATGCCCACCCTACCGCTGCGCTCGGCAAAGTCTCCTTCAACGATCAGGCTTTCATCCACTTGAATACGGTGTGCTTGTAGCGCCTGGCGGTAGCCTTCGAGGCGATCCTGACCGTGGAATGTGTCTAGTCGGCCGGTGATGGTGGCGATGCGCCGGTATCCCTGGCGGATCAAGTGCTCGACCGCCATTCGTGCCCCGGTGACGTTGTCAGCATCCACGTAATGGACTCGCTTGTTGGGATGTCGCCCTATGGAGACGAATGGGATCCTGTCTTGTAGTAAATCGGAGAAGAGCGGATCGTCTAGTGAAGTCGAAGCCACGATTGCGCCGTCCAGGTAGCCGCTGAGCAGAACGCGTTGGTACATCTCGTGCCGGTCAGCGGAGGCGGTGAACAAGGAGAGCATCAGATGGTACTGATGGGCGTTACATGCCTCGGTGGCTCCGCGCAGCACGAGAGGGAAGAAGGGGTCGGTGAAAAGCGTCGTCACCGCCTCGGGGATAACCATGCCAACGATCTGGGTACGGTTGGTGACCAAGCTGCGCGCAAGCGCGTGGGGTTGATAGCCGGATTTGCGGATAGCCTGCTGCACCCGTTCCCTGGTTTCAGGACGTACATTGGGGTGGTTGTTGATGACGCGAGAAACGGTGGAGCGGGAGACACCGGTCAGTCGGGCAACTTCTTCTAAGGTAGGAGACATTGATGGCTTCTGGGAGCGCTCTCATATAATCCTAAGAAAAAATCACGTTTTGCGGTCGAAGAAGGGGTCTTAGAGGCAGTTTGTGGGAGCGCTCTCAATAACAATATACCACAGATCGGCAAGTTTGTCAAGAGGTCGTGACAGCAAGCAGCAATGAAGAATACGCGGGCAGATAGTAGGGGTTCTGGGTATGAGGGGCGGATGTTCGGGGGGGTATTCGGAGACAAGGCATGCGGGATTGCCCCAG
>CAZZEX010000204.1:0-3732 GCA_964653285.1 uncultured Anaerolineales bacterium
TCAGTTCCCAGCACTTGTCGAAGATCTCCTTGACGTTGCTCTCGCAGCCGGGGGTGGCGATGACCTCGCCCGACACTTTGGCGAGCCATTCGAACCGCTCGCGGCTCATCTCCTCGGGCAGGATGGCGACCGACTCGCAGGCTAGAAGCGTCGCGTTGTAGGCCCCGCCCCGGCAGTAGTTGCCCGTGGAGGGCCAGACCGCCTTCTGGTAGGTAGGGTCGAACTGGCCGGTGACCAGGCGCGGCACCAGGCAGGCGACGGTAGCGCCAACTTTGTGGGAGCCGGTGGGGAACCACTTGCCCACCAGCGCGATGATGCGCGCGTCAACGCCCGTGAGGGATTTTGGGAGTTCCAGGTAGTTGACGCCGTTGTACCCGCCCCCGTGGGCCACGGGCTCGTTCTTCCAGGTGATGCGGAACAGGTTGAGCGATGTGATGTCCCACAGGCCGATGTGCTTGAGCCGGGCCTTGACCCCGTCGGGGACCAGCGTGGGGTCCCTCATCTGCGCGAAGGTAGGGATGATGATGTTGCGCTCCCGCGCCCGCTGCACGGTCCGTTTCAGTTGTTCCTCGTGGATGGTCAGGTCTATCATATCAAATCTCCTCGTATAATATGTCTCGTTACGTCACCAAGCATCGTTACCGTGGCAGGCATATCCGTTCTCCGTCCTCAGGGACAATGACCTGCAAGTCGGTGCCGGCGCGCGCTTCTTCGGCAAGCACGTCGGGGTGCTCGCCGATCTCCGGGCCCAGGTGTACCAGCGCCAGGCGCGGGCAGCCGGCCTGACGCGCAATCTCGCCAGCCTGTCGGGCTGTGCTGTGAAAGTACACAGTAGGATTGTCGTCGGGCTGGAGCGCGGCGCTGAAAGAAGCCTCGTGGATCAGCAGGGCGCAATCGCGGGCCAGTTCTGCGGTGGCCGTACAGGGTACGGTGTCAGTGGCGAAAGCGATTGACGGGCTACCCGCAAAATCCCACCGGGCGGCTAGCGTGGGCACGTCGGGTGGGTGAGGGACTAACGTGGTGCGCATGGTGATGCCCTCCGCCAGTTTTGTCTCTTCCGGGCCTCGTTCCGACAGTTCGTGCCAGCGAAGATTGAGACGGCAAGCATCGACGTTGGGGTAGACCAGCCTCCAAAGTGTCTTCAGTGTGGCAACGGTGTTGGGACCAGCGTAGATGTGGAGCGGGGTAGGGGCTTCGAGCCGGTTTAGGGCCAGCATCGGAAATCCCAACGTATGGTCGCCGTGGAGATGGGAGACAAAGAGCCGCTCGACGTCAGCAGCGTGAAGGTTGATGCGAGCCAGTTGCTGCATAATCGTCGGGCCGGCTTCGACAAGCATTTGGAAATCGAGAGTCTCGATCAGCAGCGACAGGTTGCTCCGTCGCCCTGCGGAGAAGGCCCCCCCAGTTCCCAGAAACACGACTTCAGCCATCGTGATTTCCACAGGTTTGGTAGACTGGTACGTTGGTACTTGGTATGTTCCCAATCTACCAACCGCCGATGTCCAGTACCCGCTTGACGTCCGCCAGCATCGGCTCGACAACCACGGGTTGCTCTTTCACCGCCTTCATCGCGCTGGCAATGTCCTTGAGGCCGGAGCCCGTGGCCAACACGACCACTCGCTCGTCGGGACTGACCAGCCCCTGCTCGACTGCCTTGACCAGCCCAGCGTAGGCGGCGGCAGCGGCGGGCTCGGCGAAGACCCCGCAACCTTGGGCCAGGGCGGGGATGGCGGCCAGGATCTCCTCGTCGGCCACGCGGATGAAGGCCCCGTCGGTCTCGCGCACTGCCCGCAGCGCTTTGATGCGATCGCGGGGCAATCCGGCGACGATGCTGTCGGCGATGGAATGGGCCTCCACCGGCTCCATCTCCCATCCCTCCAGCCCGCGCTCCCAGGCGTCCACCAGCGGGGATGAACCTGTCGCCTGTACGCCGATGAGGCGGGATATGCGGTCTATCCAGCCCAACGCCATCATGTCTCGCAGCCCCTTGTGGATGCCGCCGATGATGCAGCCGTCGCCGACGGGGATGAAGATGACGTCGGGAGCGATCCATCCGGCGGCGGACGGCACGTCCGCCGCGAGCATGTCAGTGAGTTGCTCGCAGATCTCGTAGGCGGCGGTCTTCTTGCCCTCGCTCATATAGGGGTTGTAGGCAGTGTTGCGGTTGTACCAGCCGAAGGCCCGTGCCGCCTCCAGGCACAGGTCGAACGCCTGGTCGTAAGTGCCGTCCACCAGAAGGACGGTAGAGCCGTAAGCCAGGAGTTGGGCTACCTTGGCCTGGGGGGCGGTGCGGGGGACGAAGATGACGTTGGGTTGCTGGACCGCCGCGCAGAGGCCGGAGAGGGCAGCGGCGGCGTTGCCAGTGCTGGCGGTCGTGACGATCTCGTAGCCCAGTTCGCGGGTCTTGACGACGGCAATAGCCGAGGCACGATCCTTGAAGGAGGCAGTAGGCTGGCGACTGTCGTCCTTGACCCACAGGTGCTTCAGCCCCAGGTCGGCGGCCAGACGCGGGGCTGGATACAGAGGGGTCCAGCCGACGGAGAACAGCGGATTGCAGGGAAACAATGGATTGCCCAATGTGTGCACGCTCTCGGGGTTGACGGGAAGGAGGGGGAGGTAGCGCCAAATGGAGCGGGTCGGATTGTTGGCCAGTTGGTGGGGAGTGATGCGCTGTGCGATGAGGTCGTAGTCGTAGACAACGTCGAGGATGCCGTCGTCCCCGTGTTTGGGACAGACGTACTCAACTTCGTCAACTCCGTACTCCGCGCCACAGATTGTGCATTTCAGACCAAGGGCATGATTCATTGTACGATTCCTGAACTAACGCGGATATCGCATATCCAATGCCGGCCTGCCTCGAAAGGGGCGAGAACTATTGATCCTGTTCTCGCCCCCATCTGCCTGGTGTCGCCCGCTATGGTACGATATGGGTGCCGGTACTGCCCTCGAGGGCATCAACGGCTTTGTCGAGGGAAGTGATTATGGCCTTCTTCCCGCCCCATTCCAGGAACCTGATGCAGGCCTTCACCTTGGGGCCCATGCTGCCTGCCAAGAAGTGGCCCTCTTCCAAGTATCTCTTAGCCTCTGGCAAGGTCATCCTGTCTACAGGCTTCTCGTCCGGCTCGCCGTAATTGAGTTTTGCCTTCTCGATATCGGTGAGGACCAGGAAAACATCGGCGTTGACGACCTCCGCGAGCTTCTCCCCGGCGAGATCCTTGTCTATCACCGCCTCCACGCCCTCGTAATGGTCATGCTCATTCAATATTACCGGTATACCTCCGCCTCCGGAGGCGATGACTATGATGCCAGCGTCCACCATGCGCTTGATCGCTTCGCTTTCGACGTTGGCTATGGGGTCAGGGGAGGGTACGGTTCGCCTCCAAGGTCTCTCTCCATTCGGCTTGACCTTCTTTACGGTGTACTCCGGATGCTCCCGTTTGAGTTTCTTAGCCTCTTCCTCGGTGAAGAAATTCCCTACGGGCTTCGAGGCCGCATCGCCGAAGAACTCCGGGTCATCCTTGCTCACGAGCACCTGATTCACTACCTCGCAGATGGGCATGCTTATCCCCATGTCCTTCAGGTAGTTCGTCAAGGTCTGCTGAAGCATGTAGCCTATCTGCCCCTGGGTCATCGCCCCAACTATGTCCATGGTCTGGGCGGGGACGACGGTTTTGCCCATATCCTGCTGCACCAGAAGGTTGCCTGCTTGCGGGCCATTGCCGTGGGTTATTA
>CAZZEX010000205.1:0-3457 GCA_964653285.1 uncultured Anaerolineales bacterium
GGAGGTCTGGCAGGAGGTCATCCGCCTGACCGCTGAGGGGCGGCTGGAGGAGGCCCGTGCCCTCCAGCGCAGCGTGCAGAAACTCTCGCGTATCTTCTGCCGCTACGGTGGAGGCGTGGCGGTGAAGGCGGCGCTCAATATGATGGGGCTCAATATGGGCAGGCCGCGCAAGCCACTCAAGGGTGTCGGCGGGGCACTCATCCACGAGACTCGCGCCGAGATCCGCCTCGAACTGGAGAAACTGGGCAAGATACCGGTCCAGGAGACGGCCTTCGAGTATCCTGGCGGCCCGCTGACCAGTCGCTTTGGCGATCTGGAGATCACGCCGGAGACCATCGCCGCGCACGGGTTGCGCGTCGGGAGCGGGGTGGCTGGCGAGGGACTGAACAAGGTGCAGATTGACCTCATCGCTGGCGGCAAGGAGACGGTGCTGGGCGATGCCTACGCGCTGCAACTGACCTACCCGCTGCACGGGCGCGAGGCGCTGACGACTATCCTGGAACCAGCGCTCACTGTGCGCCCCGCCACGCTGCTCCTGCCGGTGCTGCTGCAGAAGAACCTGCGCCAGGCCAATATGATCTACGGCCCCACCCAGTCGGCACTGGCGCGGGCCATCGTGGACGCGCTGGAGGCCGGACGCATCCCGCCCCCGGCCGCTGACGACGAGGTGATGATCGCGCTGGCGACGGTGCACCCTCGCGCGTTGGACCGCCATGCGCTCTATCAGAGCGTCCATGCCGCCGCTACCCAGGCGCTGGCACAGGCATTCACATAAGGAGGAATGTCATGGGATACAAAACCGACTGGCTGAGAGGGATCTTCCCCGCGCTGGTTACGCCCTTCACGGCGGACGAGAAGTTCGATGAAGGGGCCTACCGTGAACTCATCCGCTTCGTGCTGCCCCACGTGAACGGCGTGGTGCCCTGCGGCACGACTGGCGAGTTCTCGTATATGACGCTGGAGGAGCGCAAACGGGTCATTGAGGTCTGCCTGGACGAGGTGGCCGGGCGTGTGCCGGTGGTGGCTGGCACTGGCTGGCCCTCCACCCGCGAGATGCTGGCACTGACAGAATGGGCCAGGGACGCAGGAGCGACCGGCGCGCTGGTCGTCGCCCCCTACTTCCTTAAGCCTACCTTCAACGAGGTCTATGACTATTTCAAGGCGGCGGATCGGGTGGGATTGCCTTTCATCCTCTACAACATCCCGCAGTGCGCTGGCACCCATTTCAAGTGGTGGACCGCCGAGGGCATGGCCCTCGACCTCGACAACGCTATCGGCATCAAGGATTCCTCTGGCGACCTGCCCTTCATGGAGGCGATGTTCGAGAAGGTGAAGGGGAAAGTGTCCATCTTCGTCGGCCACGACGAGGTGGTGCAACCGGCGCTGGCGGCCGGCGCCGATGGGGCCATCCTGGCCAGCGCCAACCTCATCCCCGACGTCTGGCAGCGCGTCTACCGCGCCACGCTGGAGGGGGACCTGGAGACGGCCCAGTACTGGCAGCAGCGGGTGCAGAAACTGGTGCGCATCGTCGTGCGCTGCAGTTCCACCCAGGCGGTCAAGGAAGGGCTGCGCATGATGGGGCTACCCGTCGGCGACTCGCGCCATCCCGTAATGCCCGGCGGCGGCTTCCGCCGCGAGGACCGCGAGGAACTGCGGCTGCAACTGGAACTGGCAGGCGTGGACAAGATCAAGAAGGCCCCGGTCACGTATGATCTGGGGGGCAAGCAGGTAGAGACGGAGGTCTTTGCCACGCCGCAGACGCCGCGCACTATCTCCGGCTTCACGCTGAAGGTGGGCGAGGGGTTCGCCGGTCCGCCGTTCCAAGAACTGGCGCACGTTGACCTGCTGATGGGGTTAAAGGAAGGGCCCGTTGGGCGGGCCATCGTCCGTGCGACGGAGGGGTGGGGGGAGGAGCGAGGTCTGCGTATCATCAACGAGCGGCCGCGCACGCTGCTGGTGCCCACCGTGACCATCCGCACGGCCAGGCAGCGCCGCCTCTTCTACGAGCACGCCGCCGAAGGAGTCAACCTGGCCATCCGGCTCAGTATCGAGGATGGCTTCCTACCTGAAGCGATGCTGGACGACGTGGTGCTCATCGTCAATGCCTTCGTGCACCCGGCCGCTTCTATCGCCAAGCGGGTGGAGTTCAACAATTACAAGGCCACGCGCCACGCCATCCGCAAGGCGCTGGAGGTCCGCCCCACGGTGGAGGAACTGATCCGCGAGAAGGCAGCGGCGCGCCATCCCTTCCGTTACGCACCGTGAGTTCAGCCGTTAGCCGTTAGTGAAAATCGGTGTGACGCGTCCTGGCCGCAGGTCAGGATACCGGGCCAGATGGTGCGTCGCACCTCCATTGTTGCTTGCATCGGAGCACCTGTTGAAACTCCTCCTAATTGCGTGCTACCTGCCCCCCGTGTTTGACAATGGGGATGGAAAGAGTATAATTGTCTCGTAATATGCAACTTAGTTGCATAATGCGAGACAGGCGGCGTGGCTGTGGGGTCATTACCTGTTACAGAGGTTTTGACTGGGATGGTTTTGATTTGGCGAAGCAACGCAATTCTAACCTGCAATCTGTGGAACGGGCCATTGCTATCTTGAAATCGTTCAGCCTGGAGAGGCCCGAGCGTGGCGTCAATGAATTGAGCCGCGAACTGGGGCTGCACAAGAGTACGGTCTCTCGATTGATGAGAACGCTGGAGCACGGGGGATTGCTCTCCCGCAATCCAGAAACCGAGCGCTACCGGCTGGGTGTTGACCTGATTGGCCTGGCTGCGCGAGTGGCCAGCCACATAGACGTACGCGAGGTGGCGCGCCCCTTCTTGCGAGAACTGGCGGAGGCGTGCCAGGAGACGGTGAACCTGTCGGTGTTGGATGCCGGGCAGGTCGTCAACCTGGAGCAGTTTGTTCCCCACACGCGCCGGGTAAAGAACATCGGCTGGGTAGGCCGGCGTATGTCTCCTCATTGCACGGCTGCCGGTAAGGCGCTGTTGGCGTATCTTCCCCAGGAGAAACTAGGCCAGATCTTGCAGGCCAATCTGGAGCAGTTCACTCCTCATACGATCACAGACCCCCACGAGTTACTACGTGAGATGGCCCAAGTGCGGGGACGAGGCTATGCCGTAGCGCAGGAGGAATTGGAGAAGGGATTGAACGTGGTCGCAGTGCCCATCTATGACCACACTGGGAGGGCGGTGGCATCTGTCAGTGTGGCCGGGCCAGCGTATCGTGTCACTCCAGAGCTTTTCCCCGAACTGGCAGCCCGGCTGATGGATACGGCGGTGAAGATCTCTGAGCAGTTGGGCTACAAACCCCATAAGTCAGATCCTGGATCACGACAAGTTCAGTCGAGCAGGAATTAGGATGGAAACGATTCTCAAAAGCGCAAAGAAAGCCGTGATCATCAGCCCCGCAAGGCCAACCGTGCTCATCGGTGAGCGGATCAACCCCACCGGCA
>CAZZEX010000206.1:0-3452 GCA_964653285.1 uncultured Anaerolineales bacterium
GACGAGTATGTCCTGCGGGCGTTGGAGGAGCAAGATATCCTGTTCTTACGGGGCAAGGTGAGCAAGATCTTCAGCGATGGGGATAAGGTGATCGTGTGGGGGGCCGACACGCTGAGTGGCAGGACTGTGGAGGTGGCGGCCGACCTGGTGGTGCTGGCGACGCCGATGACGCCCAGCCATCAGGCGTTTGAATTGGCCAGGACGCTGCGCATTGGTATAGATCAGAACGGCTTTTTCAGCGAAGCACACCCCAAGTTGCGCCCGATCGAGAGCCTGACGGCGGGGGTGTTCCTGGCCGGGGCGGCCCAGGGGCCGAAGGACATCCCGGAGACAGTGTCGCAGGCCTCAGGCGCGGCGGCCAAGGTGCTGAAATTGTTCTCGCAAGACGAGATGACCCAGGAGCCGATGGTGGCTTGCGTCATCGAGGAGTTATGCTCCGGGTGTGGTGTGTGTGTGGAGGCGTGTCCCTACGATGCGCGCTCGATCCATCCCGTGTGGCACGTTGCCACCGTCAACGCGGCGCTGTGCCAGAACTGCGGGGCCTGCGTGGTGGCCTGTCCCAACAAGGCCAGCCAGATACACAATTGGACGCTGGCGCAGATTCTGGCGATGGCGGATGTGGTGGTGTAGCGTCATTACGCTACAGCGTCAAGCGGCGAAGGAGAGAGTGGAGCGTCGTGGCAGACTGTGCAAGGAGAGGCGGATGCAGCGTGACGTTTTCTTGATCCTCATTAGTGGCGCTATATCACTTGCGAGCGCTGTCGTGACAACGCTGCTACAAGACTATTTGCAGACGCGCAAGCAACGGCGGCAGTGGGGGCGTGAAGATGCCTTGCGGCGTGAGGCGGAACTTCGAGGTGATCCGTCAGAAATCCACGCACTTGAACGGAGGCTTGAATCGCATGCTCTAGAGGAGACAAAGAAACTGGGTTACTTCCTTGCAGAGGGTGGAGGGGAGTGGCCCGTCGCCTCCCGCGCTGTGGCTTGGGGCCCTCTGATAGTCGCTGTTGTTCTCTGTGTTGCTATACTGGCTGTAGTGATCCACTTTGGCTTGTTGCCATTGCTGCGGTTTCTGGCCACATTGCCTGTCTGGATGTTAGCATTAGGAGCAGTGATTCTGATCAACGTGGTAGATATCGTCTTTTTGCGTCTTTGGGTGCGGCACCGTAAGGGACAACGGATTGTGGCTCGCCTTATTGAACTGTATCCCGGGATTGATGAATGTCTGTATACACCTCATGGACGTCCAGTAAGAAGAAATCAAAGGTAGCAGTACGGCCAACTGCTCGAAGGGGCGTCACATGGGACTTGATTGGTGGGGAGTCAGGCGTAGACAAGTTCGAGGTTGGCGGATCGTACCTGAGAGACGATGTGCTGGAAGCGAGTCACGTCTTCCCTGAGGCGCTCGAAGACCAGGTTCTTTTCCAAACGATTCAGTATATCATCAACCTGAGTGGCGACTTCGCCGGTGAGGAGGCGCTTGCCGCAGTCAGCGCATACCCAGGCGGGGACATCTTTGATCTGGAGAGTAATGCCGTCACGCTCATAGGTAAGCGTGATCCGCTCCCAATTCATTACTCCGCCACATTCAGGACACTGGCTACTCATCATTGTTAGATTTTAACTCAAAGCAGGGAGATTGACAAACTATGGAGACCTCCTTTCTCGAACAGGTAAACAGCCTCAGCGGGCAAACCATACAATTGTGTTACCACTGTCACAAGTGCACCGCCGGCTGCCCGGCCGCTTTTGCGATGGAGTACGGGCCGGATCGCATCTTGCGCCTGATCCAGTTCGGGCAGCGAGAACGGTTACTCTCCAGCCGGGACATCTGGCTCTGTCTGGAGTGCGAGATGTGCGGCGCGCATTGTCCCAACGAGATTGACATTGGTGAAGTGATGATTGCACTCAAGGAAGTGGCGGAAGAGACGGGCTACCGGGTGGAGGACTGCCAGCAATTGCGGGAACTCCTGGCCGATTACCTGGTGCAGCGGCCGGAGGCGGTGATTGACGACCGGCTGTGCACGGGCATCGGACGCCTCAATAGCCTGAGCCAGACCATCACGACCGCGCACAATATCAGCGGCGACGATAACACCGACCGGCTGATCTGGAGCCAGAACCTGGAGCGTATCCCACCTGGACTGGAGGGCAAACAGGGGGCTGAGATCGTTTACTTCGTCGGCTGTGTCGCGTCTTTCTTCCCCCGCAGTTATCGCGTGCCCCAGGCATTGACCTCAATCCTGGATGCGAGCGGCCTTGATTTCACCACGTTGGGAGGGCAAGAGTGGTGCTGCGGCTATCCCCTGCTGTCAATGGGGCGATTGGAGCAGGCCAGGACGCTGATCCAGCACAACGTCACCCAGGTCAAGGAACTCGGCGCTTCCCGCGTCGTCTTCGCCTGTCCCTCCTGCTATCACATGTGGAAGTTCGTCTATCCAGAAGTTCTGGGGGAGGAGATTGGCCTGGAGGTGCTGCACGCCACGGAGTTGCTGGATGAATTGATTACCCAGGGGGCCATCGAACTAGGGGAAATGGACCTGCGGGTGACCTATCACGATCCGTGTGACCTGGGGCGCAAGAGCAACGTCTTCGAACCGCCGCGCCGGGTATTGCAGGGCATCCCCGGTCTCACCTTTGTGGAGATGAGTAGTTCTGGGCACATCTCCGAGTGCTGCGGCGGCGGGGGCAACCTGGAGAGTTTCGACCCGGACGTCGTCTCCGAGGTGTCGCTGCGCCGGATTGACCGGGCCTGCGAGATTGAGGCCCAGGTCATCACCTCCGCCTGCCAGCAATGCGAGCGCACGCTGATGGCGGCTGCGCGCCGGCACGAGGAAGCCCGTCGTGCGCGCATGCGCGTGATGGATGTGGTAGAGTTGGTGTGGAAAGCGATGCAGACAGTTAAGTCAGAGTGAATTCAGAGTGAATGTGGAGGTGAGGGCATGGCAGATGTCTGGGAACAACTAGCGCGTTATCGCCACGTGAAAACTCTACCCAACGGCGCTCGGCTGTTGCTGCGCCCGCTGTCGAAGGCAGACAAAGAAGGTCTGGTAGATCTGTTCGCCCGGGCGACGGAGGAGGACCTGGAGTACTTTCGCAGCGATGCTGGCGACAGGGCTGTGGTTGAAAGTTGGGTGGATAATCTGGATCTGAAGCGCGTCTTCCCGCTGGTGGCCGTCGTGGATGGCAAGATCGTGGGGGATGCCACGCTGCACTTCGGCGAACGGTATCACCGTCACATTGCCTGGGTGCGCATCTTCCTCGACCGCGCCCACCGTCGTCAGGGCATCGGCATGCTGATGCTGCGCCGCCTGATTGACATTGCCCGGCGGGTGGGGTTGCAGCAACTGTACGCCGAAATCGTGACCACCCAACCGCAGGTCATCAAGGCGTTTGAGGACCTGGGCTACCGGCACGAGGTCACACTGCGGGACTATTTCCTCACCAGCGAC
>CAZZEX010000207.1:0-3375 GCA_964653285.1 uncultured Anaerolineales bacterium
CAAAGCGGCCATCGCCGTCCAGGTCAACGCCATAGTCTGCTACGACCCGGCCAAATTGAACCACAGCCTCCGGGTCGATTTCACCGGGGGGGTCAGGATTTCCGCTGCTGAAAACAGCAGGGAGATATACGAAGTGTTTAGCGTTATCAACCTCAGGGGCCAAAAAGGCTCCTGGCGCTGACCTGCGACCCGGTGGCGCTGGCCAATCAGCGGGGGGCGTCCCCGTGACCCGTGGTTCTGAGGACCAGCCCCAATAGGCCCTGAACCGGGTTTCCCACCAGTCCTTCTTTACAATTTTGGTGTTGTTCCAACTGGACTGGCGGAAATCGTCCGCCCAGGTAGAGAAGCCATTGATGTCACTCCAAGGCCAGTTCTTACCAGCCGCATACACCCCCTGGCCCCAGTAAAAGCCATACGGATTCCTCAATGCTCTATAGCCACCTGTAAACCCCCGATTTGGACAACCGTCTGAGGTTCCCAATTCGTTATTACTATAACCCCGCATGACATACCACTTCCACGAGCCCCGGGATGGTTTCGTCCACACCTCTGTTGAGTGGTCAAACGTGCCATGTTGCCAGTCCGTGAATACAGGACGCGCAGGGATGCCGGCCGCGCGGTTAAAAGTAGTCAGCAGGTCGGCGATATTTGAACACTGGTTTTTGTTGTTATAGTCTGGGCCGCAAGAGGACGGGTGTAGCACACACCACGAATTGCTGAGAACCCGGGGCCAAGCCGCACAGGTTAGCATATCCACACGCTGGCCCAGCCTGTTAGCAGCGCCCCACGTGGTGGTCTGGCCGTTGATGGTTTGAATGACATGATCCACAAAGATCCAGTTCTTGTATTGTTGATTCTGGAAAGCCCACCCCTGACCGTGATTGACCCATTCACCCGCCGGGATCCAGCGATAATGATCATGCGTATACTCGCGCGGCGAACTCTCACCGTACTCGATAGAAACTTCGCTTCTAGAGAGGCCATTTCTTCTGTTATCGGGGCTCTCGTCGTATATAAAGGCACTGATAAAATCATTGCTCACATTGGTTGGCAAATCGAAGATGACATACAGGTTCAGGCGCTCACTCCAACTGCCATCCTGTACCCTGATGGTGTATATGCCCACCGTACCCCATGAGGGCACGTAGATGTTCCACCGCCCGGCACAATGGTCTCGCGCCGCCGTCAGCGTGGTCAGCGAACCTTTACTTTTCCTAATCTCAATCTCGGCGTCAGCAGGCCCTCCCACGGAGAAAGTTGTCCCTCGGCGCACAATAACCGAGTCCTGGCCCCATGAGCTCAAAGGATGGGGAAGGGCAATGTGGTTACTCCCGTAACGCTGCCAGGGGAAGTACTCTTTGGTCTGAAAGTCTTCTTGATACTCTACGTAGATGCCAGGACTATGATCATCGAGGGGATCGGTGTCGTACAACTTCTCCTGGCCATCTGTGAGCCCGTCGTCGTCGCTGTCGGCGTCGAGGTAATTGGTCACGTAAGGGCCGCCAGATCCATTATGCCAGCCGTTTTCCTCGACTACGTTGGGCAGCCCATCACTGTCAACATCTGCGGAGAAATTGTGCCAGTCCTGAGCATGCGCCGGAACTGGCTGGGTGAGAAACGCAGAAGTCAGCAAAACGAAAGCCACGAGGAGATAGGCAGAGCGCCCTTTTGTCGTCATCAGCTACCTTTTCCTTGTATATAGTATAGGTTTATAGATGGTAATTACTCAGCCGCTCGGCCTGGATTGTCAAATCCAGGCCAGAAACGGCCAAATCAACGTGGATTTTGCCCACTTTGCTCACCGGGCCGCCGGATCTGGCGATCCGGCAGGAGCGGCCGAGTAGTTACTATAGATGTAACCTAAGTACAAGGTGGCAGTTCGCCTCGAGCTTAGTGTACCATCAAGCACGCTCGATGTCAACCAATTCGGCCTCGAATTCATCTTGCGAGCCGCCTCGCTGGCGACAGCCTCGGCCAGTTGCAGAGCGCGCAGGCCATCACCGCCCGGAACCAGGACCGATTTGTTCAGCAGGTCGGCCTCGACGTAAGCCCCTTCGGCGATAACTTCAATGGCTCTGACCTTTTGCTCCGTGACCCGCGAGGCAAACAGGGTTACGATAGGTCCGTCTCTGAAAGAGAGGCTCGCCACGGCGTGGTGTGGGAATGAAGGGCCGTTCGGAAGGTGTAGAACTCATTACAGGAACCTCTAGGTAAAGGGAGCGATGTCTCTCTGACATCGCTCCCCTTTCCAGGACGCGGCGGATGCCACGCCAGAACGACTACTTGAAGATGATTGGCAGGTAGATGGTATTTAGTTCAGATGCCGGATGGGAGTCAGGGTCACGGTAATCAGGGATGCCGTCACCGTCGCTGTCACCGGTGCCCTCTTCGCTGTCAAAGTAGCCGTCGCCGTCAGAGTCGGGATCAATGAAGTCGGGCAGGCCGTCGTCGTCGCTATCTACCGGCAGGGTGTTCGGATCGCTGTCGCCAGCCTCGGTGCTGTCAGGGATGCCATCATTGTCAGAGTCGGTGTCGGCTTTGTTCTGGACGCCATCGCCGTCAGCGTCCTCGTGCCCTGGAATATCTTCGTCTTTGTTGAGGATGGTGTCACCGTCGGCGTCGCCGTCAGGCCCGTCGTTGTTGTCATTGTCCAGGTAGTTGGGGATGCCGTCGCCGTCGCTGTCAGCGGTGCCCTCGACGCTATCGGCGATACCGTCACCATCGGCGTCATTGTCCAGGCAGTTGGGCGTGCCGTCTCCATCGGTATCGCCAGCACCTTCCACGTTGTCGGGGATGCCATCGCCGTCAGAGTCATCGTCCAGATAGTTGGGCGTGCCATCGTTGTCGCTGTCACCGCTGCCCTCCACGCTGTCAGGGATGGTGTCGTTGTCCGAGTCGGGATCGATGAAGTCGGGCAGGCCGTCGTCGTCGCTATCTACCGGCAGGGTGTTCGGATCGCTGTCGCCCGCCTCGACGCTGTCGGAGATGCCGTCGTTGTCAGAATCGGCATCGGCTTTGTTCTGGATGCCATCATCGTCGGCGTCTTCGTGCCCCGTAATATCTTCGTCTCTGTTGAGGATGGTGTCACCGTCGGCGTCGCCGTCAGGGCCGTCGTTGTCATCGTTGTCCAGGTAATTGGGGATGCCGTCGCTATCGCTGTCATCAGTGCCCTCAACGCTGTCGGGGATGCCATCACCATCTGCGTCAGTGTCCAGGTAGTTGGGCGTGCCGTCCCCATCAGTATCACCAGCCCCTTCCACGTTGTCGGAGATGCCATCGCCGTCAGAGTCATCGTCCAGGTAGTCAGGCGTGCCATCGCTGTCGGTATCTACCGGGTTGGCCGGGTCGTCCCCGGCCTCGATGGCGTCGGGGATA
>CAZZEX010000208.1:0-3280 GCA_964653285.1 uncultured Anaerolineales bacterium
GGCATGGGCATTTTTAATTGTCGTCGATGTCCATTTCTAATTGTCGCTTGACACGCCATCATTCACCTCGGATACTAGCACATCAAACCACTTCGGTCACCAACACCTCTTCCCCCAGCATGTCGATGATCTTGATCGCGACCGTGGTCTCCCCCTCCAGTGCAGGCAGCTCATAGCGGCCGACAACTAGGTCATTCTTGCGCTCCGCTACACACCCAGGTCAATGTCAGGCTTATCCACTTCGGCGCGGAGCCAGGCGGAAGGTCGGACTACCTAGCAAGGATTGAAGTACGGCGGGCCCTGTCCCACCGGGAGGCGGCGGGGGAATGAGGGCAGTTCTGCAAGGCCGTCAAGCTATAACGTGCCGAAGCCAGGTATGTGCCCACCGAGTACCGCTTCAAGCCAGTCCAGCAGTTGCTCGTGAGGGCGAACGACAAAGACCTGCGATATCTCAACCCTCTCTCCACCGAGCGTCTGGCTTGCGGCAGCCAGCGCTGAGCGCACGTATCCAGGCTCCCCAGCGATTACCACGGAGATATGATGCGGCCGTGTCAGGATGCCAATCAGTGAGATGCTGTCGCTGTGCTTGAGCATAATATCTGTCACCTCCAGGGCAGTGGCCAGCGCTGGTACGGTCAGCATCCCCAGTGCCCAGTAGTCTCCTGTCAGCTTCTTCCTGATCGACTTGAAGGTGGTCACTTCTTACTCCTGACAAACGCGCTGTAGTGGCCGTAGAGTCGTGGGGGAACACCCATCAGGGGCCTGGTTGTTCCCAGTGTCGGTAACAAGAATGTCAGACGTTCCCAGTTATCCTCCTGCTCGTACCGCATTGCGGGGTGACCGCTCCTGCCCGCGACCTCGATCCAGTCGAGCAAAGGGCCACGCGTGCCTGGATCGTCCATAGCGAAGTCGTGCAGACGCCTGAGCTCGGGCAGGTCGTCCAGTGCAAGCTGATGAGTAAGAACGATCTTGAACAGTGGGTGACTGTGACCGTCCGGTGCTTTGATGCGCTGAAACGCTCGGCAGAAGTCAATCCAAAGCACAACAGGCTGGTATCCTTTTTCACCGGCGCGCTCCCCTTCGAGGAGCAATACGATGTTGCTCTCCTTGTCCTCGGATCGATGCTGCAGGCGGCCGTTCGGTGCATTGCCCTTGACGTACAATCTAGAGAAGAGGCCCAGCGCCTGTAGATTGATAGGCGGCAGCCTTCCTCCCTGGACACGGCGAATGGCGGCCATGAAGCGTCGGGAAAGCACGGCGGGGTTCAGCCTTGGGCGTCCCCAATCCTGCAACTGGTCGCACAGGACGATCAACGCGGAAAGGGGGAACGTTTGGAAGTCGATCGTGGCATCCTTGACATCGTGATCGACGATGGCGGCTAGAGCCATGTTGTAGTCATTTGATACCCTACCGCCATCTGTCAGTCTCTCGAGGATCTTGCACACAGTTGCGACTGACACGTGGGCATGGTTGCCGAGCTGGAGGGACCTCACGGCATGGGTCGCCGTCGGATCACACGCGATCATCTCTGTGGGCATACGTCGGAGTCTCTCTTGTACATCATTGAGAAACACAGTTACTGCAGTGGCGGTATCGCTGCTCAGGGCATCTATGCCTTTAGGGATCACCTGCAGAGCGTACCCAATGTCGTGCAGCAACGATGCCACCAGCCAGTTGCAGAGCAGTAGTTGCTCGTCGCAACCGCTGAGCTGTGCCAGTTTTGTCTTGAGTGACATGCCATCGAACCGGCTCTCAAGCATCACGCAGCCCAGGAGACAGACGTCCTGCGCGTGGAGTAGGTGTTGACGATACGAGCCTCCGGCCGAAAGCGCGTAGAGTGCCAGCTCGCTGGCAATAGTGCTCTCAAGCCAGTCTTGGAGTGGAATCACCCTGGGTACTCCCAGGCTGTGGGCCCACTCGCACAGGAGGTTGAGTTCCGCTGTGTCAACCGCCTCGGGATCGGGGCCACTGAGGCGGCACAGCGACTCCACGCGGCTGGATTTCTCTCCACTCATCCCACGATGGTGCAAGTCGGAGGCGCAGAACGTCTGTAGGTAGTGGAAGAACGAGGCCCAGTGTCCGACCAGCTCCCTTACCCGTTTGGGACCCAAGCATTTGAGGGCATCGTCAACCTTTCCGGTCTTGGCGGCGAGAATGTCGCTCTCCAGCAGGTGAAGTCCGAACCAAGCCTCCAGCCAGTGAGACGAGAGTTCGAGGAGACCGCAGTGGTCCTGCCTATTAAGGTACCCAAGCAGATCGGGCTTCATCGCCTTGCTGGCCTGCACTACTTGGGTCACGAGCGTTGTCAGTCCCGTGTGACCAGCGCCTGGTCGGATGGCGCCCGCAAGAGTAGGAATGAACGCCAACTGACCAGGCAAGTCACGGTCCCGGGCCATTGACTCCAGCGCAGGCTCCACAAGATCGTCGAGGTTCGTCCTCTTGAGGATCTCGTGTGCCCGGCGTGCTCTATCGTCAGCATCCATTGTCGGCTTGAGACCCAGGATACCAAGCTCCACGAGTGTCGCTCCTACTGTGTACCAACCAAGCCACTCTGAATGAACCATGACGCGCATCGGTCCGCGTTCAGGAAGCAGAGGAATCCCCTTTTCCGTGAGTTCCGTGATCCACTTGCCCTTGTCTTCCGCCATGTCCCACTCCGTCAACAGTGGGTAGAACAAGTGCAAGAGCGTAGCGTAGGCCCCAGAGTCCCCGGCTCTGGCCCTGGCCAGCAGACCGTGGATCGCCACAGCCTGCACCCAAGCATCCTCTGTGTCATCCAGCGGGATCATCGTACCCTTTGGACTGTTCCACCACTGGAAGTGGTCTAGCACGGTGCAGTGGTCCGGTAGCGAGGCCGCCTGCGGGTCTGAAGGACCGGTTCCCCTGTCTACCAGTTGCCTCTGTCGTGTTCTCAGGTACAGCACACTTTGCGCAGCCTCCACGACCTCGCTACTCGTCATCATCTCCTCTGCCATGCGGTCGAGATTCGACTGTGCATTCAGTAGGTCGTGGGACCGGCAGCCGTTGAGATAGGTCTCGAGAAACCCCTCGACGAGTTCGGCTGTTGGGTTCTCCCACTTGGATCCCGATATCTGTTCCGCCTGGACGATCAGGAAAACCTCCTCTTCGGCTGCATATGCAGGCATAACGTAGCGCATGATGAGCTTGGTCAGCACCCGTTCCTGACCAGCGCTGCCCACTTTGATGTCGATCAACCAACGTCTTGTATCTTCTCAATATTTCGGGGCAGTGCTGGATACAAAGGAATTTCTGACAATTT
>CAZZEX010000209.1:0-3259 GCA_964653285.1 uncultured Anaerolineales bacterium
CGTCCACCACCACCAACGCCGCCCCGGTGTCCAGCCCCCGCAGGCGGGCCTGTTGCTTGACCAGTGTGACCAGTTTGCCCGAGTTTTCCTGCCCGGCGAAGAGGTGAGCGTGGAAGAGGGGGCCAAAGCGGGTGTCGGAGCGAAACCACAACCCGGCCTGTTGCTCCTCCATCCGTATGGCCTCCTCGGGACACTGGTAGAAGCAGGAAGCACACCCTTCGCAGGCCAGGGAGTCAATGGAGTAGGCCCTCGCCCTCACCCCTCCCCCCTGGCCCCCCTCCCCTCTCCCAAAGTTGGGAGAGGGGAGGGGGGTTGGGGGGCGAGGAGAGGGGGCCACAACCGCTCCAAACCGGCAGACATCAGCGCAGATGCCACAGGCGGTGCATTTCTGCGGGGCAATCATCGCTACCTGCCCACCCATAAAGTCGTGCTCCTCCTGCTTGGCCGGGTCGAGCACCAGTTCCAGGTTGGCCGCGTCCACATCGGCGTCGGCCAGGACAACGGGCATCTCCTGGGAAGCCAGGTGGGCCAGCGCCGCTGCGACGGTCGTCTTGCCGGTGCCTCCCTTGCCGCTGAGAATGACCAGTTGTTTCATCATGCGCCTCCTTCCTTCCTTTCCGCCACCAGCCGCCCGATGGCCGCGTACAGATTCTGGAACTGCTTCCGGTACTCCGGCAGCGCCTCCACCAACGTTCCTCCATCCGAGTATGCTTCGGCGATGCGCCGATCCAAAGGGATGCGCATCAGGATGGGGATGGACTCGGCGGCGCAGTACTCGTCTACCCCCTGGTCTCCCACCCCATCCCGGTTGATCACCACACCGACGGGCAAGCCCAGTTCGTCGCGGGCCACCTCCACCGCCAGCCGCAGGTCATGCAGGCCAAAGGGAGTGGGCTCAGTAACCAGCAGTACGAAATCCGCGCCGCGCATGCTCTCGACGACGGGGCAGGCGGTGCCCGGAGACGCATCCAGAATGACGGGGCGGTCGCCGGGATTGGGCGGGATAGCCCATTGCTTCAACTGGCGGATGATGGGTACAGCCATCGGTTCGCCCACGTTCATCGTCCCCTGAGCAAATTCTACCCCCCCCTTTCCTCCCCCCCCGTGGGGGGGATAAGAGGGGAGGCTCCCCGAAACGGAGGGGGGGCCGGCCCAGCCCCGCTCGATGGTGCCTATCACGTCCAGAACCTCGTGGATCGCCCCCGTGGGACAGTTGAGGCTGCAACTACCACAGCCATGGCAGAGTTCGGGGAAGACCAACACCTTCTCTCCGACCACGGCAATGGCGTGATACTGGCACACCTCGGCGCAGCGCCCGCAGTAGGTGCATTTCTCAAAGTCCACCTCCGGGATCATCTGACCTACCTCGCGGCGCTCTTGGATGATGGGCCGGAGGAAGAGGGCGGCGTTGGGCTCTTCCACGTCGCAATCTAAGAACAGCGGATGGGCAGGATCAGCGGATTCCTGATCCGTCAAATCCTGCTGATCCGCCGTTATACTCAGCGCCAGGCTGACGGCGACAGTCGTCTTGCCCGTGCCTCCCTTGCCACTTGCTACAGTAATAATCATTCTCTCGCCTCCCGGTCAAGTCTACACGAATACTAATGTCAAAAAAAACAAATCTCCTGGGCAAAACCGTCCAGGGCAAACGAGATGAAGAGCCTGTCGAACGCCTCCTGGTAGGGAAGTGGCTCCTCCTCCCGCCATTTCTTGAAGATGCCGTGGCAAAGCTGACGGCACTGGCGCTGGGTCTGCTCCAACATCTCTGGCCCGATGTCCAACCCCAGGATGTGGCCCTCGTCGGAGAGATAGTGGGCCTCAGCGCCCACGACTCCTACTTTGGAAGCGGGACAGTCGAGCGAACCATCAATTCAGGTGTCGTCGCCGTTTCCATCTCAAAGTCATGGGCTTCAAGCACCATCTGTACGGCAAGGAGGAAATCAGGGTCATCGTCTATGACAAGTATCTTCGGCATGACTAACCTCCACGCTCACGCATCTGTTGTATGGCCATCTCTGCGGCGTTCACCATGTAGTAGGCGATAGGTGAGGCGGTCAGCGCAGGATGGGTACCTGTCTGGAACATGGCAATGTCCTCGGCGGTCATGCGGTTCTGCACACAGGCAGAGATAGCGTTGATGATCTCGCCTGCCGCCGGGCCACCTATGACCTGCCCTCCCAGGATTACGCCGGAGTTGCGCTCGAACACCAACTTGACCCTGGTGTTCGCCGCGCCGGGCATAAGACCAGGATGGCGGTTGGGGACTGCGATGGTTGCGGCAACCGCGTCGTAACCGCGCTCCCTGGCCATTCCCTCGGTCAACCCGGCAGTGGCTAGCGCAGTGTTCCCCACGGCCGTGGACCAGACGCCCACCGTGCCTATGTTCTCTCGCCTGATGCCGAAGAGATTGGCTCCAGCGATGTGCGCCTCCAACGTAGCGATGGACGCTAACTTCAGTGGCGAGGGCCTTCCGCCAAAGAACGAGATCTTCTCGGCGCAGTCGCCGCAGGCGTAGATGTTTTCGTCAGACGTTTGCATCGTCCGATCCACCGCCATGCTGCCCGTCAAGCCGATGCGCAGACCCGCCTTCTGTGCCAGATCCACATTGGCCACGGCCCCGATGCCCAGGATCACGACGTCGGCCTTGATCTCGCCACCGTCGGACAGAACGACCTTCTCGACCTTTCCGTCGCCGGCGATCTTCTCCACCTTAGAGGAAGTTCGAGCAAGTCTTCCGGCCGGACCTCACTGGCTTCATCCAGCGACAGCAATTCCCGTTTTGACTGCGAGGAAAGAGCGTCCTCAGACGCGAACGGCGCCTGCAAGACCTAAACCGGCATCTGAGGATGCCTCACTCCTCAATTTATCCCTAAAACGGGAATTGCTGCTACTCGAAAAGGCCAAGGGCCCGCCTGCCCATCCCGCCGGTGAGCATCACGCCGGCCCCCTGGCTACGGATGAAGCCAGGCACCTGCCCCTGCTGATGGTGATCGCAGTAGGGGTTCGCCACGGCGTTGACCTGCTTCACCTCGCGGCTATCGAGGTCCACGAGGACATAGTAGGGGCAGTGCCCAAAGTGCGGGCTCACCACACTGTCCAGCCCGTTGCTATCGTCCGCCGAAACTGCGATGTGCATCTTACTCCTCCTTTTCCAGCCGGTCAAGCCGCTCTATCACCTCGGCCAGTTGCTTGTGCAATCCGCCGGCCATATCCTTCAGAGATGCAACCTCCTCTTCGCGGGAAGGGGCAGGGGCAGCAG
>CAZZEX010000210.1:0-3175 GCA_964653285.1 uncultured Anaerolineales bacterium
GGTAGGCATTTCACCATCACCAACAGACCTGCCCCAACTTATTGAGATGATACCTAAAATCAGTGTGGCGGAATAGTAGTGGTGTATGTCACGCGCTCAATGAACTCGTCCTCGCTCAGTTCGCCAGCGCTAAAGGCTACCAAATCCGCCGCGCTCACGCTTGCGCTGATCTGCGTATTGGTCTGACTGCTGTGGGCCAGGATCGTGACTTCGACCTGGGTGAAGGTGGCACACTCATTCTCCTGTTCCTGCAAGGCCAGTGCGACGTCGAAGGCTGTCCACACTAACTGAGCTGCCTCGTCGGCCGTCTGGCCCGGCGCGATGGGGTGGGCGATTTCGA
This sequence comes from uncultured Anaerolineales bacterium, assembly GCA_964653285.1. GTDB lineage: Bacteria > Chloroflexota > Anaerolineae > B4-G1 > B4-G1 > CAZZEX01. The sequence continues at coordinate 341 of CAZZEX010000210.1, forward strand.
AGCGGAGTGAGCCATCGGGGGGCAGCGCCAGCGTCCCGCCCAGCCCGGCCCGAGCCAGCAGTTGCGTAGCCTGCCATTGGCAGGTCTGCTGTGGGGGTGTGGGAGTGTAGGAATGTGGGGGTGTGGGAGTATGGGAGTGTGGGGGTGTGGGAGTATGGGAGTGTGGGAGGAGCGAGGGGGCGGTGCCGGAAGGACGCGTCACAAGCACCACTAGGGCCAGGATGACGGCGATGTCGGCGATTGCCAGTATAGCGATGGTGCGCTTCTGTCTCGGGGTCATTGGTCAAGAGTGTAGCACAAGTGTGGCCATAGCACAACCGGTGAAAATGACAAAAATGACAAATGACCAATAACGGTGGGTTGGGCGACAGGAAGAGAGGAGAGGAACGAGGGAACTTGAGACTCAGGGCCTGGGACTTAGGACCTGGGACTTAGGACTTATGATGGAGGCGAGATGACACGTCTAAGCCGCGAGCAGCGCCGGGGGGTCGTGAGCACGCTTATGGCCAGTTTTTTCCTGGGCTGGGCGCCCATTCTGGGCAAACTGGCTTACCGGGGCGGCGTCGCGCCGTTCACCCTGGCTGCCTTTCGCACGCTGGTGGCGGCCCTGCTCCTCTGGCTGGCATTTGCGTTCTTCTGGCGCCGCGCGGTCGCCATCTCCTGGCGTAGTCTGATTGGGTGCATCAGCGTTGGCGCGGTCAACGGCTTCGGTTCGCTGCTCTATTACACAAGTCTCTCCCGCCTCGATGCCTCCCGTGCTGCACTGCTCAACACGCTCTACCCGTTGTGGGTGGTGCTGTTTCTCTTCGCGTCCGGGCAGCCGCTGACGCGCCTCACGTTGGCCCGGCTGGTGCTCTCAATGCTGGGGGTTTTCCTCTTGACGCGCGCTGGGCCAGGCGAACTGGACTGGCTGGGGGTGATGCTGATGGTCGCCTCGGCGGCGATCTACGGCTGGCATCTGGTGTTGGGGCAGTGGGTACTGGCCGACGTTCCGTCGCGCACAGCGACGCTCTACATTCTGACGGCGATGGCCTGCGTGGTCGGCCTGGCGCGGGTGTTGGAGAGCCCCCTGCAGCAAATAGCGGTGGAGCCTATCACGACCGCCGGTTGGACTGCCATTCTGGCGCTGGGACTAACGACCGCCCTCTCTCGCCTGGCGATGTTCAGCGCACTGCGGCGGGTGGGAGGGGTAGAGACATCATTGGTTGGTCTGCTGGAACTACTGGTCAGTCTGGTGCTGGCCTTTCTGCTGTTGGGCGAGCGATTGACGCTGGTGCAGTGGGTTGGGGGTGTGCTGCTGGTGGGCAGCATGGTGCTGATGGCTCGCGACCCGGGTATGCGCCTGGCGGAGGGCAACGTGCCTCTGGAGTGGAAGCGGGAGTAGGCAGGCTTGGGTGACTCAGCCGAGCCACCACGAGACCTGCAATCCCCACGCCGTAAACTAGACCGCCTGCTTCATGATCTCTTCCAACAGCTCTTCGTCGGTGAAAGAGCCCTTCTGCATCAACGTCTCAATCTGGCCGCTGAGGCGCTCTCGCTCGGCGGCAGTCAGTTCCTTGGCCGTGATGACGATCACCGGCACGTCGCTCACTCTCTCGTCGGCCTTGAGGGCTTCCAGCACCTCAAAGCCGTCCATACCCGGCATCATCAGGTCCAGCAGGATGATATCGGGCCGCTCGCGGCGCACCAGTTCGAGGCCTGTGGCTCCGTCGCGGGCCTCGAAAATCCGGTGCTCGCCCCGTGTCTGCAGGATACGCCGCAGCAACAGCGTGGCTTTGGGGTCGTCCTCGATAATGGCGATGGTCTGCACCCGCCCGTTGATCTGTCCCAGCGAGCCCAGCAGCCCCTCCTCCACAGCTGGCGTTTCTGTAGGCACCTCCACCGTCCGCGCCCACTCGTCTCCCAGGAGGTGCTTTTCGACCGGGAAGGTGTGGCCGGAGCAGTTGACGACGATGACCTCATCGCGCCGGATCACGCCCTTGCTGAGCAGTTTGAACAGCCCGGCGAAGGCCGTAGCGGCCGCTGGCTCCATTGAGATGCCGTCTAACTTAGCCATCACGTGCATGGCGCGGAACGTTTCCTCGTCGGTGACTGCCTCGAAGGCGCCGCCGTGCTTCTGGATGACCTGGGCCAGGAAAGAATAAGCAGGGCCGGGATTGCCGGTAGCGATGGTGATGACCAGCGTCTGCGGGTTGAGGACCGGCTCGGCCTTTTCCAGCCCCTTATTGAAGGAGTGGACCATCGGCGCGCAGCCAGCGACCTGGATGCAGGCCAGTTTCGGCATCCGGTCCACCAGTCCCAGCGTCATCAACTCCTCGTATGCTTTCCACACGCCTACTGGCCCCATCCCTCCACTGACGGCCTGGAAGTACCAGTCGGGTGTGCGCCAGGGAGTATCGCCAGGACCGATTAGCATAGGGAGTTGTTCGGCGATCTCGAAAGCGACGGTTTTCATGGCCTCGCGGGCTGAGATGCCCCGGATGCCCCGGTCTATGCAGAGTCCCTTACGGGTGGCAAACTCTGCCGCGACTTTTTTGGTCTGATCGTAGGTGGCGGTCACTTTAATCACTTCGCTGCCGTAGAGCGCCACCTCGCGCATCTTCTCAGATGGTACCAGGCTGGTGAGAAAGGCCCACATTTTGATGCCAGCCAGCGCAGAGTAGGCCGAGTAGGAGATGGCGACGTTGCCAGTGGAAGCGACAACTGCCTCGGTCACGTTATGCTCCTTCATCACCGAGATGGCCAATGAGGCTTGCCGGTCCTTGAACGAACCGGTCGGTCCCTGTCGCTCGTCCTTGATGTAGATGTGCGGACAGCCGAGCATCAGCCCCAGGT
>CAZZEX010000211.1:0-3103 GCA_964653285.1 uncultured Anaerolineales bacterium
ATTCCAGGGGCGCATCTTCGTGAAAGAGATCGCTCATAGAGTTGACAAAGATCATTTGGGGCTTTTTCCAGCTCAATGGCTGTTCCAGCATATGCTCGTGCAGGGTCAGCTTGAAGCCGTTTGCATATTTGGGCTGTCCCATGGCCTGTAGACGCAGCGCCATGCGCTCTGCGTAGCAATGCTTGCATCCCGGGCTAGCCTTGGTGCATCCTGTCATCGGGTTCCAGGTAGATTCCGTCCACTCAATGCTCGAACGGATGCTCATAGGTCATTCTCCTCTTGGAAATCTCATTCGCGCGTCACCTGCAATACGACCTCGCCTAGTGTTTCTTGTCTAATCATAGCACAAATGTTCTGTATTGTAAACTCCTAGAAAGGAAGGCGGGCCTGACCATGGACATCCCTGCGAGTCACCTTGTGCCAGAAATCGTGACCAAGGGGATGCTTGCTAGCAAACAACAGCCGGTAAAGGGGCGCCCTCCTCCTTGCGTTACGGATAAGTGGCTCATCCCCGACCTGGTCGTCTCGGAGAACCTCTGTATAGCCCAATTCTTGGAGTCTCTCCTTATAAAAATCCATCAGTCGTCGGTGAAGCCCCAGGGACGCCCCACTGTTTTGCCAATCCTGGTAAATCTCGCGCCATGCCCGGTCACCGAAAAAGTCATCAACCCTGGTCTGGTCCATTGTCTCAAATGCCTGATGCATATTGCGATTCAATCCGTATTGGGGATAATTGATGATTAGATCCATTCGTCGCACTGTAGCCAGCCTGGCCACAGTTTCCCAGCGCAGTTCCATGCCTTCTGGGTCGAGGAAGGCCAAATTCAAGGAACGCCAATCATCCTGTTTAATGTGCGCGACAACGTCGTTGACCAGATCGTTACAGTCGCCGGTGTGAATATCCACCCGCTGGGAGTGGGGCGAAGCGGCGCATCGTTGTTGCAGTGCTTTTGTATTCTCGTCTGAGCAGTCGGCGAAAAAGTAGCCAGTGAAAGGGTAGGTGGCGGCCAAGGCTAGCAGAGGAGAACCCAACAAGATGGCACCGGAGTCCCTGACGATATTCTTGCCTGGTCCAGCCAGGAGATCAACGTAATATCGGACAGGCCACTTCTGCCGCATTGCAGTCTCAAATACGTCAATGTAGCGGGCCAGGTAGTCCAACTTTTCCGCCGCCCATGCGCCAGTCTCGCGCATGAGCAAACCATCGTCTTGAGGTTGCAGGTAAGATCGCATAGTTGTCCTTTCCAGCGACTGACCCACAGAGGCGTCACTGCTCCTCGATTAACGTGATCTCGTCCGGCCTCAACCCATACAACTCGTACACCAGCGCGTCAATCTGCGCGTCCACTGAACCACTGATCCCACTGAAAACCCTGAGATCACTGAAGTGCCTTTCAGTGTGGTCACTCTTCTCAATGCCTCAGTAATTCCACCTACACCGGCCCGTTGAATCGCTGATAGGGTTCCTTGTCCGCGAGGACAGACCCGGTGGCTAGCTTGCAGTACTGCTTCGACATTCGTCAGATTCTCTCAACGCGCACATTCCGAAAGTGCGCACACTCAGCTGAACTCTCTCGAAATCCCACGCTTCCCATTGGGTAGCTTACGGGAGCGGGTGGACATTCCAGCAAGGGACGATTGAGAATCTCCGTCTCTCTACCATTTACTGTTACGGTTACCACCACTTGCGTTCCTCTTACTTCTACGTGCACACCAAACCAGATGTCTAGCGGCAAACGAGTTGGTAAGATCACCGGGTTTTCCTTGGTCCAGTCCAGGTTGGTCCACTTACCGCCCACCCGAAAATGAGGATAAAGCTGCTCTTGCTGACACTGCAACATCACATAGTTGCCAGTATCCTTTGCCCTGATAACCCAAGAAGTGTTTTGGTTAGCGATCTTGGTTTCAAACTCAAACACGTAGTCTGTCCACGAGAGACAAGGTTTGGCTATTCCACCCCTCTCCGATTGAGTAACGATGAGGATGCGTCGGTCACCCTCTCCTTCGGTACGCCATTCTCCAGAGTATTCCCAATTCCCTAGATCGCGCTGAAAGTCTTCACGGAATTCCTCACTGTGGCTGGGCTCAGGGCTATAAGGCTTCATGTGATACCGAGCCAAGAGCCAAGCTGCAATCGCGATGAGCGCACAATGCGCGATGGAGAATGCAATGGTCTTCCAGTCGGCGTAAGCCATATACAACAGAATCTCGATCAAAATTAGAAGCCCAACAATCACGAGGTATCGCCATTGCTGAACTAACCACCATGTAAACCGTTTGAATCTTCGTCCGATGACATAGTGCCAGACTAGCCATCCTACGATAGCTACTGATCCTGCAATGGCCAACCTTAGATTATCGTCCATATCCGGGAACAAAAAGGAGAGCGCATATGCTAATGCCGCCAAGAGCACCGCTGCGATGAGATCTGGCAATATGCTTCCGCTGTTACTCGACATAGTTTCCTTCACTCCCTTGCAGCCCTAATCCTGCCTCTCCACAATTGTAGTCTCCTCCTCCGTCAACCCATACGATTCAACCAGCGCGCTAATCTGCCAGCCCGTGGCCTCGATTTGCCGCTGATTGGCCTCCTCATTGGCAGGGACTGCGGCGACGAGCTCTTTCCAAGACTCTCGCGCTCATATCTCGATTAGTGATAAGCATCATTCTCTTGAGGTAATACAACAGAGCGAGGAAGCAATAGATCAACGTTCCAATTGTGAGGCCAGTTATCGGGGGACTTACCAGCGATAGCTTGTTAAGTGTAATCACATATCCAAGCACATTCCAAGCGGTGATGTCCAAAGACACTGGTAAACCAAGCAACGTGACGTTCAGCACGCTCAAAACAAGACTAGCAATAGCAACAATAGTGATCAGTCGATCGTCCCGCTCAAACTTATGGAGCAAACCAGTGTCGAATAGGCGAACGTCCTCTTGAAGTTTGGCACTCTGAGCTACCGTAAAGACCAGAAAGACGCTCAGGAAGAGAGTAGCACTGGTCAGCAGCATCTCATTGACCTTTACCATGACGTTGATAGCCCTTTCTGTTCAACGACAACTATAATTACCCATTGATGACAATTAGAAATGCCCACTAGGA
>CAZZEX010000212.1:0-3075 GCA_964653285.1 uncultured Anaerolineales bacterium
GGAGCAACTTGATGTTTACTCTGAGCCATTCGTTGACTAGTTTCTGAATGTCGATATCCTGTTCCTCCGCCAGTTTGCTCATAAAGTCATTCACGTCTGGCTCAAGGTAAACTGGAAAACTAAACACGGCGTTGGGGTGATAGAATTTGCCACGCGTGCCCTTAGAAAAATTGTATTCTGCCTTCATAATATGTCCCCTTCTCTATACTGATTCGCTTCGGCACTGGTTGCTTTGCGTGCTGAGATGATGCGGATTTCACACAAGTCCTCGTCAACTTGCTCAAACGTGTGTATGACACCCGCAAGATGCCGCCGCTGTCTATGCCGATGGTTATCCAACGATCTTCGCCTTCACTATGTTCTCCGTCGTAGATAGAAAGTTGGTTCGGATCGCGAAAAACCGTTGCTGCTCGACGAAAAGCAACCTTGTGTTTGCGAATGTTCTGCTTTTCTTTGGCAGGGTCCCAGTCGAAATTGTAACGCAATACTCACCTCTCGATCCTTATGGTGTTCGCTTTGGTGTATGGCCTTGTCTTCGCGCTGGGGCGTGCTAACGGCAACCGCATAACCCGCTTGGCGGCTGCGGCGTGAGCGCTGTCGCTGGAAAGTGAACTGCAATGCGCGTGAGAAACTCGAAAAGCGCGCCGATTAGCCAAGTCGCGTGCATGCGCGGGTTAGCACGCACCCCCATAAACGAGACCGCTACTCCCCGCCAAAACCTCCACGTGACTGACGGCTGCGGGGATTGTTACAGGCAGTTTATATCCGCCACCATGCACTGATAGAATAGGACAATTTGCCCGTTTTGCCAACTCTATCATGTACTTGGTCAATGTTTTGTACTCCTGATTTGTCCAGTTCGTTATCCCTTTCCCACAATCATCTTTGTGAGAATCGTAGCCAGAGAATATGAAAATCAAATTGGGTATCCAAGGTATTTGTTCTAAAGCAGACCGAAACACTGACAGACTCTCAGCCGCCCGATAGAATCTGCCTGGCAAACTCATCTCCTCAAAGAACTCGTCTTCAAAGAATTCATTCAGCAACGGAATATTACAGTGTCCGACTTCCTTCCCTGCTGTTGTCGTACCTTTTGCCATCACCCGCATGAAGGCCATATACATATCCAGACCACTATGAATGCTGATGCAATACACTTTGGGATCGTTGGCAAAGATAGATTGCGTTCCATCCCCGTGATGAATATCCCAATCCACAATGAGCACTCTCTCGAATCCCCGAGTTTGAGCATATCGGGCAGCAGCTGCTTGAGGATTCAGCAAACAGTACCCGTGCCCCCAATCGGCATAGGCGTGATGTCCTCCCAAACTGAAACAATAGGCTCGCTCCAATGTTCCGACGCGCATTTGGTCTATCGCTTCTAACATTCCCCCAAGCCCATACAAGTACCCGGGCAAACAGTATTCAAATCCCGTACATTCAGCACTCAACCGGGGTAACTCCTCTACGTGCTCATCAGCAGCCATTATCCTGAGCTTGTCGAGATATTCTCTCGTATGCACACGAAGATAGTCGCTGTACTCTGCTTCTCTAACAGCAAGCGTGGGATAATCTGCCAGCACCTTTTCCAGTTCTACTCTAATTTGGTTGAAGTGAGGATAGGAATGACCTACAAACCGGATTTGATCGGCTGGTTTGGACGTGTAGCAAGTATGTGGGTACAGATAGGTAGCGAAACTCGGCATCAGAGTGTTTGAATTGTTTTCTCGGTTCCGCCCTTCAATGCCTGGAGCGTGCTAACGGTTGGCTTCACCCGCGCGGCGGATGCGTGAAAGAGCTTTCGCCACAACACCCACTGAAAGCGCGTGTGGCCGCCGATTTGCGCGCGCGGAGCGCGGTCGAGTGCAACCGCTGGTTAGGCCGCCGCTCCTCAAGAGACAATCTCTTTCGGAAGATACCTTCCCAAACTCCCGTGATAGTTTTCCCTACTGCTCTCTGAGTTGCGTGATCGCGTCCTCTACCGCCGCTTTATTCGGGGCATCGGGCTGGAGCTGGAGATAGGTTTCCAGTTCTGTGATGGCCTCATCCACCCGCCCCTGATTGGCATAGACAATCCCTAGGTTGTAGTGTGCCTTAGCATAATCGGAATTGACCCTGATGGCTTCCTCCCACTCAATAGCGGCCTCATCCAACAGACCTTGCCGGGAGTAGGCGACGCCCAAATTGTAGTGTGCCTCGTCAAAATCGGGATTGATCCTGATGGATTCCTCGTACTCGGCGACAGCCTCACTGAGCCGACCTTGCTCGGCATAGACAGCTCCCAGATTATAGTGTGCCTTGGCATAGTTGGGGTCGATCCTGATAGCCTCCTCGTACTCAGCAATCGCCTCATCAAGCCAACCTCGGTCGGCGTACATTGATCCCAGATTATTGTGTGCCGCAGCAAAATCAGGGTCGGTCCGGATCGCCTCCTCGTACTCGGCAATCGCCTCGTCTATCCGGCCTTGCTGTGAGTAAATCTCGCCGAGACCAGCATGTGCCTCGGCGAAATCTGGGTTAAGCCTCAGGGCTTCCTGAAACTCGGCAATGGCTTTGTCCAACTCGCCTTGTTGGACGTACTCCGCCCCCTGATCCATATACTCGCTGGCAGAAAGGGTAGGCGAGACCACCGGCGCAGATGTGGGTGGCGCGGACGTCGGGGATGCTGGTGTCCCACAGGCGGCGAACACCGCGCTCCCCAACACCACGGTCATCACAATAGTCCATACACGTCTTGCGTTTTTCATCACTCTCTTCCTCCTCGTATGATGTAATAGAAAAGCGGTTTTCCCGCTCTGCTGGCGGCCTAACGGCTGCGAACTCACGCGCCGCGCCGGATTTGCAATGACTACCTCACTTCAGAGCCCACCTTGACTGCAAAAGCGCCGCCGATATAACGCGCTCCCAAGGCGCGGTCGCGTGCAGTGAGCAGTTAGCCCGCCCTCCTCTGTTGTGCAAAAGCACCCTAAACCATCACCGCTCAGACCACCCACTCACTACGAGCCAACCTGCCAGAACTACAGCTACTCTGCTCAATGGGATTGCTGAACACTCTGGAGCAACTTGATGTTTACC
>CAZZEX010000213.1:0-2989 GCA_964653285.1 uncultured Anaerolineales bacterium
CTCTTCTATCATAACCGTTCAAAGTTCCAGGTCATTCCCAGCAGCTAATGACATCTGCTGCGCCAAAGCTGGCAGAACGTTTTTTCTTTTTATGATGCGATACCAGTCTCCGTAGCAGTAGATTCCCTGGAAGATAATGGCGGAGAGAAAGCCGTAAGAGACCTCCGGTGCCAGGATGTAACAGCCCTTTACCACAAATACTCCGCCAACAATCAGGGCAAGAAACCAGTGGTGCAGGTGGAGCTGATAGTTCCGCCAGGGGATGATTATTGACCTGACGATTCCTTGTTTACCGGCTGTCCGGCCGCTGAGGTACTTGGTGGCTGCGAAAGCGACAAACCAGGTCTTGTAGCAGAATATACCAAGGAAGAGCAAGCCGGCAATCAGGCTGATGAGGACTATCTTCTTCCTCATTCCATCTCCTATGATAATCCTAAATAGCCCAAAAGTCCATAGGCAAGACAAGGGGATCTCTCTACTGGCTGAACTGACTCCTGGGTGACGTTAGACTAATAAGGGAGCCTAAACTCAGCTCTCTGGTCTTAGAACAAGCTGCATTATCCTTCCGATTACCACTCTACCGTCATTCACTGATTCTTAATTAAATCACTGAATGTTATATGAATAGCTGGGCTTTCAGAACCGTAGTGTGTAAATAGAAAGAATCCCTGATTCGTTATATGTTTTTCGCCGTAAAGGTCTTCACATTCTATTAGAAGAATGCCTTCTACCTCTGAAATTTTCCTTTCAAAATCCTTATGAATGAATGTAGGCAAACGAAAGAATTCAGCTACCTCACCCGGTAGAATATGGCTTGGAGACGAAGGTATACAATTGAGTTCTTTACTATACTGTGGTTCCAACAATTTTTTATTGTCAATATCAAATTCTTCCGAACCAATCCTCACCTTTTTTGCTATCCAGGTTACCTCTGCAGAAAATGCAGTACCTAATCCGTAATTTCTTAATGTGCCGTACATTCGTATCACCTTCCTTCTACCACCCTCACCAGGTTCAGTTTTCAGATCGATAGACTCTGCGTCTTCAGGTTGCTCATGGAATAATTCCTCCGCGTACCTGGGGTTTATACCTAAGACTCTTCTTCCAATCTTCCTAAATTCAATTGGTAAACGTTGACCACCATAATCAAACGCTAAATGGGGCATTTGTCTTAATCTCCTATCAATTTGAACCTCCCTTAACGCCTTAACTGAAAGCCACATAGAAACAGCGATGCCTACTAAAGCAATAATAGGAACCAATATCTGAGCCAAAGCTACATAATCATTCAAGTTTGCACCATTCTGTATCAATTATCCGTACAGAAATCTCTTTTCAATAGGTCTGTTAAGGGCTTAATGGCATCTTTTTTCTCCTTTACCCGATCTACAAGGAGCTTGCCAAAGTTAACACTATTCTTCTTACAGTAAGATTCGAGCCATGTTTCGTGATTCCTGTCACGAATGTTAATAAGATGGGAAAATAATGTACCAACGTGAGCCGTTTGTTTCCCACAAACTGGGCATATACATGCCATAATATCACCTCCGATAGATTTTTTATATATCCCTAATACTACGTCTTAACCCGCCTCTCAGTGCTGCCCGTACAGCTTCGGCTATTTCTTGGTCATTATCAATCCCGACATGGGCTTCTCGATGCTCACCACCTGACGTAGTATCTACTATATAGGTAAGCGACCCTTCCTTTTTAACAGTCTGCTTTACGAGGATAACCTTATTATCCAAGGGGTATATTCTAACGCCGTATTTATTCATAATGCATACCTCCATTATTTATTCCACAATTACCGAACGTTCCATTGCCACACCATTTATTAGCTAGTCTGCTCTAATACGATTTCTTTCCAGATTGGTAAAAGTTTGTACCCATAAGCGTCATTATCAAAAAGTGGATATGATATGCCTCTTAAACTGTGATTTCGCAGTTGAGCACCAAGTGACGAGAGAGAGCCTCCCACTGCCTGACCATTTCTACCTATTATCCGCAACTGTTCCTCCCAACTCTTATCATCATTCCTTGCAATAACACCTAAAATACCTTTAACGTTTTCACTCAAATCATTCCAGACTAATACGACTCTTTGCCTCGTCCACTCTTGATTGGCTAAACTGTTTTGAGTGTTGATACCAATTTCTCCTGATTCTTTAAGTTCACCGAGTTTGCTCAAAATCATGCCTAGTTCCTCTATTTCACCTTCAATAGTAAGCGTAATTTTCTTCACTTAATTCTCCTTTACTTAACATCCAAGTGCTATTTATTTAATCATATTAAATATAGCATAAACTGTTAAAACTGTCAACCCCCTAAAAGCAAGTTTTTTTAAAACTCTTCCCACAAATCTATTGATCTTCTCCAAAGCTTATAAAATGGGAGGAGTCGGCGGTTCGAATACATCCTCTGCCATTTCCTTACCTCTAGATCGGCTAGTATTGGAGATATAACATGCCTGAGTTGCCTTTACTATGGATACCTATTCCCATATAATATCTGGTATGCAGGAGGACATGATGGCGTTGCTCGATGAGGTGCTGCCGTCAGGGGTGGCAGCCGTGAGTAAACTAACTTAGGAGGGATAAAATGTCAAACCCAAAACTGACAGGGGCGGAGAAAGCGGGAAGACTTTCTGGGGGTGGGAGACTGACTCCGAAGAACCCAATAAGCGCAAAGGAGCAAGCAAAGGGCTCCAACCCGCTACAAAGGGAAGATTTAACTAGAACTGAGCGGACCCTAGGTAACGTCAAAGGAACGTCAAGACGGAGAAGTCCATGACTACAGTGCCAGCGTAGCTCAGGGGTAGAGCAGCGGTTTCGTAATTGTATGACACTTGTCCCAACAGGTGCTTTTACGTATAAACTAGAACTGTTGTATCAATCACTAACCCCCTTTTTTATTCGTAAAATGCCGTCCTGCCCCAAACCGTTATAGACAGTTTAACGCCAAAATAACGCCGATTTTCCAGTTATGA
>CAZZEX010000214.1:0-2938 GCA_964653285.1 uncultured Anaerolineales bacterium
TACCCCGCCCCCCCCCCCGGCCCCGCCCCCACCCCCGGGTGGGGGGTGGGGGTGTGGGCACCCCCCCCTTTTGTTGGGGGTGACTGAGGGGGGGCGGATTCGAGTTTCGCCCTGGATGGCGGTGCCCATCGTCGCGCTGGGGGCGCTGGTGCTGGCCATCGGCCTCTACCCGGGGCCCTGGCTGGACTGGACGGCGGATGTGGGCGTCTACTTGCTGGCGGCGAGCGCATCACGCTAATGTGCCAATCTACCAACTCTCCCATCCGCAGCGGCGGGGGTCTTGCCTCCCGGCGCTGTTGTGCTATACTGTGTACTACGAACGCCAGCCCCTGCGCAACGTGGTGATTTGGAATGCGCGTCTTGACCCGAAGGAGACTCGAGCATGCCCGTTTTACTGAGCGACGATGAGATTCAACGCCTCATAAACGAACCCAAGCCATTGCCGCCAAACTACCATCTGCGCCTTCGGCTGAAGCCAAAGCGCGGTCACAAAGAAGCGGAACTTGATTTTGAAGGAGTCTATAGGTCGCCTTTTCGCCTGATCTTGCGGCAGAGCATGAGGAATCCTCTTGACTTCTCGGTCATCCTTGCCTACTGTGTTCCCCAGACAAACATTATCTTTCGCTTACGTCGTTATAATGGCAAGAGCCACGAGCATACGAACAAACTGGAAGGGGATAAATTCTACGACTTTCACATTCACCAGGCGACCAGGCGGTATCAGGATGCCGGGTTGCGTGAAGACGCCTACGCTGAGCCGACTGACCGTTACGCCGATTTCCATGATGCACTTGAATGCATGTTAGCCAACTGTGGGTTCGAGTTCCCGCCGAATCCACAGCCATCATTAACGTTCTTTAGTGAGGTATTTAACCATGGCAATTGAAATGATCGAGCAAGATTTCCGTAGAAAGGTCTGTGCTCAGATACGTCTGGAGCCAGAGGGAGTTGGGCGTTATCGCGTTTTTACGCCGTTCCGCTTCGATGACGGCGACCACCTGGCCATCGCCCTTAAACGCGAGGCGGGACAGTGGATCCTATCAGATGAGGGGCACACGTACATGCACTTGACGTATGACCTCGACGAGAAAAGCCTACACCGGGGCACACGGCAGCAGATTATCGCCAACGCCCTGAGCGCCTTCGCGGTGGAGGATCGCGAGGGGGAACTGATGCTGGCAGTTCGGGATGAGCGTTATGGGGACACGCTTTTCGACTTTATCCAGGCGCTGCTTAAAATCACCGACGTGACCTATCTCTCGCGTGAACGGGTGAAATCTACGTTTATGGAGGACTTTCGCGCCTTCGTGGAGGAGCACGTGCCAGAAACGCGGCGGCAATTTGATTGGCACCACCCCCGACGTGATCCTGAAGGCAAATACGTGGTGGACTGCCGGATCAACGGCAGGCCACGCCCCGTCTTTGTCTACGCCTTGCCCAACGATAACAAGACGCGTGACGCCACGATTACTTTGCTCCAATTTGAGCGCTGGGAGATTCCATTCGGTTCTGTTAGCGTCTTTGAGAATCAGGAAGAGATCAACCGGAAGGTCCTGGCCAGATTTAGTGACGTTTGCGATAAGCAATTTTCCAGCCTGACGGCCAACGAGGACCGCATCGCCCGCTATCTGCAAGAGGCGCTCCGTGAAGACCTGTCCTGAGTTGCCGAAGGGATGAGAACTGAGAGGGAACGTATGACCCAAAAGCAAACCGTTCAAATCGCCGAGGCCAAGGGCTGCCCCAGGCTGCACTGGGTGGGCAAAGGAGCGAAGCCCCACGGGCTGGTATCCAGCCCCGAAAGGGATTTCGCTCTTTTTGACACGGGGTTCAGTGCTGTGCTTTTCGCCCACCGATGCCGGTCGAGGTGGAGAAAGTGGGGCGGCGGGCGGCGTTCGTTTGTGCGAGGGCGGCAGTCGGGTACAGATGTAGTAGTTTGTCAAGTCGGATCTCGAACGACCCTTCGACAAGCCCTTCGACAAGCTCAGGGCAGGCTTCAGGGCAGCCCCTTCAGTCGAGGGGAATATCGGGCCACAGGCGTATTGAGATGACCGCTCGCAGTCCGTTTTTTTGCGAGGGTCAGTTGAGGTATAGGAATGTCACGCGCCGGGGGGCATCCCCTACAGTTGAAAGACGAGCGGAGTGGGGAAGCACTCACGCCCGTCTCTCGGCTTGGGGTGTCCGTAGTTTACCGTGAGACGGCGCGTATGTCAAGTGCAACCGACGCTCAGTTGCCCGCTGGGGTCAAGCGTGACGGTGGCAGCACGAATGTCTTGGCTCCTTGCTGGATGGCCGTCAGATCAGCGCCGAGGCCCAGGCGGTCGGGTTGCTGGCGGACGTACTCGGCAGCGGTCTGGCCATCGGGACGGTTAGCCTTGCCCAGGCGGTAGGCGTGCTTCAACAGTTTGCGGGCAACACCGTCAGGCTCGGCGAAGCGGTCGGCGCAGCCTTCGGTCAGCACGTGCCAGACGGCGACCAGGAGTTTGCGGGCGATGGCCACGATCGCCTTGTTGTGCCCGATGCGCGGTTCGAGGCGTGCCAGTTCAGCTTTCCAGTGAGGATGGGTCCGGCTGGCGGTGTGGGCAGATTCGATCATGGCAGCACGGACGTCGCGGCGGCCCGCCTTGGTCATGCGCCCGGTGCGGCGGGACTGGCCGCTGTCGTGGACGCGGCTACCTATACCAGAGTAGCCCACCAATTGCTTGGCAGTGGGAAAGCGGGAGATGTCGCCAATGGCGGCCAGTAGGGTCATCGCCGTGATCAGACCAATGCCCGGCAACTGGATCAGCAGTAGCACGCGCTCATCCTGGGCGGCCAGCACGGCCAGCGTCTCTTCGAGCAATGCGATCTGGGACTGGGCGAAGGTCAGGGTATCGAGGTCGCTCTGGATGCGCACGTGCTGGATGGGAGTGAGGTTCAAGTTGAGCCACCATTCCTGCTT
>CAZZEX010000215.1:0-2910 GCA_964653285.1 uncultured Anaerolineales bacterium
AACACGGCGGGCGGGTCAAGACGGTGTTGGACCGCCTGGCGGCAGCGGCGCGCCGCCCCGCCTCTCCCACCACGACCAGTGCCGGTGGGCGAAAATGGCGGGGCCGCAGGCTTGTCTCGTGGCGAACGTGCGTCGTTATACCCGCGACGGGCCACTTTTCTGTCTTCGCCTGACGTGGTGACGTCGCTTTCCACTTCGACGGCGGGAGAGCGCTCCTTGCTTTGCATTCCACAGCGTCTCTACGCCGTCGGTGCACACATCGGTGCCGCCATGGATGGTGGCTTGTCCCTATTATACTCAACAACGGCACTCGCACAAACGGACGCTGCCCGCCGCTCTGTTTCTCCCACCACGACCGGTGCCGGTGAGCGATGGATGCGGGGCCACGGGCTAGTCTTGCGGCGAAAGGTGGTCACCACGCCCACGGCGGGCCGCCCTCCCGCCTGCGCCTGGATTTGCGAACGTCGCTTTCCAGTTCGACGGCGGGAGAGCGCCCCTTGTCTTGCATGGCTACGGCGTCTCTACGCCGCCTGTCCTGAGCCTGTCGAAGGACCTGTCCTGAGCGTAGTTGACTCAGGCCGGTTGTAACTCGCCATTTCTCAGCGTCACGATGACCCGCCAGTCGCCCAGCAGTATCTGGTTCCCTCGTACCTGTACAGGCGTATCTTCTTCTGCTGGAGCCAGAACCAACTCTCCATTGATTACTTGTCCCTCAAGCCGGATGACGTTTGGCACCCGTTGCAAGAGAGCGTCGAACAGCAATTCGAGAAAAGTAGGTGCAGGGATGGCGTCGTCTTGCTGAGAAGAGTGAGCGATATAGGCATCCATCAACTCCTGAAACTCGGCATAATCCATCTCGGTCCATTGCTTTTCACTCATCGTCTTGCTCCTTCCATTGTACCTGCAACACCCGGCGCTTCCAGGTCGCGTAGTCAATGACGATCAACACAACGTCGTCCTGCCGTAACTTTACCGGCCGAGGCAAGAGGCGCAGCAGGTCAGACAGCCGCCCCTCCACTGTGTCACCGTCAATCTTTTCCCACGCTGCTGGCTTCTGGAAAACGACCAACAAGCGGCGCTGGCCGCCGGTCCAGAGGCGCGTCACGTAAAAGTCGTTAGGTAGGCCACGGGACGACGCCAGTCGCAAAAAGTAAGTCGAGGTCTTGACGTCACCCGTCAGGTTCAATACGACCATATCCGCCGCAGAACGACGCTCAACCGGATCTCGAATGTCGTGGGAGTAGAATTCAACACCGCTCGCCCGTAGGTCGCGCACGATTTGGACTTCAAACGCATAGCCCCGGGCAAAGTTCTGCCACCAGTAGACGCAATACGTGTAGAATAGCCAGGTCAGGGGCACATCGGGGAGGAACAAGCCTGCTTGCTGCAAGTGGGGAGCTATTCGGCGGGCAAATTCAGCGATTAGCGCTGGCGACTGCGCCTTGATGTCCTCCAGTGCCAACAATCGTTCAAGATAAGAGGTGGCAGAACAGGCATCAATGTGGCGGTGATACAACTGGCGAAAAGTCCCCGTTCCTACATCGGTCTGAACCCGCGCGGCGTCCAGAATATCAATGCCCTGGTAGAGCAACTGCCACTCCGCTGAACGCAACAAGCGGTCATCAGCAAGATATCGCGTCAGGACATCCTGGTGCCGGGCAGTAAAAGCCCCTGGTATGACGATTCGCATAACTCTTTCCTGTTGACTGGTCAACCAATGGCGCAGCAATACCACTTAGCCGGTGGAAACAATTATAACACAAGCTAACTTTACGAGCAAAACCATAGACGCTCAACAATGCGGGACGGTAAGGACAGGTCAGCACCACCTACTACGGCCACACCGCCTACGCCCGGATCTGCACGGAGACCCAGGTGCCGACCCTCTTTTTTCGTCTCTGCTGTTGTCCATCCTCGTCGCCTCATTGACCTCTGGTATTTGGCACGTCCTGTCCGGTCCGCAGTTGCGGGTCACGCCCACGGCACAGACGGCGGCAGTTCCGGCCGCGCCGGTCAGCCCGACGCCACACCCGGCGGCGACGCCCATCGTGCACGAGACGTGTCCGTCTGACCCGGCGTTGTGGACGCGCTGGTACCATACAGCCAGCCCGGCGCAGAGGGCACTACGTTGCACGCCGTAGACCCGTGCGTGATGGAACAGGTGGAGCACGCTTTCGCGGAATACGTGGACGCCAGGGCAGAGCGCGGGCGAACCTGGACGGCGGAGGACGATGCCCGTTACTTCTCCTCGGCCACAGGGTTGAAAAAGGCCCACCATCGTGAGCGAGGAAAAGATCAGCCCGCCCCCGCCTGGAACGTGGGAGACCGTGTGTTCGGAGGCCGTGAAGGAAAACGGGACGCCCGTGACCGCGGCCGACTATCACGTCGTCTTCTACACCATCGCCGAGGACAAGCGGGTGGTCAACCTGTTGGTCGCCGTCGGTGGCTTTCCCTCGGTCACCCGCTCCTACGACTGCGCGACGGGCGAACTGGTGGAGGAGAAACGAACAGATGGAACGAAAACACTGGTGATGTATCAGCCGATGGTGTACGACGCAGACAGGGTGTGGCGGCTGGGATGGCGGTACGACGTTTTGTCGTAACGCCGCAGCCATCGCCCACACCGCCCCCTGGCGGAAGCGTGGAGTGGTGTCTTCCTGACGAGTGTCCCCCAGGGGAAACCAGGCTGTGGTTGGTCTGGTATCTCTACAATCTTGGCACTTACGTCCCCGTACGTCCTCTCGATCCGTGCGGGCATTCACTCGGCTGAGAGCCCGTTGTCGAGCCTGCGATGCGCATTCGCCCGGCTGAAAGGCCATTGCCAAGCCCGCGATGGGCGTTCACTCGACTGAAAGGTGTTCAACGACAACTATAATTACCCATTGATGACAATTAGAAATGCCCACTAGG
>CAZZEX010000216.1:0-2803 GCA_964653285.1 uncultured Anaerolineales bacterium
GGGGCTGGCGGCACGGGACGGACGAGACGATCGAGATCACCCAGTTGGCGGTGGATACCTGCTATTGGCCGCTGTACGAGGTGGAGGACGGCGAGTGGCATCTGACCTACAAGCCCAAGGGGAAGAAGCCAGTGGAGGAGTGGCTGAAGCGGCAGGGGCGGTTCCGCCACGTCTTCAAGCCGGAGAACCGGCACATGATTGACGAATTACAGGCGGAAGTGGACCGCCGCTGGGAGCGATTGTTGAAGTTGTGCGGCGAGGCATAGACCTCACCTGCCTCACCGAAAGGAGGGGAACCGCCCCGTGGCCATCGTGGACCGCGGGGCGGTTCGTCGTGACGCTCTGAATGGATAATCTCCGGGCCTCCAAGTCTCTCACTCGAGGGTGAGCGGACTATATGGGATGCGCTCATGCGCCGACCGCCGTTCCAGGCACCGTGACGAGGTAAAAGCAATCCTCTCTCACCCCTTGGAGTAGGAGTAACTATTGGGCTCATGTAGGGAATTAGGTGAAAAGGTCTCAGTTAAACAGGACATATCCTCCTTGACACATTCCCAGCGCCTGGTTGTTTGCCCTCCCAAATCCCACATTCTCCACGTTTGCGATCAACTTGACGTCCTGGAACTCTGCCTGGACCATTTCGGCGCTACCGTCGCTTGAGGCATTGTCTACTACAAAGACTTCATACGTAAGGCCGTTGATCGAGTCATATAGCGACGTTAGACAGTCCTTGAGCAACTGTCGGACATTCCACGAGACAATGCTAACGGACAAATCGGGTTTCGTCACTTCTTTCCACTGCTTTGACATTGCACGCCTCCTGTGATTCTCTCTCAAAGGCCAACCTTCAACGACGCTACTTCGCCACGAAGATGGTCTGCGTAGGGTACGGAAGCTCAATCTCCTCTTCCGAAAATCGCCTGAAAATCTCCAGATTGATCGCCTGCTGGGTGTCCATAAACACATTGTAGTCAGATGTCAACAGATAGTAGACGATCTCAAAGTTAAGAGAGAAATCCCCATATTCCTTGAAGTGCGCTCGATCGAAACTTGCCTGGGGCTGAGCCTTGATAATCTCTTGCACAATCCTGGGAAGTT
The DNA here is from genome assembly GCA_964653285.1 of uncultured Anaerolineales bacterium. Taxonomy (GTDB): domain Bacteria; phylum Chloroflexota; class Anaerolineae; order B4-G1; family B4-G1; genus CAZZEX01. Next base: position 1,099 of record CAZZEX010000216.1, read on the forward strand.
TGGTCAGTTTTTCGTAGGGTGTATCACAGGCCACACCGAGCGTGAACGACACGCGGCGCTTTTCCATGCGCCCGCAGTTGCGGATGCGACTGTTCAGCAAGTCGGAATTAGAAAAGACGAGTTGCTCGCCGGTGAGACTGCGAACGCGCGTACTCTTAAGGCCAATGTGCTCCACCGTTCCCGCGTACTCCTCCACGGTGATGAAATCGCCAATGATAAAAGGTTTATCCAGGACGATGGAGAGGGAGGCGAACAGGTCGCCCAGGATGTTCTGTACAGCAAGCGCGACCGCAATGCCGCTGATCCCCAGGCTGGCGATCAGTGTATCAACTTCGACACCGGGGATGTTGTCCAATGCCAGGAGCAGAACCGCCGTCCAGAGAGCTACCTTCCCGATAAGGCCAAACGAGTTGATCGCCGTGGTGGCTGCCGCATCATCCTGCTTGCTCTGCTCCCTCACCTGCCGAGAAACCAGGTAATTGATCACACCATTGCCTCATAACCCAGCCTGAATCAAGAACAGAATCACCAGCACGGTGTGGAGCCCAGATTCGACTTGCGGTAGCGCGAGGACCAGGGAACCGGCGTATATCGCAACTGCAACCAGGAACAGGTACCGGGTTCGGCCGAACAAAACCACAACGAGATCATCCAGATCCGTATCGGTCCTTCTGACCCAATCAAGTTTGGGCCTATTTTGGCCCTGTGGAGGCCACTTCAGGGCACTTTTACGCCTCATTTGAAGTATGCACTGCCAAAAAAGTGTAAACCGATCTCTGGTCAGTTTCGAGCCGAATGAAACGATGCCGGAAAAGTCACCACATTTCGTCCCAAATCCGGCACGCAATAGCTGCCTTCTTGGACGACCGACGTGGGTGCGTTTAGCGTTCGAATACGCCGGCCGATTTCACGACAGGGCGAATCCCCGCCCCGGGGGGTGCAGGGGGGCTGCCGCCCCCCGCCCGAGGGTGGGGTGAAAGCCCCACCCTCGGAACCGAGCTCGGCGCTGAGTGCGCCGGGGCGAATCTCCGGCGCACCAGCGACGGGCGAGTTTACTGAAACCGGCCGTTGTGAGCTGAGAAGTGCCAATCGGATCGTCAATCTCTCTCACGGCAGACAGGATGCTGTCAAAACGCTCCGGCACGTCAAGCGATAGGGAGCGCTCGCCTTGCTTGACGACGTAGGCGGGCCGGTGGAGTGCGTTGCACGGCAGAGTAGATAGTCAAACACGAGGAAACTTCCGTACTGTCAGGTAGGAATCGGGGCAGGTACACCTTTTCCACGTAGGGCGACATCATCGCTCTGAGCAGCGCGCTATACCCGACGTCGAACCGCACTTCGTCGCCGACCTCCAGGTCTGGACTCTTGACGTCCAGAATCAGGTGATCGCTGCTTGCTCCCAGGACGTCTGCTTTTATCCTGGGCTTGATTGCCGATATGTCAACGTCCTGCCTTCCGAGGGCCAGGATTGCCCTCTTCACGTCTCCTTTGTCCTCGAATGTGGGAACGTGGCCGAAAGCATCCTGAGCAATTTCGCCGTGGGGCCGCGAGGGTTTTGTCTTGAACTCGATCACCTCGGCGACCAGCGCGAACGCGTCCGTATACAGGCCGGGAATCCGCATTCGGGTTAATGTGTCGCAACCCAGCAGTATCGCCTCGCCGATGCGCAAGTGGTTGACGAGGCCGACGTCCGGCGTCGAAACGA
>CAZZEX010000217.1:0-2740 GCA_964653285.1 uncultured Anaerolineales bacterium
TCAAGCTCGAGCGTCTCTACCCGGATATATCAAAATCGGATTGACGAGGTACTAGTCTCTCTTGTCGGGTGTATGTACCAGGTTCGTCCTTTCCGATCTCTGGGTGTACGAAGATTCTGGTCGTTACCAACCTCTTAATCTGCTCCTTTTCCCGCGCTCGCTCTTGCTCAGCTTGTTCCATCTCTCGTTTTCGCTCTCGCTTAACTCGTTTCCTCTCTCGCTCAACTCGTTTCCTCTCTCGCTCAGCCTTAGCCTTTTTCTGACTGATTGCCTCTTGATTGGCGTGGTAGTAAGCCTTCAATGAAGGTTTCATCACCCTTGTTTCGCCGTCTAGATTGATCAACTTGAGTTTACCTCTGGCAGCCAATCTTTGCACCTCGGCAGTGTCGAGATACAGTAATGCCGCTGCCTCAGACAGCGTCACCGACTTTGCCCTCAAGGTCTCTTTGGAGGGAAATAGATCTTCTATGAACTTTGAAAGCCAGTCTGCCACACCGAACCTCCTTGGCTGACTATCGCCTAATGGAGCATGGACGGTGTCCCGTAAGGCTGCTGCCTAATCCACCTTCGTCTTCGCCGCTGCAGAGTCTTCCGATGATTCCGAACCATCGGGAGACTCGGAAAGATACTGGATAATCGCTTGAGCAATCGCCCGTCCAAGGACAAGACCGTCCGGCGTCACTGTGTTGGTTCCATCGGCCGGCTTGCGGAAAGCAGGCTTGGCCTCCAAGTGCAGCGCTGCGATTTTCTTCTCCTCAGCCGTAATCAGCGAGGTGGTTTGCCTAGCCGATAGTTCAAGTTCCCCTTCTCTCTCGGTACCGTCTGTTCCAAAGATCAATGCGCTCTTCGTACAGGCTTCCTCCTGCACGCCTACCGCGTAGCGACTCCCCAACGCCGCCGCCAGCGCTCGACCGAAGCGCACCGTATCTGACAAGCGGTTCTTTCCGGCACTGAGCTCTAGCGCCAGAAGACGCCGTGGCGCTGCGCCGTGACATTCGAAGAGTAGTGCCGTCTCATCTGCAAAGATTTCTTGACAGTAGTGGCTGGTCGGTTCCTTATTGGGATCGTGAGTCGTAGCGTGCGCCATAATAACCAACTTGCAGGGGACGTTTTGGTCCCTCAGTGTGGTGAAAGCAACCAACGCATACGACGCTGCGTTCTCATCAGATTCACGCTTGTCTGGGTTTCCGTTCTTATCCAAGTGCTTCTCGCAGATATGCTTTTCTCCCACTTCCGCTTGATGTGGCACACCCAGGACCACTTTGAAGGGTGGCTCACCGTGGCGCAGGACGATCAAAAGATCCTTTGCGGTCAGGAAGTCGGCGAGCGCAGGATGCGGCTTCTGGAGAGTCCAGAGTTCACCCTTATAGTTGACGCATTTCACTTCTTCGTGACTCACTTGCATTACCTCCTCGACGACCAACGCTGCTAATTGAGCATCCGTGGAACCCGACAAAGGTGACCTGCTCACGGCACAAGCACGATCTTCCCGAACTGTTTCCCCCGCTCCAGGATCTCGAAAGCCGCTTTCCCCTCCGACAGAGGCATCACCCGGTCCACCACCGGCCTCAGTTTGCCCGCCCACACCAGGCCCATCACGTCGCGGAAGTCCTGGTGCGTGCCCATGGTGGAGCCGATGATGCTGATCTGTTTGCCGAAGATGAAGCGGACGTCAATCTCGGCCTGGGGGCCGGAGGTGTTGCCGACGATGACGATGCGCCCCCCCCGGGCCACGGCCCGCATGCTCTGAGCCAGCGTCGCTTTCCCGACGTTGTCCACCACCACGTCCACCCCCCGCCGGCTGGTCATTTTATAGAGCGCCTTGCTCCACCTGGGGTCCTCCCGGTAGTTGAGCACCACGTCGGCCCCCAGTTCGCGGGCCTGCTCCATCTTCTCCTCGGTGCTGGTGAGGGCGTAGACGGTGGCGCCGGCCAGTTTGGCGATCTGGATGGCCATTGAGTTGACCCCGCCGCCGGCGCCGACGATGAGGACGGATTCGCCGGCCCGCAGTCTGGCGCGGTGGATGAGCATGCGCCAGGCGGTGAGACTCGCCAGCAGGGGCGCGGCCGCCTGGGGGAAGTCCCACCCTTCGGGGATGGGCATCAGGTTGGCGGCGGGCACGGCCACGTATTCGGCCTGCCCTCCGCGTATCTGCTCCCCCAGGATGACATAGCCGGGGCTGAGGGAGTGTTCCCCCCGGCGGGTGAACTCGTCCTCCTCCCCAGGGGGGCTGATGCCGGGATCCACCACCACCCGCTGGCCGACCTCCCAGCCGGTGCCCCCCTCGCCCAGGGCGACCACCTCTCCGGCCGCGTCCGCTCCGGTCCAGTGGGGCATCTCCAGTCTCAGGCCCGGCCAGCCCTGCCGCACGAAGACGTCGAGGTGGTTGAGGGCGCAGGCCCGCACCCGCACCAGCACCTGGCCGGGGCCAGGTTCAGGATCGGGTACGTCGTCGTAGCGCAAAACGTCTAACTCACCGTGTTCGTAGAAACAAAGGGCTTTCATTTGTTATCTCCCTGTGACATGTCAGCATGATTCCACGGGCGCTCGATCGTGTAAAGCCCTATGCTGTCAATCTCGATTGGGCTAACACAAGGCTTATGCGCTCTGGCTCAGAATGACGGACATACCCAGTTCGCTACCGCAACCCCGTCTCCAGCCGGGCGATCACCATGCGCTGGATCTCGCTGGTGCCCTCGTAGATCTCGGTGACCTTGGCGTCGCGGAAGTAGCGCTCGAC
>CAZZEX010000218.1:0-2727 GCA_964653285.1 uncultured Anaerolineales bacterium
GCCTGGGCGACCGCATCGCGGTGATGGAGGGTGGCCAGATCCTCCAGTACGACACCCCCCTCAACGTGTACGACAAACCGGCTAATCTCTTCATCGGTGGGTTCATCGGCAATCCCCCCATGAACTTCCTGGATGGGGAGGTGCGGACGGAGGACGGTCGGGTGATGGTACGGACGGGCGGCGGTGACATCTACCCACCTGCCGAAGCCGGGGCAATGCTCAGCCAGTTGAAGGACCGGTCGGTGCTGGTAGGCATCCGGGCCGAGAACATCGAAACGTTGCCCGCGCCAGCCGAGGACGCACTACAGGCCACGGTGCTCGTCGTCGAACCCCTGGGTTCCCACAACCTGATAACCATGCAGTTGGGGCCTGAACGCATCAAGGTGAACACCGACGCCGATTTCCAAGCCCAGCCAGGTCAAGCTCTCTGGTTGCGCCTGACTGCTGATAAGATCCGTTGGATAGACAAGGCCAGCGGCCGCGCGCTGCACTACGATTAAACTGTGTCCTAACAGCCTGAAATTCGCGCCGGACTCATTGACTGTGGCAACATCGGCGCTGGTGGTCATGCGCCAGCCTACGCCCACATTCCCGGACCCGATTTGGTAGCCGTAAGCAAGAGCCCCGGACGTGAACGTCCGGGCTGAAAGAGCGAAGCCCTACGGGCTCGAATCCAGCCCCGAGGGGGCTTTGCTCTCTCAGCACGGGAGTTCAGCCCCATGCTTATGCCCGTGCTCCGCCAACAACTATATGCGCCCCTAAGTAAGGTCGATGGCTACAACCACGCGCCCATCACCTACCTCCTGGGAGAATAGAGGCGCAATTCAAGGCAGATAAGGGGGTTCTCTTGCATCGCATTCGCCTGACTGAACCCAAAATCGCCCGCCGCCTGGAACTGGTCGAGACGCTGGTCTACCGGCAACGCCAGCCCTTATCCCCTTTTCGCTTTCACGCTGGTGATGAACCCCTCGTTGCCCCCGACGTGCACGATGGTGCCTGGCCGCTCATAGAACCTGGCACCTGCTGGGGCACCGTGCCGACAACCCAGCACCGCCTGTTTACGGCGGTACCTGGCCAGGATTTCACCCTGCGCACCACCTTCACCGTGCCTGCCGATTGGCAGTCGCCCATAGTACTCTTCCTGCCCATCGGGAATGCCCATCAGTTCGTCCACCCGGAAGCGCTGGCCTACATTGATGGCCAGGTTTATCAGGACGTCAATGCTTATCACCAGGAGATTCTGCTGCCACCCCGCTGGTGCGACGGCACTGCGCACGTCCTGGCCCTGTACGGCTGGCCTGGCATGGGGAACGAACTGGTCTTGATGGGCCAGCCGGAAATCGTACAAATCCACCAACCTACCCGCGATTTTGTGGCCGCGGTCCGTGTTGCTCTGGGTGTGCTCAGGGAACTGGACGAGCACGATCCTACCCGAGCGCGTCTGCTGAACGGACTGGACGAAGCATTTCGCCAATTAGACCTGCGTGAGCCCTTCGACCCTTCGACTATGCTCAGGGCAGGCTGCGCTCAGGACAAGCCTTTCGGGGACGGCTTCTACGATAGCGTCGCGCTGGCACAGCAGACCTTCGACGAGAGCCTGGCGGCGGCAGGGCCACCCCTGGCGGTGGACATCATCGCTGTGGGGCATGCACACCTGGACGTAGCCTGGCTGTGGCCCACCAGCCAGACCCGGCGCAAGGCCGCGCGCACCTTCAGCAGCGTCCTGCGGCTGATGGGACAGTTCCCCAAACTCCACTTCACCCAAAGCCAGCCCCAACTGTACCGCTACGTCGCCGAAGACCACCCGGACATCTTTGAGCAAGTCCAGGCACGGGTAGCAGAGGGCCGCTGGGAAGTGACCGGCGGTATGTGGGTGCAGGCCGATTGCAACGTGACCGGGGCCGAATCGCTGGTGCGGCAGTTTTTGCTGGGACGGCGCTTCTTCCGCCAACATTTCGGTGGCGCGGAGACGCCCATCCTCTGGCTGCCAGATACATTCGGTTTCCCCTGGACACTCCCCCAACTGGTTGAGCAGGCCGGTCTGAAGTATTTCATGACCACAAAATTGAGTTGGAACCAGTACAACCGCCTGCCCTACGATAGTTTCTGGTGGCAAGGACTGGACAGCACGCGAGTCCTGACCCACTTCATCACCACGCCAGACGTGGGGGAGGGACGGTATCATACTTACAACGGCGACCTGTCTCCCCGGCTGGTCATCGGCACGTGGCGCAACTATCAGCAGAAAGAAACGCACGCCGAGTTGCTCACCGCTTTTGGCTGGGGAGATGGTGGCGGCGGGCCAACCCGTGAAATGCTGGAGAACGGCCGGCGGCTGGCCAATCACCCCGGCGCGCCACGTGTACGACAGGGGAGCGCTGACGAATTCTTCCACAACCTCGAAGCGCAGGCTGGCGACCGGTTGCCGGTCTGGGATGGCGAACTCTACCTGGAATACCACCGTGGCACCTACACCAGCCAGGCTCGCACCAAACGCGCCAACCGTAAGAGTGAGTTCCTGTTGCACGACGCCGAGTTTCTGGCGGCCTGGGCCGCCCTCGCGACCGGTGATGTAGGGGCGAACCCTTGTGGTCGCCCCTCTGGGCAGGCACGAGACCTGGGGCAGGCACGAGACCTGCCCCTACCTCAGACCGGTGATGTAGGGGCGAACCCTTGTGGTCGCCCCCCTGGGCAGGCACGAGACCTGGGGCAGGCGCAAGACCTGGG
>CAZZEX010000219.1:0-2597 GCA_964653285.1 uncultured Anaerolineales bacterium
TAGTCTACTCCATCGGCTGACTCCTTACAAGTATAACTAATAGGGGAAACCCGCCAAGTGCTCTCTCAGGTGAAGCTGGAGCAGACGACCAGGCCGCAAGCCTTGGCGGAGTAGGATGCCCTAAGAAGCCAATGCCTGGGGTAATGCCCAGGATATGCAGACGTAGGGCCGGTGCACGAGAAGGCACGGGTGCAGGGATGAGTCCGGGTCTTGGGCACACGCGCAAGCGTAGTGAAGACCGGACGAAATGTCCAACTCAAACTGTGCATGTGCCAAGCTCCGGGGACGAGTAATCGCCCTCAATGGAGTGCCTATGACAGAGGCTCGTGTACTGAGGAGCCCCGTGATAGGGAAACCATCACGCGGGGTTCTGAAGTGGGGGTGGGGGCCGAGAGCCCCCTGCCTACCATAACGCAGCCGACGCGGCTAGCGCGCGACTAGCAGCGGTTGACCGCGCCTTGAGGTGGGTTGGGAATTGGAGTTTGGTCACGCCGCAGTCGCCGCGCGGGTGAGCTTTTCCGTTAGCACGCGCTTCGCTGAATAGGAGAGCGATTTTCTGGTCACGTAAGGAGGGAGTCAAATGGGATGGAAAGGGACTCTGCGCTCGATAGAGGCGGCAGGCCGCCGAGCAGAGCGAGATGCTCAACGCCGTCGCCGCGAACTCGAAAGGCAACGCAAACAGCTTGAGAGAATGCAAGAGCTAGAACGCGCAGCCTACGAGGTTGATGTCTATGAAAACTACATCGATCTGTTGTTGTCTGTCCACAAGGAATGTAGCAATCCTTGGAACTGGGAAGCGATCAAGTCCGCTGCTCCACCAGCAGAGCCTGAAAGGACACATTCACACGAAGAGTTAGCGCAGGCTGCATTGGATGGGTTCAAGCCAAGTCTTCTTGACAAAATGCTAAAGCGTGGTGACTCGAAGCGCAATGAACTCGCCAAGGCTGTAGAAGAAGCCAGGCAAACCGACGAGAGGGAGTATCAAGAATCTCTCAAAGCGTATGAGCAAGAACACATGGACTGGGAAGCCGCCTGCGAACTTGCCAGCCAAGTGCTTTCGGGCAATCAAGAAGCTTACCTTGATGCGATCAGACAGACAAATCCCTTCAGTGACATTGCAGAACTGGGTTCCTCTGTTAAGTTCCAGGTACACGATAGATCCCTCGTTGAAGCAGTTCTGCATGTGCAAGGCGAGGATGTCATTCCTTCGGAAGTCAAGAGCCTGCTGAAAAGCGGCAAGCTTTCAGTGAAGCAGATGCCAAAAAGCAAGTTCTACGCACTGTATCAGGACTACGTCTGTGGGTGTGTATTGCGCATCGCCAGAGAGCTTTTTGCACTCCTTCCCGTCAAAATGGTCATAGTCAACACTGTCAGCGAACTCCTGAATGCCCAGACTGGGTATATGGAGGTGAAGCCCGTCTTATCTGTCGCGATTCCCCAGGAGACTCTGAAGAATCTGAATCTTGAGATGATTGATCCTTCGGACTCAATGGGTAACTTTGTGCATCGCATGACTTTCAGGAAGACAAAAGGCTTCCAAGCAGTTGAGGCTATCGAGCCTTCAGAGTTGCAGCTATAACAGCCCTTTCAAGATCGGGCGCGTGCTAACCTCCGCTGCACCTGACCGGGCTATCGGCGGCGATTTCAACTGCTCCAAGCCTGAGACGGTGATAGACGGCGACGGTCACACGCTAGACCCGCCAAGCAGGTGAGCTTCGCCGTTGGGCGGCCTTGCAATCATACGCTTCGGGTAGCTTGTGAGAGGAGGAAACAATGGATCCGCTTATGCAAGAGAAGTTGCTAGATCTGTTGATAAACATCGTGAGTATCATCTTGGGTGGTGGCATCATCCTCCTCATAATTGAGTGTCGCCGCCACAAGAGAGAAAGAACTGTCTGGGCACGGGAGGATCAACTACTTGAGATCGATGTGCCGCGTGCGGATGTTAGGGTAGCGAAGTGGCAGATCTATGACAATATGTCTTCAGACGACAAGGTTATCATATACGAGAATCAGTTGGAAGGAACAGTCAAGCAGCTTCTAACGGCGGCTCACTTTGTAATCCGCAACACCACTGGTGCCGAGATCATCTTAACATCATATAACGTGAATCTCCTCCAGATTCCACCAGGCAAGGAGAGCAAACGTTTCTATGACCTTGAGACAGTTGATCTGATCTCTGTGGAGGACATGGGTGCCATCAAGTTGCGCCCATACGCCAGTATTGGTAGAATAGCCATTGTCGTGAGCGATTTCGGCAAGGACCGAAGACTCGAAGCGGTGCCCTCAACTCTAGTGGTTGAGGCGAAGACGAGTAGCGGCGCAACGATACACGGAAAAGCGACTTTGAGCGTAGTGCCACGCTTACCGGACGTCGAGCAGTATGCTGATCTATACCATCCCAAGCGCTATGTAGACAAGATAAGGCCGGAAGAAGGGATACCCTTCTAGCGATCTGAGCAACTGACCAACAGAGTCATTCTACTACCTTGCTGTAACCAGGGGCACGCTGCCCCAGGCTTGTCTTGGTGGGCGGCCGCCCAAGTTACGGTGGGCGGGCCGGTCGCCCGACCCGCCCCCGCTCCAAAACCGGACGT